>JBHGBC010000080.1:0-26229 GCA_041946805.1 bacterium
ACATCACCGCCCGGCAGTGGTTTGTCACCCGCTCCCGCCGGTGGCATAATGGTTCAGGCCTGTTGGCGGTCTTCGGGTCCATGAAAAATCCAGATTACCGGAAGGAATTCGGAAATGAGAAATCGATCGCGTTGGATGGGAATGGCCCTGTTGGCGGCCGCCGGGATCAGTTCACCGATTTGGATGCAAGCCCTGGTCAAGGCGGACGCCGCGCCGGGCGGCGGCCCGAACCGCTCGGGCATCGTCACATGGGAGCAGGCCAAATCCAACACCGGCGAGTGGGGGGAGATGCGGGTCTTTTTTGAAGGCGAAACTTTCGGGACCACGCAAAACCTCGCCGCATTGGCGGTCATCAAGCCCGGCCAGGCCCTGCATCCCGCCCACCGCCACGCCGAGGAGGAATACCTCGTTATCACGGAAGGCTCCGGCGTATGGCATTTGGACGGGAAGGAGTATCCCGCTAAAAAAGGCGACGTGCTCTATACCGAGCCGTGGGTCATGCACGGCCTGGTGAACACGGGGACCGAGCCGTTGACCTTTTTTGTCGTGAAATGGAACAGCAAAGGCGTGACCCGGCCTCCTGAACCGGTGGGCGATCACGGGCGGTGAAGGAAAATAGAATCGGGGGAAGGAGGGTGGATATTCGGAAATTCCATCCATCCACCCGGCGGCCTTGCTGTGACAGAGCAGGGACACGTGGCCACGTGCCCCGGCGATCCATCGCCGGATGGTATGCCCTTGAACAATGCCGAGACGAGGTAGGTTGGGCTTAAAGCGCGGATTAACCCACCCCCGCGGATGATACCTGCTTCCTCTGGGAGAAGGCCCAGTGTGTGGAAAACCTTTCACTGGGCTTACATGTCCTGGATTGTGCGTTTCCCCCACTTTCAGGAGGATAACGTTTTATTATTTTTGGGATATTGGCAAAGGAGGACGGATTCACCATGCGATGGCCGAAGCGTTTGAAGTATTATTTTCTGTTTTGCTGTTTTGTGTCTCTAACCTTCGTGGGTGTTCCAGCGCCGGCGGAGGAAAATCCAGAGGGCTGGAAAGACATCACCCTGGAGTGGATCTACCAAAAAGAGAAACTCGGCATCCCGCCGGCCGCTCCCGATCAACCCCGCGATCTGCAGTGGTCCACGGAGGGGCATTGGCTCGCTTACCTCGTTTCGTACGCGACCGAGGCGCCGCACCTGGTGATCTACGATCCCGCCCAGGACGCCACGGCGTTTTTGATTTCCCCCTCCGCGCTGCATGACGCGATCATCCGCCTGGCGTCTCAGCCCGAAGGCGCGCCCATCGCTCCCACGCTGGCGCCTCGCCCGTTTCCCCCAGACGCCACCGCCATCGCCCGCATCGACGGGTATGAATGGCTGAAGAAAACCGGCGGCCTGCGCCTGGACGTGGGCGGCAAGCGGTATGCCTGGGACCGGAAAGAAAACCGGCTCCGGGAAGACACGCGGCCCGAACTGCCCGAAGGCGAAAAGAACGATGTCACCTTTTCGCCCAACGAACGCTACGCCGCTTTTACCCGCGCCAACGACCTGTATGTGTACGATCTTGAGCAGAAAAAGGAAATCCGCCTCACCCACGATGGCGGCGGGACAATCCTCAACGGCCGGATGACCTGGGTTTATTGGGAAGAGCTGCATTACCGCCGGAGCTGGCGGGCGTTCGAATGGTCGCCGGACAGCACCACCCTGGCCTATCTGCAATTCGATGAAGCGGGGGTGTCCATCTATCCCGTGGTGGACTATTCCAATCCCGTCCCCGCCACCCGGATGATGCCGTATCCCAAAACGGGTACCAAGAATCCCACCGTGCGCCTGGGCGTCGTGCCTCTATCCACCCGCGAAACGCGCTGGATCGACCTCGGCGAGCCGTACGAGTACATCGCCGAGATGGCCTGGCATCCCAGCGGCCAAACCCTGGCCATGCAAACCCTGAACCGCGCGCAAACCCAACTGCGGCTCCTGTTCGCCGATCCCGTCCGGGGAACCAGCCGCGTCATCCTGGAAGAGAACGATCCCGTGTGGGTCAACGCGCATGGCGGGCCCTATTTTCTGGAGAAGGGCAAGGGATTTTTATGGCTGTCCGAACGCACCGGGTACCGCCATCTCTACCGCTATTCGGAAGACGGCAAGAACGTGAAGGCGCTGACCCAAGGCGAGTGGGAAGTGAATCCCAGCCTCTGGGAAATCTCCCTGCCCATCGATGAAGCCAAGGGCCGGGTCTTTTTCAACGCGAGCAAGCAGTCTCCTTTGGAAACGCAGTTTTATTCCGTGTCTCTCCAAGGCGGTAAAATTCAACCACTCACGCGCGAGCCGGGAACGCATGATCTGACGTTTTCCCAAGACCGCCGTTTCGCGCTGGACACATTCAGCAGCCTTATGGTCCCCCAACGCATCCAGGTACTGGACGCCAAGGGCCGTGTCGTCCGGATTCTGGGCGAGCGGACCATGGAAGACTACGCCCCTTACCGGATCAACATCCCGGAGATCGTGGAGCTGAAGAACGCCGATGGCCTGACGTTTTACGGCAGTCTGCTGAAGCCTTTCGATTTCGATCCGATGAAGAAATATCCCGTGATCCTGCATATGTACGCCGGGCCGGGCGGCCGGGTGGTGGCCAACCAGTTCGGCAACCGCAGTCCCCTGGACATGGCCATGGTCAACCGGGGATTCCTGCTGTTCCGCTTCGATCCCCGGGGGACGACGCACCGCGGGCGGGCGTGGGTCAACGCCATCCACCGCAACGCCTGCGATATCCCCTTGCAAGACCTCCGCTTGGCCGTGGAGTACCTCAAGAGCCTGCCCTACGTGGCGGGAGACCGCATCGGCATCTGGGGCTGGAGCAACGGGGGCTACATGACCTGCGCCGCGATGACCAAAATCCCCGGTGTGTTCCGGGCGGGCGCGGCGGTGGCCCCGGTGACCGATTGGCGGCTGTATGACACGGTTTATACCGAACGCTACATGGGCCTGCCGGACGAAAACGTGGAAGGCTACAAGGCCAGCGCTCCGGTGAACTTCGCGAAGCAGTTGGAGGGCGCGCTGCTGTTGGCCCACGGCGTCAGCGACGACAATGTGCACATTCAGAACATCTACAGCCTGGTGGACGCGCTGATCGAGGCGGACAAAAAGTACGAGTTGTATGTGTACCCCCAGCGCGACCATGGCATCGGCGGCGACGACCGGCAGTATCACCTCTTCCAGCGGATCCTGGAATTTTTTGAGCGGGAGCTGAAATAGAGGGCTGAACGAGAAAAAAACGTTCCCGTTGGAAAGCAGGGGCACGGGGCCACATGCCCCTGCTTTTTAAAAACACGCGGAGACCGCCTCGATATCCTCCTTCACCCTCTGGGCTGATCTTTACTCCCCAGTTCAGATCCGGGAGGGCGAACCTCCGGGTGAGCTATAGGAAGAAAGGGGCGTATCGGAACCATGCGGCTCGGCGCGTGCCTCGCCCTCCCGTTCTCAGGCCCTGTTTTTTTGCCAACCGAAGGATGGCCATTTCGGTACTGTTTTCCCTCACCCCGGCCCTCTCCCAGAGGGAGAGGGAGCAGAGAAGTGAGGTTGTGAAATTGTAACTGTTTACCCGAAAGTAGAACTTACTCCATGTTTTATTCGTAGTATGAGCCTAGAGGGGACCGCAACAGATTCCCTCTCCCTCTGGGAGAGGGTTAGGGTGAGGGAAACCGTGGAAGGGCGCAATTCATCCTTTCTCTGTAATTGAGTAATCAGTTACGAAAAATTGATGGTTTTCGTGCAAACGCTCTAATGCTTCAGCTTATAGATGAGGGTACAGATCAGCCCTTATGGGAGAAGATCAGGGTGAGGGAAAACCGGATGGTGGTGGATTCGTTCTGCCTTGTACGCGGAACCATACGCGCATGGGGGGGACTCCCTTCAGGGGATGGCTTTACAGCCGTACCGGATTTCAATTCTGGGCACAAATCTCGAGTACGCGTTTCCCGGATGAACCAGAAAAAAAGCCCTCGGTAAGACCGAGGGCTTTTTCGCTTCCAAGAACGAAACCGGTTATTCGTCGTTCGTGGGGCCGATGCAGATCAACCACAGTTTGAAGAAGTTCACCACTTGTTGCTTGGTCAATTTGTTGGCGTTCAGCTTGTAGGTGATCTTGCTGCTGGAGGGAGCGTCGCTGCCCGCGGCCATGGTGTCCACGTACTCGATGGTGCCGGTCAGGCTGGGGACCGAATTGTCGACGAAGAAAAACGCTTCCTCGTCGCTGGTGCCGGCCTTGAACACGTCGCTCTCGCTGGTGGTGGATTTGTTCTTGTCCTCGTTGAAGCGCAGGTTGAATTCGTACTGGCCTTTGCCGTTCTGCTCGCGGTTGGGATCTTCCACCCACTTGATCGAGCCGGTGACCATATCTTCCATGTCTTGGCCTTCCAGCGCATAGCGGAAGCGGATGCCGTCGGTGTACCAGTTGCCGGTTTCGTAATCGTAATCCAGGCGGCCGTTTACGGTGGTCCGGGGATAGGTTCGCGCGGGGCCGGCGGCCAGGGTGATGTTGTCAAACCGCATGGGATCGCTGTTTTTCACCTGGATGTTGACTTTTTTCCCGCCCACCAGGCGCGAGAAGGTATAGGGGACCAGGCCTTTCTTCTCGGGGGATTTCCCGGCCAGCTGACCGCTGAAGCTTTCGGTAAAACCCTGCGCCGAGCCGATCGTATCGATCGCGATGCGCAGGGGGCTGCCCTTCGCGCTCCCGCCGCCCAGTTGATAGACTCCCTTTTCGTCGATGGGGACCGTGCCGACCCATTTCCCGACGCCTCGCTTCTGGTCCAGGTTGGAGGGATTGCGCACCGAGAGAGTGATGTCATAGTGGAGTTCGGCCGGTTGCATTTCCCGCCCCAGCACTTTGCTGAAGAGGCGCGGCAAGCGGGTGATGGTCCCCGAGAATTCCGTGGTTTTCGCGACATTCAACGCGAAGGTATAAATGTCCTTGGCGTTTTGCGCGGGTGAACCTTCAGCCAGTTTTCCCGACGTGTCCCGCTGAGTGCGCGTCTGGAAATCAATGTTCATTTCACCCGCGATAATGCCTTCTTCCGTGACCAAGGGGGACTCGGCCGTTCGCGAAACCGTCACCGGCAGAACGCACAGCAGACTCAGCAAGAGCCACGGGCGTAAGGCGCGTGCAATGAATGATCGGCGGTTCATATACCTATCTCCTTTTTGTTGGCCCCTTTGCTGGCAAGGGACATGGATTGGTGGAGCCTATTTGAATTGATCCATGATGTGCTTCCGCGCAGGTTGTTTGCAGCTTATTTCACACGAATGATGGTGGTTCGTCAACCGGTCAGGCCTGCCTGGGGGCGGGAGGCGGCCCGAGGTTCGCGCCCTCCCGCTTCGTCCTGGATCACGAAGGCTTATACGCCCAACCGGCCGGTTTATTTCAGGTTCAGCCGCGAAAGCATTGAATAATGGGCAAAGCCGGCTGAATCCATTGGCCAGCGATAATCCTCTTGAAAATCCACCCATCGGCCGGAGGAGCCAATTTCCTGCCGCGATCCACTGACAAAGGGAATGGAAGATCTGATTCATGGTCCATCCGGCAAGTGCGTGCAGGATTGAGAAACTCGTATTCAAGGCGCATCCGGGAAGTGCGTACATAAAGAGGTAAAATCGAATCCATTCACTCCGGGATGAGGGCGGACACCAAGGTCCGTCCCTACCCAAAAATCCTCACCCTGGCCCTCTCCCAGAGGGAGAGGAAATTGTGGGGGTGGTTTTCATTGATCCTTTCGAAGAGATGCGAACCGGCGATCTGAAAAAAAGTACGCACTGGCTGGATGAGCCAATAATCCTGAGATGATCCATATATTGCAGCGCAGGCGTCCCGCCTGCAACCATTTTTTGTGCAGACAAAATGTCTGCACCCCCATCAAGTGACTTTTGGCCGCTCCGTCATATGACTCTGCCGCTAACCTGTAAATGGTTCCGGTCAGCGGCTACTCCCGGATCCAATCCGGGCCTTCCAGGGCCGACAAGACGATGATATCGGCGGGCGGATTGATCTGCAACCGGATGGTCTTGCCGAGTGACGCGGCCAGCCATGATTTGACAGCGGAGGATTCGCCCAAGCGGGCTAAAATGGCGGGATCCGCTTGCTCCCCGGATCCCCCGCCCATCGCGTAATAAAATAATGTGTGGCTGAGGATCGCCATCTGGTCATGGGTGGGCAGCAGGCCGATATTTCTTCCGCACGCCGCATAGGGAGTATCCAGTTGGAGCCGTCCGCCGATCGCGTCCAGAACGATGCGCAAATTATCGATAAAACGCCAATGGCAGGGCCACAGCATGTCGATGGCCAAGCCCAGGGAGATCTCCGCGGGATGGCCGTCGATCCGGTCCTGCAGGATGGTTCTCGCCGTGGCCAGCCAGAATTCTTCCTGCTCGCGGTAATAGTCCGGACATTGTAAAAAATACATGGCGTCCGTCCCGGCCGGATTGTACAATATCCACCGGTATTGGGAGGATGGATCCTCGCCGGAGCGCGGCCAATGAATGCAGGAGCGGATTCTCTCGGCCACCCGCTGCGTTTGCCATTCCTTGAGTGGAGAACGCGGCCCCAGACCGTCCAAAAGTTGAGAGGCCGGGATGGGGCCGATGTTCATATCCAGGGAAGCGGCGGGACAACCCGCGCACCAAGCCATGAGGGCCGCGCAGGCGTTTTGCCAGATGTTTTCCACTGGATGGACTTGATCGGGCGCGCGCGTCCCCAGCCCTTTGGCGCTCTCTCCCGACGCAATGGCGGCGAGAACATTGTCGATCCAGCGGCCGGCTTTGTGATGGCACATTTCAAGGCAGGATATGAGTTCCCGTATCTTCGCCACGCCGGGAGAGAGGGGAATAAGTTCGTCCTCCATCCGGTCGATCCGCTCGATTTCGGGATCGGGCGCCACAGCGCAATTTTTCCAGCAGGAGCGAAGCGAAGCGGTCATCGGCGGAACCTCCCGGCATGGGCTGGCATTCCATCCTGTGCTTGTAATGATCAATAATACCGCAAGAGCTTGGCGGCATTGAAGAGGAAATGAGGGGAGAAACATGAGCGGCCGGATATACGCATTTACGTTAATCGAATTGCTGATTGTCGTGGCGATCATCGGGATTCTCGCGGCGATCGCCGTGCCCAACTTCTTGAACGCGCAAATCCGGGCCAAAATCGGCCGGGTGCAGTCGGAATTCAACTCGATCCGGACCGCGTTCGAGATGTACCGGATGGATGGCAACGGGCGGTTGCCGGACGCGTGGGTGATCGGCGGATGGTATGAAGCCTGGCATCGGTTCACGACGCCGGTCGCCTATCTGCCCAGCGTGCCCATCGATATTTTTCAACCCAAGGAAAAAGTGAATTTTGTCAATGAGCACAATTTTTATGAATTCGTGGAAGCCAACCGCGTTTCCACCGGAACACAAAAGGATTTCGCGCTTGCCAGCCTGGGACCGGACCGGGAAGACGACACCCTGGAATTGGCCAACTACCCCAACTCGAACAAATGGGTTTCGTACTCGACGTCGAACGGCCTGGTCAGTGACGGCGATGTGCTGTTCGAGACGCACCCCGGGTACAATCCCATCCGGTGGTGAGAAACCGCGAGGCGGCTGGGTGGATCCCAAAGGACGTACAAGACGAATAGGTATCGCGAGCAACATATTCCGTGACTATTTACCCGAATACAGATACAGAGCTTTCACCGTGCTTTATTCGTGGTGTGAATGTGAATGAGAACGCGAAACGATTCCCTCTCCCTCTGGGAGAGGGTTAGGGTGAGGGTAGCCCGGAAAGGGCGATATTCATTTTTTCTCTGCAATCGAGTAAATAATCGCAATCGATCGATGATTGTACTCCCCCAAATGATCCGTAAGGAATGAACCATGATCAACTACACCCCAGAGACACTCTCCCGGCGAAGGTTTTTGGCGCGATCGGCTGCCGGATTGGCTGCCGGGGCCGCGGCGGTCCTCGCGCGAGGGGAAACCGGGCTAGAAGAGCCCTTCTTTCAAACCCGCGGCGTCGTGCTCACGCCCGGGGATTTCACTTGGACCGGCTGGCCGGAAGCCGCGAAAGACGCCCGGTTGACCACCATCAGCCTGCATCATTCCCAATCGCCCGCCCATGTCATCCAATTTATGCAGTCGCCGTCCGGCCAGCGGTTTTTGGAGCAATGGAATCAATTAGGCCTCCAGGCCGAATATGAACTGCACGCCATGCGCGAACTGCTGCCGCGGGATCTGTTTTCCAAAGATCCCTCTCTGTTCCGCATGGATGAAAAAGGCGAACGGAATCCCGACGCGAATCTGTGCGTCCATTCTTCCGCCGCCTTGGCTATTGCCGCGGAAAACGCCCTGCGGATCGCCAAGATCCTGAAGCCGGCGACGCACCGTTATTATTTTTGGGGCGATGACGGGCTTCCCTGGTGCCGGTGCTCCCAGTGCCGGGAGCTGGGGGACAGCGATCAGGCGTTGATCCTGGAAAATTACCTCGTAAAAGCGTTGCGTTCCCTGGATTCCCAAGCCCAATTGGCGCATCTGGCGTATGCGAATTCGTTGCAGCCGCCCCGCCAGGTCCAGCCCGGTCCAGGCGTCTTTCTGGAATTCGCGCCCATTCACCGCCGGTACGACATCCCCTTCGAATCCGGAGAGGATGAGGCGCAGAGGCGAAATCTCGAGGCGCTCGACGCGAATCTCGCGGTCTTCGGCGCGGAGAACGCGCAGGCGTTGGAATATTGGCTGGACGTTTCCCGGTTTTCCCAATGGACCAGGCCCGCGAAGCCGTTGCCGTTTTCTCCGTCCACCTTGCGGGCGGATTTACGAACCTACGGCCGCCGGGGAATCCGCCATCTGACCACGTTCGCGGTGTTCATCGATGAGGAATACATCAAAAAATACGGCGTGCCCCCGGTTCAAACCTACGGGGATGCACTTTATCAATGGCGGCCGGAATGATAATTGTAATCCGATAGTTCGAGAAAAACCGACAGGAGAACCGTTCATGCCGCAAACCACCTGGGGTTTCACCTTGATCGAGTTGTTGATCGTGGTCGCGATCATTGGGATTTTGGCCGCCATCGCCGTGCCCAACTTTTTGAACGCGCAAATCCGCGCCAAGATCGCCCGCGTGGAATCCGATCAAAACTCGTACGCCACCGCCATGGAGATGTACCAGTTGGACGCTGGGGGACGATACCCTCCCTACGAGAAAATATGGCTGTTGACGTCTCCGGTCAGCTACATCGCCTCTCTCAATCCCGATCCCTTCGCCCCCGCCATCCCCGGGCGGTTCAATTTCATCCACGAGTACGATCCCTTCTATTTCATCACCACGCAGACCGATCCGGCGCCGATCTATTGGAACCTGGTGGCCGATTTCAACATCTACACCGGTTATCCCAATCAATGGACAGGGGGTCAGAACGACGAGACGTTCGCCGGCGTGGTGCGGTACCAGATCCGCAGCATCGGCCCGAACCGCTACAACGAATACGGCATGCGCTATGACGCCACCAACGGCCTGGTGAGCAACGGCGACATCAACCGCTTCGGCCCCGGCCACCTGGACCGCCCGTATGGCGGCTTCCCGGGGGCGTGAGCCGGGATCCCGGATCGCGGCGGATTATCCGATAGGCTCCGGATCCTCCGGCAGGGTCATATACTCCAACCGCGGCAGCAGAATGTGGATGATCAACAAGGCGATCAAGTAAGCCGATGAGGCGATCCCGAACAGGATGTGATAATTGCCCGTATACTCCAGCACATAGCCGGCCAGTTTGGCGATGCCCATGCCCCCGATGGCCCCGGCCATTCCCCCGATGCCGACGACCGAACTGACCGAATGCCGCGGGACCGTATCCGAAACCAAGGTATACAAATTGGCGGAAAATCCTTGGTGTGCGGAAGCCGCCAGGCCCACGACGAACACCGCCAGCCATAAGTTCGAGATCATGGACGCGGTAAAGACCGGCACGACGCACAAGGCGCAGGCGAGCAAGGCGGTTTTGCGTCCCGCGTTCACGCTCCAGCCGCGTTGAATCAGGATGGATGAGAGCCAGCCCCCGCCGATGCTGCCCACGTCGGTCATCAAATAAATCACCACCAGCGGCGGCCCCAGGTGGATCAAATCCAGCCCGTATTGCTTGTGCAGGAAATCGGGAATCCAGTACAAGTAAAACCACCAGATGGGGCTGGTCATGAACATGCCCGCCATGAAGGCCCAGGTTTGCCGGTGCCGCAACAGGGCCGGCCAAGACAGCTGCGTGGGCGGATCGGGCGGATCGCTGCGGATATGGGCCATTTCTTGCGGCGATAACCGGGGATGCCGCTCGGGAGGGTAATACAGCCACAGCCAGAGGGCCACCCAGAACAAACCCAGGCTGCCGGTCACGAAGAACGCGGTGGGCCAGCCGTAGCGGATGGTGATCCACGGCACGATCAGCGGGGTGATCAGCGCCCCCACGTTGCTGCCCGCGTTGAACAGGCCGGTGGCGAAGGCCCGTTCTGATTTGGGAAACCAGTCGCCGGTGGTTTTGACGGCCGCCGGGAAATTACCGCCTTCCGCCAGGCCCAATACGAACCGCGCCCCGCAGAAATGGCTCACTGTACGGGCCCACCCATGGGCCATGGCGGCCAGGCTCCATAACAACACCGCCAGCGCGTAGCCGGCCCGGACGCCGATCAGGTCCATGAGCCGTCCCCCGAAGGCGTAACCCATGGCGTAGGCCAGTTGGAACGAGAAGACGATGTTGCTGAATTCGATTTCGCTCCATCCCAGTTCGGTCTGAATTTCCGGTTTGAGCACGCCGATGATCTGCCGGTCGATGTAATTGATGGTCGTCGCGAGAAACAGCAACCCGCAGATCCGCCACCGGTACCATCCCCGTGGTTGGTTGATGTTTTCCATGATTTTAATGACTCAGGTGGTTGGATGATTCAAAAAAGGTGGTTTTCAGTTCCGGCGGATCGAATTCCACGGCGTTCCGCGCGGACCGCAGATCGCAGCCGGTCAGGCTTACGTCCCGTGTCCCGTCGCTCACCCGCAGAAACACGGCGAGGGGCGAGAGAGCCCGGCATCCCCGCAGCCAGGCGTTTTCCACCCTCTGGAACGCCAGGGCGGGAAATTCGGCTTCCGGCCCCTGGACAGCCACGTCCTCCAAGACCAGGTCCCGCACCGCGCCGCACACCAGGGCGGGGCGCGCGTCGGGGGAGGCCCGCCGGAGGGTGATGGAACGGAAGGTCAGCCCTTCCACATCCCGGCAATAGAATCCATACGCGGGCAGCACCCCGAACATGGACGATTCGGGATAGGCCTCGGGCTTAAGCGGCACGTCGCGGCGCGCGTCCTCGGCCGTCCCCCCGCCTTCGAATTCCAGATCCAGATCGCTGAGCGTGACGTGTTTGATTTTTCCTTCCGGCAATCCGGTAATGGAACAGCCGATATGGGAAACTCCGGTGGCGGTGATGTGGCTGATCTGGACGTTTTGGAAGGAACCGATCGCCGGCTTCGGCATCCCGGCTTCATAGGGGCGGGCGCGGTTGCCCAGCCGGAGAAAAATGGGCGCCGAAATCCCTTGCATGGTGAAATGGGAGATCGACACGCGGTCCAGCGCGCCGCCGTCCACGATCTCCAGGGCGATGCCGGCCAGGCCCCGTTGATTTCCGTAGGTGGAGCGCGAATACCGCGGCGGGCGGATCACGCAGTTCGTGGCCGTGATATCCGTGAAGCCGCCGTTGGATTCCGTCCCCATCTTGAAGGCGTTGCAGTGGCTGCTCAACACGCAATTGGTAATGGTGACATCCTCCGTGGGGCGGCCGGTGGTGCTTTTCAGGCACAGGGCGTCGTCGTCCGAATCGAACACGCAATCCGCGATCCGCACCGCGCGGCAGCCGTCCACGTCGATCCCGTCGTTGTTGTAAGTCACATGATTGAAGACCGAAATGCCCCGCACCGTGAGGTTCTCGCACGCCAGGTAGTGTTGCATCCACATCGCGGAATTGCGGAGCGTGACGCCTTCGATCAGCACGTTCCGGCAGGAGATGAGCCGAATGATGTAAGGGCGGCGCCGGTATTCTTTCCACTGGAAGGCGGCGCCCTGGCCGTCGATCGCCCCGCGCCCGGTGATGGCCACGTCTTCCAGATCTTCCCCGTAAATCAAACTTTGCGTGACGTAGTTATCCGTGTAGGACCGGATTTTCGGCCGCGTTTCCGGATAAACGGCCGGATCCGGACTGCCCAATAAAGTGGCGCCCGCCTCGAGGTGAAGAGTGATCCGGTTCTTCAGGAAGAGCGTGGCGGAGAGATACGTTCCCGCGGGGAAATACACCGTGCCGCCGCCGGCCTCCGCCGCCGCGCCGATGGCGGCTTGGATGGCCTGCGTGTCCATCTGTTTCCCATCGCCGGAGGCCCCGTAGTGCTTGACGGAATAGAAAATCCACGGCGGGGCGCCTGCTTCATCCGCCGTGAAGCACTCCAACGGCACAAGCCACGAGAGGCACAGGAACAAAAGGAGGGGAAACCGGGACGGCGCGGTCATCCGGAATCCGCGATGGGTAATAAGTGGAGTGGGCAACATGCCGGATCTCTTTCTGCCACGCGCTTGGATTTGGCCGTACACCTCATTGATCTGAACCATTTGCTCGATACGGTACCGAAACCTGACCGGCAGGACAAGAAGACCCGGGTGTTCATGACAGAAAAGTAATACGTGACAAGGATTCCTGCTGGATCAGATGGATATGCGGAGGTGTTGAGGGCATGCCTTGGAGAGAAAGCGTTTCATCTCCGAAAGGGATCCACATTGCCCTACGGCAGGGCCTATCACCAATGGCCCTGGATTCCCGCTTGCGCGGGGATGACTTCCGGAAAGAAGGCGGTGGGCAAGAAAACCGGTTTGTTGGGGGAGAATAAATTCATCCCCGGGGGGATGCGGATGGGTAGCCGCAGGTTTTAAACTACGGCTTGTAAACCTGCGGCAAAGCACACCCGGCATCTTGGCCGCGGCTTGCTTACATGCGGGCCAAGCCCCGTTGCGAGCGTTGGATGAACTGGATCATGTGCGCCACCTCGGGGACATGGCCGAGTTCATTTTGGAGGCGTTCGATGGCTTCCTGCTCGGTCAGTTTGGAGCGCATGATGATCTTGTAGGCTTTTTTGAGGTTGGAAATCCGCTCGGGGGAATAGTTGTGCCGCTTCAAGCCGACGGTGTTGAGGCCGCAGGGCTTGCAGGGATTTCCCCCGTTGGCGGTGAAGGGCAGGATATCCTGCCGCACGGCGGAACCGCCGCCGACGATGGCGTTTTGGCCGATTTGCACGAACTGGTGCACCCCCACCAATCCCCCCAGGATGGCGTTTTGTTCGACCAGGATATGTCCCGCCAGGCCGGCGAACGAGGCCATGATTACCCGGTCTTCGAGCACGCAATTGTGGGCGATGTGGCAATAGGACATCACCAGGCAGTTGTTGCCGACCCGCGTGGCTTCGCCGGCGTAAGTCGCCCGGTTGATGGTGGCGTATTCACGGATGGTGGTGTTGTCGCCGATGATGACGTAACTCTCGTCCCCCCGGTATTTGAGATCCTGCGGTTCGCTCCCGATGACCGCGCCCACGCCCACGCGGCAGTTCCGTCCAATGAGGGTGTGGCCCTCGATGACCGCATGCGGCGCGATCTGCGTTCCATCCCCGATCTTGACGTATTGGCCGATCACCGCATAGGGACCCACTTCCACCTTATCACCCAATTCCGCGTGAGGATGGACACTTGCCGAGTTCGAAACCAGTGTCATAGACTTTCTTCTTCCTTTTCTTGAAGTCAAGGCGGTTCCTGGTCCTTTGGATCGTTTGCGCCGCGAAGTCCAGCGCATCGCATGAGAGTCTGGGTTGGCCGTTTTTCAGTTTACCGGATTCAGGCGTCGTTTCCCAGGGAGAAGAACAGTTCCGCTTCCGCGACCAGGACGCCGTCCACGTGGATGGTGCTTTGGACCTTGCCCGCCTTCTTCCGGATCTTGGTGAATTTCGTCTCGATGATCAGCTGATCACCGGGAACCACCTTGCGGCGCATTTTGGCGTGATCGACGCCCACGAGATAGGCGATCTTGCCCCGGTTTTCGTTCAGGGAGAGCAGCAGGACGCCGCCCGCCTGAGCCATGGCCTCGATCAGCAGCACCCCCGGCATGATGGGTTCCTCGGGGAAATGGCCGGTGAAGAAATTCTCGTTATGGGTGACGTTCTTGATGGCCACGACCTTCATTTGGGAATAATCGATATCCACCACCTTGTCGATGAGCAGGAAGGGATAGCGGTGGGGAAGGAATTTGCGGATTTGCACCACATCCATGGGCAAGGGGGGGACCTGATCCTGTTCCGGCGATTGCGCCTGGCCGTTCAGGGTTTTCAGGATTTTCCGGACGAAGCGGATGTTGAAGGCGTGTCCCGAGCGGACGGCGATGACGTGACCCTTGAGGGGCTTGCCGAGCAGCGTCAGGTCGCCGATCACATCTAGAATCTTGTGGCGGACGATTTCATCCTCGAAGCGGAGTTGCTCGTTGAGAAAATCGTGCTCGCCGATGACGATGGCGGTATCCAGGCTGCCTCCCTTGATTTTCCCCTGCTGGCGGAGAATGTCGACATCCTTGAGGAAACAGAACGTCCGCGCCGGGGCGATCTTCTCGTAAAACACTTCCGGCGTGATGAGAAACGAGGCGGAGCGGATTCCCACCGCGGGATGGTCGTAGTCGATTTTGTAGGTGATTTCCAGGCGGGGGGAGGGGATGATGGCCAGTTCGAGGCCGTTCTCGTAGAGCCAGATGGGTTCCTGCACCTCGATGAACTGCTTGGGGCGGTCTAGGGTGACGATCCCCACGCCGCGGAGCGCCTGGACGAACACCTGGGCGCTGCCGTCGCTGATGGGCGGCTCGCTGGACGAGACTTCGAGGATGATGTTGTCGATCCCCAGGCCCGTGCAGGCGGCGAGGACGTGTTCCACGGTCTTGATTTGCGTTTCGCCCTTGCCGAGCGCGGTGAGATACAGGGATTCCTCCAGGACCGCGTTGTCGGCGCTCACTTCGATCACCGGTTTTCCCGGCAAATCGGCCCGCACGAAGCGGATGCCGGCGCCGGCCTCGGCGGGCTTGAAGGTGATGGTGGTCTCCTGGCCGGTATGGAGCCCCACGCCGCTGATGGATACATCCCCTGCGATTGTTTTTTGATATTCGACCATCGGGATTCAATACCTGATTTGAGATAAGAAAATCCAGGGATTCATGGTTCCGGATCGGAATCCGTCAACCGTTCCTCGAGGGAACGGATTTTCTCGAACAGTTTGGGAAGGCGGGCGATATTGGCTTTCATCCGTTTTTCCTGATGGTGCGGCTGCGCGGGAGCGCCCCAGTAATCGGCGTCCGGCGGCACATCGCCGGTGACCACGCTCTTGGCCCCGATGCGCGCCATGGCCCCCACCCGGACGCCCGGCGCGATGACCACCTGGCCCGCGATGGTGACCCGCTCCTCCAAGGTGACGTGTTCGCCGATGGTCACCTGCGCGACGATGATGCAATGCGGGCCGATTTGCGCGCCCGCGCCGATCTGGATGAGGTTGTCGGCCTTGGTTCCCTCGCCGATGCGGGTGGGGGCCTGGGGCAGGCCCGAGACCACCACGTTGGCCCCCAGTTCCACGTCGGCCTCCAATACCACCGGCGCGGGGACGCCGGGGGCGGGGGTGACGTCCATGGGACCGAGCCGGCAGCCGGCGTGGAGAATCGCGCGGTCGCCCACGGCGCAGCCGGGATAGATGGAAACGTGGGGATACAAGGTGACTTCCTGGCCGATCACGGCGCCTTCCCCCACGAAGACTCCGGGGTAGAGGATGCTGCCCCCGCCGATGCGGGCGCCCTCCCCGACGAAGGCGTTGGCCATGACGGTCACGTCACGGCCGAGTTGCGCGCTGGCGGCCACATGGCTGGTGGGATGCACTCCGCCGGCGGTCTTGCGCAGGTCTTTATGAAACAGGTACAAGGCCTTGGAAAAGGTCAGGTAGGGATTCGGCGAGCGGATGACGGGGCGGAAGCCGGTTTCCAGGTCTTTGGGGACGATGAGGACGGAGGCGTGGGATTCCGGGATCTTGGCGACATACTTGGGATTGGCCACGAACGACAGTTCGCCCGGCTTGGCGGCGGTGATTTCGGCGACACCGCTCAGGAGGACGGCGCCATCGCCTTCGAACGTTTCACCCAGGAGATCACATAATTCTTTGAGGGAATAGGTCAGCACGGAAAAGAACCTACCGGTCGTTTCTATTTTTTGTTGACGCGAGCCAGCACTTTATCCGTGATGTCAAATTTGGGATCGACATAAAAAAGATAACTGCGGCTGAAGATGAAGGAATATTTTTCTTCCTTCGCGATATCCTCGATGGTGGCCTTGAGTTTCTGCACGAGCGGCTCGAGCCGCTTTTCGCGTTCCTGGTCCCACTTTTGCGCTTCCGTTTCGAGCTGCTGCCGGAAGGTGTTGGCTTCGAGTTTCAACGAATCTTCCTGCTGCTTGGCCGATTCGGAGGGCAGCAATTCCTTTTGCAATTCAAAGCCTTCCCATTCTTTTTGAATCGACTGGCTCTTTTTGCGCAACTCCTGCATTTTCGAAGTGTAAATCGATTTCAATTCATCGGATATTTTCTTGTATTCGATCCATTCGCTATGAATCCGTTGCAAGTCCACGAAGCCGAGCTTGATTTGCGCTGATTGGGCCCATCCCGCCGGGGCGCCGAACCAAATCACCCAAACCGCCAGGCAGCCGGCGTAACGAACCAAGGGCCGAAAAGAGAACATGTCGATACCTCCCATGCATGAAATCGCTGCGGTTATTCTATCCGGCTTCCCGGCAAAACACACCCCCCGCGTGGTCCGTCCGGATTCCGGAGCTTAAAAACTTTGCCCGAAGCTGAAGTGGAAGAACTCCGTGTCGTCCTCGTCGAATTTGCGGATGGGGAACGCGAAATCCACGCGCAGCAGGGCGTTCAATCCGGGGATGCGCACCCGCATGCCCACGCCCGTGCTGAAGCGGAAGTCCGCGGGATTGATGTCGCCGATTTCCGGCCAGTTCGTGCCCATGTCCACGAACGTGACCGCCTGGAAGATTTCCGTGATCGGGTAACGCAATTCCACGTTCCCCACGAAGTCCGCCTCGCCGCCGAGGTAGGTGCGGAAACCGCCGGTGGGGCTGATGTAACGGATATCGGCGTATTCCCCGATTCCGCCTTCATCGAAGCCGCGGATGGAGTTGGAACCGCCCACGAAGAACCGTTCCTGCAGCGGGATGAAGCCCGGATCGCCATATGCGTAGGCCAAGTCCATTTGGCCCGAGAGGGCCAGGACCAGCCGCTCGTACACCGGCATGAAATAATTGACCAGATTCCGCCATTTGATGAATTCGTTATCGGTCAGGCCGGCCACTTCGAGCGTGGAGCGGTTGTAAAAGCCCGTCGTGGGATCCAACCGGAAGTCGCGGCTGTCGTAGATGTAACCGAGCGACAGGCTGGTGGTGGTGTTTTCACCCAATTGGAACACTTCGGGCAGGGTGGATTCGTCGATAACCACGCCTTCGCCCACATCGGGGGAGATGTCGGTTTGCTCTCCCTTGATTCCCAACAGCAGGGACAGCTCATCATCCAGCTTTTTGCCGATAGTCAGGCCGGAGCCGATCCGTTGTTCGTCGAACCGGCGCCCGCCGTACCCGTCCTGGTCGATGTAATAGACGTCCAGGTCGCCGCTGTAATCGGTGTTGAACAGGTGGGGTTCATACAGATTCAGGACGGCGCGGTTGCGGTATTCGCCCAGTTCGCCGGTGAGCGAACCGCGGATGCCGTATCCGAAAAGGTTCCGTTCGGAGAGGGTTGAAAAGACCGACGGGCCGAAGGCGGTGCTGAAGCCGCCGCCGAAGGTCAGCGCCCCGGTCTGTTTTTCCTCCAGTTGCAGCAGCAGGTTTTCGGTGTTGGGATCGGAAATGAGGGGTTGCCGGATGAAGCCGGGGACCAGGTTGGTCTGGCCGGGCTGGGGCAGGCCCTTGGTTTTGAAGTAGTCGAGATTGACCAGGTTCCGGTCGCTTTCGATCACCTGGGTCCAATCGAGCGGATCGCCTTCTTGGAGCTCGATTTCCCGCCGGATGACGAAGTCCTTGGTGCGGAATTCGCCTTCCTCGGTGGGAACCACGGTGCCGTCGGCGAGGGAGACCACCCCCTGGATTTCGACTTTCCCCAAGTATTTCCGGGTGCTTTCGTTGACCTGGAAATTGACGTCACACACCAGGTTATCCTTGTCGGGATTGAGTTGGAAGGGAATGGTGGTGTCCAGGTAGCCTTGCGCCCGGTAGAGGTTCACCATGGCCAGGCGGTCCATCTGCAGGGTGCTGTAAGAAAAGAGATCGCCGGGACGGAACGTGATCGGCTTGCGCAATTCCTCCTGCGAGAAGATGGTGTTGCCCTCGACCGTGATGTTGCCGACCGTATAGGGTTTTCCTTCCTCGACGCGGAAGGTGATCTTGAGGCCCCCATCGATGTTTTCCACGGGATCCTTGGTGGCTTTGGCGTCCAGGTAGCCGATATCGCGATAGGCCAGTTCGATGATCGACAAGTCGCGCTCGGCCATGGCTTCGTCGTACTGGTGTTTGACGATGAACCAGAACGACTCCTTGGTCTGGATGCGCTTGCGCAGGGCCTTGGCGGGGATGACCGTGTTGCCCTCGAAAACGATTTCCTTGACCGGCAAGCGTTCGCCTTCCTTGATCTGGAAGATCAGGAAGACGGTGCCAGGCTCTTTCGCCGGCTCGGTGCGAAAGGTGATTTCGGTGTGGGGAAACGATTTTTCGGTGTAGTAGGCCAGGATCTTGGTTTTCAGCTTGTCGGCCAGGGATTCGTCATAAAACAGCCGTTGCTTGGGGGTGTAGCCGATTTCCTCGTTGAGTTTCTTGGCCTTGTACCGCTGGTTGCCTTCGTAACGCAGATCCGCCACCAGGGGCTTTTCCACGACTTCAAAGATCAAATTTCTCCCGCCCGCCGCCGGTTCCTCGGAAACCGTTACGTCTTCAAAATATCCCAACGCATAGATGGCCCGGAAGTCATCCCGGATGCGCATGGCCGTGGCCGTGGAGGTCAACTCATCCCCCGGCTGCGTCTGGATGACTTCGAACACCTCTTTTTTGTCCACATGCACCGTGCCCTCGACCAGGACCTCCACGATCTTTTCCGCGGTCGAAAGGCTGGGACCGGCCAGCACCAAGGTGAATAACCCTAGATGGATGATAAGAGACCGCTGGTTCAGACGACCACCTCCTTCGGCGAAGCCTCCCGGAACAGCAACTCGTTTTCCCCGGCGTCCACCAGAATTTCCTGATTGCCCTTGAAGCGCCCGCGGAGCACCTCCTCGGAGAGTGGATCTTCGAGGAATTTCTGGATGGTGCGTTTTAACGGACGTGCACCATACGCCTTATCGTAGCCTTTGTCAACCAGGAACGACTTGGCGGCGTCGGTCAACACCAATTTGTAGCCCATGGGGAGGATGCGGTCCTGCACGTCCCGGATGAGGATGTCGCAGATTTGCATGACCTGGTCGCGCTCCAGTTCGTGGAAGACGACGATTTCATCGACGCGGTTGAGGAATTCGGGCCGGAACTCGCGCTTCAGCTCGGCCAGGATGCGGTCCTTCATGGTGCTGTAGTCGAGGGTGTCTTTCTGCGGCGAGAAACCGAGCGAGACCCGGTTGGTGATTTCGCGCGAGCCGATGTTGGAGGTCATGATGAGCACGGTGTGGCGGAAATCGACCTTGTGGCCGGTGGAGTCGGTGAGGCGCCCGTCCTCCAGCACCTGCAGCAGGATGTTGTACACGTCGGGATGCGCCTTTTCGATCTCGTCGAGGCAGATGACGGAATACGGCTTGCGGCGGACTTTCTCGGTCAGTTGGCCGCCTTCGTCATGGCCGATGTATCCCGGGGGCGCGCCGACCAGGCGGGAAACGGCGAATTTCTCCATGTACTCGGACATGTCCACCGTGATGAGGGCGTCCTCGTCGCCGAAGAGGAACTCGGCCAGGGTTTTGGCCAGATGGGTTTTGCCCGTGCCCGTGGGGCCCAGGAAGAGGAACGAGCCGATGGGGCGTTTCTGGTTGGAAAATCCGGCGCGGGACCGGCGGATGGCCTTGGCGACGATGTTGATCGCCTCTTCCTGGCCGATGATCCGGTGGTGCAGTTCTTCCTCGATGCGCAGCAGGCGTTCGGATTCCTTTTCCTCGATCTTGATGATGGGGATGCCGGTCCATTTGGAGACCACGTAGGCGATCTCCTCGTCGTCGACGATGGTTTCCTGGCCGGGGCGGCTGCGCGCTTCTTCCCATTCCCGCGTCAGTTCGGCCTGCTTTTCGCGCAATTCCTCGCGCTGGCTCTTGAGTTCCAGGCATTTTTCGAACTCCTCCGACACGGTGGCGGCCTCGATTTCCTTCATGATCTGCTCGATGCGGTCGTCGATCTCGCGCAGTTCCTTGGGCCGCGTGGTGGCCTGCAGGCGGGCGCGGGAGCCCGCCTCGTCGATCAGGTCGATGGCCTTGTCGGGCAGATAGCGGTCGGTGACGTAGCGGTCGGAGAGTTTGGCGGCCGCCTCGATGGCCTTGCGCGTGTAGCGGACCCGGTGGTGGGCCTCGTACTTGTCGCGCAGCCCCTCGAGGATGCGGATGGTCTCGTCCACCGAGGGGGGGTCGATCATGACGGTTTGGAAGCGCCGTTCGAGGGCGCTGTCCTTTTCGATGTACTTGCGATATTCGTCCAGGGTGGTGGCGCCGATGCATTGCAGCTCGCCGCGCGCCAGGGCGGGCTTGAGCATGTTGGAGGCGTCCATGGAGCCTTCGGCCGCGCCCGCCCCCACCAGGGTGTGGAGTTCGTCCACGAAGAGGATGGTGTTGTTGGAGCGGCGGATCTCCTCGAGCACGGCCTTGAGGCGTTCCTCGAACTGGCCGCGGTATTTCGTGCCCGCCACCAGCCCGGCCAGGTCGAGGGTGATGAGCCGCCGGTTGAGCAGCAGGTCGGGGACCTGGCGGTTGACGATCTGCTGGGCCAGGCCCTCGGCGATGGCGGTCTTGCCCACGCCGGCCTCGCCGATCAGCACGGGATTGTTTTTCGTGCGGCGGCACAGGATCTGGATGACCCGTTCGATTTCATCCTGGCGGCCGATGACGGGATCCAGCTTGTCCATGGAGGCCAGTTCGGTCAGGTCGGTTCCGAAGGCGTCGAGGGCGGGGGTTTTGCTCTTGCCCTTGCCGGCCGCCACCGCTTCCTGCGGCCCGCCGCCCATGAGGCGGAGGATTTCGCTGCGGGCCTTGATGAGGTCCACGCCGTGGCTGGCCAGGATGCGGGCGGCCAGGCCCTCGTTTTCGCGGATCACGCCGAGCAGCAGGTGCTCGGTGCCGATGAAGTTGACCCCGAAGGCCTGGGCTTCCTGGTAGGCGAATTCGATGGCCCGTTTGGCGCTGGGGGAGAGGGAGATGGTGCTGTCCGATCCCCCGCCGCCCGATTCGCGGGTGATGTTTTTCTGGATTTCCATGCGCAGCGATTCGAGGTTGAGGCCCATGTTGCGCATGGCGGTGGCCGCCACTCCCTCGCCCTCGGCGATGAGGCCGAGCAGGATGTGCTCGGTGGCGGCGTGGCTGCTGCCCATGCGGGCGGCTTCTTCCTTGGCCCGTTTCATGACAAGCCGTGCTCGTTCGGTCAGCCGGTCAAACATCATCGGTTCATACTCCTGCTTTGGCTTTCGTGTCAGATCCTGTATTCAGGACGCGGCCGGAACCGGCCGTCCGGCCCCGGCGTCGTTCCGGCGCGGCGGATCATCACGGCCCGGTGGATGCCCATGGATGACAGAACACTTCGCCCTAGGTATTTACAGAATCCCCGTTTTGGATCCAGTTGCGCACCAGCTCCGCCCGCCATTCGTCCCGTTCCGGCGGTGTGAGCGGCCGTCCCGCCAGTTTTTGCAGATGGGCGGGCCGGACCGAGATAATCATCGCGTTGATGCTTTCGTACGACGGCGTGTCCAGGATGCCCACGGCGCGGCCCAGGCGGATGGAGGAGATGAGTTCGATGGCTTCGTTGGAGCTCATCACCTGGGCGTAGCGCAGGGTGGCGTAGGCGCGCCAGACGCGGTCCTCGATGCCTCGCCGGTTTTCCTCCATCAACTGGTCTTGGGCCCGGCGTTCCTGTTCCAAAATCTGCTGGAGGATCTTTTCGATCTTGGTGATGGTGTCCTGCTCGGAGATTCCCAGCGTCCATTGGTTGGATATTTGGAAGAGGTTGCCCGCGATCTCGCTGCCCTCGCCGGAGAGGCCGCGCACGGTGAGGCCGATCTGCGTGACCGCGGCGAGGACCTTTTCGATCCGGCGGGAGATGACCAGGGCGGGCAGGTGGACCATCACGGAGCAGCGGATGCCGGTGCCGACGTTGGTGGGGCAGGCGGTCAGGAAGCCGAAGGTGTTGGAAAAGGCGTAGGTGATGCGCTTTTCCAGTTCGTCGTCCGCCGTGTTGATCAGCTCCCACGCCTGCCGCAGGTTGGAGCCGGCCAGCAGCGCCTGGAGGCGCAGGTGATCCTCCTCGTTGATCATGATGCTGATGGTCTGGCCGGGGCGGATGGCCACGTAGCGCTCGATGCCGCTCTTGGCCAGTTCGCGGCTGATCATGTACCGCTCGGCCAGAAAATGGCGGTCGACCGGTTCGAGGTCCTCGATGCTGAGGACATCGGCCGCATGCAGGAGCGGCGAGGCCCGCACCGCCTTTTGCGCCGTCTCCGCGATCCGTTTGAGATCGGTGGACGAAGCCCATTGGGAGAAGGGGATGCCTTCGATATTCCGGGCCAGGCGGATCCGGCTGCTCACGACCCGCTCATCCGAAGGGGTCCCGGCTTTAAGCCAGCCGCATTCTGAGACCAATGATTTAGGCAGTTCCATGATTCCTACGTGTCTTTCCGGGAGCGGCCCGGAAAACAGCCGTCCGGGGGATGGCTTATTGGTTTTCGTACTTGGACAAGTCGTTTTCCCATTGGCGGATCTGGTCGCGCAGCTTGGCGGCGGTTTCGTAGTTTTCGCGGCTGACCGCCTCCTTCAACTGCATCCGCAGATCCGATACGTTCCGGCGCAGGACCAGTTGGATGTTGCCTTTGCCCGGCACCTTGCCCGTGTGTTTGATTTCCTTCTGGACTTTTTGCAGCAGCGGTTTCAACTCGGTGCAAAAGGTGTCGTAGCAGACGGCGCATCCCAGGCGGCCGCTTTCCTTGAATCCCCCGTTCGAAAGGCCGCACGCGGGGCAGGTCTGGTGCGTGACCGGTTCGGCGGCCGTTTCCGCCTTGCCCGGGAAGCCGCCGGACAAAAAATCCTCGATGGAGAAGCCGGGATTGATGGCCGCGCCTTCGATTCCGCATTCATGCGAACAATCGTGGCAGATATGGATCGAGTATTTCTTGTTGTCTTTTAGCTGTGTGATATGAATCTTCGCCGGGTTTTTCTTGCATATTTCACAAATCATGGTCCCACCCTCTTTTTTCGTTTCCCGCGACTTCACACACCTCACCCGAAATCCTCTCTCTCGTGTAACCTCAACCAGCGGCTCGATTCGTCCGTTCCCATCCGACTCCCTTAAATCAACACCCCGTCGGTTTCCGTGAGGCGGATGAACGCTTCCATCAGCCGGGAGGTGATGGGCCCCCGGCTGCCCGCGCCGATGGTCCGGCCGTCGATGACCGCCACCGGGACCACGCGCGCCGCCGTGCCGGTCAGGAAGCATTCATCCGCGTTGAACAGGTCGGTCAGCGACACATGATCCTCGCGGTGGGGAATCCCCAGGGTGGCGGCCAGTTCCAGGACCGCCTCGCGGGTGATGCCGGGCAGGGCGCCGTCGTTGACAGGCGGGGTGATCACCTCGCCGCGGCTCACGATGAAGAGATTGTCGGCCGTGGCTTCGGCCACGTAGCCCATGTGGTTGAGGAATACGGCCTCGGCGGCCCCTTGCCGGTTCGCGTCCAGCTTGGCCAGGATGTTGCACAGGTAATTCAGCGATTTGATCTGGGGGGGCAGCGCGTCGGGTAGGTTCCGGCGGATGGCGGTGGTGACCAGCGTCAAGCCCGTGTCGTACATTTCCTTGGGGTAGAGTTTGATCCGGTCCACGATAACCACCACCTTGGCCACGGGGCATTTGCGGGGATCCAGCCCCAGGTCGCCGTCGCCCCGGCTCACCACCAGCCGCACGTAGAGCGGATTGGTGTTGGCGGCCAGGTCCACGCCGTTGGTCTCCGCCCACACCCGGGCGGTGGCGCGGATTTCGTCGATCAACTCCGGCTTCGACATGCCGATATTCAGGTTGATGATCTTGGCCGAGCGGAACAGGCGGTTCATGTGCCGTTCGCCGCGGAAAATCCGGTTTCCGTAGATGCGGATGCCCTCGAATACACCGTCGCCGTACAGAAATCCGTGGTCGAACACGGAAATCCGGGCGGTATCCCGCGTGTATTGTTCCCCGCCGATGGATATCGCGGGAACCGTGGTGGTGGTGATCACTTCCATGTCGCCTCCTGGCGGCCAGCGCCGCGCCGGTCAAACCTACGCTTCATTTCTCTTTAATTTCTTTAATTAGTAAGTCTACATGAAGGCTCTTTATTCTCCAAGTCGGGATGCGTATTGTCTCAGGTAAAACACCCCGCTCTCCGGATCCCGGAGGAACCGGTAAAAGGAACGGCCCGGGAATGCCTTCATCAGTATGATGTTGCGTTCGCCCAGATCCCACGCGTAGACCACCTCCGCCGCGGCGGGATCGGGCGCGTTGCGGATCAGATCGCCCTGGGTCATGTCTCCGGCCGGCGATCCGGCGATCACCACGGCGTGACGCAAGCGGTGGTATTTTACCAGCCGTTCCAATATGCGCCGTTCGTAAATTTGCCGATAGTAGAAACGACTCTCCATTATACCCGCCGCGGCGGAAAACAAGATCCCCCCGATCAATCCCATCCGGCCAATCCGCCGCCAACGGATGTTATCCAGCGCGGCGCGGCTGACTCCCCGGGCCGCCAGCAGCGAGAAGAAACCCAGGCTTTCATAGTAAAACCGGGGGCCGTATTGGTTGCCTCCTTCCGCGGGATAGAGGACATACCCCAAGGGCAACAGAACCGCCGCCGCCGCGAAAGTCCGGATCCAGGGATCTGACCGTCCTTTCCATGCGCCCAGCGCCGCCAGCAGAGGCATTCCGGGAAAAGTCCAGAGCAACAGGCGGCCGAGGTTGCGGGCCAGATGCGTGGCCGCCTCCCGCGGACCGTAGGTTTGAATTTCCACATAGTCGAACAGAGTGATGCGCCGCTCGCCGAAGCCCAGCCGCTCGCTCTCGAGCAAGTACCGCGCCGGGCAGAACCAGCGTCCGGTGAGTTCGGCGTTATACCAAACATACAGCAATAGTCCGGGCAGCGCGCCCAGGAGAAAACCACCCAAAAACCTCATCCGCCGGGGTGACCGGTAAACGGCCGCCAGGACCGGCAAACTCAGCAGCAACCCGGCGGTCATCTCCCGGACGGAAAACGTCCAACTGAAGGCGGCCCCCGCCAGGACCGCCCATCCCGGATGCCCGGCCCGGTCCGCCAGCAGCAGAAACCAAACCGTAATCAGCACACCCAACAAACAGGCGGGATGCGAAAAATACGATGCGCTGTTCCATAGGAAAAAGGGAGAGACGGCCGCGAACAGCACGGTCAGCCAGGCCTCGCGCGGTCCGGACACCATTTTCCCCACCTGAAAGAGAACCACGGCCGTGGCGGCGGCGAGGAGGGGATTGATCCAGTCCTCCAGGCCGGTTTTCACTCCCAGGGCCAGGATCAGCGGCCACCCCGGGGGAAAGATGGAAAACACCCGGCCGTTATGCGTGATGATAAAGAACGGATTGAGAAATTCCTGGGCGGGATGCGCGGCGGCGGTGATCCGGCCTTCCGCGAACAACCGGGCCTGGTAAAGATAGGCGTGCTCGTCGGCGGAATTCGGGAAATGCTGCAGGATCAACGCTCCAATGCCGTAAGCGGCCAACGCGGAGGCGACGGCCGTGAGGAGCAAGAAGGAGTGGTTTAATTGATTGAATTTTTCCATGAAAACAGGGCTGAAAGAATTTGGCTCGATCGAGCCACATTCGATGGTTCATCCGGGAAATGAGTACTTGATGGTG
>JBHGBC010000081.1:0-26108 GCA_041946805.1 bacterium
TCTGTAAAACACCCTCCACCCCCGCGAAATTCAAGAAATTGATGGCTTGGCGTAAACAACAGGACGGGCAGGCTTGATTTTTCATCCGTTTACACAATCGAGTTGTTCAATCCGCGCCATGAGCGGTCAGGCTTTGATTGCGGCGTGCAGGAACTCAATGAATATTTTCTGCGGCGCGCCGGCCAAGATGCGCGCCGGAAGATAGCCACGATTTGGGTGGCGCTCCGACAAGCGGACGGCAAGACGGTTGGATTCTATTCGCTGTCCATGGCGGCGGTGCCTCTCGACGCTCTCCCGGCGGATATCCAGAAAAAACAGCCGCGGTATGGGAATGTCCCCGCCATCCGGTCAGGCCGCCTCGCAGCCGCTCTCGAAGTTCAGGGCCGGGGGTTAGGTAAATATCTATTCACGGACGCCCTGTTGCGTTGCCTGAGGAATGAAATCGCCTGGGCATTGTTTCTTGTGGACGCGAAGGATAATCACTCGCGCCAATTGTATTCACATTTTGGATTTTTTCCGTTTCAGGAGAATCCCAATCACCTATACCTGCCGCGATCTGTGATTGAGAGGGAATATAACTCAGGCTAAACAATTAGCGCCTTGCATAAATCAGGGTGAGGCGGCGGGGAATCGCATAAGGTGAGTCGGCGTTTTTTATCGCGGCTCCACCGCCGGACGCGCGGCGGTCACATCGCTGACCACGGCCTGCGAGGCCAGGTATTTCCACGACACGGCGGCTAAAAACAGAATCTCGAATCCCAGGTAGCCGGTCACGTACCACCCGCCGCCCGAGCCGAATCCGTAACTGTGCAGCCCCGTGCCGAGGACAAAGTTCACGCCGTACCAGGTCATCAAAATCAACCCGAAGCCGAGGATCGAACAAACCGCCGTGCCGAAATTGGCGACCCAGTCGGTGTACCGGGCGTGCAGGATGGCCATGTACCCCAGCAGCGAGATCAATGCCCAGGTTTCCTTGGGATCCCAGCCCCAAAAGCGGCCCCAGGATTCGGCGGCCCACACGCCTCCCAAAATCGTGCCCGCAGCCAGCAGCACGACGCCCACCTGCAACACGCGGTACAGGAAGAGGCTGAGGTTGTTGAGCAGGTCGCGCCGGTGGGGGAAATAGAAGTACACTCCCAGGTTGATGTGCGCCAGCCCCATCGCCAACGCGAAGGCGCTGTAGCTGAGCGTGATCGTCAGCACGTGGATAATCAGCCAGTAATTACTGCGCAAGACGGGGACGAGGGGATCGATGTCGGGATCGAACGGCAGGATGTCGGCCATGATCAACATCCCCACGCCCAGGGCGCAGGCGGTGGTGACGAACCAGCGCTGGCGGTAGATCAGTTCGAAGACGATGGCGAACAGAATAATGCCCCAGCCCACGAAAACCACCGATTCATACATATTGGACACCGGCGGGCGGCCCGAAATCAGGCTGCGGATGATCAGGCCATAAGTATGATAGCCGAAGCCCATGATGCCCGTGACCACCGAGATCCAATACAAATACCGGTTGGTGAAATAAAACGAAACCAACAGCAACAAAAAAGCGGTCAAGTAGTAAATCCACGAGTTGAGGAACGGCCGCGTTTGGTTGTAATCGATTTCCCGCTGGATCAGCGTCAACGAGGGATACAGGGCGGTATTCAATTGCGCCAACTGGGTTTTCAACTCGCTGCCCGCCTGCGTGAGCGACGCGGCGTCCTGGTTTTTGACCGCGGCGAGCACCTGGAGAAACGTTTTCTTGAGTGCGTCCTGGGTTTCGGCGGAATAGCCGTGGGGATGATTGATCGACAGCCAGGCGGCTTCCACATCATCGCCAAGGGGAGGAACGACGGCCAGCGCCTCGCCGGTCTGGATGGATTGGAACAGAGTCAGCTGGTGATACAACTTGGAAACTTCATTTTCCAGCCGGCTGAAATTCTCCTCGTTGCGGCTGTGCTTTTCCGAAACCCGGTCGAGCAGTTCGCGGAACTGATTGTTGGCCGCCAATTCGTTGTAGGAGAAATGCGTCTGGGCGGGATCGAGTCCCATCGCCTCCTTGAGGGGCTGATAGTCGATGCGGACGATCTTTTCGTTGTACCAGTCCTCGCTGGTCATGAAGGACAGCAAGTAGCCCAAGGGGTCGCGGCCTTCAAATTTCCACCGGCCCGTGATATCGCGCAGCGATTCGCCGGCGAAGGTATCCAGGGGCTTGTACCGCCCGTTATCCTGGATGGGGATCCCGCGCAGGGAATCGAAATCGAGGCCTATGGGGTACTCGATCCCCTGGGCGGTCCAGGCGGTCAGACCGAGCAAGGTAAGGAAAATGGCGTGTTTCAAGGGATTCATGCCTCCTGTTGGGAGAGGGATACGGGGGGAATGACGGCCCGGGCCTTGCGGCGGGAGACGAACATGACGACCATGCCCAGGCACATGACGATGGAGCCGATATAAATGATGGGTGTTCCCGGAGCGCGGGCGACACTGAAGATCGAGGTGTCGGGCGCCCCGTTTTGGCCTTCGATGTAACTGGATTGATAGACCAGGAATTGGTTGTAATCCAGTGGATTGTTCATGTAAATCAGGGTCTCTTTTTCGATCTGGTTTTGCGGATCGATCAGCTTCACCAGGCTCTGAAACTTCGCGGGCCGGTTGGTACCCGGATAACGCGGGGCTTGGAAGTCGATGAGATGGATCGCGAAGCCCAGGGGATAGCGCTTGCGCCCGAACTCGATGACACAAGGTTCTCCGCCGGGCATGAGGGTTTCGGGATTATCGAACGAAACAAACCGGGACGCGCTTTGTCCCTGGTATTCCACCCGGACCAGCAGGGCGGGATGGTTATGCGGGCCGGGTGCGTCGAGACCCTGGTCGACGATTTCCTCCGTGACCTGTGCGTTGGGGATGTACTGCTGCACGGACAACATCACCTGCGGCCAGGTGGTTTGGAATTTTTCCCCGAGGGTAATTTTCCCGGTGAGAAATCCGCCCGCCGTGTTCGTGGCGCGGTAATGAAGCCCGCCGTCCGGCGCTTCCAGAATGGTAACCTGGTTGGATGATCCGGCGCTCGAATCTTTCGGATACACGAGACGCGCGTTCAGGCCGCTGGGATTGGCTTGGCCGTGGATGGAGCCGAAATCGGGGAATTCAGAGAAGGCCAGGTGCTCTTCGGTCCCATCCGGCCCTTCGAGCGTGAACCGGATGGCCGGATTCAGCGCGCCCTCCTCGCGGTTGATCAATTTCCCATCCTGGATGGCCGCCCGCGGCATGAAATCCTTGTTCTGGACGGTGTACTGTTTCTGATTCCATTCAAAAGTCTTGGGCCCTTGCAGCAATTCGTCCAGCGCGATGGTTTGCGCCACCGAGCCGTCCGCTTGCAGCAGCAGCACCTGCCCGGCCGGCTGGGCCGTTGGGCTCGAGGGGGGAGCGAGGGCGGCTTCCAACTCCGCCGGCGTTTCCACGCGCCGGAACACGACCTGCGCCATCTGCCCCAGGCTCATGGTGTTCTGCGCGGGATCCTGGGCGATCAGCCAGGGCCCGAGGCTGGCCTCGTTCATCCCGGCCTGGTGCAGTCCCAACTGAATGGCGGGATGGCCGGCCGCGCCGCCGCCGGTGACATGCCGCACAGGCTGCGGATTGCGCAGATAGCGTTCCACGTAGCAGACGATCCCCGTTTCCCCCACCGGATACCGGATTTCCTTCCCTTCCGGGATGGGCCGGTCGAGAAACCAGGGATCGAACTCCACCTGGGCGTTTAAACGTGGCGCTTTGACAGACAATACGGTTTCATTGATGCGGATGGAATCGGAGGTGTTCCCTTCCTGAAGAATCAACTGCCCCTCGATGCCGAACTTCCGGGTGACCATGGAGCCGGTGAGGATGATGAGGATTCCCAGGTGGGTGATCACGAACCCGGTGTGGCGTTTCTTCCAGGGAAAACGGCTCATGGCCGCGCAAAACACGTTGACTCCCAGGATGAAAAGCAGAAAATCGAACCACCGGGTTTGATAAATGAGGCGCTGGACGTTTTCCGTGCTCGTTTTCGATTCGAGGATCGTGGCCCAACTCAGCAGAATCACGAAAGTTATGAGCAGGATGACGGCCAGCTTAATACTGGCCAGAAAATCGAAAATACTCTTCGTTACCGAATTCACAATGATCAATCTCGGGTTTCAGAATGGGGTCCATTCCGTGTTGGAATCGTGATGGATTCGATCATGTTGCATTGGGTCAATATATCGAACCGTGTGAAGTGAACCAAGTTGACTCAGTTATTGTAGTTTCGCGCGAAAGATTGGAAAGGTATATGGCATGACTTCCGCCTGGTCGTACTGTGACCGCTCCGACCGCGGCTATGGCTTGTTCAAACGGCGGATTTTCCAGGCCTTGGAAAAACTCGGCTGGACCGTCGCCTTGGCCGAGGTCCCCCTGCTGGACGCCTCCGCCAAGGCGGTTTTGCGGGAACATCTTGACCAAAACGCTCCGGATTGGATCTTTCTGATCAATCAATCCGCGGGGCAGTTTTATGACTATCTCGAGCTTCCCCGTGAGCGCCGGCCCTATGCCACCCGGAAATTCGTTTGGTATCTGGATGATCCCCATTTCTTTGTGGACCGCCCCTTCGAACCGCTCGAACACGTCTTCAGCTTCGATGAGACCTACCTGGACTACCTGCGGGAATTCACGCCGAATGTGTGCGGTTTCTTCCCCCTGGCGGCGGATCTCGAAACGCCGGGCGCATGGGATTCCCGCTACGCCTGCGAGGTCAGTTTCGTCGGCGGCGTGATCGATCAGTCAGAACGCCGGGCGCGGCTTTCCTCCGAAATGCGGGATTACGTCGGCCGCCTCGTGGATCTCCACCTCCAATCCCGCCATAAAACCTTTTTCGAACTGGCGGGCGAATATCCCATCGCGCCCGGCAAGCGGATCCAAATCACCCCGCCCGTGGCCCATTACCTCTATTGGGAGGCCAACAACCAATACCGGCTGCGGGTAGTCCAGGCGCTGGCCGATTTCGATCTGAGGATTTACGGCAACGAGGATTGGCTTCCCCTCCTCCAGAATACGCCCCTGGCCGGACGCTACGGGGGGCCCATCGATCCCGCGCGCGAGTTGCCCGCGGTCTTTGCCTCCTCGGCCGTCAATCTCAATATCCATAGCCGGCAATGCCGGGGAAGCCTGAACCAGCGGGATTTCAACGCCCCTCTCGCCGGCGGATTTCTCCTGTCCGATTGGGTTCCGGCCGCCGGGCGTTATTTTATTCCCGGAGAAGAGGCGGTGTATTGGAGCGATCTGGATGACCTGCGCCGCAAGACGGCTTATTACCTGGCCCATCCGGAGGAACGGGAAAAGATCATCCAGCGGGGCCGGGAACGGGTATCGCGCGAACACGCCTATGACAAACGGGTGGAGGAATGGCTGCGGATCATGCGTTCCACGTTGGACTCTTTCTAACCGCCATTCGTGTAGGTTGTCCTTGTGGATCAGGCCTTCAGCCTGCATCCCCTCCCCCTCTGAATCCTCTGGCTCATCCCTTCTGCGGGCTAACCACCAGGATGGGCTTGAATTCACCGAAACGGGATTCGATTTGCCGGTACCGGCGTGTGATTTCGCCCGGATTCAGCGGCAGGGGAGCATCGAAACGCACCGCCGCGATGTAGGGCGTGGGTAATGGAGATCCTTCGGCGGCGTTTACCCAGTCCCACGGCAGGCAAAGACCCAATGGATGCTTTAATTGCATGGCGTGTTGATCCCTGAACTCCATTCCCCAGGGCAGCGAGGACGGGGTGGAATCCAGAATCACTTGCAAGTCCATGTCATTCATGTATTCGATGATGCTTTTCAGGACCTGGCGGGGACCCGGCTGAGACAGGGCTTCCGGCCGCGCCAGGGTGATCCGCGCGGCGCGGAATTCGGCGTAGGAGGCGAGGTCCGCCCACCCATCGACGGTGGAAATCTCATCCCCCAGGCTCTCTTCCGGTTTTTCGGGATCGGCCGGGATGTGGATCGAACCGAATCCGCAGCCCGCCTCCGCGGCTTGTTGCAACAACCGGTCGATCTGCTCGATGGTGGGTTGTTCCGGACTGGGGGCCCCCCGGCCCGGACGTTCGACGGCATACTCCAGGGCGGCCTCCATCCCGAAATCCTGAAAAGCCCGGAGCCACTTCGTCACGGTGGAAAACCAGTTCTCGTAAGTTCCGTCCGTGGGAAGCGGGTATGAAAGAAAGAGAAGAGGATTGTTCATTGCTGCTGGTTCACATGGCCCCGCGTTTTGTTTTTGCGTCCTCACTCCTGTTCTCAATCCCCGCAGTTTAGAAAATCCAATCTGTGATGACAAGGCGAAGAACCGAAGCGGATCTCCGGCCTGATGTTTCCGCAATATTCTGGATGGTTTTTGGGGGGATAATAGGCCGGTTTAATCGGAATTCACACTGGATGATTCATTTATGTAGTGAATAGGGGTCTCCCGGAGCGGGTTATGTGAATAGCCGAAGGCGATAGCCCATGGTTCAGTAAAAAAACACCAATCCGGCGGGATTGATAGCAAAATCATTCACTCCCTCAGGTTGTTTTCATTCCCCCCTGGGATGCCGCACGCCGGCCGATCGTATCGGCCTTGGAGTTCTCGTCTCCTCATGGATGTCAATTCGGCCGGTATTTGTGGCAGGACATTGACTTCCCCCGGTCATGCTTTCCGTTCTTCGGTATGGAATACATGATACAAAACCGGTTTGGTGGGGCTGGGCGGTTCTTTTTCGGAGGGGGGCTGGGAGGAGGATTCCTGGATGAAATCCAATGAGGAATGGAAAGTGAAATACGAATCCAGCCGGGCGGTCTCGAGGATGAACCGGAAACTGGAGGGCATGTTGTAGATTTGCAGTTTCCCCTGCGCGGGAAGGAGAATTTTCCCCAGCCGGAACAGGAGTACGGCGAAATGGACCGGCAGGGTTTCCATGTGGCCCAGGTCCAGGATGATCTCGGACGGATTGCGGGCGAGGATCGTCTTGAAATGCTGTTCCAGCGCCTCGATATCGTCCAATGGCCCTTCGCCCTTGAGCGTCACGAGGTTGTATTCCCCCCGCTGGTTTTCTTCCAGTTGAATCATGGCGTGTTATTTCCTGTTTTGGTTCTTGATCGCCATCGCCCCGTTGACGGTTTCCGTTAACATGGTTTGCATGGCGGCGGCGTATTCACGCTCGGTCGTTGGTTTGTTCAAGTAGAACCTGACCGGCAAGAAAAGCGCTTCCTTGACCAGCGCCGCCAGGTAGCCCGGTCCGATGGCCAAAACCGGCGGCACGGGATCGAGCGGCGCGTTCTTCAACTGATTCAATTGGACGATCGTCCCGCACGATTCCAGATCGATGTCCACAACCACGAACCGGACCCGCTCGGAAGCGATCAGTTTCACCGCGCTGCCGAATCCCTGGAGCTTCCAGACCGGCATGTCCTGGTTTTTGACCGGCTTCTCCAGGCGGTTGAGGGTGGTCAGGCTGCGGGCGACCAGCAGAATGCCGCTTTTGGCGCTTCCCAGTTGACTGGCAGGGCTGTCCGGGGCGCTCTCGGCCGGCGGCGCTCCGGCTCCCGTTTCCGAGACGTAACAGATGTAACTACCGGGCAGGACCAGGCTTTTTTGAAAATACGCCGAGGAGAACGGCCCGGTGACTATGGTTAGGGTGATGCCTTTCTTCTCGAACGCCTGCAAGCTGGACAAAAACACCGTGAACGCGGTCCGTTGAATCTGGTCGATCTGGTGGCAGGAGACCAGCAGCTCCGTCACTCCAGCGGCTTGCGACATGATCTTTTCGGTCAAGGACGCCGTCTCGAGGGTCAAGGGGCCGGTATAGGCGAGAACCCCTTGGTGCTTGATGAAAAAACTGGTGATGGTGGTGTTACCCCGGTACCAGCGGCGGTACTGCGGCCGGTCCGGTTCTTCCTTGAACTGGATTCCCGCCCGGTTGCCGCTTTCCAACCGCACCACCACCCCCACCCGGGTCAGGGGATGATTGATCAGTTCATGAGTGGATAACGACTCCGGACGCAGCGTCTCGTGATAGGCGGGCAACACCCAGATCTGTTTCCCGGTTTCCAACGGGCTCGAGGCTTCCAACAAGATCCCCGTGGCGCTTTCATTCAGGATGACGCCCGCGGTGACGGTGAGATAGTCGGTGGTGCAATAGAGGCATTTCTCCTGAGTACGGCGGCGTTCTTCGCGGGGATAGGGCGGAAGCACAGTGATCAATCCTTAGGGAACCAACCTGGAATTCGATGCCATCCTATTTAATCTAGTCTAAAAGAAAAGAGTATCAAGCGGTGTGTAACAATTGGTGGCGTATTGTAATTATTTTATAAAAATGGAATTGATAGAAATCTCCCTCCTCCATGTCTCTTCCCCGTCCCCTCCGATACGCGACCCTTCCCGCCTGCTTATCCCGGATGTCTTCTAGATATATTGCAATCTCGTACTGGGGGGATTTTAAGCGAGGGGAGAAAAATCGGATTCATCCGAGAAGTGCGTACATATTGAGGTAAAATCGATTTCATTCACTCCGGGATGAGGGCGGACCCCAAGGTCCACCCCTACAAAAAATCCCTCACGCTAGCCCTCTCCCCGAGGGAGAGGGAATTTTGGGAGTGGTTTTCATCGATCACTTCGAAGAGATGCGAATCGGCGATCGGAAAAAAAGTACGCCCTTGCCGGATGAGCCAAAAATCTGTTTCTGGCTCATCCGGCATGGGCGGGCCTATCGGGCGGAACAATACCAATCCGGTGTTCCCAAGCGATGGAGATGACTATTTTCACCCTCATCCGGCGGCAAAAGGAATTCCCGCATTCCCGGCGCCAACAATCCCCACCTCACCTCCCCCCAAACCACGGGGGAGGGATTATCCAATCCCGGGAAAAATGCTGTATTCCTCCTCTGAATCGTGTTACGATATATGGAAAAGAGGATTCCAGGATTTCCCATGGTGTGACCCAGTGGAGAGATTGAGGGAGAGGCAGGATGTTTAAATCGATCTTGTTGGCGGTGGATTCGTCCCGGTACAGCGAAGTGTGTACGCGCTATGCCCTGGAGTACGCCAAGCTGCTGGGGGCGAAGATCACCGGCTTGAGCGTGTTGGACCGCAAGGAAATCGCGATCGTGTATCCTTATTATTACCCCACAGCCGATTTCCCTCCGGTATTCGACGAAACGGTCATTGAAAACACCGAGTTGTTCGAACGGCAAAAACAAAGGGCGGATGATGTGCTCCGGCGGGTGGAAGCGGAATGCCGGAAGATGGAGATCCCCTGCGCCTGTGAGATCCGGGACGGCTTGGTCCCCGAAGTGATCCTGGAGGAAGCCCAGGCCGCGGATCTGTTGTTCGCCGGGCAGCGGGGGGCGGGAGCGGAATACACCAAGGGCTTGTTGGGATCCAACCTGGAAAACGTGGTGCGGCGTTCCAGCATTCCCATCATCATCACGCCGCACAACTACCGGACATTGCAACACATCCTGGTTTGTTTCGACGGCAGCGAGTATTCCATCCGGGCGCTGCGGGCGGCGGTGCATCTGGCCGCCGCGTGTCCCAAGGGGTGTGTTACGCTGCGGCTGCTGGTGGTCCATGACAATGAAGAGGCCGCCCAGCAGATCGCGGGCAAGGCGGTGAAATACCTGCAAGCGTATGACATGAAGGAAATCTTTTTGCACCGCAAAGGTGATCCTACGGAGCAGATCATTGATTGTTCCCAAGCGGAAAACATCGATTTAGTGGCCATGGGCGCTTACGGGCACAGCCGCATCCGTGAATTAATGCTGGGGAGCACCACGGAGACCATCCTGCGCCATGTCAGCCGGGCGGTCCTGTTGCATCATTGATCCGGACAGCCAGCGCGCGGCGCCCCTCCCATCCGCACGCCTTCCCCGAACGCCTTGGGTTTATCCCCGTATGCACATACCATTCTCGTACCATTACTTTTCATCGCGGGAACCGTTGGTAGTAAGCGTGAGCCGGTCCGATGATAGAAAACGTATTCCCGTTGGAAACAGGATATGAATAGTGAGCGTACTCCATGTTGAAGGCTGACTCCGGGCGGGAGAAAGGTGAATCTCTCTCACTCGGAGAAAAAACCAAAAAAGAGGTGTTGGCGCGCGGCGGGGAATCCATCTATCTTGATCATCTCGTTAATTTTGACCATCCTGATTCTGACCGAGATTCCTTCCCGCTCCCGGAGAGGATTCAAGAAGATGCCATATCCGCGACAGATCATTCCTTGACAAATGCCGTCACGCAACGGATGAAAGAGAAGATGATTCATGTCAAATCGCCTTTTCGAGTCATGATGGCCGCCCTGGGCTTGGGGGTGGTATTCGCCCTTACGTCACCGGCGGCGGAAGAAAGCCTGGACGAATGGTACACGGCCGCGGGGCTCGCGTATTCCTCCGGCGATCCGGTCACGGCGGAATACTATTACCAGCGCATCCTGCAATCTCCGGACTGGGGGAGTTACGACAAACAGATCAATGTGCTGCGCAGCCTGGGGATGGTGGAGGAATCGCAGGCGCGGTTTCAGGAAGCAGCCCAGTACTACAAGCAGTTGATGGACCTCCTGACCGATCGGAGCGATGCCAACGTCGAGCAAACCTACCGCTTGTACGTCATGCGTTACGCCAACTGCCTGGAACGGTCGGGGCGGTACGTGGCGGCCAACGAGATCTATTGGAACGTGTACCGGGAATCCGAGCCCGCGATCCAGGTGGACGTGCTGAAGCAGATCCTGCAAAATTCCGGATTTATAAAACTGACTCCGGCGGAGTTGGACGTCTTGCGCAAAGAGGTGGTTCCCCGCCACCAGGACGAGTTGGGGTGGGATCTGGCGGAGCTTTTGCGCCTTCAGGGGCGGTTGCCCGAGAGTCAAGCGCTGTACGAGGAGTTGTGGCGCGCCAATCCGGATTTCGCCCGCGAGTATGTTCCGCGCATGACCGAGTTGTACACGGCGTTGGGCAAGTTGGATGCCCTGATCGAGGGCGTGCGGGCGGAGCGGGTGGCCGGCCAGACGGCGGACACGTATCTCCTGTTGGAAGTGGCCATTCTCAAGGAAGCGCAGCGGGATTCGGAAGCGCTGGCGGAAATCGAGAAGTTCGCGCTCCGCGGCAAGGATTTCCAAGACTTGAACCCGGAGGATTATGAGCAGCTGTTGTCCGAAGTATCCGCCCCGCTCCTGAACGAGTGGATCGAACTGGTGATCGAGCAGCGCGGCGCCGCGCCGGGGATCGAGCTGCTGCGCGCTTTCCTGACTATCATGCCGTTGGACACGCAGCGGCGCCAGCGTCTGAGCGATTTGTACGTCAGCGCCGGGAAGGTGGACGAGGCGGTTCGGTTGTGGGCGGACTGGAGCGAGGTCCAGGCGGGCAAGCCGTTCGCGGTCCTGAGTGCGGTGGAGGAGATCTACGCGCTGGGTGAAACGCAAAACGCCCGTGACCTGTTGAAGCGCCTGGGAGACCAGATCCCCCCCGCGTTCGCCTTGAAGCGGGGACAGACGGCCCTGCAGTTCGGTGATTATCCCGAGGCCCTGGCCGCGTTTCAGGTCGCCGCCGCCTCGGGCGGGATTCCCCCGGCCATGATCACCTCCACAATCCAAAGCTATACCGAGACCGCCGCCGCGCGGGACGCCCTGGCCGCCGCGCTGGTGGATTCCGTCTCGGGGCAGCCGTACACGGCCGTGCCGGAATGGATCAAGACTTCCTTGGTCAAATTCGGCGTGCAAACCGAAGCGAAGGAGCATTTAAAGCGGCTGGTGGCCGGGGATCCCAGTGGGGTATGGAATTTCTACATCGCCAACGAGGCCGCCCGGCAGGGGGACCGGAAATGGGCTGTGGAATTGCTGGAGGCGGTGCCCCAGGACAGCCTCTACCATCCCATGGCCGGCCAGGCCCTGGCATCCCTGCTCCAGGAGGATCCCTCGATCGACGCGCAGCGCCGGGCCGCGCGGTTGCTGAAGCCCTCCCTCGCCAACCTCCTCTCCGCCACGCCGGGGATTCCCCTGACGCCCTCCATGGCTGGCACACTGCTCGATTACGCGGAAATCTGCCTGAACGCCTACGAACCGGGCGAAGCGCTGGCGGCCATCCGAACCGTGGAATCGGCGTCCGGGGCGCTCACCCGGCCCCTGGACGCGGACGCGGTGGACCGGTTGACGTTCACGCGGGCGAAGTTCCTGGCCGAAATGGCATCGTTCGGACCGGCGGTGGAGCGGCTGCAAACGATCACCGGTCCGGCGTACGGGGAAGAAGCCCGGTTTTGGCTCGCCCGGATCCACATAGCCCAACGGAACGTGGAAGCGGCCCAAACGGAACTGAACGCCCTTGTGGAAGATCCCGCGGGCTGGCGGCGCGCCAATGACGCGCTGTCGCTGCTTTTGATTCTCGATGCGCTGGCGGGGGACTCGCTCGATCTATTTTGCGACTCGGTGTTGTACCAGTTGCAGGGCCGTTTCGAGGACGCGATTCCCCCGTTGCGGCAGCTGGCGGTGAATCAGTATGGGGAAGACATGGAGGAATGGGCCCGGTACCATATCGGGAAATTGAAATGGGAAGCCGGGGACCGGACGGGCGCGCGCGAGGAGTGGGAGCGGTTGCTGCTGGATGTGGATCAGCCGGTGATCCACGGCCTGACCCGCTGGGAGCTGGTGCATTTGGATGAGCCGGGTGTGGCGCCGGAGTCGGTCCAAGCCCAACGGGAAGACCTGATCATGAAAATGCCCGACACCCTCTTCGCGGATCTGGCCCGCCTGGAGACCCAACAACGAGCACGCAGGGAGCAGCCATGAACGAAACGCAATCCATTTTGAAACCGATGACGGAGATCGAGGCGAACCGGCCCGCGGCGGAGGAAGAGGAAGCCCCGCCCGGCCGCTGGTTTTTCAGCCTGGAGCCGTGGGAAATCGGCGCGATCGCCCTTTCTTTTTGCCTGATCGCCTTTGTCGCGATTCCCCAGTATTTCAAATATCAGGAAATCATGCGCGGCCGGGAATGCACGAAGCGCCTGACCCTGTTCGCCAACTGTCTGAAATACATGGCGGATAAGAACCACACCAAGCCCGGCGAGCGGATTTGTGAGTTGTTCGACTTGAACGAGACGCTGGAACTGGCCCAGCGGCTCGCGCACGAGAAGGCCCAGTTGGGCGCCCAGAAGGCCCTGTTCTTCAAGGTCGGGGCGGAGCCGGATTGTCCCGCGGGGGGGGATTATTCGTATACGCTCGATTTGGGCGCGGATGGGAACATCATTCCCCCCACCTGCTCGCACTCCACCGGTCCGAACCGGGAGTTCTACATCCAGAACGGCTTATGCCTGGTGGATAGATCGAAAGTCGACGGCAAAATCGGTTTGGATTGACGAAGAAGGTCAACATGGCGACGATACTGGTGGCTGACGATGAAGCCAAGATGCGGAAGATCCTCACGCTGGCTTTGATGGAGGACGGCCACGAAATTCTGGAAGCCAAGGATGCCGATGAAGCCGTCGAAATCATCCAGAACACCTCCCTCAGCCTGGTGATCACCGACCTGCGCATGCCCGGGGGCGGCGGGATGACGGTTCTCACGGCGGTCAAGCAAACCAGCCATTATATCCCTGTCATCATTCTCACCGCCTACGGGACCATCGAAAACGCCGTCGAAGCCCTGAAAAACGGGGCGCATGACTACCTGCTGAAGCCCTGCGACCTGGATGAAATCAAGATGGCGGCCCGCAAGGCGCTGCAACTCCAGCACCTGGAACTGGAAAACCGCTACCTGCGGGAGGAACTCCGCCACCACACCGGCCAGGGGGAACTGGTCGGCAAGTCGTCCGTCATGCTCAAGGTCTTCGAACTGATCCGGCGCGTGGCGCAGGGCGACGGCACCGTGCTGATCCGGGGTGAAAGCGGGACGGGCAAGGAACTCGTGGCCCGGGCCATCCATTCGCAAAGCCCGCGCGCGGACCGCTCGTTCGTATCGGTGAATTGCTCGGCCACACCCTCCGATTTACTGGATCTGGAACTATTCGGCCGGGTGCGGGGACTGCGGCTGGGCCAGGCATCGCCCACCACGGGGAAGATCGAACTGGCCAACGGGGGAACGTTGTTTCTCGACGAGATCGGCGATTTGACACCCAGCATGCAGGGAAAGCTGTTGCGCCTGATCGAGGAGAAGGTCATCGAGCCGGTGGGCGGGACGCGGAGTAAGAAGATCGATGTCCGCATCGTGGTCTCCACCAACAAGGATCTGGAAGAACGGGTCCGCAAGGAAATCATGCGTTCCGATTTGTATTTCCGGCTCAATGTGTTGCCGATCGTGGCGCCGCCGCTGCGGGAACGCAAGGAAGACATCCCGTTGTTGATCAATCATTTTTTGCAGAAAAAAAGCCGCGGGAACACGGGTCTCAAATTTTCCTCGGAAGACATCGAGGCCATGATGCGTTATCACTGGCCGGGGAACGTGCGTGAACTGCAGAACGTGGTGGAACGGGCCCTCGTGCTCAACTCCACCGACCTGGCCACCCTGATGCCGTCCATCCATCCCCCTCTCACTCCCGGCTCGCAGATGGGATTCCATCAGAAGGAACTGCTCAATTTGCCGTACAAGGAAGCCAAGCGCTATATCCTCGATGATTTCGAGAAAATGTTCTTTACCAACCTGTTGCGCAAAACGGGGGGGAATGTCTCGCGCGCGGCCCAGCTGGCCCAGGTGCACCGGAAGAACTTGTATGTGAAGCTCACCGAGCTGGGAATCGATCCGAGGCAATACGGCGCGCCCGAAACCGGGGAGAATGAGTCTCCACCGGCCATGCCCGTGTAGACCATGCCCATTCCGCCCCACATGTTCCGGATTTCCGTATCTTTCAAAATCCGATCCCCGCGGCGGCCTCCTTCAGGATTTGAGCGCCGCGGCGCAAGGCGTCCCGTTCCTCCGGGGAAAGGGCCGGCTGGATGGTGGTGAGGACTCCCCCCGCGCCGATCACCCGGGGCAGGGAAAGGCATAGTCCGCCGCATTCCTCTTCGCCGGTCACGCAGGTGGAAACGGTCAGCACGGCCCGCTCGTCATCGCGGATGGCATTGACGATCCGCGCCAGACCCGCGCCGATCCCGTAATATGTGGCGCCCTTGCCTTCGATGATGCGATACGCGGCCCGGCGGACTCTATCGTCGATGCGTGTCTGAATTTCGCTGGAAATGGGGTGTCCCGTTTGTTCGGCGAAATCGTACAGGGGAACGCCGCCGACCTTGGCGCTGGACCAGACCAGAACCTCCGAATCGCCGTGCTCGCCCAGCACGTAGGCGTGCACGGAATGGGGAGAGACGCCCAGGTGTTCGCCCAGCAAGGCCCGAAAACGCGCGGTATCGAGAATGGTGCCGGAACCGATCACCCGTCCGGGGGGGAGATCCGCGATGCGGGTGACCGCATGTGTCAGGATATCCACTGGATTGGAGGCGATCAGGAGGATCGTCTCCGGCGCGTGTTCGAGCACGCGGGGCACGACCTGCTTGAAGATGGCGGCGTTGCGTTCCAGCAGTTGCAGGCGGGTTTCCCCGGGGCGCTGGTTCACCCCGCAGGCGAGGATTACCAGGTCCGCCCCCGCCAGGTCCGGGCAGTCTCCCGCCGTGATCCGTACGGGGCTGGCAAAAGGCGTGGCGTGCAGAATATCTTCCGCCTGCGCCCGGGCGAGCGGCGCATTGATATCGATCATAACAATTTCACTGGCCGCGCCTTGCAGGGTCATCGCGTACGCTGCCGCGCTGCCCACAAATCCGCAACCCACGATTCCGGTTTTCATGGCGATACTCCTTATTCTTTTTCTGTTTCCTAACTCTCGCGGACAACCCAATGCGCGCCGCCTCCTGCCTTCACACGAATCCCGGTTCTCCCGCCGCCCCATCCTGGATAGCCTCTTTTACGGGGCAAACGCGATCAGCACCGCGATCGAACGGGATCGCGCCGGATAAAACGGCTCCGAAACGGCGGGCGCGTCGCGCCAGTCGCGGATATCCTCGGGCGATTCCAGGCTGGTGTCGATCCACCGCCGCCAATGAAGTTCGGTATGCCCGTGCCGTGGAGGAATTTCGAAGTTCAGATCTTCCCAATGCGCGTTCAGGATGGCGTGGATGTAGACCTTGCCCGAGCGGCTTCGCGCGGTGAACGCCAAGACGCGCGATTCCGGTCCCCAATCCGGTTGATTCAAGCGCGTGCCATGCCATTGGATCGCAGTGTGCCGGAGCAGTTCGTTCAAACTGAGGGGATTTGCCTCCGGCGTCAGTTCACGGTTCAAGCGATAGAAAATGAGTTTTTTTACGAACCGATGAATATCCGCGTGGCGTTCGAGGCCGGTCCAATCCATCCAGCTGATTTCATTGTCCTGGCCGTAGGCATTGTTGTTGCCCTGCTGAGTGCGCCGGATTTCATCGCCCATCAGCATCATGGGAGTGCCGATCGAATGCAAGGCAATAGTCAGGAAATTCTTCACCTGCCGGTTGCGCAAGAGGTTGATTTCCGGGTCATCCGTCTCCCCTTCCGCGCCGCGGTTCCAGCTCAGGTTGTGATCGGTTCCGTCCCGGTTGTCTTCTCCGTTGGCTTCGTTGTGTTTCTGGTTGTACGAGACCAAGTCATTCAGCGTGAAGCCGTCATGGCAGGTCACGAAATTGATGCTTTGTTCCGGCTCCCGCTCCTCGTGCCCATAGATGTCCGGGCTGCCCAGCAGGCGGGCCGGCAGGCGGGCGATAGTCCCACGGTCGCCTTTCAGATAAGCGCGAACGTCATCCCGGAAGCGGCCGTTCCATTCCTTCCAACTGTCCCCGATGAAGGACCCGACCTGGTACAGCCCGGCCGCGTCCCAGGCTTCCGCGATCAGCTTGATGCCCGCCAGCACCGGATCGGATTCGATGTCCCACAACACGGGCGGATTTTCCAGCGGCCGCCCCGTCTCGTCCCGTGACAAAATGGAGGCCAAATCGAACCGGAAGCCGTCCACGTGCATCTCCTGTACCCAATAATGCAGGCTGTCGAGGATCAGGCGGCGGACGATGGGGTGATTGGCGTTCAGCGTGTTGCCGGTGCCGGTGTAATTGGAATAGTACCTTTGGTCCTTCTCCAGGATGTAATAAAAACTGTTTTCCAGCCCGCGGTAGCACAGCGTGGGGCCTTCGTGGTTGCCTTCCGCCGTGTGATTGAACACCACGTCCAGGATCACCTCGATCCCGGCCCGGTGCAGCGCCTTGACCATGTCCCGGAACTCGTCGAGCACTCCCAGGGGATCCCGGCGCGAGCTGTACCCCGTGTGCGGCGCGAAGAACGAGACCGGCGAATACCCCCAGTAATTGACCAGGCCGGCGGGGCAGTCCTGTTCATCGAAATGAAAGACGGGCAGCAATTCCACCGCCGTGACGCCCAGGTCCATCAAGTAGGGGATTTTTTGGATCAGGCCCGCGTAGGTTCCCCGGATTTCCGGATCCACGCCGGAACTGGGGTGGCGGGTGAATCCCTTGACGTGCATTTCATAAATGATCGTTTCCTGGAAGGAGCGCTTCAACGGCGTGTCGCCTTCCCACTCGTATTGGCGGGGATCCGCCACCACGCTTTTCATCGCGGTGGCCGTGTTGTCGCCGAACCGGCATGCCTCCGCCCGGCTATACCGCTCCGGCATGGCGACCGCGCGGGTGTAGGGATCGAGCAGGACCTTTTCAGGATCGAACCGCAGGCCGTTCTCCGGTTCGAACGGCCCCAGCGCCCGGTAGCCATAAATCTGACCGGGCCGCACACCGGTAAGGAGCGCGTGCCAGTAGTGGTAGGTCCGGTGTACCCCGGGATGCAGCGTAAAAACATGGGCTGGCCCGGAGGCGTTGGCGTCATCGAACAACAGCAACTCCATGGTGGTGCAGTTGCGCGAGAACACGCTGAAATTCACACCGTCCGGATAAACCGTTGCGCCGAGGGGGAAACTGCTTCCCTTGAATAGGTGGATGCTCATGGCCATCTACCTTCTCCTTGCGGGAGGCTATGTCATGAATTGATGAATTATAACGTTGTTAAGCCGATTCTCCGTTCCCTCTTTCCCTAACCCGTGACAATCCCCGGTAACACAAGGTACGATGACGCCATGCCGGGGACCCAATTTGGGTTTCGGCGGTTGGTTTACTAATTTAGGATCATCCGGTAAATGCGCACATGCTGTTGAAAAAGATTTTCAATCCACTCCACATTTCGGGCGGATACCTAGGGATGTCCCTCCCCCGTTCCCTCGCCCTGACCCTCCCAGAGGGAGAGGGGATTGGAGACGGATCAAGCGTTCATAAAAATTGGTACTCACATCTTGTATAAACCAAATTTCAATCCAGGAGCGGCCGCATGAAACGTACTTCTATTCCTTCTATTCACGGATGGATTTTTTCGCTGGGGATGATGGCTTTCTTCACACTGGTGCTTGGTTTTCCCTGTTTTTCAGTCACCGCGGAATCCGCGCGATGGATCTGGTCCGATCCCGGTCAGCCCGCACCGAAAAACCGCTTCACCTATTTTCGGACCGTTGCCGAGCTGGACCGGTTGCCCCAGGATTCCACCCTGCTTTTCGCCGCCGACAGCAACGCCCGCCTGTGGATCAACGGGAACATCGTCCGCCGTAAGGTGGCGCGTTACCATGAAGAGAAAATCACCGCCGAAGTGATCAACGCCGCTCCTTATTTGCGCGTGGGGAAAAACGTCATCACCGTCCTGCATCACAACTGGGGAAATATCATCACCTTTCAGCGCACGGGCAACCAACATGCCGGCTTGTACGTGGACAGCGAATGGGTTAAAAGCGATGCCTCCTGGCGCTGCCGGACCGCTCCCGAATTTCTCGCCCATGAAACGCAAATCGTGGGCGTCATCGGCGATCACCGCATCCGCTATCCGGTCATCATCGACGGCCGCCGGGTGTTGCCAGGCGACATTCACGATCCCGCCTTCGACGACCGCGCCTGGAGCCGCGCGGTGGAAGTGACCGATGGCCCATGGCCGGAAAAGCCTCGCCCGGCCGAAACGTCCGGCCAGCGGGAATACTTCATGCCGCCCCTTAGCGTGCTGGCCGCCGGGATTGTCTCATCCACCCAGCCGGTCTTCGACGGCCCCTTGGCCATGGCTTCCCGCATCCGCACGGCCGTCTATTCGCCTTCTCCCGAAGAGACGGCGGAAGCCGGAAATGTATTGAGTAACCGGGAAACCGTCATTCAAGGCCAGGCGGGCGAAACCCATTACCTCACCTTCGACTTCGGCCTGCCCGCGCATGGCTATCCCCGGCTGGAGATCGCGGACGCGCCCGCGGGCACGGTGATCGACCTGGGCTATTGCGAACTCGCCCGCGCGTTGTATAACGGCGAGACGCACGTCCGGCCCGATGGCTGGATCAATCCCGAGCGTGTCGTGGGCAAGGGGTACGCGGACCGCTACATCACCCGGGCGGGATCGCAAACCATCGAGTTCCCCGATGAACGCACCGCCCGCTGGCTATCGGTGCATGTCCATTTCCCTGTCGCGGGAGAAGTGAAACTCAAACAAGCCGGGATCGTCAAATCACAATATCCAATCAACCCCATCGGCAGTTTTTCCTGCGGGGATGAACGGATCGATCAGATCGTCAAGCTGGGCCTGATCCACGCCGAGGTGACCATGAGCGACTCGTACGTGGACACTCCCGGCCGCGAGGACGGCCAGTGGATCGAGGACGCGCGGCCCCGCGCCCTGATCTCCGCCTCCTGGTTCGGTGACCACCAGCTGCGCCGATTTTTGATCCGCACGCACGCGGAAGGGCAGGGACCTGACGGCGATTTCCATCCCTTCGCCCCCAGCAATTACCCGGCCTATCCCGCGCCGTACGATTGGAGCGTCCAATGGATCGCCTTTCTCTATGATGAGTACATGTGGACGGGCGATACCGGGCTGATCGAGACCTATTGGCCGAACGTCGTCAAGTATTGGGACAACGTGCTTTCTCATGTCAACGAAGATGGCTTATGGTTGACAAATCGCGTGCTGGCCGACATCCGGGTTGGCCTGCATTGCGCGAATGATAAGCAATCCAGCGGCATTGTCACGCCCTGGATCATTGAACGCCTGCGCTGGACCGCCGTCATGGCCGAGGCCATCGGCGAAAAGGATCAGGCCGGGCGGTGGCGCGACACCGCGGATCGTATGGAACAGGCTTTCCGCCAATATCACATCGTGCCCGCGTCCGGGGATGTCCCCGCGCACGTGGCCGACCGCTTCGATCCCGCCGATCCCTCACTCGAACGGGGCTACAGCCAGGCCGGGCAGACCATCGCCATCACCTCGGGCCTGATGCCCATGGAATTGGCGCGGCTGGATCTCGATTACGCCTTCCCGGCTCACGATGGGACACCACCTCCGGGCGTCACGCGCTGGAACAATCCCACCTACGGGTACCGCGTGCTCAGAACCCTCACCGAGAACGGTTTTTCCGAGCGCGCCGTCGCGCATTTAATCGAGCGGTACGCCCCTTATCTCCCCGGTAATCCCCGCAATCCGGTTCCTGCGGTTCTGCAAGGACCGTACGGCGGGCCGCTGCCGGAGTATTGGGTTTCGCGAGAAGATTTGAATCTGAAACCGGGCGAAACCGACACTGCCCAGCCCGAGGATGAAACGGGGTCCCACGGTTGGCAATCTGTCCCGCTACTGTGGATGCACGATACGCTCCTAGGCGTGCGGATCACCGAACCGGGCGGCGGCCGGATCCGCATTCATCCCGATGCCGCCGGACTCCCTTACGTGGCGGGTCATGTGAGAACGCCCAAGGGATTGGTCTGGGTTTATTGGGATCCGCAAACCTGGACGTTGGAAGTGGAGCTGCCCGGGGACGTCACCGCCGATGTGACCATGCCGGATGTCTGCCAAGGCAAGCCGGTCAAGGTGCTGCGAAGCCCGGACGGCGGCATCACCGCGCAAGACGGCCCGCGGTTGACCTTCGCGAAGGAGGGGAAATACGTCCTCGCCGTCCATTGACGATTCCGCGGATAGGGATTTTCCATTCCGAACGAGCGCCTGGGCATGTATGTTTCGCTTCGGGGAGGCGGGCGCGTGTCAGGCCTGGTCCATCCTTCTATATTCTTTTCTCCCGGCATGGAAGCGATTTTTATCTCCATCGGGCGCTGGCCGGGAGTACGAAAAAAACAGTTGACAGGTCCGGGTCATTCTGTTAAAAAAACAGCGGTTCATCCGAGACGTGCGTACATAATGAGGTAAAATCGATTTCATTCACTCCGGAATGAGGGTGGACACCAAGGTCCGCTCCTACAAAAATCCCTCACCCTTGTCCTCTCCCCGAGGGAGAGGGAATTTTAGGGGTGGTTTTCATCGATCATTTCGAAGAGATGCGAACCGGCGGTCTAAAAAAAGTACGCACGTGCCGGAGGAGCCAAAACAGTGGTCATAGGGGATCCCATTTTGCGATTCTCCTTCCCGTCATGGATCCTCTATCCCAAGAGAATTTATCTTAGCGAATTTTCCTATTCAACTCGCTGACCAATTGGCTGGTTTTTTTTATTGGGGATTGTATCTGAGGGGATTTTCCGGTCCTCGGCATTCTCAACATCCTTTAAAAATTTCATCATCACACATCCCGCACGAGAGGGAGGAGACAACGATGAAAAGCTTTTGTCGGATGGGTCTGATTTTCATTCTCACGATCTCGGCCGTTCCGGCCGGGTATCCCGCCAAGATTGCGATGTTGGTGCCAACCGATTTGTTCTTGATGGGCGAGGATCCCGTGAACATTCCGGAAGACAAAGTATTTTTGCTGGAGACCATGTCCACCGCGCAGGCGGGACTTTATTGGCTGGTCCGCCACTGGGAAAACGACTTGGGACATGTCGTCAATATTTATAATTCGGATCAGGATGATCCCGTCGATGTGCAAGACACGAACGACTTGATTTTCATTACGGAAGCGCTGGGTTCCGGTTCCGTCGCCGCCGATTACCGGACCTCGGTCAAACCGGTTATCTTCGCCGAGGCCTATATCATGGATGACATGGGCCTCACCAACGGCCAGTCGGCGTTTACCGGAGATTCCGCCGCCACCGAAATCCAAATCGTCAATCCCAACCATCCGATCACGAAGGGCCTGCCGGATACCTTTACCGCGACCATCCTGGACAAGACGACCGGGAAGCCAATCCTGCCGACGTTTTCCACGGTCACGGATACGTCCGTTTTGGGGGGCGTGGGCGAGATTCTGGCGGTTTTGCCCACTTCCATCGATATCTCCAACAGCGGCAGTCAAAATTCGGAGAACGTTCCCGTTGTGATCGCCGTGGAAAAAGGGACCACTCTGGATCAAGGGGACGAAACCCTGGCGCGCTGGGTGTTTCTCGGTTACTCGGATGACATCGAGGCCACGTTCGCGGATTACGGCGGGGATCCGAATACGAAAACCCTGGCGGTGTTGAGCGAACCGGCGATCAAACTGTTGGATAATTGCACTGCCTGGGCCCTGGGCATGACCACCCGCGTCGATTCCTGGCCGGTCCACTGATTGGAATCGCCCCATGGCGGCGGGATCTTGTTGACGTTTTTTTTGAAAATTCCGCCGCGCTCACCGAAGGAAACCGGGATTTCGCATGAATCAGTTGACGGAACGGTCTCCGCGGTGTGAGAATGTGGCACAGGCAGGTAAGGACCGGCGTTACCGTCTTCCCCGGAATCGATGAGCCGAAAGGAGAACATCATGCGCGGCCTGGCCATGCGATTGGGTTTATCATTCTTATCCATTTCCATAATCTATCCCCTGTGGGGGGCAGAGCCTGTCGGTATTTTCGAAGATAGCGTGGATGTGGGAGAGCCAAGCATTCCGGGTTTCGCCAAGTACGAGGTCGGCAAGTACATCGTGGACGCCGTGGGAGAAACCATCGGTCTGGAAGCCTTGAATGATCAATTTCATTTTGTCTTTAAAAAGATGACCGGCAATTTTGCCATTCAAGGCACTCCCGTTCCTTTGGATAATGTGGGAAGGGGCGGACTGATGATCCGGCAGGACCTCGATCCCGATTCCGTTCACGCTTCCCTCATGTTGACATCCGAGGCCGCCAAGGAATGGGAGGAGGCGCTCGAGTTCTCCGTGTTTCCGACCTTCCGCTCGCTCAAAGGCGGCGGCACCAAACGGCAGGGGGATCCGGAACCGGGCGGATTGACCAATGCCCATACCGGTCCCATCCGGCTCGAACGGATCGGGAACAGTTTTTATTTTTATACCGTCAACGCGACAGGGAAAAAAATCCTGATCCGCACCGAAATCGTTCCCATGACAGACGAGGTGTATGCCGGCTTGGCGGCCACGGCGGAAATGCCGGACGGACTCGGCACCTTTGAATTCAGCAACGTCACCATCGAGGAATACCCCGTGGCCGTGATACGCCAATTCCCCGCCGGTACCCATCAGAAAGGCAAGACCCTCTCCCCCATCACTCTCACGGCGGCGGCGCGGGCGGGATTGGTGGCCGATGTCACCGTCGCTGAACCGGCCCCCCTCGGAACCTCGATTGCCAACGCCAAGGCGTCGGCTGGAACGTTGTCCGCCGCCCCGGACGGAACGGTCTCGTGGTTCCTGTCCGGACTCTCCGGGACCGCGGTCCTGACCTATGACCTGAAATGGGAGTTATACGATTCCGTGGCGTTCAGCGGCACCTTCCACGACGGCCTGCATCCCAAAAGCTATACCGGCGGGGATGCCGTGCTGGCTCCCGCGTTCGCTTTCTCCCTGGACTATACACCCACTCCGGTCGATCCCGCCGGCGTCACGCTATTGCAGGCGGAACGCGGCGTGCCCAACACGGATACCGATGCCTGGAGTTTGATGCTCGATTCACGGATTCTCAGCGGGATCGCCGCCGTCGCCGTGAATTCGAACGTCCAGTCGGCGCTGGAGTTCCCCATCACCATCACTCAGGAGGGGACGTACTATATTTTTGGCAAAGTCCGCGGCGATGACGGCAACAGCGACTCGTTCTATTTGGAGGTCGATGACCTGCCCGCGGGAGATAATATCACCGTTTGGGACCTGACCGGCGACAAACGGTACGTGGTGATGTGGGCCACCGGCCGGAATGAGAATGCGTCCGCATCCATCAGGCGTTCCTTCGATCTGGCCGTGGGTGAACACTCGATCTTCCTTAGTGGCCGTGAAAACGATGCCAGCATTGATTGGTTGGCCATCACCATGAAATCCAACCAAAATATCAATACTTATGTCGAACGCCCCAAACCCGTGGTAACCGGCGTGGAGTCGTATATGCTGTATTGATGGCTTTCCTGCCGGCATTATTCATCCACTTCCCTGTTTCTCCGCGGATTGGTAAGGGTAAGCCGGAAGGAGGCGGTCTCTTCTGGGATTCACCACTTTCCGGCCAAGCCCCCCCGCACTAACCGTGGGATCTTTCGCATGGAATGCAGGGCGGCTGGATCGCGCCCTGTTTCGGACTTCCTCCCGGGATCAACACTCAGGCCGGAATCCCCCCATGTGAAATCAGCCTCTCCTCGATGATCCGCGGAATCTGTTCGATCGCTCCTAATTCGGCTTGATTCCTGATGGATGCCGATCCCCTTCCCTGTTCGGAGACGTGGGCCGTGTTTACATCGGCCTCGAGCCCGACCAAGGGGGCAAGACCTTCAAGGCGGGTATCCTCATGCGGTTGGCGGAAATCGGGTACAAGGGCGAAATCCGCATTTTTGATTGCGGTGAATTCAAGGATCCATCCGCTCTATGCATCGACAATCCCGATGAGTTCTCCCGGCGGTTCGAGGAAATATTGGCCACGGCGGAACCTGTTGATCTGGCAGACTTCGCCAAGTTCGCGGCAGCGGTGGAAACCGGCCTTGAAGTCGATCCCCTGGCCCAGGCGATCGGCGAACTGGTGGACAACGAAGAACGGTTCGATGGGGCGGCCGGTGAGTTGTACGCCCGTCTGGAATCCATGCCTGCGGCGATGGATAAAGTCAAACGTTCCCGCAACTGGCCTCAGTCAGCACGTGGCCTTCGCGCATCCCTGAAGCGGATCAAACCCCTACTAGAAAAAACCGGAATCTGCATCGAATTTTCAAAGATCAAGCATAACGGCCATTACCCCATTCGGCTGTGCCGAAAAAACGGGGGAACTACATCCCCAACATCCCCAGGGTCGGTGGATGGCGGATTGTTCCCCGCGTGCGTATCGGGGACGTTCCCGAACTGGATGAGGATTACCCGGCCTTAAACGATGAGGACATAGCCGAATTGACGGATGGCGGTCCGGGGGATGCCGGGGGTGATCCGTTCCCTAGTTTTATAACTACTCCACAATTCGGGGATAGCAAGCGGCGGGGCCTTCCCGCCATTCCCCTTCCGTCACTCCGCGATGATTTATAGGGATTCCAGGCTTTGCCCGTACCCCATCCGGACAGGCTGAAAGCCCCTGAATCCACTCCGCCCGCGTGACGATCCCCGGTAAGCCACCGGTAAAAAGGGAAAGCAAGGGGAAGGAGAATCCCGCCCCTGGCCTTACGGGTGACGCGGCCCGGCCCGGCTTTACCGGGATGCTGGTGGGGTGTTTCCGCGAAGCCAATACTCACCGAGTATACGGTGCCGTTCCTCTTCCGGAAGGTTTGAGAAAAACGAGAAAAGAATGGCGGCCAGCCGGGCGGGATGGTATCCGTCGAGGGACGGCCGGTTATCGCGGATCGCCGGGCATTCGGGATGAATCCCGCACGAAGGCGGGAGATTCCGATAAACCGTGCGGCATTCGCCGTAATACCCGCAAACCGCTTTGCCTTGGACTGCATCGAGGACTGCGTTCATGATTTTTCCCCTCTCGAACAGATGGATGAACCCCGCGAGGCGGGGGAACGGCCGGATGGGGAAACAGGCAAAACGAGGGGATTTTTTTTGTCCGGGTGTTAGCACCCTGTTAGCACGGATAATTTTGGGGGTTGAAGGGGATGAATGTAAGTCTAATCAAATCAAGTCCAGGCGTGGAGGGGCTCGAACCCCCGACCTGCTGATCTGTAGTTAGGTGTTCTAGCATATCGTTACACTCCATCCGCCTTGAATGTGCTATTATATCGGCCTTTTTGGGGATTTTAAGGGCTAAA
>JBHGBC010000082.1:0-26073 GCA_041946805.1 bacterium
CTGGGTGTCCACCCGGATTAGCGAGTGAATGAAAGGCCTTTTGCACTAGCAGGTACGAACTTGCCGGATGAACCATAAATACTGGATATAGGGGCTGATGGACTTGCTGATTCGTTTGAGGCGTTTTTTCCTGGAGGAGACCGTCCGCCAATCCGCTTCACAAAACGGTGAGGGCCGTTCCTTCACCCGTCACCATGTAACAAAGATTCATAAATATTTCATTTCTAATATTATTCATAAGGGAAGAAGGAAACCTGCTTCATTATGTAAATTATACTGGAACATCCGCGGAGGAGGAGGAACAGCCTGCCTGGGAACGCCGGCGCGAGACTGCCCAAGGGGCCATCCGCCGGAAATGCGGCTGATAACCATGGCCGGCGCCCAGGCCAGGATGCGGAAGGAGGAAAGGATTGATCCGTCCCATGAATCATTCTTGAGGAACGTAGTCCATCGATTATTCGAGATTCATCCAGCCAATGCGTGTTTTTTTCCTCCGATGGCCGCGCGGCATCCAACCGGGGCGATCAAAGAGGTCCACGTCACCCCCCCGGAAAGGAGTCCGGATGAGGAATTTTTCAGGGACAGCCCTCCATGTTCCCGCTCAGAACGGCCCAGGATTGCATCGCATTATCCCTCCCACAGGCTCCCTTCCCGGATGAACCTCGGTTACGATTCCTCGTTCACGGAAACATTCAATCCACGATCGATGCGGCAGGCTGCATTTAATTTTACATTTCCAATTTACAATTTAATTATATTTTAACGCATTGATATCATCCATATTGATTTTTTTTATTGTTTTTGCCATTTTTACAAAAGGACGAATTGCACTCCCCAAGGACATTCGGGAGGCGGCCCGATCCCTTAGGATTCAGGATTTTGTAAGTGAATTCCTTACATTTTTTTAGAAAAAAACCCTAATAGACCAAGGATCATTTAACATGTACATTACTAATTACCAATGAATATGCAATGAGGGTAGATGAGAGAGGTGTCGAAGCTGATCCTGCAATAGAGCGTATCGGTTGCACCCATTCCACCATCTCCATCCTAAACAACTGCGTTTGTTTCTGTGCGGTTCGATCTAGTTCCATGGCCGGGTTAGGGAAATCATTCTTTCGACCACCAGGTATGAGAGCTGGGAGGTGGCTTATTTAATCACATCAGGATGATCCCGGGAATCATCCTCCCGGTTGCCCGAACGGGAATCTCACATGCGGACGGGAATGCCAAGCAGAAAACCGGAAGGCCGGAAGGGGGCCGGGAGGTGTTCCCTCATCGCAAGGAAGTGGAAAGCGGAGGGGTCCGGCCGGGGAACAAAGAGCCGGCCACGATCGCGGATCCGATAAGTTGGATCGAACCGGCCGGGCGGGAATCATTCGCCGGCCGGACGGTGGCCGCGGCGCATGGGGCTGTGAACGATGAGTGCGGCGGGAAATAACGGTTGGAGGTTATCCAGGGCTGCACGAGGCGTGGGACAGCCGCATTCCCCAGAGGACCGCCGCAAACGAACACCCGCGGGCGGCGCCCGGCAATATCCAGAAAAAGGAGGAAACATCGGAAACGGCGCCAGGTGACGGCGGGCGGTTGCAACCGGGCCAAGCCCTTCTTCCGTTGTCCCCTGTCGTTCCGGCGGAACATGAATCAAAAGTCCCCGGTTTATGCAGGTCCGGTTCTCTCTTCCTTTTCCCGCATTTTTTCCGAAAAGGGGAGGCGCCTGAGATCGGCCAGGTGCGCGGACGGACCGGGCGGGCGGGAATTCAGCCGAAAGGATTGAAAAACAAGTACATGGTTCGGTAGGGCAAGGGCGGATTTTTGATCGGTCCGGTCTGTCGGAAGATCCCGCAGCCCCGGCAAGGCGGCTGGAGGCGGCTGATTACCCCAAGCCGGGCGGGCCGGGTAGATGGAAGCAAGAAAAACGACGGGCAAGAGCTTCCAGGGGCGCAGCGGGATATACCGGTCGGGAAATCCAGAGCAACACGATAAGGGTTCGGCGGGGGGTCTATTTCATGGAGATAACGGCGAACAATCCACGGCAATCGATTATCCGATTCCTGATTCATAATTAATGTGCTTGAGGGAAGCGCTCCTTTCTTCACGGATTCCGGATGAAGAAAGCGGGATGCCGGATTTCATCACATAAGATCCCGCACGGAGGGGATCAAAAGGCCGGATGAATCTCCTAGAGGACAGGCTAGGCCCGTGATTTCCGCCGGATTCGGCGCGATGTTCGAACGGACCAGGGGGTAAGGAAGCACCGATCGCACTCATTTTTCATCCGGTTCGTGAGGGGCGGCAGGCAATCGCGAACGCGAGGCCTATTCCGAAACAATCTATATCATGATATCGAGGTTATCATGTCCGGTCCACAAACTCTGCAAACACTGAAAAGGTTTCTGAATTATGTGCGGATGCGGTTCTTGCTGCGGATCCATTCGGCGCAACAAATCCGCGGCATCATTGAACGGGAACGGTCGCGGTCCGACCGCTTCAGCAGCGAGTTTTCACTCGTGATGTTCGACTTGGATATCGAGAACGGTCATTATTTGTACATCTGGCATCTGGTCCAAACCTTACATTCCCGCATCCGGTGCTATGATGATATTGGATGGTTTGACGGCTGGCACATCGGCGTTGTACTGCCGAACACCTCGTACCGGGAAGCCGTGAGTTTCGCGGAAGAAATAAGTCGCAAGATCAATAAGTATGATATTTCATACCTGCGGTATGAAATTTATACTTATCCCGGTCATTGGATCAATAAACATCATTTGGTCACGAAATATCCCGCCCCGATGGATAAAACGTTTGAAAAGCGTTCCTCGTTCATTCAGATTGACGCGGATTCCTCTCACGTCCCGCGGTTCGTCGAATCCGCGACGATCGCGTTTGCGGAAGCCACGGTTCTTCCCAATCAAATGCTCTTGCAGCCGATTCCCATTTGGAAACGCTGCATGGATATACTCGTCGCGCTCACGCTGCTCATCCTGTTCTCGCCGGTGATGATCGGGGCGGCGGTTTTGATCAAACTGACATCGAAGGGACCCATTTTTTATGTGCAAAAAAGGACCGGATATAACTTAAAGCGCTTCAATTTTTACAAATTCCGGTCCATGTACATGGGGGCCGATCTGCTGGTCAAGGATCTGGAAGCCGTGAATGAATGGAATGGCAAGGCTCCCCTGGTCCTGATCAAAAACGACCCCCGGATCACGCCGGTGGGGAAATGGCTGCGGAAGACGAGCGTGGACGAACTGCCCCAATTATTCAACGTATTAAAGGGTGATTTATCCTTGATCGGCCCGCGGGCGCAATCGGCTTATCCGTCGCAATACGATTTATGGCAGTTGCGCCGCTATTCGGTCCGGCCGGGCGTGGCGTGCCGCTGGCAAGCGGAACGGCGCGGGGAAACGGATTTTGTCGCGTGGATGCGAAGCGATCTGCGCTACACGAGAAAAATCTCCCTCCGGGCGGATCTGAAATTGTTTTACCATATACTCGTCAAGGTATTGAGCTGCAAGGGTTCCTGTTGATGATTCACCATTGTTGATCATAGAAATGTCCAAGATGAATCTTCCCGAAAGGATCAGAATCTTTCTGACGGAGACCGCGCCGGTCGATGGATCGCTTTCCATACTGGATCAGGCCGTATGCAGCGCGACCACTTTTCTGACGGGGGTGCTCATCGCCAATACGGCCGGCACAAGCGAATTGGGGTATTACACGTTAATATTGAGCATCATCATGCTGGGGGGCGAGCTGCAAAACTCCCTGATCATCATCCCCTACACGGTTTTGTATCCGCAGACCGCGGGAAGGGACCGGCCGGATTTCTTGAACAACGCCGTCCTCCAGCAGTTTATCCTCATCTTTTTTTTATTGGCTTTCATCGCCCTCGGCCATGCGGGCCTGCCGTTCACCTGCGGTTCCCTGAACATCCATTACATTCTGGTGAGCCTGGCGGTGGCCCTGCCCGGCATGATGATCCGGCAGTTCGCCCGCCTGGTCTCGTTTTCCCACTTGCGGCTTTGGACCACGCTGATCCTGGATGCAAGCACTGGGATCCTGCAAATCGGCGGCCTCTGCGGATTGATGTATTTCGGTCGGCTGGGCTCCGCCTTTCACGCCTTTTGCGTCATCGGCGCCGCCTGCACTCTCAGCGGCGTCTTTTGGATTCTCCGGCAAGACGTGTTCGTCCGGCTCCATTGGATGCATGCCTTCCGCACCATCCAGGACAACTGGAAATACTCCAAATGGCTTGTGAACACCATCCCGGTCGCCTATCTGCGGGGACAGCTGGGGATCTGGATGTTGACGATCTTCTACGACTCCTATCATACGGGACTTTTTTCGGCGTGTTTCGCCATCACCTCTATCGGCAACATGTTTGTTCTGGGACTGGGGAACTTCATCGGATCCATGTCATGCCACAAATATGACAAAAACGATGTCGTGCCCATGTTAAAATTCATCATTTATATTACGATCTTTATCGGTGTGTTTACCGGCGCCTTTTGCGGGATCATGGTGATTTGGGGTTCCACGATCGTGAGTTTCGTGTACGGCAGCGAATACAGCGGATTGGGGATGGCGATTTCCGTCCTCGCCGTCAGCAGTTTCGTCTGGTCGTTGTCGACGCCGACCTACCGCGGCCTGATCGCGATCAACCAATCCCAAGTCATCATGATGACCGAATTGTTGATCCTGTGCGTGAATATCGTCTTGGGATACTGGCTGATCCTGGTTCACGGCGTTTCCGGAGCGGCCTGGACGGTCATGGCCGGCAACTCCGTGGGTTCGGTCTTCCAAATCAGCCTGTTTTTCAAGCATATTCAACATTGCAAGAAAAATTCCTGCGTGGCCCACCCGGCCTGACGGTCCGGGTGGAAGGCGGGGCCCGGGCGGGATGGTTCAATCCCGCGGCGGAACGGGTGATCCCGAAAGGAGGGAAGCCGGGGGCGCGGCGGCCACGGGAAGCGGCCCGGCCGCGAAGACGCCGGCGTCCGCTTCCCCTCAAGACAGCCATCGATCAGGAGGAGAAAGCGAAGCCTATCGCAGCCGGCGGGGATTATCGAAAGGGGCGCCAATGCCTTTGTGAGGATTTCAATCAACTTATCCAGGGAATGGATCCGGATGATGCGGTAAGGTGCGGTCAAGTGGCCAGAATGCATGAGCAACCATTCTTTTTTGGGGAAGCCGGGAAAAAACTCTACGGAGTGATCTACCCGCCGGCGGCCGGCCGTTGGATCAATGGCGGGTGGGTCCTCTGTGCGCCGTACGGCATCGAGCGCTTCAACTCCCGGCGGTTCCTGGTGAAATGGTCGCGGGAATTGTCCCAGTTGGGATACTGGGTTTTGCGGTTCGACTACCGGGGGCGCGGGGACAGCACGGGCCGGTTCGAAGATTACACCATGGAGGACCACGTGGAAGACATCCACGCCGCGGTCCGGGAATTGGAGAGAAAGGCCGGCGTCCCCTGCCGGGGGCTTTGCGGTTTGCGGTTGGGAGCCACCTTGGCGGCGGAAACCGTCCGGCGGACCGGCGGGAACCCCATGTTGGTGTTGTGGGAACCGGTCGTGCAGGGGAAAGAATACATCAACGAGTTGCTCCGGGCGGCGATGGCGGGCGAGATGATCCAAGTGGGGGAGAAAGGCCGGACGCGGGTCCAACTGCGCGCGGATTTGGAGAACAATCAGGACGTCGTGGTCCAAGGATGCTTCTTGACCCGGAAGATGTATCATTCCCTCTCCGCGGTGGACTTGTTGTGCCAGCCGCGGCCGGGAAAGGGGCCGATCCTGATCCTGAACATTCTGGGCAATCCGAATCAAGCCCCTAGCACGATTTTCGGTCTTCTGCATAAAAAATACGCAAAGGGAGGGGAAGTCTCGCTGGAAACGTGCCAGGCTCCGGTTCCCTGGGTCGGAGACCGGCAATACGTAACCGACACGGAGGCCATTTTCCGCCACACCGTCTCCTGGATCCTGGACCATGACACTCATTCCACTTCCGGCAATCCCATCCCGTGGGAACCGGGTGCCAAACCGCCGGCCGGGAACTCGAAGGGGATTCACGTGGTTTCCGCGCATAACGGATCGCTTCGGAAGGACGACGAACGCCTGGTGCGTTTTCTGGTCAAGGGGATCCCGATCTGGGGGATCTTGAAAGAGCCGGCGCCGGGGGATCCGAAGAAACCCCTGGTGATCATGCAGGGGCGCCGTTCCCTCTACCGGAGCCTGGCGGGCAAACTGGCGGAAAAGGGATGGGCTTCGCTGTGTTTCGATCCGCGCGGTTTCGGGGAAAGCCTGGGAGATTGGGATTTCACGACGGAAGGCGAACTGTTTTACGCGATGGAGACCGGCCTGATGTACGAGGATTGCGTGGGGGCGGTCCATTTCGCGGAACGGAAACTCGGGTATTCGTCCTGTGTGCTGATCGGATTATGCGGCGACGCCATCACCGCGGTGCTGGCGGCGGCCAATGATCCCCGGATCCGGGGAATCGTTCCCCTCGAACTGCCTTTCCGGCAGAGTTGCAAAAACTACTACGAGGGCGCGGCGGACTACTTGGTGTTCCTGCTCTCCTCCAAACTGTACAAGCCTCACCTCAAGTCGTCTCTGCGGGTCAAGATCTGGAAGCGGATTAAACCGCTGATCTTCAAGTGGATCCATTGCATGCGCGCGGGGTTGTCGCAGGTGTCCGGCCTGTATTCTCCCACGAGCCACCTCCGGTTGCTGCAAAAGAAGTTCGGGCCGCGGCTGAACAAACACCTGTTTCACGCATTCCAGAACGACTTGCACAAAAACCTGCCGGTTCTCTGCCTCTTCGGCAGCACCAATAATTTCACCGATTTTTCCACGGTTCTGGAATTCATCGGCCGGGACCAAAACGATATTAATTTATCCCTCCACTATCACGTGATTCCCAAGGCGGATCATGCGTTTTCCCATCCCAACCATACCGAGGCCATGATTGAGGTCATCCTCGCGTGGTTGGAAAAAACGATCGCGCAGGCCACTCCGGCGCCTCTGGTGTATCACCCGGAAAGGGAACGGCCCCAGGTCGATTCCTCCCTCGAGAAGGGGAATCCCGGAACGTCCGGATTGCCCTGACTGGCGGACACGGATTGTCGCAAGTCGGCGGGCAGATCCCATTCCTCGGACAGGGGCGGGCGGCAGGGGAAGCGCGAGCGCTCTTTCCCTCCCCGCCTGGCGCACATCGCTCTCCGATCTCCCTTCCCGGCTGATCAAAACGCTTCCCGCGGATCTCCCCCCGCTTCACGGCTTCACCGGTTTGTACAACAGCACGCGCGCGCCGGGCTGGTCCGGGATCTCCACGGTGAGACCGCTCTCCATGAGGACTTTGCCGCTTTGGATCTCCGGCTTTCCCCCCGGGGAGTTGGTGATCTCATATCGGCTATCCGGATCCAGGCCTTGGAGGCGGAAGGTCATCGCGGCGGTTCCGCATCGCGGGCGGCGGAAGGCCTCCACGACGCCATCGCCCGATTCGGTCCGGTGGAACTGCCAGGCGATCCATTGATCTTCGCCGATATTGTAGGGCGTGAGGGGATAATAATCACCATAATAGCAAGGCGCGATTCGCCGCCACTCTTCCGTCAATTGGCGGAGCCGGTCATAGTCCAGGTCCTTCCGCCGCATGTCATAGCCCAGGACCACACCCATCGCGTGGCCGCTGCGAAAGGCGTAGGTGTCGATCGTGTCGATCGGCAGCGTGTTCGAGGCGAAATAGGGAATCCACTGGAACAGGCTGGCGTGGAACGCCTGTTTGACGGTCAAATTGGAATAGTTGTAATCGGTGGGATGCAAGGCCACGGCCCGGCGCATGGTCTCCAGGTCGTTCCGCCGGCCGCCGGAGGCGCAGCTGTCGATGAACAGGTCGGGATGGCGCTCCCGCAAGGCGTCCCAGTAGGCCAGGTAGTTTTGGATATGCAGGTTTTCCGTGATTCCCTGGCGGTCGGGCCGGTCGTTCTTGCGCCAGAACTCCAGGGGATCCATGTTGAAATCCTGGCGGTAGAAATGGATGCCTTGCTCGCTCAGCGTGCGGTCGACGTGATCGGTCAACCATTGCCGCACAACCGGCAAACCGAGATTCAGCAAGGTCTTGCCCAACAGCCAGCTGGGATGGTGGTCCGCGATCCAGGTCCCCTGGGCCACCCGCTCCGGTTCGAACCAGACGAGGGTTTTCACGCCTTGCTGGAGCGCGTGATCGCTGACGGCGCGCAAGCCTTTCGGGAATCGTTGCGGATCGGGTTCCCACGTGCCGGTTTGGGGCCAATTGTCGCAGGGATACCAGCCGGCATCCATCCACCAGAAGTCTAGTTTTATGCGTTCTTCCTGGTACCGGTTGATGAAATACATTTGGTCTTGATCGGTCGCATTGACCATCTCGTTGAACCACAAGGAAGTATTGCCGAATAAGAATGGCGAGGGCAGCCGGCCTTCCGCGCGGGGGACGTTGTGCGTCCACATCCATTTCCGCCACAGGTTCTGCGCCCGTTCGGTATCGTCTCCTTGCCAGAACACCATGGCGATCAGGGGTGAACGCACCTGCTCGCCCGGTTGGAGAGTCAGATGCGTCAATTCCTGACCGGCTGTAATCCGAAGGCCGTTCGTGGCGTCCCGGATGAAGGCGGTGGCCCATTGCCCCGGCCAGCCGACGGCCAGCAGAATCCCGCCGCCCGGCATCACCAGGTTGTAATATGGGAACGCGCCGTTGCTGCCCCGCCCGCCGTTGGGGGCGAAGCGCCGGCGGGCGCCGGATTCGAGGGGCAGTTCGAACGGCCGGTACAGGTCCTCATTGAACGTATCGCCATTCCAATGGCGCAGAACGAATTCACCTTCCGGTCCACGTTCGAATTGCGCGTCCAGCGCTTGGATGTTCTCCAGGAGCGGCGTGTCCCATGGACCTGTGTTCTTGAAATACACGGTCCATTCGATGGCGGGGAAGTCCGCGTAGTCCACGGCCACGCAGCGGATTTCCAGCGCCTTCTTCGGATCGGTCCACGTAAACGTGTGCCGGGTGCGCGCGTTATCCAGCTTTTCGAACGTGGAATTCATGGGCCAAGCCGCCATCCATTCCTCGGATGATTTGCCGTCATAGGTGAATGAAAACGGCAACCGGGGCGTGGTTTTCAACCAGTGTTCATGCACCCACTGGTCCTTCATCTTCCGATCGGGCGGTGTGACATCCACGGACCAACCGGCTTGGCTGAAGAGACACATCCCCAGAACCATCACGCTGGCGCAGAGGCTTGCGCAGGATTGGAGTTGATTGAGGAACATCGAAGATCTCCTTACCAGTAATGGATATTTGGGTGGATTTCGCGGTGCTCAATCCACCCTGCAATTTACTTCCATTGGCCTTGTGCGTACCGCACCAGGTTCAGCAGCAGGCGGCCGGCCGCGGGGTGTGCATCGCGGTTCTCCAAAATAGAGGGAGTACTGAGGATGAAGCATCCAGCCCCATGTTTATAAAGGGCGATCAACAGGCTCGATCCATACCCGCGCGGATAACTGGAATTGCCCGTGGCGAAGGCGGCGGCGATGGTCTCGTCCGGGGTGTCCTGTCCCTCGAACACCTCATGCGGGATAACCGGCCCGTAGTAATCCCAATCCATGATGCCCGGCCCCTGCAATCCCTCGAATACCGGATGGCGCTGGGCCACGCACTCTTTGTGATACAACCAATCGTTGAATGTACGGCAGACGCCCTGGTTCTTCAACGGCAGCCACTCCAGCGCTTTCGGATTTCGCTGGAATAACATTGGACTGAGAAAGATCACCCGGCCGCCTTTTTCCATTTTTTGCTTCAGGGCGTCCCAGAGCGGATAAGTTGCGTCCGCATAGCCCGGATTACCCACGAGGATGATTTCCTTTTCAATGTTCACATGCGGATCGAACGAACGGCAGCCCAGTCCATGTTCCGCCAGCCAATCGCCCGCCTGGGAATCCAATCCCCAAAGCGAGACATCACCCGTCATTTGGGGAAGATCATCCGGATTGGATACATGGAACGCCAGCCGGCCCCCGGTGGGCGCGCCGCCGCGCTCCAGGCTGGCGGCAAAGGTGTAAACGCCAGCGGGGCCTTCGATGGGAAATGTTTCACGAAGCACGGGAACCGCCAGCGCCGGTGGATCGGGGACTGTCACCGTGGCCGTTTTCTCCCATGCCGGGCCGTCCGGGCCGAACACGCGAAACCGCGCGGGATACACGCCCGGCGATAGTACATCCTCGTTGGCCAGCACCGCTTCGAGCGTGATCTCGCGCCCGGCGTACACATGCATGGGTTCCGCGAAGAGGCACCAACGCAGCGGCGACCAGCCATCGGCCACGGCGTCGAAGACGGCCGGTTTCCACCGCCGCCAAAAGGTCCACAAGCCCTCGCCGGTCATGCCGTGATCGAGCATGCCCGTGAGGTTGTATCCGGCCAGTTGGGGATTGGAGCGCACGCAGTTGAATCCGAGCGTCCGCTGCCGGGCGTGCAGGCGCTGGCTTTCGCGCAGGAGATCCTCCGGGAACGGATAGACCTCCTCGAATCCCAGGCGCTTCCAATCGGCGGCGAGGGCCTCGCTTTGCTCGCGCAGCAAGGCCGCGTCCTCGAGATCGGGCCGCGCGCCGATTTGTTCGAAATGCCGCCATTCCTCGATCACGTTCATCTCACTGCCGATGCCGTACTCGGAGAGGAACACCGGCTTGCCCTCCCGCCCCAACTCGCGGAGGAACCGGTTGGTATCCGGCGTTTGCGGCACGCCCGGGTAGAAATGCGCGTCGCCCGCTTTCTCGGCATATCCTCCCCTCCCCAGTTTGGAAGGAACCGCGCCGGGACCTTCAACGCCCCAGACCGGCTCCCATTCGTTGCCGCCGGGATTGCTGGCCGATCCGATGTCCCATTGCCCGTCCCACCGGCCGCTATCGAGCAGCACCAGCCGTGTGGGGTCCAATTTCCGCAGCGCGGGCAGGAATCCCGCCGCCTGCCGGAACACCGGGCCATCCTGGGTTTCATTGAGCAATCCCCAGATAACCACGCTGGGATGATTGCGGTCGCGGCGGATCATGGCCGAAGTGTTGCGGTCAAAACGTTCGGCCATTTGCGGCGAATCCTCCAACAACCAGCTGGCGAAACATTCTTCGTACACCAGGAGGCCCAGTTCGTCGCAGAGATCGAGCTGTTCGGGATACGCCACCCCCGCAATGAAACGCACCATGTTGAAGCCCGACGCCTTGGCGTAGATCATGTCGCGGCGGCCCAGGTCTCCCACCACGCCGGCTTGTTGGCCCACCGGCATGTGATTGCCTGTATGGGTGCTCTTCAAAAAGATCCGTTTCCCATTGAGATGGAAATATCCATCCACGACGCGGAAATCGCGAAATCCGCAACGCACGGAAAGTTGATGCGGCCGCCCCTCCGCGGCGGCCGTGGCCGCGATTCGATATAAGAAGGGATCCTCCAGGCTCCATAAACGCGGCGGGGCGATGGAGAGGATGAATTCATGCTCCGACACTCCCCTGGCAAACTCCACCTGCTGTTCCGAGGTTTGCAACACATCCCCCCCGGCGGCCGGGGCGGCGGCCACCGAAAGAGTGCCGCGTACGGTCCCGGATCCCGCGTTGCGCGCCGTGACGGTCACGCCGATGTGGCCCGTTTTCACGTCCGGCCGGGCGAATAGGTCGGTGACATAAACCGGCGGGACCACGCGCAGCTCCACCGGGTATAGGATTCCGCCGCTGTTGTACGACCCGCCGCACATCGGGGGAATATACTTGTTGCGGTGCGGAGTTTGGTTCAACACGATGCCGTCGATGGGCTGATGCGCCGGATTCAGGACGCGCACGGCCAAGAGATTATCGCCTTCGGCGCGAATGGAATCCGTCACATCGAACTCGAAGGGCGTTTCTCCTCCCTCGCGGGCGCCCAGGTATACACCGTTGAGCCACACCTCTGCAAGATAATCCACCGCGCCGAACCGGAGCAGCACGCGATGGCCTTCCACCGGGCCGCATTGGCAACGGAAGGAATGCCAATACCAGGCCACGCCGTGATATCCGGGAAAGACCTGCTGGATCACACCGGGCACCGGCGCTTCTTCCACCTCGGGCCGTATGTTCTCAAACCACCGTTCCCCGCGGCCCCGGTTACCGGGATCGATTGCCAGCTTCCAACTCCCGCTCAAGGTTTGCGTGAAAGCGCGGTGAAGCAAATCCGCTTCGTCCGGCGTCCCGGTCGCCGCGGCTGGATTGCCCGCTCCCACCAGAAAGATCCCCACGGCCAACACGGCCGCCCATTGTGTTCCCCCCATCCGGATAGAATGTTTCATCATTTTTCTTTTCCCGCCCTTTCTTTTTCATGGACTCGATCCCCGCGGAAGCCCCGCCCGGTTTCATCATACCATGGCGCGAATCCAGATTCGCCGTTGGGGGGGATCGCGCTAATCAATCTGGATCATCCGGAAAATGCAGACCTCATGGGGATTCTGTTATTCTATTAACTTTATTGTTCGGGCAGGGAACCAACCCTCTCCCTGCCCCTCTCCCGGAGGGAGAGGGAATCCTGATCTTCTCCCCGAGGGAAAAGGGATTTCGGGCTCTCTCCCACCCGCCGAAACGCGGTCCGGCCACACTCCCGGAAAAAAGAAAACACGTATCGGATGAGCCAAATATCCTGTCCTCCCTGAAGACCTGTTCTCAAGCACAGCCACTGCCTTGAAAAACTGTTCTTGAAAATATATTGACTTTCCAATTCATCCCCTTGATTATAGTCAGAGGATCAAAATCGGCGTATAAAGTCATTGGAACATATAGATTCCGGTTCGGTGAGGAAGGGCCGGCTCAATCCAGTCCGTCTCACCATTCCGGGATACCCCGGTGTCACGGACAAAGGGGATTCCGCGCGAACCGGGAGATGAGGGCAAGCCGGATCCGGCTTGCGGCCGGGATTCCCGCGGCTGACCATAAACCGATAAATAAACAAAATATGCGAAAACTGTTGCTGCAAGTTTTCAAGATCTATGAAGGGGAGGGGTACAAGGTTTTCCTGTTCGCTCTCGCGGGAGCCCTTCTGCATGCGGGCATTTCCATTGGATCGGTGGCGTCCGACGCCTTGTTCTTGACCCGCCTGGGCGCGGAGAGACTATCGTATATCTATTTTGTTTTGCCCGGCATCATGATCGCCGTGGCCGCGCCGCTCTCGTATCTGACCGGCAAATGGGGAGCCCACCGGATCCAGTTCCTCTCGTTCTTCGCTTTGTTGGGCGGCGGGGCGGTGATCACGCTGACATTGGCCCTGATCAGCAGCCCCTCCAGCCATGCCGATTGGCTGTATTTCGGGATCAAGTTATATGCCTGCCTGTGGTCCATTCTCGGTTTCACCGTGTTTTGGAACTACGTGGACGCCTATTTCGATATTCTCAGCGCCAAGCGGCTGTTTCCCGTGCTCGGCGGGGCCACCACGTTCGGAGCGATGGCCGGCGGCTGGCTGGTCATGGTATTCATGGACTACGGCTGGAACGTCAACGCCTTGTTCGTGATCGGCGGAATCACCGCCCTCCCGGCCTGCATCCCCGTGGCCGCGGCCTGCCGGTCCCTTCCCCCCAGCCGCGGATACGATGAGGAGGAACTCTCTTTTTCGCACCAAATGCTCCAACTGGCCCAGACGTACCGCCAATCCCGTTATGTGATCTTCCTGACCCTCTCCACGTTCCTGATCATGATCGTCATGAATTTCTGCGAATTTCAGTACATGCGGATCTTCAATCAGCGGACGATCAGCGACACGGCGCTGGCCGCCTTGTTCGGCCGCCTGTTCCTGGTGGTCAACGTTTTCAATACCGTTTTCACTCTTTTCGTCTTCAACCGGATGATCTTCACCCTGGGCGTGCGCAACACCTCCCTGATCCAGCCCGTGGCCTATCTGGTGTCATTCGCGGCCTACGTGTTCCTGGGCGGATATCCCGGCCCGATGTACAACGCCGCGATTTTCGGTTTCTTCGTCCTGCAAGGCATTCACGCGGCCATGGAGGACAACAACTGGAATTTCATGCTGAATCCGGTTCCCCAGCGGGTGCGGCCGCCGGTGCGGGCCTTTTTGGAAGGCGTGGTGGATCCCCTGGGCGGGGCCGCCGCCGGATTTTTCCTGATCCTGATGAACCAGCATTGGCAATGGTCCCACACCCAGGTTTCCCTTTTCGGGACGGGGCTTTCCGGCTTGTTGTTGATCGCGGTGTTAGGCAAACGCCATTATTACATGAACACCCTCATCGAAAACCTCCGCGCCGAATGGTTGGATTTTTCCACCGCGGATCAAGAGATCTTCCCCGAACTGGAAAACGAAGGGCGGGAGGCGCTGGCGGCCATCAGCCAAGGCGATAACCTGGACGATGCGCGGCTGGCCTGTTGGATTCTCTGGAAAGTGGACCGTCTCCGGGCGGCGCCGTACATACTGGATTTACTCGAACGGTGCCCCCTCGAAAGCCGGCCGCCGGTTCTGGACCTGGTTTCCGGAATCCTGGCGGAGCGGGACAGCGAAATCACCCGGCTGGTCATCGCCTGGATGATGGACCATCCCGCCGCCGTGAGTTCCGCCATGATTCAACAACTCGGCCCCCACCGCCTGGTGCACGACGCCGCCGCCTCCCTCCTGATGCAATCCCCCGATCCCAACGAACGCGGCGCGGCCTCCACCGTCCTCTGGCACAGCTGGGACATCGACAACAACGCCCGGGCCATGGCGGCCACCCGCACCCTTCTGGAGGGGAATCCGGAAGAGCGGAAGGCCGGCATCCGAACCCTGGCCACCACCGGCCAATGCCATTACGCCCATTACCTCATCCCCTTTATTCAGGAAGACGATCCGGAAGTGCGCCGGACGGCCAAATGGGCGATTTGCCGCCTGGCGGACGAGGCCTCCAGCCGCGATCTGGGCACGGTCCTGGAATTCGCGCGCGAGGAAGATCCGGAAATCCGCGGCTTGGCCTTGCAAGCCCTCTCCCGGATCGGGGATTCCCAGAGCATCGCCCCCCTCCTGGGAATGGCGGACGCCTTTTCCCCCCACGAGCAGCGCCGCGTGTATCAGGTCATCATGGACATCGGCCTGCGCAGCATCCCCGCCATCGCGGGAGTGGTGCGGGATCCACACTATCCCTATGCCGGCCGGCGCATCGCCGCGCGCGCCATCGCCCGGCTGGCGTTTCCCCAATTGCTCTCGGCCATCCCCACGATCATCCAGCAAGAAATCCGCCGGGCTTATCAAATCCTCTGCTTTCACTCCGTCCTGGCAAACGTGAACTTCCCTTCCCATGGGATTCGGGTCCTATCGCGGTACTACCGGGACGAACAACAGGCCACGCTGGAGTTCATCCTGGAAATCCTGGCCCTGGGGGGGCAGATCCCCAGCCACGAGATGATCGCCTCGTCGCTGCGATCCAACAATCCCAAAATCCGCGGCGACGCGATCGAAACCCTCGAACAGGCCGTCAGCCGTCCCACCTTCCGCGCGCTTCTTCCCTTGGTGGACGGCCGCCCCACGGAAGACAAGATCCGCTTTTACTTCAAGCGCTTTCGCGCCGGAAAACTCTCCGCCTCCCAAGTGGTCGACCTCGCCTGGTCCAGCCAGGACGAGTTGGAACGGGCGGCCGCCGCGCAGACGTTGTGGGATTTGACCGGCGCCCCGCCGCACGCCCTGGGTGACGATGATCCGCTCTCCCGGCCGAAGCCGGAGGTTTTGAACCGGATCACGGCAGGCTTGGACGGCGCCCCGCCCCTCCTCAAAAACCTCCTGTTCTCCATCCTGTTCCGGGAAGCCGGACGGGATGTTCCGGACACCTTGATCGAGCGGATCGCGCTGCTGGGCGAAAACGGGCTGTTCAGCGGCATCGGCACGCGGGAACTGGCGGTCCTGGCCGGGGGAATCACGCTCGTGTCTTATCCCGCCGGCGCTTATATCTATATGGAAGGCGATCCCGTGGACGCGGTCTATTGGATCCGGGAGGGTGAAGTGTTGCTGCGATCGCCGGCCCGGGTGGAAACCCGGTCCGCCGGCCAGAACTTCGGGGAAGAACTGCTGTTCGGAACGCCCCGCCGGCTCCAGGACGCGTCCGCGGACCCCATGACCGGATACCGCCTGGACCGGGAGACGTTCCAGCACAATGCCCAGACCTATTCGCGGATTGCGATCGCCCTCTGGGAGCACGCGATGCAACATCCGGGAATCCGGAAGGCGCACGATGGATAAAAAACCGTATCGGATCGGTATTCAAACCCTGTACATGGCGCTGCTGCTTCCCCTGCTCGGCGTCCTGACGGTGGTCATGGCCGTGGTGATTCACAACGATCTGTACCGCCGGATCGAGGATGGATTCAACCGGAAATTGGAAGCCATCAGCCTGGCGGCCGGAGCCTTCCTGGACGGAGACCAGCAGGAGGATTTGCTGCGACCTCGAGTCCTGACCGGTCTTACGTATGTAACTTCCCGGGATGCGTTGTTCGCTATCGACCGTGATCAAAAAGACCTCGTCCGGATCGATCCCGATGACGGCGGGCCTCACCGGATAGGCCCCACCGGCGCGGACGGTCCCCTGGCGCTGGCTTACGATCCCGTCCGCGACGTATTGTACGGCCTCGAGCCGGCCGGCGGCCGGTTGATGACGTTGAATCCCGATACCGGCGAGGCCCGGCCGGCCGGTCCCGCGGTAGCGGCGGGCAGCGGGCTGGTCTTTCATGCCCGGGAAGGCGCACTCTACGCGAGCGGCGCGAAATGGCTCCGGTTCAATCCGAAAACGCAAACCTGGCTGCCTGTGGGGCCCATGGAAGGAGAAACGATCACCGGCCTGGCTTACGATCCGGTCCGGGACCGGATTTTGGCCCTGGACAACCAAGGCAAGCGATTGCTGTCGGTCGATTCCAAATCCGGCCGCGTGAAAGTCATCGGCGGTCTCTCGTTCACGGACGCCGGCCAGTCCATCCGGGAATCACTCCGGCAAGCCTACTCCAACCCGGCGGACTTGGAGGAAGACTTGCGGCGGATCGAGGAGTACGACCGGCTGCGGGAAACCGGGAAACCGGAAGAAACCGCCGCGGCCTGGCATCGGATCCGGAAAATCGCCGGGTACACGGTGGCCGAGCTCGACACCCGCGCGGAAGAAGAGGGTGAGCGTCCCCTGCCCCAGGCATCCGCAACCGATTTTCAGGGACTGGCCTGGGATTCCCGCCAACAACGGCTGTTCACCTGCGCGGCCCGCCTGATCCGCGTGGATCCGGAGTCGGGATCGTGTTGGGAGACCGGCTGGTGGGACCATTTCCGCAATGAGATCAGCCAACCGTACCTGGAAACCATCCTGCCCATGCGGCGTATCTGGAAAAAACTCAACATCACGTATCTCTGCACGTTCCGCCGCCCGGCGGAAGGCAGCTGGGATGACGAAGTCTACGTGCTGGATGTCGACTACGGGTCCAAACACGTGGCCATCGGCTACCGGGAATCCTTCCAGGAAGGGGAAGGAGCCTTGATCTATAACAAGGTGAATACCGGGGGTGTGTATACGTCCGGCATCACGAACTGGGGGGAATGGGGTCTGCTGAAATCGGGCTACGCGCCGATTTACAATTCCGCCAATCAGGTCTGGGGCGTCGTGGGAACCGACATCGATGTCTCCATTCTCGCCACCAAAACCCGCATGGTCCTGTTGAAGACCATCGGGATCGGTTTATTCGCCTTCCTGCTCGCGGGCTTGATCGCATACGGCATCACGCTGGCCCTCCTGAAGCCGATCCAGCAATTGATCGACAAAACCCTGATCGTCGCCGCGGGCCGGTACGGGGAATGCGCTCCCCCCCAAGGACCAACCGAATTCCGCCGCCTCTGCCTGGCTTTCAACCAAATGAGCCAATCCCTGCAAACCTACTTTCAAGAAAAAATCCAGGCGAACCAGCGCCTGCAAGCCCTATCGGCCCGCCGCAAACTGGAAAGCCGGCTCCAGGAAGAGATCGGGCAAGAATCCGGTCCCGGGGTACTGGAATATACGGCCACTAGCTTTTGCGGCGCGGACCACTTCCACAACCTTTCCGGTTTTGTGAGTCTGCCGGGCGCCTTCCTGGCGTGGGCGGGTTTCCATGATGGAAACAGTTTGGAGGCGCTGAAGATCCACTGGATTACAACCCTCGCGGCGCGGGCGCTTCTCCGGCGGCACGGCCCCCATTGGGAGACCATTGCGCCGCGGCTGCGGGACTTTTATCCCGAAGCGATTGCCTGGTTTCTTCTCATGGATACGGGGACCGGCAGGACTCACTCGCTCCAGCGCCGTCCCGCCCATTATTTTTTCTGGGACCGGGAATTCTTGCGGCACTGGCCGGAGTGGGAAAATCAACCACGGATTTTGGAGCCGGGACAATTCCTGATTCTCAGTTCCATCAGCCCCGGACGCTGGCAAGGCATCGCGCCGGGCTTATTCACCGCGCCGGACCTGGATTCCGCCGGCCTGCGGAACTCGATCCGCGAATTTTTCCAACGAAACCTCCCGTCCGGGGAGTTCGAGAATCTCACCGTGACGGTGATCCAAAGATCCGGTTCATGAATCTCATCACGCGAGTTTTTGTGTTGAAAAAAATCCCGCCGTTCCAGGAATTGCTGGACTCGGAGTTGTGCCTCATCGCCCGCATCGCCCGGTCCCGGCGGTATCCCCCGGGCGGAGTGATCGCGGGCGCCGGCACGCCGCTCTCCCGGCTGTATATCGTGGCGGAGGGATATTTGCAATTGGCCGACGGGACGGTCCTGCCCCGGATTCTGGGCCTGGCCTCCCTGCTGTTCGAACAAACCGCACCCCTCGATGTCATGGCCGCCCCCGGCCGGGAAACGGTCTGCCTGACGATCAACAAGGACCACTTTTTCACGTTGATTCATGAATGCCCCGCGTTTGTCCTGGGGCTGTTGCAACAAGTCTATCCTGAAAAGGTACTCCTATGATTTCCCGGCTTTTCACGATGCGGATCCTGACGCAGAACCTGTTGGTGGTGCTGCCCGTGTTTCTGGCCACTTATCTCTTCATCGGCGGAAGCTGGTATCTTTCCGCGCGCGAAGAGATGCTCTGGTCCGCTCAAAACGAGCTCGCTTCGTTCGCCGTCGCGATCGCGGAATTCCTGGATCCCGCCCGGCCGCCCATATCCCGCCCCGAAGCCGCATCCGACTCCCCCGCCCTGCCTGCGGTGGAGAACCGTCTCCTCCGGATTTTTTCGTACGGCTATTTGCGGTACCTGGCGGTCTTTCCCAAGGAGGGAACGCAGGCGTGTTATGAACTGGGAGAAAAACCGGCCCGGCCCCCCGATCCGTTTCTGCGGAACAGCCTTACCCGGCTGCGCACGCTGGCGGCCGGATCTTCCATCCGGAAAGAATCCACCGATACGGTGGTCCTGAGCGCGTTGCAACCGGGCGCCCAGGAAAACGAACCGGATACCATGACCGTGCTCGCTCCGGTTTCTGACGGACGGCAAAATCTGGCGGCCATTGTATTTCTGGAAAAGGATGTATCCAGCCTCTCCCGCCAATCCGCCGGAATCCTCTCCCAGTTGCTCAAAATGGGGATTCTGGTGGTGATGGCCGGCGCCGCGGCCGCCGGATTGTTGTCCTACCTCGTTCACCGTCCCACCCAACGCCTCACCAGCGCGCTTTTGGCGTGCGTGGAAGGCCGGCGGGATTACCTGGCCGAAGACGCCCCCATCCGCGAATTCCACGGCTTGAGCAACACATACAACACCATGGTCAGCGTCTTGAACGAAGCGGAAGGCCGAATCAACCAAAACCTGGTCGCCTGCGAATATTTTTTCTCCAATACCGATCTGGCCTGCGCCTTCCGGGACGCGTTTTTGCGGCCGGTCGTCATGGAACGGGAATCGATCTCCGCGGTGGGCTGCATGTACGGAAATTGTTCGCGCGACTTCTTGGCCCTCGACGCGGGAAACGGCGTGACGTGGGGCGCGGTTTGCCGCTTGAGCGAACCGTCCGGCGAAACGTCGGACTGGGCGGCGGGCCACCACGGACCTCGGGACCATCTCCGGTACCCCCGGGATTGCGATATTCATTCGACTCTGTCCGCCGCCTGCTTCTCCACTCTCATCCGGGAGGAGCTCGATCGGGGCGATCCCCAGGGCGGCTTGGACAAAGTGACCGGACTTTTCGAGGTAAGTTCCTTTCATTACATTCGGATTCACGAGGCGGCCGGCCGGTGTGAAACCTGGAGCTGGAACCCGGTCTCCCGGCGCCTGGAGCGGAACGAGGAATTCATGCCGCAAGGGGTGTCCACCGTCCTGCATACCTTTACGGGAAAAGCCGCCGAGCGGATCGAAGTTTATACCCGGCTCTTCAGCGAATTACACCCCCAACAATTGCTCCAGGAACTGGTCCGTTCAATCGGCGATGATCTGAACGGCTCCCTGGTCATCATCCGTCTAAAGAAACCGGATTCGTGAGGATTCGTTTCCCCGGTTCAGGGGATGGCCCCCAATTGGCGCAGCAGGCTGAAAACATCCGGCACGGCCCAGCTCTCGGCCACCTGGCCGCTTTCGGTGAAGCGCCAGATATCCACACCCAGGTAACGGACGTAGCGGCCGGTCTGGGGAATCCCCAGGTACTCCCCGGAATGGGTCCCCACGGATTCCCAGTAACACCAGACCTTGTCCCCTTCCCCTGATAGATCCAGGATGTTCATCCGGCCGTCGGGAAAGGCGTTCTGCCACCGGACAACCATTTCGGCGAAACCGGACCGGCTTACCGGTTCGGTCAGGGGCGAAACGTGAAAATGATAATCCTCGGTGAAGCAGGACTCGATGGTCCGGGCCGACCGTTCCCGGTCATGCCACACCCCGTCAAACAGCGCCTGAAATGCCGCCCGGTTATCCTCGGCTTCCATGCTTGTTTCTCCGTCTAGCCAGTGGGCAGAACGCCGGGACCGGGAATCTGCTGGCTCTGAAGGAGCGCGCGGTGGTCGTCGATATACTGCCCGGCGTTGCCGTACTCCATCTTTTTCACTTCGAACGTGGGAATGGCGGGGCTGCCGTATTGCAGGAAATCGTTGGGATACCCCCATTGGACGATGGGTGAAGCCAGCGCGGGCAGGCTGGCCTCATCCAGCCGTTGCACCTGCTCCGGCGTCAGGGTGAACTCCAGGCAGCCCAAATCCTCCCGCATTTGTTGGAGCGTCCGGGCGCTGAACACCGGAATGGTCACCCCGGGCTTTTGCCGCAGCCAGTTGAGCGCGGCCTGAACGGTGGGCCGGCCGATTTCATCCGCGATCCGGTTCACCTTTTCCATGATGGCCCGGTTCCGCTGTTCCACGGCCAGGAAGAAATGCTTCTTGGCCGGGTCTAGAATGTCTTGCAGCCGGTGAGGTTGGCCTGGATCCAACGCTCCCCGGCTGTATTTTCCCGTGGCCATTCCCCCGGACAGGGCCGACCAACACAGAACAGCGATGTCCAGGTGAAGCGACATGGGAATCTGGTCCCGTTCGGCGGTGCGCTCCACGAGGTTGTATTCAATCTGATTGGCGGTGAATTCCGTCCATCCCCGGAAATGGGCCACGGTGTTGGCCCGCGCGATCGCCCAGGCGGGCCAGTTGGAGCAGCCGATGTAGCGGACCTTGCCGGCCCGCGCCAGGTCATCCAAGGCGCGCATGACCTCCTCGGCGGGCGTGAGGGGATCCCAGATATGCACATACAGCAGGTCGATGGAATCGGTTTTCAACCGCCGCAAACTGCCCTCCACCGACCGGACCAGGTTCTTCCGGTGACTGCCGCTGCCGTTGGGATTGTCCAAATTGGAATACAAGTCATAGAGAGTGAATTTGGATCCCACCACGAAATAATCCCGGTCCGAGGCGATACATTCGCCCACCAGCTCTTCCGATTGCCCCTCCTGGTAGCGGTTGGAGGTGTCCACGAAGTTCCCCCCGGCTTCGGCGAAGGCGTCGAAGATCCGGAAACTCTCTTCCCGGTCCGATCCGATCGGCCCCCAGTTGGTCCCGAACGTGCCCGCCCCCAGGCACAGTTCGGATACCCGCAGCCCGCTTTTCCCCAATAGTTTATACCGCATTTGAGGCATGGTGATTCACCTCCAGGTGATCATTTCCGTCTTTCTGATAACCAAGTTTGGCCTTGATATCTCAATTCCCTCTCCCTCTGGGAGAGGGTTAGGGTGAGGGAAAGCCTTTAACCATGTCCAGCACCCCGGCCTTCTCCCAAAGGGCGAGAATAGGAGTGCATTCCATCTCTACATTCCCGGGGCGTCGCTCCTGGGCTAGCTTCTTACGCGCATTTGACGCTTGAAAACAGCCCATTTAGTACTCTACATAATGACACCGGGCGGGCGTGGCCCATCTCTGCCGGCTGGTCAGAACGTATACCGGATACCGAACTCACCCGCGTGGACATCGACGTTGGCTTGGTTGGGATAGCCTTGAAATACCACCTCGACCTTATCCGACGTGAAATACCGGTAACCCGCGAAGAGCTCCAGATGGTCCATCAGCTGGTAGTTGAAACCCAGTTTGAACTGCATCGCGCCGACAAAACTGGTGTCTTGGTTCATCGGGACTGTCTCTTGCCCGTAATAGGGATTGGCCGAGCCGTCGGGGAACGCCGGCGTGTTGTAGAGATAATTGAGCGTGGGAGTCTGGAAATCATCCAGAATCACTTGGGAACTGCCCACCCCGAATCCCACGTACGGATGGAATTTCGATTCTCCGATGTTGAAATCGAACAGGACATTGAACATGAACGCGTTGATGTCGAACGAGGAATCCAGCGTGTCTTCATAGGCGGGAACGGGAAGGCCCTTGAGGAAAATTTCATCCCCCTCGTTGTGATACCGCGAATATTCGAACTCGAAACGCAACGTGCCGATGGAATACGGCGGCAGTTTGTATCCCAGGGCGGCGCTCCCCACGATGCCGGGCGCGAATTCCAACACGCCGTCCTTGTCGTCGGTTTTCGCCCGGAATTCCGGCCCCACGCTGAGGCTCATATAAATCCCCTGGTACCATTCATCGTATCCATAACCACTCTGGCTTTCGCCTTCCGCGGATGCCAAAACATCCGCCGTGGAAATCAATACATCTTCCGCGGACACCCCCCCTCCCAGGAAAAATAACAGCGCCAAAACCGCGAGGGTGATCCCCGCCGGCCCTTGGAACCTCTTCCCTGTTACTGCGTTGGCTTTTATCATGGTTGATTCCTCCCTGTTGAGTTCATGTCTGGCCAATTGAACGGGCGAATCCCTGGCCTCCGGCCGGGAAGCGCCCGGATGGTCTACTTCAGCGAAAAAAGATCCGGCACGGCTTCCGGCACGGTTTTCGCAATCCTACAGGTCTTGCCGGATCATCTCCACCGCTTTTTCGCCGATCATGTACGCGGCGGCGCAGGTATTGGCGCTGACATCCGCGGGCATGATCGACGCGTCCGCCACCCGCAATCCATCCACGCCATGCACCCGCAGCCGGGGATCCACCACCGCTTGGGCGTCGAGGCCCATCTTGCAGGTTCCCACCGGATGCCAAATGGTCCAAATGTCGTTCCGGATATAGTCCCGCAGTTCCCGTTCCGTCTTGCGGGCGCCGGGCAACGCTTCCCCGCCCTGAAAATCACGGAAGGCTTTCGCGTGGATCAGTTCCCGGCAAATTTCAATGCCCCGCATCTGCACTCGGATATCCGCCTCGCATTGCAGAAAATTCCCGCGGATCACCGGCGGATCCTGCGGCCGGTTGGACCGCAGCGTGACGCTTCCCCGGCTCTGCGGCCGGACCAGGATGCTCATGAAAGTCACGCCGGGGCCTCGGCCGGGATAATCCGGCGGCAGGGTCACCGGATTCGTGGCGTTGAAATTGATTTGCAGGTCCGGCGCGGCGGCCGGCAATCCCTCCCGGGTGTGGACCAGCACACCGGCCTCGGCCAGAAACAGCGGCACGGGTTGTTCCTTCACGCAATCAAAATGGAGCGGCAGACGCAGATGGTCCTGGAGGTTCTGCCCCACTCCCGGCAAGTCCACCACGGGCGGGATCCCCATCGCCCGCAAGTGCGCGGCCGGACCGATGCCGGACAGCATCAACAGTTTTGGGGATTCGAAGGTCCCCGCGGCGAGAATCACTTCCCTCGCCACCGCCGCTTCCTGGCTGGAGCCATCCTTCCAATATTCCACCGCCTTGACGCGGCCGTTGTCCATCACCAGGCGCGCGGCTTGCGCGAAGGTTTCCACTTTCAGGTTGGAACGGCCCAAAACCGGGGTGAGAAAGGCCGAGGCTCCGCTGCTCCGTTTTCCGTCCCGGGTGAGGTTGAATTGATAGATCCCCGCGCTGTCCGCCGTATCGCCCGTGTTGAAATCCCAATCCCGCCCGCCGCGGAATCCAAGTTCCACTCCGGCGTCCACGATCGCCAGGGCCGCGGGCGAAGGCGTGGCGTAATCGCACACGGACAGCGGCCCACCCGCGCCGTGATATTCCGAAGCCCCGCCCTCGTAATCCTCTGATTTTTTGAAGAAGGGCAGAACCTCGTCAAAGCTCCACCCCTCATTGCCACGATAATTCCAATGGTCGTAGTCCAGCCGGTGGCCCCGGATGTAGATCATGGCGTGGATCGCGCTGCCCCCGCCCAGCACCTTGCCCCGGTTCAGGGGCAGCCGCCGGCCTCCCAGGTATGTCTCCTCCTCCGAAGCGTAATTCCAATCCACCTCCGATCCCCACAGCGACAGGACGGCGGCGGGATTGTGGATTTCCGGCCGCTGGTCGGGCCCCCCCGCCTCCAGCAGCAGCACCGAAACGGAGTGGTCTTCCGTGAGCCGGTGGGCGGCCACACAACCGGACGGGCTGCCCCCGATGATGATGTAATCGTACGTTTTGGATTGGGTCATGGTTTCCCCTCCTGGTCCCTGGGCAAGCCGCCCTCAGCGCAGCGGTTGCGGATTGTCCTCTTCGGTGAATCCTTGCGTGATTTCCAGTATGTTTCCCTCGGGATCCGCGATCCACACGGTTTTCCATCCCGGGATACAATCGTCAAAACTCAAGGGCCCCAGGGTGACGCGGGCCTCTTCGCCCATCTCCGCCAATTTCTTCTCCACGTCCGGAACCGTGAACGCCAAATGCCGCCAGCCGGGATAGGCGGGGCCGTCTTGTCCGGCCGGCGGGACCGGCCGTTCCCCCTGCGCCTGGAAGATTTCCAATACGAGAGAGCCCGACCTCGTGAACACGATCTGCCCGTCTCCCAGGGGAATCACCCGGACACGCCGGAATCCGAAATGTTTTGTATAGAAGCGCTCGGTTGCCAAGGGATCCTGGCAGGTCAAGCCCACGTGCGCGAAAGTGATGTCCGTCATGGTTTGGATCTCCTGTTTTTTTTCTGGGCTGCCAGAATTTCAAGGAGGGCGCGCGCGAAAACGTGGCAGTGGCCTCCCGAACGCGCTGTCACCAGATCGCCGTCCACCACCACGTCCTGGTCCGTGTAAATCGCCCCGTAGGCTTTCGCGTCGCCGATCAGATTGTTATGGACCACCAGACGCCGTCCCTTGACCAAGCCGGGGATGGGCGCGGCCAGCCACAAGCCATGGCAGATGATGCCTTTCACGATGCCCTTCTCCCGCATCGCCCGCCGCAGAAATTCCGTGGCGGGCGGGACCTTGGCCGGATCCTCGGTGTACCGCAGCCGGTCGGAGACCATGCCGGAGGGTACAATGATTGCCGCGTAACTCCGCAACGCCGCGTCGCTCATCTCCTCGAAGCTCTCCTGGCATTCGAAGGGAATGTGATACTCGTGTCCCTTGAAGATCAACGAGGGCTGTCCCCACAAGCGGGTCAGGAAGTGGACTTCCATCTCCTCTTCCGCGAACCGGTGCTGGTAATACCAGATCTCCGGTTCATAGAAGTCGCTTTCGATCAATATGCCGATCTTTTTCCCCTTTAATTTCATGGAGCACCTCATTGTGGGAACAATGGAATCAAGCCAGCCGGGCGGACACCGAGGTCCGCCCCTACAAATATCCCTCACCCCCGGCCTCCCTCACCCCCGGCCCCTCTCCCATAAAGGGAGAGGGGAG
>JBHGBC010000083.1:0-25926 GCA_041946805.1 bacterium
CGGGAATAGCACTTCCATAAAGGATAGTGGTTTCCGTTAGGGAATCGAGTTGTGTGGAACATAAATTTTACCGCTAAAATCCCTTCGAATCCCTGTATGGCTAAACAAATGAGCAGTATGGTTTGGTTGAACGAAATGAGAAGCATGTGTTTTTATTGGTAAAGAAAGAAGACCGGGAACGAGCGGAAGACAAATTGAGAGCGGCGGGGATTTGAGGAGACGGCCATGAATTATCTACACCACCAATGGAACCGGATGGCGGTGATTACAACGTTGGTTGAAAAATCACCTGGCCAAATGCTCGGCCATACAGGAATTATGAAACTGGCCTATTTTTTGCAGGAGTTGAAGCAAGTTCCGCTTGGGTACGATTTCCGCATGCATTTTTATGGACCGTATGATTCAGAAGTCCTGAGCGATTTAAAATACGCTGAATCCTTGCAGTTTCTAAAGAGCGAAGTCGAACTCTTTTCCAAGGGATACCGATACAAAGTGACTCCCGGGCCTCTCACTCCGCTGATTCATGAAAAAGGGGATGCTTTTGTTTCAAAATATAATCAAGAGATCGGCGATATCGTACGGATATTTGGAGCTTACCAACCTTCTGAACTCGAACTTCTTAGCACGATTCATTATACCAGTGCCTATCTTTCCAGTCCTTCCCCCGTTTCCATGGAGGAAATCGCCGCTCGAGTCAAAGCGATCAAGCCCCATTTTTCTTTAGCGCAAATTCAAAAACAAATTCTGTGGTTGCGGGACCGGGGATTCATCCAAGTGAGATGAACTTCGTGAGGCATAAAAAAATCCCGGCCGCCGCGCGGTGCTTTCCAGGAATCGGGAATCCCGCCTCGCTTTTCCAGCCTGCCGTCATCAAGTATGATAGTTCGCAGCGGCATTTATCTTCCATTCGATTGGAGAATTGAATCCATGTCCTTTGCCCGGTACCTCGAGACATTCGGCCAGCTGTTGGAGAAGGTGGATCCCCGGGAGGTCGAAGCCCTGGTGGACGCCATTACGGACGCGTACGAGCGGGAACAGTTCGTTTTTCTCATCGGCAACGGCGGCAGCGGCGCGAACGCGTCCCATTTTTGTGAGGACCTGGGAAAGGGCACTCTTTGCGATTTTGAAAACCAGAAACGGCTGAAGGTCATCAGCCTGACCGACAACACACCGTATATCCTGGCCTGGGCCAACGACACCAGCTACGACCGCGTGTTCGTCGAGCAACTCAAGAACCTGGCCCAGCCGGGCGCGCTGCTGATCGCCATCAGCGGCTCGGGCAACAGCCCCAATGTCCTCCGGGCCGTCGAGTATGCCAACGCCAACGGCTTGCGGACCTTCGGCATGACCGGCTACGACGGCGGCCGGCTCCGCCAGACCGCCCAGCAGAACCTGCACGTGCCCTCGTTCGACATGGGCGATGTGGAATCGGTCCATGCCGTGTGCATTCACTATATCCTGAAATCTCTGTATCAGCGGTTCAAGCAACTTCACGAAGCATGCGCGTAGCCATCGGAATCGAAATCGGCGGAACCAAGCTGCAGGCGGGCGTGGGCGGAGAGGGCGGCCGCCTGCTCGGACGGGCGCGGCGGACGGTCGATCCCGCCCGGGGGGCGCAAGGCATCCGCGAGGTGATTCCCGGCCTGGTGGATCAGGCCCTGGCCGAGGCTCAGGCCGGGCGGAAGGACATGGCCGGCATCGGCGTTGGATTCGGCGGCCCGGTGGACACCACGCGGGGCGTCACCTTGGTTTCCCACCAGATCGAGGGCTGGGACCAGTTTCCGCTCCGGCAATGGCTGGCGGATCAGTTTCAAGTCCCCGTGGCCATCCAGAACGATGCCAGCCTGGCGGGATACGCCGAGGCGGTGGGCGGCGCGGGGAAAGGCTGCCGCCGGGTCTTTTACATGACCATTGGCAGCGGCATCGGCGGGGGCTGGATCGTCGACGGCGTGATTGACGAGGGCCAGGGACTCGGGGCCGCCGAGATCGGCCATACCTGGGCGCCCGATCCCGACACCGGAGAACCGGAAAAATTGGAGTTGCTCTGCTCCGGCTGGTCGATCGGGCGGCGGGCTCGCGAGGCGGTCGAGGAAGGGGAAAGTTCCATCATGCCCCGGTTGTGCGGCGGGGATCCCGCGGCGATCACCGCCCAGACGGTGTACGCCGCCGCGGAGCAGAACGACCTGCTCGCCCGCACCTTGCTGGATGAGACCTGCGTCAATCTGGCCGTCGCGCTCTGTAACGTGATCGCCTTGCTGCATCCTGAACGGATTGTGATCGGGGGCGGCGTTTCACTCATGGGACCGTTGTTCTGGGACACCTTGCGGGAAAAAGTCAAACGCTTCGTGTTCCGGCCGTTCGCGGATACTTATTCCATTGTCCCCGCACGGTGGGGCGAGGACGTGGTCCTGGTGGGCGGGGTGCTGCTGGGGCTGGCCCTGGGACGGGAGTAGGGATTTCAATCATCGCCACGAAGCCGGGTGTCTTATGATGCAGCCGCTCGCGATCGGATTGTGTTTCGTCATCCTGACCCAGCCGGGAAACGAATCCGCGGCCCCCCCGGCCAATAAACCGGCGCCGTCCGTCCAGATCACGTGGAACTTCGATAATGGCGCTTTGGGCGCTTGGGAAACCAATGCCGCCGGCGAGATCCAGCTCACGCATTCCCCCGGCTCGGGCGGCCTCTGGTACTATTTCCAAATTGACGGCGCGGCGAACCAGACCCGGACCTTCGTTTTTGAAAACGCGCGCAAGGATTCCTACGGCCATTCACTTTTGCCATCCATCAGTTACGACCAGGAGCATTGGGCCTACATCAAGGACCGGCTCATCGAACCGCATCCCACCGATCTCGACCGCGTCCGGTTCCGTTTCACCCATACCTTCGCCGCCGACCGCGCTTGGATCGCCTACACTCCGCCGTATCCCAATCCCCGTCTCGACGCCTTGGTCAAACGGACCGCCTCTTATCCCCAATGCCGGGTGGAAATCCTTGGCGAAGCGCCCCTGTCCAATCTGCCCATCCCCATTTTCATTCTTACTGATCCAGAAACTCCCGATGTTAACAAAAAATACGCTCTGATTCTGAGCCGGGAGGAGGGCCATGAAACCGCCAGTTCATGGCTGGCGGAGGGCATGGTTCGTTTTTTACTTTCCAGCGATCCCGTGGCCGCCGCCCTCCTGCGCGCCGGTGTGTTTCTGATCGCCCCCCTATTCGACCGGGACGCGGTGGCCGCCGGGTACGCCGTCCATCCGTTGGCCAAAAACGGCCCCGGCGTGTATTGGACCGAGACTTGGCCGGAATCCACCTATTCCTTCTTCGAGCAGCGCCAGTTGAAACGCTTTTTGCAGGGATGGAAAGATGGGGAAAAAAGGGTGGATTTCTCGTTCCGGATTCACTCCCAGTCCTGGAACGAAGACCAGGCGCGGCGCGAACACGCCGCCGAAGCCAACATTCCGCTCCAGGACCGGATATTCACCGAGGGGCTGGGACGGACCTACATGCCGTGGTACCGCGTTCCGGAACGCCTATTGCAGGATACTCGGTTTTCCAAGTACGTCCTCGATCTGTTTCCCGGCGCGGTGACCGGCCTCTTGCAGAGCGATTATCTGTATTCAAACGATTTCGGCCTGAATTTTCACCTCTATAAGACCCCGGACGATCTGCTGACGGAGGGGGAACTGATGCTTCGCGCCCTAGGTGAAAGCCTGGGCATCCCTTCCTTGGATCCGCCGCCGTACCTGCATGCCGCCGAGTTGTACGAACTCACGGAATCCCAGAAAAACCAGCCCAGCCACGCGCGCTGCGTATACCGTGACCTATTGGGCCGCCCGCCCGAGTTTGTCCGCCTGTATATCAATGATACGCCGTACGAACTGAAGCCCGTGACAGAGGGCAAGGAACCCGACTTCCGCGCCGGGATTCCATACACAGGGTATTACCGGGTGGAGCAGGAGGTCAACCGCCACCATTTCGAGGCCGCCAACGGGTCCCGGACGGTCCGGATTCCCGCGGAAGGGGATTTCCTGGGACCTTTTCGCATCACCTCCACGAGAACAAGGAGGAGGTGAGGAATGGGAATGGGGAAGCAGGTATTCAGGGTTGAAAAACAGGAATTTGCTACTCTTTATTCTCCGGTAAGGATAGCGGCCACTTTTTTACGGAGATCGGGGAGTTCATGAATTATCGTTTTCCAGATTATGTCGAGTTGAATATCAAAATAGGCATGTATCAGCCGGTTCCTCATTCCAATAATACTCTCCCATGGAATTTGGGAATATTTGTATCCGGCAATCCGGTGAGATTTTTGAGGCGGCTTCGCCTACAACCTCAAGGCAACGCGGAACCGCATGGCAAAACATCCGGTCGGATTCCAAATCATCCCGTTTTCGCTTATCCGCCATCCGCAAAATTTCGTCGGTCCATTCCAGGATATGTTGCAAGCGCAGCCGGTCTCGGTTATTCATGATGCCCGCTCATACTGAACTTCCGCAGTGGCGATGACCTCATCCCGAAAATACCGGCTTAGGTCTTCGGGGGTTCGTAGATCGGCCTTTTTCCCGAGGAGCCGGCTCATTTCGATTTCCATGCCGGCAAAACCAATCAGTCCAGGTTCCAAACCCGGTTCGAATTCCACCAGGAGATCAATATCACTATCGGGATGTATTTCTCCGCGCAAAGCCGAACCGAACAAGGATAATTTGCGGATATGATGTTGGCGGCAAAACGCATCCAATGTTTCAGGAGTCAGTGTAAGCATGGGGTGAATGTGAATCGTGATACTCATGATAATTACTCAGGGCATATAGGCTCTGCGAGGCTCTGTTGAATTGTTTCAATCGGTCCTCAAATAATCCATATTAGTTGCACGGATAGCCATTTTCCCAGGGCTGAAGCCGTGGGCTAGTTTAATGGTCATCCGAGAAATGTGTGCATGATATAATATAGTCAAATTTTCCATTCGCTCCTAGATGAGGGCGGATACCCAGATCCGCTTTTACAACAGTTCCCTCGCCCTCGCCCAGAGGGTGAGGGGATTGATCACTTTTGTCTTATCCCTCCCCGGATTGAAGCCTTGGGCTGGTGCAAACGGTCCGTTGGTGTTCGATAGACTGTTCTCCATTCCGGTGAATCATTCCGCACGAAAACGCAACAGAACCTAAAACGTGAACGCGCCTTGCAGATAGCCCCAATCGGCGTCATCGCTCCCGCCGGTGTCTTGCACATAATCGCCCGCGAAAAAGTGCGAATACCCCGCTTCCAGGGTGAATTGGTCATGGATCCGCCAAGTGGCCATGAAATCCAGTTCGGCGCCCACATACGGCCGCGCGTCCCGGCCCGCCGCCGCCCGCCGGAGGATCCCCCCGCCGGCGTTGTACCACGCGTCGCTGTCCGGTTCCGGCAAAAAGAATCCATGCGCTTCGAACAGCACCTTGAGCCGTTCCACCGGCAGCGCCGAGAACTCCAGTTCCACGTCGTGCACGTTCCGCCACGAAAACAGATCCATGTAGCCGTAATGAATATGGTTGGTGGGGAACAGGTTGTCGAAGGTCTCGTGGCCGCCGTCCCGCGGATCTTCATCGCCGGTGGCGTAACTGTATCCCAGGGAGACGCGGGGTTTCCAGGCGGGATCCAGGGTGTAACCGGCCTCGGCGTGCGCGGCGAAAGCGGTATGGTCGAGGTCCGTGAACTCGCCCGCCTGGCCGGCGAGTTCGATTTCCCAATCCCAGCGGTTGTCATACGCACGGCCGGCCCGGACGCCCAGCGTGTGCACATGATCCCGGCGTTCGTCGTTGTCCCGGGCTAGATAATAGGCCTCCAGAAAATCCATGCCGGGAACGCTTTTCCAAGTGGTATAGACGCCGTAAAACAGATCGTCGTTGTGGAAGATATCATTGAAATTCCCCCAATCGTGGATCACCGGCTTCCCGATGAAGAGATCGATGTTTCCTTGGACAGTGGACGGCCAATCCAGGTTCAGCAGCAGGGCGTCGAACGAACGGGCCACGTTGCTCCATAAAAATCCCCCCACCAGCCGTTGTTTGCCGAACGCGAGGAGCTGGCGGCCGGCCCGCAGGGAGAGCGGCGCATCGGCGATGCGGCGGAGGTCGAGATACGCCTGGAACAGATCGAGATCATCCTCCATGGCGTTGGGGACCGTCCGGCGGCTGTTCCAATCCGATCCGAATTCCCGCGAATCTTGTCCTTCGATAAAGATGCGCCACGACTCATCCGGATGGACATCCAGGTGCAGCTTGGTCCGGAGCAGGAAGAATTCGTCCTCCTTGTCCGAACGTCCGTCTGGAGTGTAGAAGTTGCCGTACAACTCCCCGCGGCCCCGAATCTCGCCTCCGATGCTCACCCGGTCCTCGAACCACGATAGAGAATCTTCCGCCCGGAGGCCCGGTACCGCGGCCGCGGACAACCATCCCCAAAGTCCGAGATAGAACCGATATTTCATCTTTACTCCCCGCTCCTGCATATCCCTGCAATCGATTCAACATCCGCGCCGCCCCGGAGGCAACCGCTCTCCGGTATAGTATCCAGCCGGTTGTTACCCTTGTCCAATCTCCGTGTTGTGGATAAATAAGGATCATCCGGCATGTTCAGACCGTTATTATGACGGAGCGGCCCAAAGTCACTTTATTGTGGTGCAGACATCTTGTCTGCACTCCATAGGGTTGCAGGCGGGACGCCTGCGATACAATATATGAAACAACTCAGGATTAACTTCACTTTTTGCCGCTATGTCTTTTTATGCGGGCATGACCGGGATCCAATTCGGCCGGTCAAACAGACAAGCCTCAAATCCCCTCTCCCGCGGATGAAGGTGAGGGTGAGGGAAGTTCTCTCTGGAATGCCCTTCACCCCGGCCCTGTCCCATTAAGGAAGAGGGAAAATCCTGACACTTTTTACTGATGCGGAAGGCCGGGATTGGCCCATGGCGGGATTGGCCATGTTCTCAGGATGATGCACTGGCTGGATGCTCCGAATCAAGCCGGCTGAATAAGACACGGTCCTGCTACCCAGACAAGGAGACGGAGATTTCCATGAGCCGCTCTTGGATCAAACGGGAAAGCGAATATATCGCCCATTATCCGGTGTTCACGCTGCGCCGGGATATCTGCGTCTCGCCCCGCACCGGATCGGACATCTCAGCCTACGTGTTGGAAACCCGCGACTGGGTTGTGGTCTTGCCCATCACACCGGAGGGGGACGTGGTCTTCGTGCGCCAGTACCGCTTTGCGTCCGAGGAAATCACCCTGGAGATTCCCGGCGGCCTCTCCGACGAATCCGATGGCTCCATGGCCGACGCCGCCCGCCGGGAATTGCGTGAGGAAACCGGCTACGACAGCAGCCAGATCATCTTGCTGGGGACCTGCCGCCCCAATCCGGCCATACTCAACAACACTTGCTACCTGTTCGCCGCCCTGGGCGCCGTCCGCCGGCACGATCAATGCCTCGACGCGGGGGAAGACATCCAGGTGGAGCGCATTCCCCTGGAGGAGATTCCCGGCATGATCCTCAATGGGACCATCAATCATTCCCTGGTGTTGAACGCGTTTCACTTTTTGGATTTGCAGCGCCGGAACCGCCGAATACAGATTGGATAACGACCGCTCTCATGCCGTATTTCGATAAGCATTTCACCTTGGTGGAAGCCACCGGCCTCCTGCCGCGCCTGCGAGAAATCTTCCAGCAGGTCCAGAGCCTGGTCGACGAGGCCCGTCAAGGCCCGGTCCTTTCCCCTCCCGAGCCATTCTCCCTCACGCCGGGACGGATCAATGGCCACGCGAGCCGGCGGCAGCGCCTGAGCCGGGAGGAAATCACCCGCCGGATCAACGATCTCGTCACGGAAATCACCGACCAGGGGATCGTCATCCAGGATATCAACCGGGGGCTGATCGACTTCCCCGCGTTCATCCACGGGGAGGAGGTTTTTCTCTGTTATGAATTGAACGACGGCGACCGCATCCAATATTATCATGCCATCAACGCGGGATACGCCGGCCGCCAGAAACTGCCCGAAGACCTGGAATGAGAGACCGTTCCGGGTCAAGGCCTTGCTCAACCGGCTCGCAATTGTATCCTTACACCCAGGACGGCTTCCGTCCGACCGACCATTCTGAAAGGACGCTTCCTATTCAAATCCATGACGGTATTCGAAGCCTTGCTCCTCGGAATTCTCCAGGGATTCACGGAATTTTTGCCGATTTCCAGCGACGGCCATCTAACCCTCGCGGAAACCTACTTTCATTTTCAAGCCTCCCGGTTTCTCTTCTTCGATGTGCTTCTGCATGCCGCCACACTCATCGCCGTCTGCATTTTCTACCGGCGGCGCCTCCTGGAGCTCATCCAGGTGCTCTTGACCTGGTTTTCCAAGGAGCCTAGGTCCCCGGAACGGGATTACGACAAGAATTTGATACGGGCCATCACGGTCAGCACCATTGTCACGGGCGCCATTGGGATCATCTTCCGCGATCAATTCGCCCTGGTACGCGATTATCTTTGGGGCGTGGGTCTCTCGTTCATTCTGACCGGTGTGATGCTGACGGCTACGCGGTGGGCGCCGCCGCAAAAAGAGAATCCGGAATTCCGCATTCCCGGATCGATCTGGGTTTTCGCCGTCATCCTGGGTGTCGCGCAAGCGGTCGCCATCCTGCCCGGTGTTTCCCGTTCCGCCATGACCATCAGTTCCGCCTTGCTTCTGGGTATGTCCCGGGTCACGGCCGTGGAATACTCGTTCCTGATATGCATCCCGGCCATTCTCGGCGCGTGCCTGCTGGAATTGCCTCATGCGGAAATCACGGTCGGATGGGAAGCCGCTCTCGTAGGTTTCATCAGTTCCCTGATCTCGGGTATGATTTTTCTCTGGTTCCTGGTGTGGATCGTGCGCAAGGGCCATTTTCACCAATTCGCGTACTACGTGATTCCCCTGGGGCTTTATCTGCTTTTCATCGCCTGAGTCAACCGGATCCCCGCGCGGATCGCACCGTGGCATCATGAACTACAAAACCAAACTCTATTGGACCATTGCCTTCGCCGCGGCGCTCTACCTGGCCTGGTGTCTGTGGACCGGATGGGAATCCATTCTCCAGGCCTTATCGGTTTTCCGGTGGTGGATCCTGCCCCTGTGCCTGGCCCTGGCTTTTTTGAATTATGTCATCCGGTATCTCAAGTGGCATTATTACTTGACGCTCCTGGAGATCCCTCTGCCCCGGCTGGTTTCTTTTCAGGTGTTCCTGGCCGGCCTGGTCATGTCCGCCACGCCCGGCAAGATCGGCGAGGTTTTCAAGTCATACCTGGTCAAGGAAATCAACGGCACGCCGATGAGCCGGTCCGCCCCCATAATTGTCGCCGAACGCTTCACCGACTTCATCGCCTTTGTTCTCATGGCCCTGCTCGGCGTCACTCTGCTGCCCAACGGCGCATGGGTTTTTTCGGTATCCATCGGAATCATCGTATTCATCCTGGTGCTGGTTTCCTGGAGGCCGGCCGCCGAAGCGCTGATCGGCCTGCTGGCCCGCCTGCCCGTGACCGGCCGCCACATTGAAAAGATACACACCGCCTATGAGAGCACGTACCGCCTCATCGCTCCCCGGCCGTTGTTTTGGGCCACCAGCGTGAGCCTGATCTCCTGGTTCTTCGAAGGCGTCTCCTTTTATCTGATCCTGTGGGGATTCGGGCAAACGCTGCCACTCACCTCCGTGGTCTTCATCTACGCGTTCGCGACCATCGTCGGCGCGCTGTTCATGACCCCCGGCGGCATCGGCCCCACGGAAGGCGCGATGGGCGGCATGCTCATCCTGCTGTATCAGATTCCCGCGGGCACTGCCGCGTCCGCCACGCTGATCGTCCGCATCTGCACCTTGTGGTACGCGGTCGCCGTCGGTTTGCTGGTCCTGACCTGGCGCGCATCCGCCTTCACCCGCGATCCGTCGGTTATCGTGACCAAGCCGGTGGCCTGATAACCTTGGCAGGGTGGTTTGAGTGTGGCGAAATCCACCAATAATCCCGCGTACTCACCGGATAGCTCGGATTTTCTTGACAATTTCCCATTCCGGACGCATTGTAAATCCGATAGATGGGCATTCCTATCCATTCCAAGATTGGAAACCGAGGTCCCCATGAAACGAAGAGAATTCATCCAAACCACGGGAGGGGTTCTGTTGGCGGCGGGAACCCTGACGGGCACGGCCTCCGCCGGGGAAGCGATACCCCAGGGCAAATTCAATATTTCCATCGCCGCCTGGTCCTGGCACCGGTTGTTCGGCGAGGGGAAGATCAAACAGATCGACATGCCCCGCCTGGCCCATGAAGCCGGGGCCGCCGGTCTGGAACTGGTCAATTCCTTCTTCCCCTCTCCGCAGCATGATTACTTGATGGAACTGAAAAAAACGGCGGAAGGCGAAGGCATTAAGATTCTGCTCATCATGTGCGACGGGGAGGGAAGCATGTATTCGCCCGGCCACCACGAGCGCCATTGGGCGGTCGTCAACCACCATAAGTGGCTCGACATCGCCGCCCAACTGGGTTGCCATTCGATCCGCTGCAACGCGGGCGAGGGCAATGTGGATCCCGGGGAAGCGATGAAATGCGCGGCGGACAGCTTCGCCGAGCTGGCCGGGTACGCCCGCCAGTACGGACTCAACGTCACCATCGAGAATCACTGGGGGCTGTCGTCCAATCCGCAGTGGCTGACCGGCCTGATGAAAATGGTCGACATGGACAACTTCGGCACGCTGCCCGACTTTGGCAACTTCCCGGATGACGTGGACCGCTACGCCGCCGTGGAGGCGATGATGCCCTACGCCAAGGCCGTCAGCGCCAAGACGTACGACTTCGACGAGCAAGGCCTGGAAACCAAGATCGACTACCCGCGCATGATGCGCATCGTCCTGGACGCCGGCTATCACGGCTTTCTGGGCGTGGAGTACGAGGGGGACCGTTTGAGTGAACTCGACGGCATCAAGGCCTCGGTGGCCCTGCTCAAAAAATTTCAGGCGTGAGGGCCGGAAAGCGGAAGCCCGGGCCTTCCCGGATCAGCTTCCCGAGGGAAAAGAAAGAGAGGGCCGAGGGGAGGTATTGATGAGTGCGCTTCACGAATCCATCCTCCCCTCCCGCCCGATTGAATTTTGATCGCGTGAATTCCGATCGCACCTTCTCGGAAATGAAACATGGGCCGGATGAATCGCACCAACCTTCGGCCCGGAGGCCTGCCATGAAAACTCCACGCTTGCCGATACAGATTCTTGTTCTTGGATTGTTGATTTTGGTTTCATCCAGCCCGGTTTCCGCGCAAGAATCTCCCCGGCCGCCGATGTGCTTTGTCGTGTATGAGGAAGAGGTCCTGCCCGCCCGGATGGATGAATACCAACAAGCCGCCCGGGAACGGGAAACCCTCTTCGGCGATTTTCCCCTCCCCATTTATCCCGCCCGGAACGGGAACCGCTTGCTCTACGTTTTTCCCGTCCGGGGCTTCGGCGGATTGGAACAATTCCTGAACGCCGTCACGGCCGCCGAAACCAAAGCCGGGGATGAATCAGAACGGGTGAACGCCCGGATCGCCGCAACTCTCCAGTCCCGCTCCCTGAGCATGATGGCCTACCGGCCCGATCTTTCGTATATTCCCGAAGGTTTCCGGGGCTCCGGGGAGATGAAATTCCGCCGGCACGCGCTCTATCACGTTCTGCCGGGGGCGGGAAAAGAATTCGAAGCGCTGGTCCGGGAGTACGTGGCCTTGTGCCAGGAGAAGAACGTCCAGCATGAAATCATCGCCTACACGCCCGTCACCGGGGAAGATCTGGACGTGTATCTGTTCGGGACTTTCGCCCAAGACCGTGAGGACTTCGGCCGCCTGGCCGCCCGGCACCTGGAATTGATCGGTGAAAAGGGGCAAGCCCTCCGCCTGCGGGGCCTCGCGCTGTGCCGGTCCTTCGAGCAGCTGGATTTCGAGGTGCTGCCTTCTCACACCCCCGCAACGAAATAAGCCGGGGGGGATGCTCTTTGTGCCGATTTGTTCCGCCAGCCGGTTGACCTTTTCTTCCAGCGCTTCCAGCCGTTCCCGCAGAGAATTCTGGTCGAGTTTGTCCTCGATGCTGACCAGCCGGTATTGCAGGTTGTAGTACTGACCGGCGCGGGCGATCAGGATCTCTTCGCACAGCTTGTCGTGTTCATCCATGGCGGCCCTCATTTACATGTCGGAGCGGCCCTTCAAAAGTTCAAAGGAAAGGAAGGTGAAATCCAAAATAAGGGCAAAAACAGGCTTATCACCTACCCTTTCCACCCCGGAAGTGGAAATAATGGTGCTGTATCCTGAAAATCCCTTGGGTTATTATCGCATTCTGTTGTGCAAAGGAACTCTCACCATGAAACGCTATGGCATGTGCGTGCGGCTTCATCCGGAGAAAATCGAGGAGTACCAGCGATTGCACGCGGCGGTCTGGCCCCCGGTGTTGGAGATGATCACCCAATGCAACATCCAAAACTACAGCATCTTTCTCCGGGGCGATTGGTTGTTTAGTTATTTTGAATACACGGGAGATGACTTTCAGCGCGACATGGATAAAATGGCCGCCGATCCGGTGACCCAGGAATGGTGGAAAGTCTGCACCCCCTGTTTCGATCCGGCCTGCCATCCGGAAAAGAAAGCCTGGTGGCTCGGGATGGATGAAATTTTTCATCTCGATTGATGGAAATCAATCCGGGAATCCGAAGCCACCCGGCAATCGCCGCGCCCTCCGCGCGGGGAAGGAAATGAATCATGACCCCCCGAGCCCGAGTTCTTGACGCCCTCAACCACCGCGAGCCGGACCGCGTGCCCATCGACTTTTCCGGCCACCGCTCCTCCGGCATCAGCGCCATGGTCTATCCCCGGTTGCGGGAATACTTGGAATTGCCCCCGAAACCGGTCCGGGTGTACGACCCCGTCCAGCAGCTGGCCATCGTGGATGAAGACGTGCTGGACCGCTTCGGCGTGGACACCATCGAACTGGGCCGCGCCTTCGCCCTCGAGGACGAGCACTGGATTGATTGGACCCTCCCCGACGGCGCGCCCTGCCAGATGCCCGTCTGGACCCAACCGGAACGGGGTGACCGGGAATGGGTAATCCGATCCCAGAGCGGCCGGGTGATCGCGAAGATGCCCGACGGCGCGTATTATTTCGAACAATGCCACTACCCGTTTTTGGAAGGGACCGCGGACTTCAACCGGATCGCCGAAGTTCTCGATGAGTGCATGTGGACCGCCATCGCCTCGCCGCCCGGCCCTCTCGTGGCCGGTCCCGGGGGGAAGGAACGGCTGCGGGAAGGGGCGCGCGCTCTCCGGGAGCAGACCGACCGCGCCATCATCGGCCTGTTCGGGGGGAATCTATTGGAGACAGGGCAGTTTCTCTTCCGGAACGATATGTTTTTGATGATGCTGGCCGGCGAGCCCCGCCGCGCGCACGAATTCCTGGACAAGTTGGTGGCGATTCATTTAGCCAATCTCGAGAATTTTCTCGATGCCGTGGGCGGCTATATCGACATCATTCTCTTCGGGGACGATTTGGGGATGCAGAGCGGACCCCAGATCTCCCCCAAAATGTACCGGGAATTCTTCAAGCCCCGCCACGAGATCATGTGGACCCGAACCAAGAAATTGGCGGATGTGAAGATCATGCTGCATTGCTGCGGCGGCGTGCGCCCGCTCTTGGCCGATTTGATCGACGCCGGCCTCGACGCCATCAATCCCGTGCAGATCAGCTGCGCGGGGATGGATCCCGGCGAGTTGAAATCCGAGTTCGGGCGGGATATATGTTTCTGGGGCGGGGGCTGCGACACGCAGTACATGCTGCCCAACTCCGCGCCGGAGGAAGTGCGGCACCATGTCAAGGATCTGGTTTCAATCCTCCGCCCCGGGGGCGGATTCGTCTTCCAGCAGGTGCATAACATCCTGGCCCATGTGCCGCCCGCCAACATCGCCGCCATGTTCGACGCGGTGAATTCGTAATCTCATTCCCCGGCCTGAATCTCATACCGGATGGCGTTTTCCATCACGGGGATCTCCCACGCCGAAGTGTCCGTTTTTTGCCGCAAGACGACCGGTTCCGCGTTGATCCGGCGGCCGTTCACATCGAACGCGTTCACGGTGATTTGGGGCGCTTGATGGATCCGCGCGATTTCGGAACGCACGTCGTTCGGCGCCCATTCTCTCTCCACCGGGCCGATCGCCAACTTCTCCACCCCTTCCACCGCGGTGATCGACAGGCCCCGGCGCGCCTCGCCCCAGCGCGCGGCCACACAGCCCGCCGTGCCGAGGCCATCCCGCTGCCGGAATACGCCGCGGCCGTCCACGAAGACGCTCTCCGGTGCGCTCATCCAATCGCACCGCCGGCCGTCCACCAGCCACGAGCCGGTCAGGAAGTCATCGTTTTGGACCGCCAGCCAGCCGTAGGGAGGAAGCGTGTAGGTCTGATCCGCCACCTTGATATTCCAGTTCTTTTCGGGATTTCCATTGATCCACACTTCCAGGCCGTTGGCGTAACGGATGAAGAGGCGGCTGTCTTGCCACGCGCCCGTGCGGAGCGCGCTGGAGGTGTCGATCAAGCCTTCGTCCTTGCCATAGCGGATGCATTCCGGCTGGACCAGGGCGTAGCGGCTTTGCAACGGCTGCAGCATATAGTACGAGCGGCAGGTCTGCCGGATGCCATACGTATCCTCCACCAGCCAACCGATATGGCCGTAGGCGATGGTGGCGGCGATGAACTGATCGATGCTGGCTTCGATGTTTTCCTTTTTGTCCCAACCCTCCTTGCCTTCAAAGAAGCGGCCGGTCCAGGGCATGCCCATATCAACCGTGAGGGGATGCATTTTCAACAGGTCGAAATGCGGCAGGTAGGGATGTTTCCACAGGGCCAGGGCGCTGTACGTCAGCCCGTAATTCCCCGCGCATAATCCGGCGTACAGCCATTGGTGATTGCCTTCCGACCAGCAATGGCCATCGTAGACATCTTGATCGTGCAGCAAAAGTTCTCCATAAGCGTAAAACGTGGCCGCGAAAGTCCCCGCGCCCGGGACGCGGGCGTCGTAGTCGCAGCGGTCCCACGGCGAAACCGAAGTATGCACGTCGGTGTAGGCGGCGTTGGTGTTGAACTTGGCCTGGATGAGGGGCGCGAGTTGGCGGTCCATTTCCACGGCGAAGAGGGCCTTGGGCGAATAACAGCGCGGCCAGGCGCGCGTGAGATCGAAGTTGGCGTTGCGCATGACCATGTCGATATCCCAGAATTCGTTCACCGGCGCGAAATCGCAGTAGTTGGTGTACAATCCGGCCCGCCAGCCCAGCGACTTTTGATGGGCGATGTATTTTTTCAGCGCCTCATCGCCTCCCTTGCCCGGCGCGGACCGGGTGCGGAACGTGAAACTCTCGCCGCCGTCCCGCCAGGTGATTTCATGGTTGCATTGCGTCAACTGTTCGATGCCATAGGCGCGCAGCATCCGGGAATGCTCCATTTCCCGCTCGTAATTCTCCGGCCCCCAGCTTTCCACCCACAAGCGGCTGCCGGCCTCTTTCCCCTGCTTGGCGGGGGGGTTGTCGATCGTGGGCAGAATCTCCTCGAAGAAGGGCGAGACGGTGATGAACACCCGCTCGAAGAGATCGTTGCGCGCGCCGTCGGATTTGGGCAGATAGCGCACGCCGCCATTGAGTTGGATCCGGCCGGATTCAATCGTGTCGGCCGCGTAGGGCTGGGAGGCGTTGGAGCGGTACCAGTCCATCCACACCGACGCGAAAAACGGCGTCTTGCCCTTGGACATCAGCACGTTCAAATGATGCCCGCCGTAATTAATATACGGCAACTGCATCAGTTCGGGATTCTCGACCTCCGCCCAGTATCCGTACGATAACTCCGTGGCCTGGCCCCCCAGGCAAAACGTGTCCAGGACCAGGGATTTCTGCCACAGGCGGGCTTGCATCTCCACCTGGACTTCTCGATCACCGGTTCTTCCTTGCCAAAACGCGCGCAAGACGTCGTTTCCGAGTGTTTCGGCTTTCAATAGTTGCGGATCTCTCAGTTCTTCCGCGAATTTCGGCCCGGCTTCGTTCCAAAATGTGGCAATGAGCTTGTCATTCAGCCGGACCTGGATCTGGCGGAAAAATAATTCGTTGGATGAAAGCTGATATTCCAGAGTGCCATCCGCGCCCTGGTAGCGGAAGATGAAGCGATTTCGTATTTTTTCCAACGAGGTTTGAAAATCCGCCGTGAAATTTTCGGGCAGGATGGTCTCTTCCCGCGTGGGGAAGGGCAGCCGGCCCGGACCCGTGTTGGCTCCGGGGGATTGTCCCGGAAACGGATCGACGCCGCGCTTGGGCCGAGGCTGGAAGGTCAGCGGGGCAGGGGATTCACGGATGAAGCACAAATCCTCCAAAAACAACTCGCGGGTTTCCGTATTGGCGCCACCTTTGATTTGAATCCCCACGAGCCGCAAGGGTTGTTTCTCCTGGAGGACGGGAGGAATCACCTTGTGAATCAGCCACCACTCCTTCCAATTCACGCGGTTCATCGCGAGCGGGTGCATGGCGTCCTGGGAGTCCTGCAGCAGCAATACGATCTCCACCTGCGGCGTGGTGGGATCGGACACCCAGCCCCAGTTGTTCCCGTAACACCACAGTGTGGCGGCATTGGAACCTTCCGGAATCGGCAGGGGCTTGGGCGGGCGCAGCGTGATTTCGCTTTCTTTCGACGCGCCATGGTACGTCAGCCGGGCCACGGGAGATTCCCACACGCGCTGCGCTTGTGACACGGCCAGCTCGCCTTGCGCCCCGTGGCGGCCTTCGAGAATCCAGCCGTCCAGCGAATTGAAATCGGCCAGGGGCTCGTGCGGAGGAACGCGGCCGGCCCGCACGATTTCGTAAGGGCGCTCTCCCACCGGTTCACCAGAAGGCATGGGTTTGGCCGGAGACAGAAACGGGGCTTCGTCAGATAATCCCACTACCGGGATTACGGAACCGAACGTGAAAACCAAAAGCAGCATGGAAAGGATGTACATGATCAGATTGCCTTTCTGGAAAGGAGGTGATTTAACGATAATATCTTGCTTCTTCCAGGAGAAAGCGCCAGACGCAAAGGCTTTCCCCTACCCCGGTTTGTGCCTCCTCCCTTCCCCTTTGATTCACTTGACTCTGCGGGGGCGCGTTGCAACGTGATCCCGCGGATTATGAACCTCCAAGGTCCAAGATTTCATTCATCCAGCACAAGAATCTCCACCTTCCGGAAATCCACCGGGTGGCTTTCCGACTGGAGGGAGATATACCCCTCCTCCAGCAGTTTGTTACCGTTTTTGATCAATGACTTGCCGTCGGGATCTTTCTCGTCCAACTGCGGCTGCTCGTATTCCAAAACCACCTCGCCGTTGATCTTGTGTTTGATGATGGCCCCGCCGTGGACTTCCACTTCCGCGGTCACCCATTGGTCACCATGATAGGTCTTGGATTTGGAATTGGTGCAATGCTGGGTGATCAACTGGCCGCCCATGACGACATTCGTTCCCGGCGTGCACAGATTGCCGGTGGCGCGTTCATCCTTGCCATTGCCTCCCAGGAGCTGGACTTCGATGCAAACCGGGAACTCCTGATCCTTTCTCATGCTTTCAGGGGACTGGCAGTGGATCATGATCCCGCTGTTGCGAAGCGCCCAATTCGGGCCGTCAGGTATCTGCTCACCCACAAAACGGTATTCCGCCCGGATGATGTAATGGGAGAACTTGTCCTTATAGAAGATGTGCCCGAATCTTCCATTGAACTTGTCGTACTGGTCATACCGCACCTTCAGGATGCCATCCTCCACCCGGAAGGTGTTGCCGAAATTGTCGCCCAGCTCGTACCCGGTGATTTTGGGTTTCCAGCCCTCCAGGTCCTTGCCGTTGAAGAGGGGTATCCATTTCATGTCTTGGGTTTGATCCAACTCCGCGGCATAAATCCCTCCCGCCAGGATGGCGCAAAAGATCCACGCGGCGGTTCCAACGAGGTAGCGACAAGTGAAGTATCGGGAAAACAGGGATTGATACATCATGATTCATGGCTCCTTCATGCGAGTATTCACGGGTAGTTCATTTTCAGGATGGCTTAGCGGATTTTATCCTACCAGCCCTCCCCAAGGATTTCTATTACTCTCCACTTTCCATGAGCCATTTGTCCCCGCGAAATCATGAATAATCAATCAATCGATAATCCTGGTTGACGGAATCCGAGGAATGGGGGGAGAATGGTGTATCTTCTGGGAAGTGAAGCCGATAGCGGTTCCTGGAGAGATTATCTGTAAAAAGCAGGAGAATGCTCATGAAAAACCGCCGGCGGGCGTTTACCTTGATCGAGCTGCTGATCGTGGTGGCCATCATCGGTGTCTTGGCGGCCATCGCCGTACCCAATTTCTTGAACGCCCAAGTGCGGGCGAAGATCGCGCGGGTCCGCAGTGACTTGCGGTCGTTGGCGCTGGCCATCGACAGTTACAACCTGGACCGGGGCGCGTATCCCTGGCCCATCCGCAACGGCCAAGTGCTGGGGACTTACAACCACATCGCCAATTGCATCGAACTGACCACTCCGGTATCGTACATCACGTCGGTGGACATGGAGGATCCCTTCATTCCCCGCCGGGATTGGAACAACCAGCAACACGCGATCCACCCTACGTACGTCTACGTGAATTACCGGGGGGACTGGGGACGCCAGTGGGGCTTGAGCGCCACGGGAGTCAAGTCGCTGACCGATATGCCCAACGGGTACGGATTGACTTCGCAGGGGCCGGATGATCAGGATTCCGGCGGAGTGCACTGGCCGCTCCTGGTGCGGTATTCGAACAATCCCGCCGGCGCGAACAACACGCTGTATCATCCCTCGAACGGCCTGCGCAGTTTGGGGGACATCACGCGCTACGGCGGCGACGTCAACGCCCCCTCCACCCTGGGCGGGGGATGAGACCGGGGGGGGCTCCAACCGGGGCGGGGATCGCTCAGGCGGCCCAAACGCCCTTCATCCGGGAACATCCAGGCGCACGAAGCGCCCCGCTTGCGCTGGCCGGCGGACGGCTTGGGCGATCGGGCGGGGGAGTTTTTTTTCCAGGCCTCTTGGGCCTGGGTGTCCGACCGGGGATGGCGCGGGCGCGTGGTGATCTTCCACCAGCCCTGGCAGGCCAGCATCCGGTACACCGTGGACTTGGGCACGGGATGCCCCACGGCTTGCTCATGGGCCGCCTGGATCTCGCGGACCACGAGGATGCCTCCGTGTTGGGCGGGCTTCAGGAAATCCGCCGGCAGAGCTTCTTCCTCGGCCGGGGTGAGCTACATTAGTTTTCCTATGAATGCAACTTGATATGAGAGGGCGAGCCGCCGGCTCGGCGGGAGCCTCGCACTTCCTTCCGCGGCTTCACTCCGGGCCGGTCGGGAATCCCTGTTCGGCATAGCGTTGCAGTTTGTAGGTCAGCGCGCGGCGGCTGATGCCCAGGGCTTTCGCGGTTTCGGTGCGGTTGAATTGACACCGGCGCAGCGCTTCCAGGATGGCGGCGCGCTCGATTTCTTCCATGCGCCGGCCGGTGGGGGTTTCTCCGGTCCGCGTTCCCATCACGGATTTCTGGATGCGCTTGGGGAGGTGTTCGGGAATGATCAGCTCGCCCCGCGCCATCAGGACAGCCCGTTCCATGGCGTTGCGCAGCTCGCGGACGTTGCCGGGCCATTCGTATTCTTCCAGGCAACGGATGAGGGAAGCGGAGAGCCGCGGATTGCCCTGGGAGAAGCGTTCGGCGAAGCGCTTGGCGAGGGGGACGATGTCCTCGCGCCGTTCGCGCAGGGGCGGGATGTAGATTTCCATGACATTCAAGCGGAAAAAGAGATCTTCCCGGAAATTTCCCTTTTCCACCTCTTCTTCCAGGTTGCGGTTGGTGGAGGCCAGGACGCGCGCGTGAGTGATCCGCGGGGTGTTGGAGCCAACGCGTTCGAAGGAGCCGTCCTGGGTGACGCGCAGCAGCTTCGCCTGGAGGGAAGGCGACATTTCCGCGATTTCATCCAGCAGAATGGTCCCTTTGTCCGCTTCCTCGAAACGTCCGATGCGCTGACCGGCGGCGCCGGTGAAGGCCCCTTTTTCATGGCCGAACAGTTCGCTTTCCAACAGGTTGTCGGGAATCGAGGCGCAGTTCACCTTGATCAGGGGATGATCCCGGCGGGGGCTCCAGGCGTGAATCACATCGGCCAGAATTTCCTTGCCCACGCCGCTTTCGCCGGTGATCAGCACCCGGCTGTCCGTGGGGGCCACGAGGGCGGCTTCGTGGAAGATTTCGCGCATGAGCGGGCTTTGGGCGACAATTCCTTCGGGCAAGGCCAATTGGCCGGGCAGGGCGGGCGAGGGGGAATCCTGGATGCCCAGGACGTCCAGAACCGAGGCGAGCAGTTCATCGAGGTCAATGGGTTTTTCCAAATAATTGACGGCGCCGTCCCGCATGGCGTGGACCGCGTCGCGGACATCGGGGTAGGCGGTGATCAACAGGATGGGGAGCGTGGAGAACTTCTCCCGGGAGCGTCGCAACATCTCCAGGCCGGAGACGCCGGGCATGCGCACATCGGATATCATTAACTGAATCCCGCGGGAATCGAGGAGGTTCAGGGCCTCTTCCCCGGAGGCGGCGGACTCCACCGGGAAGCCTTGGCCGGTGAGGAAGGAAACCAAGAGATTGCGCTGATTGGAATCGTCGTCCACGACGAGAATCGTGAAACGGGACCGCTTATCCTGGAACGCCGGATTCGACATAGACCGCCACTTTTCCAAGATTCTTTCAGAGGATCGTTCAAAGGATTCTCATGCCGCCGATATGGAATAACGCCCCTCCTTCCGGCGGGGAAGCGCATACCACCGTCCAGCCATGCGACATCACGATCTGCCGCACAACGGCCAGCCCCAGCCCGGTACCCTTGGAATGGGTGGTGAAGTACGGTTGGAAAATTATATCCCGATTTTCTTCCGGCACACCGGGGCCGTTGTCCCGGATTTCCAGAAAACCTTCCGCGGGCGACGAACGGCCGGTGGTGATCTCCACCCGGCCGCCGGGGGGGACGGACTGAATGGCGTTGATCAGCAGATTGAAAACGACCTGGCGCAGGAGCGATTCATCCGCGTCGACGGTGAGGCTGGGCCCGGACTGTTGGAACTCAATGGCCTTGTCCTCGAGGTCGGAGCGGAGAGCGCGTTCCACGTCCTGAACCACCGCGTGCACCGCCACCGGCGCGGGTTTCGGCTTGCGGGGCTTGGAATAGTCGATGAACTCGTTGAGTTGGGCGGTTACCCGGTCGACTTCCTCGGTGATCATGACCGAGCGGTCACGGGTTTCGTCCGGAATGCCGGTTTGCTTGGCGATCATCTGCGCCAGGCCGCGGACGATGTTCAGCGGATTGCGCGTTTCATGCGCCAGGCCCGCGGCGGCGATGTTCATTTCCCGCAGGTTGGCGTTCATCTCGCTGGCGCGGACCAGCCGGAGTTGCAGGTCACCCGTCTTGATCTGGTTGCGCCACGCCAGCCAGATGCCCACCATGGCGAGGAGGGAAAATCCGCCGATGGTGGAACGCATCCACAAATCCTTGGACAAGGCGCTGTTATAACCCTGGGTGGACAGGACAAGAACGAATCCATGCAATCCTTGCTTTTGCAGCAGCGATTGGTATTGGCTTTCGTCCATCCAGAACGGCCGGCCGAACCAGGGCGGGCGGCGGCGCGCCCCGGGCCCTCCGCGCCGGTCCCGGTCCGCGGCACCCATCTCGGAGGGAGTAGCCTCGGTGAGCGCGCCCGTCGCGGACGCCGGGCCGCGGTTCTCCCATTCCGGCGGGGGCGGACCGTCGGCAAACGGCGGCGGGCCGCCGTCCGGTGAAGGCGGGCCGCCGTCCGGCGGGGGCGGAGGCCCCTCCCGCTCGTCCCGGCGGGGTTCGGGCAAGGGCAGAATCAGAGTGCGGGGTTCGCCGGGACGGGTATCCTCCGGGTCCACCCCCAGATCGACCAGGTTAACGTACGTGACGGTTTCGGTTCCCCAGCGTTCGCCGGTTTGAGGGAGATTGTCAATATCGATAGGGGTAGTGGATTCCCCGGCGGAAGTCACGACCTCGCCCAAGGCGTTGAGCAAGGCGATGGATTGCAGATCTTCCTGCTTGCTCAAGTCTTGGAGGGCCTGTTCCAGCCGGTTTTTGGAAATGACGCCCCCGAAGCGGCGCATGGAACGGATCACCGTGGCCAGCGAGTTAGTGATGTCGCGCGTCCGGTTCAGCAATCCCGTGCGGACATTGGCTTTGAAACGGTGATGATCGATCACCTGCCATCCGATGATCACCAGCCAGATGAGAACCAGAATAAGAGGGATGGTGGTTTTCCGTTGCATGATGGTTTAGAACGCCCGGGAGGGGACGGCCTTGCTGTCCCGGGATTTTTTCGCGTTCGCGCCGGCTTTCGTCGAGGTTTTCTTCTTGGCCGCCGGTTGTTCCTTGGCCGCCGGTTCCGCTTTCTCCTGGACCGCGCCGGCCTTGGGAGCGGTTTCCGGTCCCGGTTGAATTTCGGCCGGCTGGATATCCCCCGCTTCGTTGCCGAGAGCCTTCTTCTGCTGTTCGTCGAAGAACTTGTTCAGTTGGTCCTCGGAAAAGGCCTGAGGAATCAGCTGGGAAGCCTGTTTTTCCTTGTTCGAGAGATCCACCAGGGGCTCGGGCCCCTCGACCACGTAGGGCGTCAGAAAGATCAACAATTCGGTCTTGGACGTATTCTTGATTTTCCGGCGGAAGGCCAGGCCCAGGAGAGGGATATCCCCCAGCACCGGGACCTTGGTCAACGTTTCCGTGTTATTGTCCTCCATCATGCCGCCGATGACTACGGTCTTCCCATTGGGCGTGCGCACCACCGTGTCGGCGGAGCGCTTGGCGAAGACCGGCGATTCGAGGGTGTTGGAGATGGGCACGGTTTCATCGGTCATGGTCGAGATTTCGGGCGCGAGGATCATTTCCACCAGGCCGTCCTGGGTGATGAACGGGGTGACGCGCAGGATGATCCCGATATCCTCGTATTCGAGCGTGTTGATGGTCTGTCCGTCATCGGTGATGCGGGAGTTCGTGATCAAGGGAACTTCCTTGCCCACGGTGATCACCGCCTCCTGATTGTTGCGTGTCAGCACCGACGGCCGCGATAGGATTTCGGTCCTCCCCTTCTCCTGAATCGCGCGCAAGGTCATCTGGAAGTCGTTTTCCAGAATCCGATAGAAGCCGCCCTGGGTTTCCGCGGCCACCCCGAAAACGGTCTCCAGGATCCCGCCGTTCCTTCCGCCATCGTCGGCGTTTATGGAGCCTTCGATCCCGATATCGGAGTCGTCCCGGTAGGTGACTTCCAGGAACACGACTTTGATCAGCACCTGCTGGACGGGGTGGTCCAGGCTCTTGATGATGTCGCCGATGTGCTGGTTCGTCTCTTCGTCGGTGATGACGATGATGGAGCGCGTGTCGTAATCGGCCTCGATGATCGCCTCGCCGACCATGCCGTTGGGCGTGTAGGTCCGCTGGTAGGAACTCGACGTCGAACCCATGAAGCCGCGGGATTGCTGGCCCATTCCCGCGAATTGGGCCTTGGCTTCAACCGCCGCCCATCCCAGGACCAAGAGGCCGGCGGCCAGTGTTCTCCAAACTGCGTTAAACCTGTTCATGATGGTTACCTCGATTGGTAGAGGGGGAATCAGTTGCCGCTCCCGCTCCGGCTGTTGAATTGCATGGTGTTGGTGTTTTGCATGGTGCGGTTGCTTAACGTATTGCCCGTGGCGCCGGAGGTGGAGGAACTCCGCGACGTCCGGTTGTTGGAGCCGTAGGCTGTATTTTCGAACATGTTGCGCAGAATCTCGGAGACGTTTTCGACGTCCGCGTAATCCAACTTGTAGACGTATACTTTTTGCTTTTTATCGGCCCGGGAATCGAGTTGCTCGACCATCCGCCGGATCTGATCCATGGTGGCGCTGGCGGCGCTGACGATAACCGAGTTCGTGCGCGGATCGGCGACCGCGTGGACCGTGGTCTGCTGCAGTTGCCGCTGGCTTTGATTGGAAGAAGACCCCATGCCGGGAGGCATGCCCGGCATCCCGCCCGGTCCGCCGCCCATGCCGCCGCGCATCCCCATGCCGAAACGGGGCGCGAACTGGCCCAGCTGGGTGGAAGAGGTTTCCGGGAACAGATCGGTGAGGATCTGGGCCATCTCGGTGGCGTCGGCGTGCTCCAGCGGGATGGACGTCAGCTGGGGGCTGCCGACCTCGGCCTGCTTGTCGATCATCTGGATGACCGGCTCGATCCGCTCCCAGTCCGACGGCGGGGCGATGCAGATGAGCACGCCGGCCGTCTCGATCGGCAGGAACCGGACGGGGTTGTTCGGCCTGCCGGGCTGGTTGGCGAAGATCCCGGTCAGGGCGTTGGAGACCTCGCTGGGCCGGGCGGACTTGAGGTTGACGACGTGCTCGAGGGCCTGGTTGGTGGAGGCCTGGTCGAGCTGCTTGACCGCGTCGGCGACCCGGTCGAGGTACTGGGGCTCGCCGGCCGCGACGATGGCGTTGTTGACCGTGTCGGGGGTGATGGTCAGGGGCGAGCCCTTGGCGCCCTGGGGCCGCATGATCGACAGGAAGGCCTGGCGGAGGACCTCGACGACCTGCTCGCAGCGGGCCTCGGTCAGCGGGATCCGCCGGATGGAGCCGGCGGCGTCCTCGACGTCGAAGCGGGCGACCAGGTCCTTGATCTCCTTCTGGGCGTCCTTGTCGGCCGTGACCAGCAGGGTGTTGGTCCCGCCGTCCGGGACGATCAGGACCGCGACGCTGGAGGCGCCGGCGCTGCGGCGCCACCACTGGCCGCTGCTGCGGCCGGGGACCTTGGGCTGGCCGGCGCTGGCGAAGAGCTGGCGCAGGGTGTTGGCCAGTTCCTCGGCGCGGGCGTGCTCGAGCTTGTAGCAGGCCATGGTGGCGTCATCGGGCAGGTCGATGTCGAGCTGCTCGATGAACTTGCCGATCTCCTCGAGCTTGCGCGGGGTGGCCTTGATCAGCAGGGCGTTGGCCTTGTCGTCGACGGCGATGTCGATCTTGTCGCCGCCGCCGCCGCTGCGGGCCTGCCCGGGCTGGCCCGGCTGGGGCACGGGCCGCGCGCCGCCGCCGGTCGGGAACATCTGCTGGATGATGTTGCGGGCGTCGCCGGCCACGGCGTTCTTGAGCACGAAGCGCTTCATCGGCCGCTGGTCGTCGGCCATGGGCCGCTGGACGATCTGCAGCCACCGATCCACGTCGGCGGCGGCGCCGGAGACAATCAGCGTGTTGGACTCGCCCATGGGCTGGATGAGCATGGTCATGTCGGGGGCGAACTGGCGGCACTGCTCGAACAGGTCGCCGGCGTCGGCGTTGGTGGGCGTGTAGAAGACCACGCACTTCTCGTCGTCGCCGAGGTCGGCGGCCTTGAAGGCCTCATAGCCCTCGTAGAAGTGGTCGACGTCCAGGACGCGGAGCCAGCCGCCGCTGCCGGAGATCTTGATGACCTGGATGTAGTCCTTGCGGAGCAGGGCGATCCGCGGCTGCGCCTGGGAGGTCAGCAGGCGGTTGAGGAAGCTGAAGGCGTCCTTGAAGGTCATCGGCCGCTGGTGGAAGAAATCGACCGTGCCGGTCAGGTCCTGGGTGTCGCCGACGATGCTCAGGCCGGTGGCGCGGCTGAAGTACTCCAGCACGTCCTTCCACTCGGCGCCCTTGAGGTTGAAGTTGTAGGCCTTGCGGAGGTACTCCGGTCGGCCGTCGGCCGCGACGATCTGCGAGGTCACGGAGGAGGCCGGGGCCTGGACCGCGCCAGCGGGCTGGGCCGCCGGGGCTTCCGGGGCCTCCGGGGCGGCTTCGGCGGAAGGCTCGGGGGCCGGCGGGTTCTCGGCGGCC
>JBHGBC010000084.1:0-25723 GCA_041946805.1 bacterium
TCCAGGGGCGGGAGGGGATGCCGCCGCAAAGCCTGGAGGCCGAACTTGAGTTTGGGACCGGTATCCTTCTGCTCAACCAGATTTTGGAAAAGAGGCAGCGCGGCGTCCGCATCCAGCTCGCGCAGTAAGGCGGCGGCCTGCAACTGGTTGCCGAGGGATTTTTTGTTGGAGGCGAGATATTCGGACAAATAGGTCCGGGATTGTTACCCGCAGGCGCGGACGAGATACAGGGTGGGATAATCGGTATCCCGCGGGGGGCTGACTTTTTCGTTGTTGGACTGGATGTTGGTGGCGTAATGGGATTCGGGATAAATACTTAAACTCACGTCGTCAAACGCCAAGGGAATTAATTCATGCAGGAGGAAATGGGCGTCGGCCAGATACAGAGCAGCTTTTTTGACGATCGCCGCGTGCAGGTTCTTCTCGGATTTTTTTTTCTCGAATTCTTCCTGAAAAAAACGCACCAATTCACCGCGCCGATCGGTCTGGATCCGTTCGGGATCGACCAGGAACGGTTTGATCACGGTTTCTTCATACAGGCGCGAAAGGCCATGTTGGGTGTCATCCCGCAACAAGGACTGATGGATGACATGGGGTTCAGCCGACAAAACCGGGTGAAGAATGTCTGTCATCATGAAAAAAGCGCATGAACATTGGAATTGTATGAAAAAGAGAAATAAGTTGTATCTCATACGATATTTATTATTTTAATTTAATTAAAATGCTTTTATTATCTTTGTAAATTATGTCATCAATTTTATTTGATTCAATCTGATGAATCGTTTTTGATAATCCTTTTGCAGGCAATAATAGGTATTCTGTATTCAGGATTTTTAATTCTTCAATTATAAGTAAAATCTTTGTTGACGGAAACCTTCCTAGTTCGAGAACAGTCTCAGAAAAGGGTTCGATCCGTGTGTCAGAAAATACCTTTGCCATTCCATTGGATCTCCAAATTACATATCCCGACCAATTCCAATCGCACCAAACATGACCTTCCAATTTGGCATTTCTCCAATAATTCATTGTTTCAACTGGAAATGATTCCTCGAGTGAGTATGCAGGATATTCAGGCCTTCCTCGTAATAAAGCGAATAATATATACGCAAGAATAGTTATATTTATTGCAATGCGATTTTTCGTTTGCTTAAAATATTTCAAAAAAAGAAATCTGTGGTAATGCATCCCAAGAATTAAAGGAAAAACGGACAACCAAACAAACCGAAAATGGCAAAAACTTAGATATGCAGATATGAAACCAATAATCAACTCAGAAATACGTGGAACTATACAATTAAATACCGTTGTGCAAATCCCACAAATGAAAAATGAGAAAGAAATAAACCAAAATAAAAAATATATAAAATAATACCGTGGATATAATTTTAACCAATAAAACAAACTATACCAATCACCAGAGGGATACCGGACACCTTCAAGGGTTCTTAAAAATAGACGAATTGGATCTGGATTAATTAAACAGCATATAAGCGATAATACAGCAATTTTTATCCATTTCGCATCACTATTTGACGAATAAAAGAACCTCGCAACTCGATCAATGATGGCAATAAATAAAAAGATTGTAAATATTATACATTCTGGATGAACGTTAATCCATATCAATATAATCAAAGGGAAAAAGTATATTGGAATGTGGAAATATCCTAATTGCAATATAAAATCAAATACAGGCAAGGCAACCAATTCAGAAAGCAAATAAGGCCGGATTTCTCGAAAGCCGATTAAAATCATTGCCATGAATGCTGCAATAGCGCTCAAATCCAGTCTCTGGCATTGTTTCCTGACAATAAAATAGACAGTCAATGACCATACCGTGTGGGACATAATCCTTATTGTTTCCAAAAGGGGCATGCCTCCTAACTTAAAAAGCAAGTAGAGGATGCAATCACCTCCCCATGAATGAACTACCCATGAAGCGCCATTGGCTGTAAATGAATAATCATCGGGACTGGGCCATTTGTGATTTTCAAGGATATCTTTTCCAATTTGCAGATGCCACCATAGATCTACACGTTCTGCGGGAATATGTAAGCTTAATAGTAAAATAAAAAAAATTGAATATATTATTATTTCTTTGTATTTTTCATGCCTATAATTAATGTCTTTCATAATATATAGTCAAATTATTTATTCTTTATTAATGAGGGAGGCAATTTAGATACATTGCCTCCCTCTTCCCATCATGTATCAACATGTTTTCGTGGCAGTCAGTGGTGGATTACAAAGACGATTTACTGGTATAGTCCCAGCCCAATATCGTATTTCACACTGACCATTTGTAGTATTGCATGGGTGCCTCATATAATCGACCCAAATGGTTCCACCAGGTGTGCAGATATTAACAGTACCACCTGGCGGTACAACAGTAATTGCTTCACATACATCACCGGAGGAAGGAGAATTGGGGTAGGCCAAATCCACGCACCAATTGCATTTTCCTCCTCCTTGACACATGTACCATGATAAATAAAATGACTGGTTATTATTTTTGTACACACAACCGTATTGATGACACCAACCATACGGAAGCGGGCAGGGTTGTCCTACGATATTATACGAAAATAGCATACCCACAGACAAGACAAGCATGATTGATAAAATGCGCGATGAGAGAAATTGATGAAGTATTTTAATCATTTTATTTCTCCTCTTATGATACTCTTTATTGTTTGCGCACGTCGATAACAGGAATGTCCGGATCTTCGGGAATTCGAAATGGATCCTCCGCTCCTGCGTACATTTCCACGGATCCAATTTTGAACTCGTAGGAAATCTCCGGAAGATTAAAAATCACGGATGGCAGGGATTCATAACCACTGAAAAATTCAAAGCGCCTGGTTTCATTGGTTTGAAGCCATTTAAAACTTTTGTCGATCTCAACTACAAGCCCTTGATATGCCAATTGCCAGTGACTTCCGTTGTCAACCGGCTGAACTCTATTGTGCTTGATATCGTTCACATACTTCACAGCGTTGTTCGTATCAACTACCCAGGTGGTCAACCAGCCGGGCCAGGCAAATTCCTCTTGTTTAACATTCATAAAATGCGCATGCCGTAATAATCGTCCGCTATCCACTTCTTCCACATGCATGTATTCTTCCTTGGGTGTGCGGATGTGGATTTCGTGATAATACACGATGGGAGGACCATCCGAAGTTGGCGTTCCGGGAAAGAATCTTTGCGGCGCCATGCATTCCGAGCGGAAACTGGTGATCTTGCTCGAATCATCAATTTCGATCGTGGCCACGATGGGAAATTCAATCGTATGTCCTTTCTCGTAAACAATGCCCGCATTAACTTGTGTTTTAATGTCTTCAGCGAATCCCACGTTGCTTGTTTCTGGAGAAGCAAGCTGAGCTGCGAGGGGACTCTTAGGTTCCATGGTTTGTTTTACCATCAACTGGACGGTCAGGCGTTCCGCCCTCGCGTTTAACGCCATGAGTAATCCGAAACTCAGAACGAAATACATGAACCGGCTTTTCATTTTTTCTCTCCTTTCTTACATGATTGCACTTTTGCTGACAACCTAAATAGCTATATCCATTCTTTTCCTCCTTTCATTGCTCAAAATAAACCGGAATTGTTTTCAGCGGATGGTTCTTGAACGTCATTCGTAAATAAGCCAAGCGCAAGGACGATGGCAAACTCTCGATATCCGGAGGAAATATTTCCACATACGTTTCGCATTTAGAATCAGTAATCATTCTTGATTCCTGTTTGATCGGTAGAGATAGGGACACGGATTGAATGATGGCGTCCGAAACTTGTACCGGGTATGTCGAAGATATGATAAATCGGATTGGATAAGGTTTCGGGTACTTGAAATGAACGACTTGAGGTAATTGTATGAATGTTGTGCTTTTTTCGTGGATGTATAGTGGAATATTAATTTCGTAGTTCTCACCGCTCGAAGAGCCGGCAACCAAATGATAAGTATATTCACCATGCACCTTTTGATTTAATTTCCCCGCATCGACGCGCACTCTTCCCCACAAAAAAGCTGGGGATCTTTCAGGCATATAGATAGAATCATCCACACCCTCATGCGCCTCGGCAACCGCTTCTTCCATTTTATTCAAAAATTCACTTGAATGAATACCTTCCCATTTGTAACGCAAATTTTGGACCATGAACCACGATTCATATAACGACTGCTTATCAACAATCTCGACAAGCACAGCTCGCGGGAAAATATTAAACATTTTTTCTACATTCCCCTTGATGATTATTTCCTCTTGAAACGGCTCTACTTGATGATTCGATTTATACCGTAATACGACTCGTTCGGTAAAAGGACCCTCGACAGATGGAACCTTGACTTTTACTTCCATTTCAAATGTAGCGCCTACAGGCAAAGAAGAAGGAATTGTATTAACCGCCGTACAGGAACATGATGTGCTAACATTCAATTCTGTTGCCATCGATAGTCCAATATTTGTAACCAAGACCTTGGTTGTTTTCGTGGAACCCGGAATTGCGGAATTCATGACGATCACAGATGGATCAATCAAGAGATTGGGTGTACTCTCTCCGCATGAGGCAAAAAGAAATAAAGCTACTATAGGTCTGCTTATTTTAAGCCGGTTTCCAAAGTCCATGATAAATTTCTTCTTTTTTATGGCTCATCCGGTAAGTGCGTACTTATTTCCGATCGCCGGTTCGCATCCCTTCGAAGTGATCGATGAATGCCACCCCCAAAATCCCCTCTTCCTCTGGGAGAGGGCTAGGGTGAGGTTTTTTTTTTGATAGAGGCGGACCTTGGTGTCCGCCCTCATCCCGGAGTGAATGAAATCGATTTTACCTCATTAGGTACGCACTTCCCGGATGAACCTTTTTTATTTTTAACTTCTATTATTTAAACACCCCACCCCCCTCCTATTCCTCATTATTTTTTAGAAATTGCCAGATTTTTTGCTTCCCGCAGTATAAAATGTTCCCCACGGACTTTTCCGGAATACCGAGAAGGGCAGCGATTTCGGCATACGATTTTTCCTGCAAGTAGAACAAAACGAATACCTTACGCTGATGGGGGGCCAGTATGGACAGGATTTTGGGGATATCCATCCTTTCGAGGCGGTGATACAGGGTGTGATCTTCCGCCTCTCCCGGAGGCGGATGTCCAAAAGGGATCTCCTTGCGCCGCGTGACGTGGTTGAGGCTCAAGTTTCTCACGACCCGGTGGAGATACGTTTGAAATTCCGCCGTTCGCGCGTAACGGCCCTCGGCCATGGCTTCCAGGATGCGCAGGAACGCCTCTTGGGCGAGATCCCGGGCCGCTTCCCGCTCCCGTGTAATTTGGTACGCCACGCCCACCGCGTATTGGACGTACTTTGCGTACCACTCTTCCAGCCATTCTTTCCCGTGGCGGTCGCAATAATCCAGCTTCGCCATGAGAACCCTCCCTGTTGATGCCGGTCCCTGGTAAAAAGAATATCGTAAAATATATCTTTCTGACAAGAAATTATTGAAATTTTAATTTAATGATTTATGTAAACTAAGCCATCTCAATCGCATCCCATACCATAAAAAAGGCGCCTGGGTTGGGCGCCTTTTCATCCGATGGGGCTGAAAGGTATTCGCGGGCCTGTCAGCTTCTCACGTACACACGATACACATACTCCAGCTTCTTCAGATTCTCCTTGCCCGGTTTCACCTCGAGTTTCCAGATCAGCCGCGAGGCGGGATTGACCGAGCGCAGGCCGCGCGCCAGGCGGACGATCTGGGGACCGCCCTCGCTTTTTTGCACCTCGCCGCTAAGGAGTTTGGTGATCTCGAGGGTCACCGGCTCGTCCTTGAAGTTGGTCACCGCCAGTTCGCCCTTCACGGTCACCAGGTCGTAATTGTTGCCGTAGAATTGCGTGCCGCCGCGCTGCCGCTCGATCTCGTATTCGTTGTGCTCGGCGCTGATGGAGAGCGCCTGGGTGATCTTGAGGTCCGTGGTGGCTTGATCGGGCGTGTATTCGATGGTGTCCTGGCCCAGGATGCGGCCGTTCTTCATGGTTACGGCGGGCGCGGTGGTCCAGGGCTTGCCCGTGGTGTTGGTCAGTTTCAGGGCGTGCCAGACCACCGGCTTGGGCGGTTCCATGGGTTGCTGCGGTTGGAACGGCGTGAATTCGTTGATGGTATCGGGAATCTCCCACGTGTAGAGATGCTCGTAGGGCACCTCGCCGGAGAAGAGGGGATAATACCCGCGCTCGCCCTTCTTGAGGGTCACGGCGGGGATCTTGTAGAAATACAGGTCCTCGTCGCCTTCGCCCATCACCGGGGTGAAGGGCATGGAGGGCGCGTAATCGGCGCGCTGGGCCACGACGGCCATGTTGGAGAGCATCAGCGATTCCTGCCGGTCTTTTCCCATGCGCAACTGATCGAGAATCTGCTGCAAGGGGGCCAGCGAGAAGGTGCTGGGGGTGTCGCTGAACTGGATGTGGGGATAGCCGGTGATCAGTTCCAACTCCGTGTTGTCCAGCGGGACCAGGTCGTTCACCACGATCGCCTTGGCGGCCAGCGAAGCCTGGCCCTCGGCCGAAATGTCCACCACATAGCTGGGCGACCAGGCGATGCCCTTGGACAGGTAGGTCAGCGTCACGGGATTTTCCGCCTGCTCCGTTCCCTTGGGCGCGGCGTGGAAGTCCACCACGTTTTGGATGGTGGCGCGCTGAATGGCCATGCCCGGTTCCGGCTCCACGAAGCCGATGGCCTCGATCCAATGGAGGGGATAGGCCTGAATTTTCTCTTCCCGGTCGCGCAGGATCACGATCTCGCCCCGGCCGGGCGGGGGAGGCAGGGGCAACGAATCACGCAACAGAGGCTGAACCGGCTCCTCATGGGCTTTGGGGATATCGACAATGGTGTATTGGTCCCAGGTGTCCTTGATCCGCAACCGGACGGTCTTCCCGATATTGGCTTCCAGCAGGTCGGGGAGGCTGGCGGCGGGCAAGGTCCGCTCGACTTGGGCCTGCGAGGCTTTGATGTCTTCCAACGCCAGGTGATCCGGCCAGCTGATCCACACGCTGCCCAGCACCGCGTCCGGCAATGGCTTGATCCGGAACGCGCCCGAGGCTTCGGGCAGTTCCGCCCGGGACACCACCAGGCCGATGCCGTTTTTGAACAACGCGGCATATACGGGCTTGGAGTCGATGATCTTCGCCTCCCCGGCCCCCGCCGCCATGATTCCTACACACATGAACAATACCCACGCCGTCATTCGTATCCGGAACATACTCTCGCGCCTCCTGAAAATTGGTTTGAATATGGTTATCGCTACTGTACATCCATGAAACGCCGCCCGGGATGAATCGGTTTATATGGCACCGGCGAGAAGATCCAAGAGGTATTATCGCATGGATTTGCCTTTTGTTTCTTGAAATCAGTGGGAAGACCGGATGCAATCCGTGGAATTCACCGCAGAACCGCGGAGGACGCGGAGGGCATGGAATTCAGGCCCTCAACCCCGGCCCCTCTTCCACGAAGGGAGTGGGGAGCCAAAGCGGGAGATCCTTGGTTTGCCGGATTGAACCCCGGAGGGCACGGAGGAAGGACAAGGTGGGGTGAGGTCATAAACGATTCGGGTGAGTTGGAAAGATCCGCCTGGTTATTATAAGCAGGAGCACGTTGCCATGGGCCCTTACAGCAGTGGGTGAACGTTCTTTGTGTAAAATCGGCGGGATATGGCGAATGGATAGGTTTTCCCTCACCCCGGCCCTCTCCCAAAGGGAGGGGGAATGTAGAAGCGGGAAGTGATTGTCTGAATCAGGATAGCCAGGATGGACAAGATGACCAGGAGGGAGATGGGTTACACGCTTCCCGCTAATCCATCCTGTATTCGCTTTTCCCTCTGACAATATTGTGATTTTCCGTGTCCTCCGGGATTTCCTCCACGGCTCGTACCGCCAGCCAAATCACTCGGAATATTAGAACCAGCCCGATAACGAAGAAGTTGAAACCATCCCCCTGCTGTTCCTGAATTTAATTCGATTCTTTCCAGACAACTTTTTACAAAAGCCCGGGATGATCAGATCGTTTTTCGATACACTCACAATGAGACAGAGTGAAGGAGTAAGACCGTGACCGGGAACCTTGTACAGTTACGGACGGAAGACGAACTGCAACGGGTCGTTTTATTCTATCTGGAGCGCGTCATGGAGCAATTGGAGCATGGCAGCGTCCGGTTGGCGCGCCAAACCTGCGAGCGCTACCGGACTTTCTTCGCCACGCTGCTGAAAGCCAATCACCTGCAACGCATCGAGGCATCGGTATCGCAAGAGGAGGCCTGGACGCCTGAGAAAGAAGCCAAATTTTACGAACGGATGAAAAACGCCTGGGAATTCGGCGAACACAAAGTCGTTCATGACTGCGCCCGGGAAATTCTGCTTCACCACCACCATGATTCCGATCCCTGCGCCCTGTGCGTCAAGGTCAACGAGATTCTGGTGATGAACAATGCCAAATACATCGAGCCCGACAGCATCGCCATCAACACCTTCATCGACGCCAAGATCGACTTTATCGTCGAGAAGCGGAAATCCAATTCCCAAGCCAACAAAATCCTCCAGGGCAATCCGGGATTTTACCTGGAAGACGCCGTGGGCACGCGGTACCGCTGTTTTGTCAAGCAGGTGAACAACGTCAAGCCCGGCGACGTGCTGAAACTCAAGATCACGAACATCCCCGGCCTGGCCATCGCCACGCGCAACAACCAGGAACCCATCCTGTACCTGGAACCCCGCGTTGCGCCGGGCGAGTTGATCGAGATCGAACTGGTGAGCCTCTCCCATACGGAAAACAGCTTCACGTTCCGCCACCACAGCTACGACGGATTTTTATGGTTCAAGCGCCGGGGCGTCAACAAGGCCATCTTCAACAAATCCACGCTGCGGCCGGGCGACCGGGTCATCGCCAAAGTGCTGTATACCACGGAAGAAGAAAAGCGGTCCGGCAACGGCAACATCACCCGGCTGGGGATCATCAAGGCGATTCCCGTACGCAAGGCCGGTCAGGAACAAAACCCGGAGGACAATCCAAATACCGGCGCTGCCAAAGCTCTAAACTGAGTAGAATCCATAAGTGATTGGTATAATCACGTTTCCCGTCTTGATGATCCTTTATTATCTCCCGCACGCGCCGGGGGTGGAACAATCCCCGGCGCGTGACTGTGTTCTCCGAAGCCACATCCTCGAGCACTTCGCGTAATTCCCCCTTGAACCATTCGCCCACCGGCACGTCGAAGCCATGTTTCCGCCGCCGCACGATCGCATGGGGCAAACGGTCTTCGAAGGCTTTTTTCAAAATCCACTTGGTGGTTTTCCCACGCAACTTAACATGCGAGGGAAGAGAAAAACCATACTCCACCAACGTGTGATCGAGAAACGGAACCCGAACTTCCAGCGAATGGATCATCGACATGCGGTCCACTTTGCGGAGCATGTCCGCCGCCAGGTTATGCCGCAGATCGACCCACAGCATCCGGTTCAATTCGTCCAGCCGCGGCATGGAGTCAAACAACTCCTTCCGCAACCGGGTGGGCTCCTCATAATTGATGGCTTCCCGGACTTCATCGCGCAGCATCGGGCCGCGGAGTTCGTCCTCGAAATGAATCGCCCACTTGAGATGCCGCGTGAACGGATCGGGATCGAGTCCCCGGAAAAATTTCTTGATCTGGCGTAGAAAATCCTTGGCCCGGTTGGCTCGGGATTCGGGAATCCGCGCCTCCAGCGTCCGGGACAGAAAGCTCAGCCACGTTTCCGGCATAAAAGAAAAGAAACGCCGGAAATATTCGGCCTGGTATTTCCGGTAGCCCGCGAAAACCTCGTCGCCGCCGTCTCCAGAGAGAACCACCTTGACATGGCCGGCCGCCAGGCGGGAGACAAAGTAAACCGGCAGGCACGATGAATCGGCCAACGGTTCATCGAGTTGCCAGGTGATGTCCTCCAGCGCCGTCAATAGGTCCCGGGGGGCAAGGCGCTTCTCATGGTGCTCCGTCTCGAACAGGCGGGCGATGGTCCGGGCGTGGGGGGTTTCGTCGAAGAGACTATGGCCTTCGAATCCAATCGCGAATGTCTTGAATCCGGGGCCGAGATGATCGCGCATCAAGGCCACCAGAACGCTCGAATCGATCCCCCCCGATAAAAACGCGCCCACAGGCACGTCGGATAGCAAATGCTCCCGCACCACGTTCCGCAGGCGTTCGGCCAGTTCACGTTGGATATCCTGTTCATCCACTTCAGACAACGGGTGGATGGATTCCCGGGGATTCCAGTATGAGCGGATGGTGATTCTCCCATCCTGAAAAATCAACATTTCGCCCGCGCCCAACTGCCGGATTCCCTGGAACATCGTGTACGGATCGGGGGCGGAAAAGTAAGCCAGGAAGAGATTCAGCGCCTCCAGGTCAATCGCCCGCGGAACCACGGGATCGAGCAGGATCGGCTTGATTTCCGATCCGAAGCGCAGCGCCCGGCCATCGAAATGATAGTACAGCGGCTTGATGCCCAGCCGGTCCCGCGCCAGGATCAGCCGGCGGCGCGGGGCGTCCCACAACGCCAGGGCGAACATCCCCCGCGTGTGCTCCAGAAATGCGTCTCCGTACTGATGATATAAGTGCAAGAACGTTTCGGTGTCCGAGGCGGTCCGGTAACCGTATCCCTTGCCCTGCAGAGACCGCTTCAAATCCGGGTGGTTGTACAGCTCCCCGTTATAGGCAATCCAGAGCGCGCCGTCCTCCGAGGCCATGGGCATGTGGCCGTCACCCAGCCCGACGATGGACAGGCGGCGCGATCCGAGTCCCACGCCGCCGGCGCGGTACAGCCCCTCGTCATCCGGCCCCCGGTGCTGAATGATCCGTGTCATGGCCGCCAGGAGGCGTTCTTCCACCGGCTGGGTCGGATCCGTATAAACGATCCCGCAAATGCCACACATAAATATTCTTGATTCTATTGGAATGATGGATTTGATTAGTATGTACCGATTTATCGCATTACGGAACCGATGAGAATGGTGGCAATTGCTCAGGGAGAGGGGAAAACCGTTGTTGCGCAGGTGTTTAGCCTTTTCATTCCTTATGTCCTTTGGGCCGTTGAGATCATGGAATTCTCAACTTGCCCAGGGCTTCAGACCTGCGATAGAGCCGGGACCCATATCACCAATTCCCTCCCTCTGGGAGAGGGGTAGGGTGAGGGAAGCCCGGAAAGGGCGCCTTGGGGGCGTTTCATACAATCTATGAACCCGTTCCGTTTGGGTAATTTGATCTACGTTGGAAAAACTCAACAGAATCCAATCCAACGAGGCCGCCTACCCCACTCCCCACATCCAAAAAATCAGTCCGCAGGCGCCCGAAGTGGCGATTTGGATCGTCAAATTATCCAGGCTGTGAAACGAAACCGCTTCGACCAGGGTGGTGATCAAGGCCAGAACCAGGGAAGTGAGAAAGACAAAGGGAATGGAAACGTTAAATCCCACGGCAAACAAAACCAGACACCCGCTCAGGGACGCTAGAAAAACCGCCGCACTGCCTTCGAGGCTGCGGTGCGTTCCCATTCCCCGGAACGTGGGAACCCGGTAGGTATGCCTTCCCCATTTGGTCCCCACCGGCTCGCCGGCGGCGTCTCCCCAGCCGGCGGTGATGTAACCCACCACCGCGAATGGACCAAACAGGATATTGCTGACCATCCCTCCCAGGGCTGTCATCAACAAAGGCATAATGATACATAATTTTTCAAATGGATAATCGCCTGGGCGGGCCACCGCGAGGAACAACCGGCTTCGGGGTCCACGCCAGACCGCGTACACCACCACGGCTCCCACCGCCGCCCCGAATACTTGAACCTGAGGAAAGCCACCCAGCAGGCCCATCGCCCCGGCCAGGGTGAAGATGACGAAATGAAACAGTTTTCGGGAATACCCCACAGGCCACTGCCACTGTACCCGGCCGTGGCCCGCCACCCATCCCGCGAGAATTCCCGCGGTCAATCCCAGGGGAAAAATCAGGATCCAATCCATCCAGGAGGGAAAAGTCCAGAGTGAGAACATGGGCGCCATCATCACGGGTAAAATAGGTTGCCTCGTTTCTGAATCCGAATGGGAGTCTCGCCGGCCCTCTCCGGGCTACTCAGCCGGGATTGAATCACAGGCCAATCGCTGGCCGGTATCGAGGTTTGCTCATCCTTGACGCCCTTATCGGCCCGCAACCAGGTGGCATAGTCTCCGCAGTCGTTTTTTTCATAGGGAAACAGACACGCCTGGATGCCCGCGATGGCCAGCGCCATGCGGAACGGTTCGAAAGAATACCGGCAGATCACGAACAATCCCCGGGAAAACCGCCCCTTTTCCAGGGAGGGCAAAATCAGATCATATAGGATATCCCGCGCGGAGGTCATAATATAAAAAACGCAGCCCGAAGCCAGGGAAAGCAAACCTATATCCTTGATCACACAAGATTTGCAACATGCGGGGATCTCCCGGACAGCAGCGCCCGGCTCCGGCTCCCGGTGAAGGTTCTGTTCCAAATAAAAACAGTTGTGATTGCCTCTTCCCGACACGCAACCGGGATGCAGGGGTTTCAGGCAAAAACCGACTCCGATGACCCGTTGGCCATCCTTTTTTCCATTTACCCCCACTTTATCGAAATCGGATTGGTATTCGCCCGAAGCATCCGGATTCTCTAACCGCCGGTAGCGCCGGATCCCGTGAAACGTCTGGACCGGATGCCGAAGGATGACGGATTTCATAAAATCCCGGCCGTATACCCGCAGGAGGCTGCGAAAGGAAAAATCCCAAATCCGCACTCCGAGAAAACGGTTCGCATCCAACCATTCCAATAGCTTCATGGGACCGATTTCTCTCCCCCTTTCGACATTCATCCGGAACTCTCCATACAAAGTACTTTATATTATAAAGCATAGTATGTCAAGTGATTTTCCACGTCCTTTGGAAACAGGCCCGTGTAATGAGAAGCACGGATGTCCGGTGAAAAAGCAGGGGCGCTCGGCAAAGTACTCCTACAGCTGTGGACAAAAGGTATTTTCGTATAATTGAAGGAATTATGCGATGCGAATGGCTTTCCCTCACCCTGACCCTCTCCGGGTGGGAGTGGGAACTGCTTACTCTTGTTTTATCCTTCCCAGGGCCTACACGTTGGGCTGTCCTCATGCCGCGCCGTTGGCGCTCAAAAGCTGTACTGCAAACCGGTAGATAGTTACAAGAATTCATGGAACAGGAGTATTGGACTTTTTGATAGAATCCAAAACGGAATGGATTACGCATTGCGCGCTGATCCTTCCTTCGCTTCCCCCCTTCCGCGGTCCTCCAGCGCAGGGCGGTTTCGAGGTATAGTGATAGATTAATTTTCCCCACGGCCTGAACTGGGGCGGGAAAACGCGTTTTCAACCGACCGAAGAGGATGAAATTCATGAGCGAGCCATCCGCAGTCCAACCCACGTTGAACGACATCGTCGCCCTGTGCAAGCGGCGGGGATTCATTTTCCCCTCCAGCGAGATCTACGGCGGATTCGCCGCCTCGTGGGACTACGGTCCGCTGGGCGTGGAAATGAAGAACTGCGTCAAGAGTCTGTGGTGGCAGGATACGGTCACCTCGCGCGACGACGTGGTGGGCATGGACGGCGCGGTGACCACCCATCCGCGGGTATGGGAAGCGTCGGGGCACGTCGAAGGATTCCACGATCCGATGGTGGATTGCAAGACCTGCGGCCACCGGTTCCGGGCCGACAAATTGGACGAGGATTGCTGCCCCCTCAAGCCCAGCAAGACGCCCCGGGAATGCGGCGGCGAACTGACTCAGCCGCGCGATTTCAACCTCATGTTCAAGCTGCACTGGGGGCCAGTGGAGGACTCGGCCAACATCACCTACCTGCGGCCGGAGACCTGCCAGACCATCTTCCCGAACTTCAAAAACGTGCTGACCGCCACACGCATGCGGGTGCCCTTCGGCATCGCCCAGATCGGCAAGTCGTTCCGCAACGAAATCACCACCAAGGCGTTCATCTTCCGGCAGCGCGAGTTCGAGCAGATGGAACTGGAGTATTTCGTCCATCCCAGCGAGGGCGACAAGTGGTTCGAGTTCTGGCTCGACCGGCGGCGGCGCTGGTACCTTTCTCTGGGCGTGAGGGAAAGCAATCTGCGGATGCGGCAGCACGGCAAGGACGAACTGGCCCACTACGCCAAGGATTGCTACGACGTGGAGTTCAAGTTCCCCATGGGCTGGAGCGAGCTGGAGGGCATCGCCAACCGCACCGATTACGACCTGCGCCGGCATTCGGAATTCTCCAAAAAGGACCTTTCGTACCGGGACGACATCACGGGCGAGAAGTACATCCCCTGGGTGATCGAATCCTCGGCGGGGGTGGACCGCACCATCCTGGTGCTGCTCTCGGACGCATACGACATTGACCAGGCTCCCAACGACAAGGGCGAACTGGAAGAGCGGCTGGTGCTGCGCTTTTCACCCAAGGTCGCGCCGGTGACCGTGGCGGTGTTCCCCCTGTTCAAGAAACCCGGCCTCAGCGAACTGGCCCGGCAAATCGAACACAGCCTGCGCGGGCCCTACCGCACCGCCTACGACGAATCGGGCAATATCGGCAAGCGCTACCGCCGCCAGGACGAGATCGGCACGCCGCTCTGCATCACCGTGGACTACGATTCGCTCGAAGATCACGCCGTCACCATCCGCAACCGCGACACCATGCAGCAGATCCGGGTGTCCGTGGATCAGATCCACCAGGCCGTGGCGGATCAGTTGAAGGAGATGGAAAAACCGCGGGCGTAGATTAAGGTGGGTGGATCAATCCGATCCGAGGGAGTATCAGGGGCGATCCCCCTGGCTCTCATAGAGTTGCCCCTACGCAGCGTCCGCAGGCAAGATGCCTGCACCACAAAAAAGGATCCAAAGGTCAAAAAATGCCGGGGCGGACACCTAGGTCCGCCCCTACATGATTCCCTCAGGGGTTTTGGTGGATTTCGCTCGCTCACCCCACCCTGCATTTCTTAGCCATCCTTACTGCTTACCGATTTCTTCCAGAAACCGGGCCAGGGCATCGCGCCATTCGTACATGGGCGCCGGATCCTTGGTGTACTCCGTCATCGAGGCGATGATGGACGTGGGGATCTGAAGCAGTTCCTCCGCTTTTTGCCGTTGGGCATCGGTAAGATTACCAGCCTTCAATGCGTTCTCCACCAGTTTGAAGTATTCGTAATCCTCGAAGCCTTCGCGCAGCATTTCCCAGCGGATCGAATCCACCGGGCCGCAGATCCGTTTCTTCCCGTCGGTCCAGTTCTTGGGGGGATACAGGAAACGCCCGTCGCCATTGCCCCAGTAGCCGACGTATCCGGGCGGGTTGTCGTAGCCGGAGACGTAGCTCATCGGATCGCTCCAGGGATCCTGCCATTGCGGCGAGGGAAAGGCGGCGCCGCTGGTCCAGTAGTTGGATTGCCACACCAGACATCCCTGCACGTTGTAACGGTAGGTCATCCACAGCCACAGGCGCATGTCCACGGCGGGATGGTCGATAAACAGGCCGGGGTAGGGCTGTTTGGGGCCGGTGCAGACGTACCACCAGAATTCCTCGCCCTGTTTCCGCCGTTCCTTGGCCCCTTCGGGATCGTATTGGTCAATAATCGCGCACCAGATATCCACGTGGCCGAGCAGTTCGGGTTCCGGCTGTTCGGTGAGGAAACGCTTCAAGCCCGGAGCGTTCCGCTTGATCATCTCCATGCCTTCCACCACGAATTCGTAATCCTTGGGATCCGGCTCGTCGAACCAATAGATATAGGCCTTGTCCAGCCAGCCTTTCTCCTGGAGGTGCCGCTCGATGGTGGAGGCGTAATCCCGGAACAGGCGCTCGTGCTCCGGCGTGCCCTGTTCATAATCGCCGATTTTCCCCTTGCGGCGGCTGTGGAAGGTCCCGCCGCCCATGCCTTCGAGGTCCAAACGCAGGCCAGTGAAGCCGAACTCGTCGAAATAGCGTTCGCCGGCCTTATCGAAGTCCGAGAAATCGAAGGCGTACTTGTCGGTCAACTCATACTTGATCGGATGCAACATCATGGGATCGTAAGGCGAGATGCGGTGATCCCGGAAACTTTGGAGGTACAAATCGGTAACCTGGTCCACTTCCTCGCGGGATTCCAGATGATGGTATTGCCGCAGCAAACCGGGCGAGAACCCGAAGCCGCTGCGTACGCTGGAGATTTTGGGAATCGCGAAATCATAGACACGCAGTTGGAGCGGGACCTGGACGTTCCAATCCTCCGATTGAAAGCGGACTGCCCCCGTGTACATTCCCGCGCGGGCGTCCGGGGGAACGTGGACCACGATCCAGAAGGGATAGTTGCGCCCGGCGGCGAGGGCGAGCGGTTCCTCGGCCGGCGGAAGCGGATCGGGCCACCAGTCCACGCAGCCCCACGCGTCGGAAGGGCGGTGCACGTAAACATACTCCACCTGCTTGACCTGGATTGCCTCGGCGGGGATTTCGGCGCCCTCGGGGCCGCGCAAGGCCCCGGCCGCCGCCGTCATGCCCGAAACAGCCTTGTCGGGACGCAACACAACCTGCACCGGTTCGAATTCACCCCGCGCCGCCGAGAGCTCTGCCGCGTGGCCCTGCCGCCGGGGAACGGGGCGGATTTGCGATACCTTATACGTCGCGGGACACCACCAGACCGAGCCGATTGTTCCGGAATCGAGCCGTTCTCCATAATCGGCCGCATAGAGGAAGGGGACATCGAGGGTTAACTCGCCCCGGAAGATGTTTTCTTCCATCGATCGGAACACCTGAATATACACCTGATGCTGGCCGGTATCACTCACGGAATAGGGAATCCGGACGGTGGCGGTTTCTCCCGCGTTGACCGAAAACCGATGGATGAAAGCATCCTGGCTCGCGGGCCCGGATGTATCGATCCGCGCCGTGAACAGGCACTTTTCCTTGCCCGGATGCTCGACGGACATGACCAGCTCGGTATCGAGGCCGGGTTTGGGATCACCCACCTGCTCGATGACCACCCGGGCGGAGGGATCGCTGTCTGATACGCGGAGAAAGTACGTTTTGCCATCCAACGCGGGCAGCGGTTTTTCCAATGTGCCCTTCAGGCGGTATTGATCCACCTGGAAATTGCATCCCTGATCATCCGCCGCGCCTTCCAGGCGGATTTCGAGCCACGCCGCGGGAAGCAAGGCTTCGGGAAGCGCCAGGGTTTGGGTGTTCAGCTCGGAGAACGCGCCCAATTCCGTCCAGTCCGCTTTGTCACTCCACGCCGACACCCGGCAGACGCCCGCCGTGCGGTAGTTGAGATTCACCTCCACCGAGGCCTCCACCAGCCGGTTGTCAGGGATCTCATGCCGGTAGGTCACTTGCGCTTGCGTTCCGAACAGCAGCCGGCCGGTGTTGAATCCCGCCGAGGACGATTGCATGAATCGGCATCCGTTGCCGCCCGCCGCGTCCAAATCGTGGAGCGCCGTGTAGGCGGTATCCTGGACGCGCTCGCCCTGGCCCAGCATCAAGCCTTCCCGCCGGGTGAAAATGGGTTGCACGGGAACCAGGCCGGCCGCGTCGAAATACAAGGTTCCGTTCACATGCCATTGCCCCAGGCGGAAACGGGCTTCGGTCTGATTCTCGGGAACGCGGAACACGGCCGTATAGCGTTTCCAATCATTTTCCAGCCGGATGTCCTGATTCGCGAACGTGGGGCCGCTGACCGCCGAACCGCCCTGCGTCTCCGGGGATTTCTTCCCCCAGAAGGAGAACTCGTACCACGCCCCCGGTTGGACGGATACCGGATCGGAAATCCAGGCGGCATCGTTGTCTCCATTGCCTTGTACAAGCACGCCGCGCGGGGAATCAAACCCCGGTTCCATCGCTTCACACCCTTCCGGGGGAGCGGTCCATCCCCGGGGGATGAACTTCCCGCCCTCGGCCTGGCCATCTTCGAATCCGGGATTGAGTATCGGAGGATTTCCCGATTCCGCCGCGAAGGCGAATCCACCGAGTACGAACGATCCGGTCACGATCCAGAATGACAAATACCGCATGGTGTCTTCCTTTCTTGGAGAGTCATTGCCACCATCATATCGAAAGGAGCGCTGAGGAGGAAAGGGAGAGAGGGATCATCGAAATACCCCGGCGGGATATGGAGGGCGGCAGATTTATATAAGTCTTGAAAACCGGAACGATGGTGGATTCCCTGTAGTTTCGTGTAAGATATTGATAGTGCTTGGAACCGATGTAAACCAAGATTCCCGGCGTTTTTGAGGGAGAACGAATGAGCATTCATGACATTATCCAGAGTCAGCGGGATGAAATTCTGCGAGTGGCCAGCCAACATGGGGCTCTCAACGTGCGCGTCTTTGGTTCCGTGGCCCGCGGGGAAGCGGACGAGAACAGCGACGTCGATTTCCTGGTGGAAATGGGTTCGAACCGCAGTTTCTTTTTCCCCGGCGGATTGATCATGGACCTGCAGGATCTGTTGCAAAGAAAGGTCGATGTTATAACGGAAAACAGTCTGCCGGAAAAACTGCGTGAGAAAGTGTTGAAGGAAGCCATTGCGTTATGAGAAGCGATAAGGAACGCTTGCACCATATCTGGGACGCGATCGAACGTATCGAAAAATACGCAGAGAAAGGCAAAAACGTTTTCTTGGAGGATGAATTGATTCAAAATTGGATGCTACGGCATCTGCAGATCATAGGAGAAGCCAGCCAGCATCTATCCCCATCGTTTTAGCGAAGCCATCCGGAAATCTCGTGGCGATCCATCGTTGGTCTGAGAAATGTGCTGGTTCACCAATATTTCGAAATCGATCCCGAATTGATATGGTCGATCATTCAATCCGACTTGCCTTATTTGAAACAGAAAATCAACTCGATATTGGAATCGGATTCGATTTGATGCCTCCGGCTCTGCCGCTTCTCCGATTCTCACATTATCCCTTTATGTTGCCTTTCCATCCGGATTAAACTGTACGGCATGGATTTCAGCTTCGCGGTTCCACCGAATCCCTCACCGGTTTCATGGGGCCGGATAATGAAAGTGTTGCTGGTTCACCCGAGTCCGCTACTGTATTCGGAAATCTACCTGCGCCTCGAGCCGTTGGGCTTGGAGTACACGGCCGAGGCGGCGCGCCGGGCGGGACATGAGGTCCGGCTGCTCGATCTCCAGGTTTTCACCCGCCGGGATTTTGAACACGAACTGCGCGCTTTCCAACCGGGCGCGGTGGGTTTCAGCGTCAACTACCTGGCGAACGTGCCCGAAGTGATCGATCTGGCAAAGTTGACGAAACAACGCCTGCCCAAGGCCTTCGTTTTTTGCGGGGGGCACAGCGTTTCATTTATCGGCGAGGAAGTGTTGGACCACGCCGGGGGGGCGTTGGATTGCGTGGCGCGGGGCGAGGGCGAAAGCATCATCCCCGCGTTGCTCGAGAGCCTTCCCGATCCGCGCGGCGTCCCCGGCATTCTCACCCCCGAGGGCGCGGGACCGCGGGCGGAACTGATTCCGGATCTGGACACCGTCCCGCCCGCGCGCGATCTGACCCGGAAGCGCCACCGCTATTTCATCGGCGAACTCGATCCGTGCGCATCCATCGAATTCACGCGCGGCTGCCCCTGGGATTGCACCTTCTGCAGCGCCTGGACCTTTTACAACCGCCGGCACCGGCTGGGCGATCCGGAGCGCATCGCCGAGGAACTGGCCCGGATCCGCGAACCCAACGTCTTCCTTGTCGATGACGTGGCCTTCATCAAGCCGGAGCACAGCCTGGCCGTGGCCGAAGCCGTGGCCCGGCGCGGCATCCGCAAGCGCTACTATCTCGAAACCCGCTGCGATGTGTTGCTCCGTAACCGGGAAATCTTCTCCCAGTGGGCCCGGCTCGGCCTGCAATACATGTTTTTGGGACTGGAATCATTGGATGCGGAGCAATTGCGCCTGTTCCGTAAGCGTGTCACCCCCAACCAGAATTTCGAGGCGCTGGAAGTAGCCCGCGGTCTCGGCATCGACGTGGCCATCAACCTCATTGCCGATCCCGGCTGGGATTTGAAGGACTTTCAACGCGCCCGCGAATGGGCCATGGCCGTGCCCGAGATCGTCCACCTGACCGTGGCCACGCCCTACCCGGGCACCGAAATCTTTCTTAGCGAACATCGCCAACTGACCACCGGCGACTACCGGCTTTTCGATATTCAACACGCCATCCTGCCCACCCGGCTGCCTTTGCGCCGCTTCTACGAGGAACTGGTCCGGACCCAGTCGATCATCAACGCCAAATTCATGGGCTGGCGGACGGCGGCCGCGGTCTCGCGCGTCCTGGCGGGGCAACTTCTCCGGGGCCAGACGAATTTTTTGCGGATGCTGTTCAAATTTCCCCGGGTGTACCGGGCCGCACGATTTTACCACGACCATTTCCGCCCGGTCCGTTACACGATGCGTCATCCTCAACCGGGTCTCACCCGGCCATCGGCGCGGGATCGGATGATCCACCAAGCCGAAAAACGGTCCGTGATTACCGCGAAAACCGGCTGACCGGCTCATCCCCGGGCCGGAAACGGAAACGGAGGGATTCCGTTCACCCCGATTGACCTAATCCTCCGGCCGGATACAATACACCGTTTGAGTTTTGATACTGGCGTATGAGGAAATCGATCATGAAACCGAACCTGCATCCCCCTTATTATCTCGCCACCGTGAAATGCGCGTGCGGGAACACATTCCAGACCGGCTCCACGGCCAGCGACATCCACGTGGATATCTGCTCCGCCTGCCATCCCTTTTTCACCGGCAAGCAGAAGTTGATCGACGCGGCGGGACGCGTGGAACGGTTCAAGCGGAAATACAAAATGACCTGAGAAGAATCATGTACCCATCCGGTTCGCGGAAAAGGGCGCGGGATCAGCGCGCCCTTTTTCCATTGATAGCGCAGGGCACTCCCCGGCGTGTGGTTCAGACGGGCGGCGGGACCGGTTTCACTGGGGATTGTTTTTTTTCGAAGGGGGTGGAGGGGGCGGGGGGACCGTTCCCGTCACGGCTCCCTCCTTCGCTGGACCCGGCGGGGGAGTCGCACCGCCGGATTGTGATCGGGTTCTTTCGCGCCGTTCCTTCTTTTTCTCCTCCACCCAGGCGGTCATTTTTTCGTAATACCGGCGGACGAAGGGCACATCCTTCGAGAGCAGCCACAAGCCGGCCAGGCCGAAGATCCAACCCTGGATAAAGGGAATCAGGCCGGAAATCGCCCCAATGAGCAACAGGAGTATCCCTAGAGTGATCCGGCCGGCCTTCAATACCGTCTCTTTCATACGTTTTTCCTTTTTCTCCCGCCGGAGAGAAATATCTCGATGGAACGACACGTAGTCATCCGTTGATTCTCTCCAAAATGATCAACCGGTCAATGAGAAGACGCGACAATTGTTCCACCACCACAGCGGAACACCGCAGCGTGATGCGTAGTCCTGAATTCGCGCATTTGCCATGGATTACCAGAAGGCGGCCCAGTTCCCGCTCGCTCAGGGGGGTGGATTGTTCGAACACCACCACCAGCCGATGGCCTCCTTCCTGTTCTCGAATTGCCGTGCAGCTGGGAAGCAACTGGGGAATCTGCTCCCGCGCTCTTTCGGGATGGAAATGAAGCGTCCCGGCGCGTTCGTCCGGCATGGCGGGCCTCCTCCTTGGCGGGCCGCGCTGCGCTTTGAGCCCACCCTGCATGTCGTCGAAATCCGGATGGCCAGGATAAACAGGATGATCAAGATGATGAGTTACGCGCCGCGCGCTAACCCATCCTGCGATTTACTCTCTTCTCCCCCATAAAACACGCGGGGCACAGCCGCCTGCGCCCCGTGTGCCTCGTCGGAGGGAATCAAAAGGAAAGATCGATCAATTAAACGAACCGGACTTGTACTGGGTAACGCGCGTCACGCTACCTCACCGACTGCTCATCCGGGTGCAGGCCTTGAATGGATTGCGCCCTTTCAGGGCTACCCTCACCCTGGTCCTCTCCCAGAGGGAGAGGAAATCGGGTCCCGGATTTCGCCAGGATAAAGATCCGGCGCCATGGCATTCCGTTTGGCTTACACCACCCGCAGCGAATCGGCGATGGCGAAGCGCTTGACCCGGCTGAAGGTCTTGGGAGTGCAGGGGCCTTCGCCCGTGGGGCCGGCAATGGTGAAGGCCGTCCAGCCCTCGCCGCCGTTGCCCAGAATCGCCCCGCAGGGGCCGTTGGCCACGAACAGGTTGACCTTGATGGCCTTGGCGAACTGGGTGATGCGGTCCATCCGCTGGCTGTGGATGATGGCCGTATGGCCGAATCCGTGTTCCGCTTCGATGGATGCGCTGACCGCCTCCTCGAACGTGTTGACCTTCACCAGGGCCAGCACCGGCATCAGCATTTCGTGCGTGACGAAGGGATGGTTTTTGGCGACTTCCACCAGCAGCAGCTCGCAGTTGGAGGGCGCCTGCAGGTTGATGGCCCGCGCCAGCACCCCCGCGTCCTTGCCCACGAAGTCCCGGTTGACGTGACCTTCCGCCGTCAGGGTGACGCGGGTCAGGGCCTCGGTCTGGGCGGCGTTGAGCACGTACGCGCCCCGCTGCCGCATGGCCGAAATCAGGTCGTCGTACACCGGCGGGAGCACGAAGCACTCCTTTTCACAGATGCACGGCATGTTGTTGTCGAAACTGGAGCCGTCATGAATATTGCGGGCCGCGCGGGCGATGTCGGCGGTCTCGTCCACGATCACCGGCGGATTGCCCGGTCCGGCCACGATCGCCCGCTTGGGGCTTTCCAGGGCCGCCCGCACCACCGCCGGGCCGCCCGTGGCCACCAGCAGGGAAATATCCTCATGGCCCATGATGGTCTTGGCCGTGCGCAGGCTGGGCTGCCGGACCGAGGTCAGCAGATTGGCCGGCGCGCCCGCCGCCACCAGCGCCCGGTTGATCGCCTGCATGCTCTCCAGCGTGCACTGCACCGCCCCGGGATGCGGCCCGAAGACCACCGTGTTGCCGGCCGACAGCATGGCGATGGCGTGGTTGATCACCGTCGCCACCGGATTGGTGGAGGGGGTGATCGTTCCGATCACCCCGAACGGCGCGTATTCCTGCAGCATGACGCCATGGTCGCCGGTCACGCAGGTGGTGCATAGCTCTTCCGGGCCGGGGGTCTTCTCCAGCGCCAGGGTGTTCTTCAGGATTTTGTGATCCACCCGGCCCATGCCCGTGTCCCGCACGATCAGTTCCGACCATTCCCGGTTCAATTGGCGGGATGTGTCCCGGATCACCTGGATGAACCGTTTCCGGTCTTCCAGGGGGACCTCCCGGAACCGCTGAAATGCCTGCTTGGCGGCCTGAATGGCCTGTTCGATATCCTCAAATACACCATCCCGGCCGCCGCTGACCGCGCCACCCGCGCAGGCGGCCACGTGCGGCTGGGAAGCCTGGGCCTGGTTCTGCACTTCCTGCATCACCCGGCGTACGATTTCCGCGATTTGCCGATCATCCATTATGCAACTCTTTTCAAACCCCTATTTTTGGGGAACGATCACTACTTCGATGCCTTTCCGCTGCAGCAGCTCCAGGGCCAGCGGGGTGATGAGTCCGCCCCGGGCGGCCTTCACCACCGGCCCCTTGAGTTTCGCCGCGTCTTCCTCGGTCACCAGGCTGGTGATCAGATCCGGTCCGCTCTCCACTTCGTTCAGCACGATCCGCGACATGGCCTGGACCGCCTCTTCCGCCGGGAGCAGTTTCATGCCCATCGTGGCCAACTGCTCCCGGTACCGGTTCAGCACATCCTGGATGCCGGGAACCTGGTTGCCGCAGACGACGCACGCGGTGGGATCCAGCCCTTCGTTGGAGGCGTATGTGGGAATCTTCTGCGCCAGCGCCGACAGCGCCATGTTCAATGGGATCGTGTCGGTGATGCCCAGCGCCAGCTTGGCCGCGTGCGTCCGGCTGAACGAGGGCAGAAACACGGCGGAATAACGGGACAAGTTGTACATGATCTTGTACAACTCCGCCGGTTGATCGATGGCGCGGATGCCCAGCGCGGCGGTTTCGTCCGGCGAAATCACCCAATGGGCGCTGGAGGAGAAAATCGCGTCCAGGTATATGCCCTGCTCCCGCCACTGCCGGAACGCCTGGGACAGGACGTCCCATTTTTCCCGCGCCCCGGTGAAGATCAGCAGAAAAGCCGGACCTTCCGGCGGGGGCGCCGGGACGGATTTCACGGCCGGCGGGACAGGCCGGGCGGAAGCGGCGGCCACGGACCGCGGAGCCGGGGCCGGGACCGTACACGTTGGCCCCTGGCAAGCGAACGCATCGAGGGTTTCGTTCGGATCAGGCGGCAGGGCGGTCTCGCGGGCGCGGTCCTGCTCCGCCAGCACTTTCCGGACTTCATCCGTCACGATCCGTTCCAAATCCTGTAAATTCATGGTGGCCTTTCAGTCGATGATTTCCGCCTTTTCCCCCCCGCGCAGGCCGCAGGCGTTGCCGTCGTCGGTGTCGAGGTGCATTTCATCCAAAAACGTGGGATGCACCCGGCATTGCGCGTCTTCGAAGACCGTGCGCTTGTGAGTGGTGATCCGCACTTTGACGATTTGGTTGTCCACGATGCCCCATTTTTGAGCGGATTGGGCGGACAGATGGATATGCCGGTTCGCCAGAATGACACCCCGCTGCAGATGCACCACGCCCACCGGCCCGACCAGGATCAATCCTACACTGCCCTCGTGCTCGCCGGAGGGTTTTACCGGGGGATCGATACCCAGATAGATCGCGTCGGTCTTGGATACTTCGACCTGCGTGCTTTTGCGCAGGGGACCCAACACCCGCACTTCGCCCAGGCAACGCATACGCGGTCCCACGAGCGTCACAACCTGTTTGGAGGCGAATTGGCCCGGCTGGTAGAGTTCGTTGCGTTCTTCCAGCGCGAAGCCCGGGCCGTACAGAATCTCCACGTGCTCCTGGCACAGGTGCACATGGCGCACGGAGACATTCACCGGCACGAGCTTGCCGTTCGCGGGCGGACCCGCCTGCTCTTCCCGCAGGCGCGCGACCACCCGCCGGGTGATTTGATCGATCAAGGCGCTGTCCACAAGGGGATCTGCCATCGTTTCCCGGTCCTATAAACGCACGGCGTGGCGGCAACGCCACGCCGTGCCAGGGATTTGCGTAACATGGATTCGGGGACCGCTCCCGGTCCAGGAATCCAGCGTGGCCGCCGGGAAGCCCTTACCCCTTGGTGGGCAGAATGCCTTCGATTTCCGTGTGCGGCCGGGGAATGACATGCACCGACACCACTTCACCGACTTTGCGCGCGGCCGCCGCGCCCGCGTCCGTCGCGGCTTTCACCGCGCCGACGTCCCCGCGCACCATCACGGTCACGTAGCCGCCGCCGATCTTCTCTTTCCCGACCAGCGTCACGCTGGCCGCCTTCACCATGGCGTCCGCGGCTTCGATCGCGCCGACCAATCCGCGTGTCTCGACGAGTCCCAGGGCTTTCCCTTCCACTGGTGTGTCCTCCATTTCCTATGTGAAAATGCCTGCGAGGTTCATCTCAGGTTTCCCGGATGGGATGTTGGGGATTGTATCCCAATTCCACCCCGGATTAAACCACCGTGGTTTACGCGGCCACGGATTTCTTTTCTTTTTGGCTCATCCGGCAAGTGTGTACTTTTTTTCAGATCGCCGGTTCGCATCTCTTCGAAATGATTGATGAAAACCACCCC
>JBHGBC010000085.1:0-25533 GCA_041946805.1 bacterium
TATTATTTCGACCGGCCCGAAGTGGTGGCCGATTTCGATCAGGATGGCATCTCCGATCTTATCCTGGTGGCCTTACCCGCTCAACTGGATCCAAATATCATCAGATTAGCCCAGGGTTAAAACCCTGGGCTGCTGTAAAGCCGTCCCCTGAAGCGGACTCTGATCATGTTGGTGGGCTACGCTGCGCTTTGAGACCACCCTACAGGGGTCGCTTTTTCTGGATCCCCGCTTTCGCGGGGATGACATCCTGATCTTAACGGGATGACACCCTTTTGTTGACTCCATGATGGGTATGACAACCTTTTTCTTGACATAATAGTCTCCTTTTCTTGACGTAATGACCCCCCTCCCCTTCTGATAGACAACTCCCCGTTCTTCTTGCTACACTTTTAGAACAATCGCATTGATGAACTCGAAGCATAGGAGCCTGGCGCAATGGCGGAACCGAACGGCGCGGCGGTGGAGCAAACCACCCTTGAGCAAACCACCCTTGAGCAAACCACCCTTGAGCAAACCACCCGGGAGCAGCCCCTGCTGGACGCCTCCTTTCTCCGGCGCCTCGAGCAGCTGCAGCTGTTGTCGAAGAAGATCTTCCTGGGGCGGCTGAAGGGCGAGCGGCGTTCGAAAAAACGGGGGATTTCGATCGAGTTCGCCGATTACCGCGACTACGCCAAGGGCGACGACCTGCGCTTTCTGGACTGGAACATCTACGGGCGGCTGGACCGGCTGTTCACCAAGTTGTTCCACGAGGAAGAAGACCTGTATCTGTACATCCTCATCGACACCAGCGCCTCGATGAACACCGGCGAGCCCAACAAATCGTGGTACGCCAAGCGGACGGCGGCCGCCCTGGCCTACATCGCCCTGGCGGGCCTGGACCGGGTGTGCCTCGTGGGCTTCAACGCCGGGCGCTACCGGTGGCTGCAACCGGCGCGGGGCAAGGCGCGGATCTGGAGCATCATCGATTTTCTAGAGAACCTGCCGGTGGAGAACGAAACCCGCCTGGCGGAGAATTGCCGGCGGTTCGCGTTGCAGCAGTCGCGCGGGGGCGTGGTGGCGCTGCTCTCGGATTTGTTCGATCCCGCCGGGTATGAGGACGCCCTCAAGCACCTGTTGCAGCATCACAACGATCTCTACGTGGTGCAGATCCTGTCCCCGCAAGAAACGCGCCCGGACCTCTACGGCGCGCTGCGGCTGATCGACGTGGAGACCCGCGAGCCAGTGGAAATCTCAGTGACGGAGGAACTGCTGAACGTGTACGAGCGCCGCCTGCGGGCCTACCAGGCGGAAATCAAACAAGCGAGCAACCGGTACGGATTCCATTACCTGCCGGTGTCCACGGGCGAGCCGGTCGAGCGGCTGTTGACCCGCGCGTTCCGGCGCATGGGCTTGGTCGAGTGACGGTCATGAATTTACTAGCCCCCCTGGGATTGCTCTTCGCCTTGTTCATCCCCGCGGTGATCCTGCTCTACCTGCTCAAACTGAAGCGGATCGACACGCCCATCTCCAGCACGCTGCTCTGGCGGCGCAGCCTGGAGGACCTCAAGGCCAACACCCCGTTTCAGAAGCTGCGGCGCAACCTGCTGCTCTTTTTGCAGCTGGCGGTCATTTCGCTCCTGACCCTGGCGCTGGCCCGGCCGGTGCTCAACCTGGGCGGGCTGCGGGGGCAGAGTTTCATCGTGCTGATCGACAACTCGGCCAGCATGTCGTCCACGGACGTGAAGCCCAACCGGCTGGAGGCGGCCAAGCGCCAGGCCATCGAACTGGTGAACGACATGAGCCTGGGCGACCGCATGATGGTGGTGAGTTTCTCCAAGGGCGCGCGGGTGCTGACGCCGTTTGACCAGGACAAGGCATCCCTGCGCCGGGTGATCCAAAGCATCGCTCCCACCGACACGCCGACCGAAGTGGAGGAAGCCTTCCGGGTCGCCGCCTCGGCCGCGGAGGTGGCGGCCAATCCGGAAGTCTTCGTCTTTTCGGACGGTCAGTTCACCATCCCGCCCGACGCCCTGCCCGGCCGGATCAATCCCCGCTACCTGCCCGTGGGCGAATCGGGGGAGAACATCGGCATCGTGGACCTGGTGGTGCGCAAGGATTTCACCCTGGAAGGGCGGTACGAGATCCTGGCGGGCATCCAGAACTTCGGTCAACAGGAACACGAAATCTACCTGGACCTGTGGGGCGAGGGCGAAGCGGCGGGGGAAATCGCCTCCCCCACGGCGGCGGAACCGGCGGAGCCGCGCACCGAACGGAAACTGATGGACTCGCGCAAATTCACCCTGGGGCCGGGCGCGGTGAACACGATCATCTTCAAGGACCCGGGCACGTTCCCTAGAAAAATCGAATTGCTCCTGGACAGTCCAGACGCGCTCACGGCCGACAACCAGGCCTGGGCGCTGATCCCGCGGGAAAAAGAGATCCAGATCCTGCTGGTCACCAAGGGCAATTATTATTTGCAGCGCGTCTTGAACCTGAATTCCCAGGCGCGGTTGTTCGTGACCACGCCGGAGGCTTTCTCGCGGCCCGAGACCTACGATCTCATCGTGTTCGATTCGTTTTCCCCGCCGGCCCTGATCGCGGGGAACTACGTCTTTATCAACCAAATCCCGCCGTTGCCGGAGTGGTCGATCGGCGAGGAGATCCAACTGCCCGCCCTGGTGGATTGGAACCGCACCCACCCCCTGACCCGCTACTTGAACCTGGACAACCTGGTGATCAACCAATGCCGGAACATCGGTATCCCCGCGTGGGCGGAGGTGATCGCCGAGAGCCGCGAAACCCCGCTGATCGCGGCGTTCCAAGACCAGGAGATCCAGGGCGTGGTCATCGCCTTCGATATTTATGATTCCGACTGGCCGTTGCGGGTCTCCTATCCGATCTTTTTCTCCAACCTGGTCAACTGGTTCCACGCGGAGGCGGGCATGAGCAACGGGATGAAGAAAACCGGCGAGATCCTGGTTCTGGATCCCCCCGAAGACCTGACCCGCCCGGCCACCTTGACGCCGCCTCCGCCGCTATCGGAACAGACCTTCACCTTCACGGACGCGAATCCCCTGTACTTCGACAAAACCACCGCGCGGGGGATCTATGAATACCGGACGGGCGCGGGGATCCGGAAACAATACGCCGTGAACCTGCTGTCACCGCAGGAATCCCAAATCGCCCCCCAGCCCAGCCTGAATCTTCAAGGGACCGAAGTGGAGGGAGAAACCGCGGCGGTGGCCACCAACCGGGAAATCTGGCGCAACCTGGCCCTCGCGGCGCTGCTGGTGCTGGTGATCGAATGGTTCGTGTACGTCAAGCGGGCGAAGTACGCGTATTGAAGCACGGGGGGAATGTGGGTACCGTTTTTTGAAATGTGATAGAATACTCCCATGGGAAAGCACGGATATTTTCCGGAAGGGCCTTTTTTTCCAAGCCACGGGAAGAATGGGAGTGTCTGACATGACCGATAGAGGGATGAATAGCAGCCCTAAGTCCCGGGAATATTCCGGACGGGCGTTCACGTTGATCGAGCTGTTGATCGTCGTTGCCATAATCGGTGTCCTGGCGGCCATCGCCGTTCCCAATTTTCTCAACGCCCAGATCCGGGCCAAGGTGGCCCGCTGCCATTCCGACATGCAGTCGCTGAGCACGGGCTTCGAGATGTATAACCTGGACCGGGGCAGTTTTCCATATTTCGGCGACATCAATTGGTATTCCATTTTCATCTATCCCGCCATCACCACGCCCATCGCGTATATTACGTCCGTGCCCAAGGATGGATTCACCCTGAACGATTTCAAGGAGAATATTCACCGCTATGACGGCGGCCACCTGGATTGGTATCCGGGCTGGAACATCAAGGCCATGCGCGACTTCGGCTGGACCTGGGGCGGCGACCCGGTGGGCAACGCCGTCAAGGCCGGTTGCCGCATGTTGACCGTCAGCCGGGGGCCGGACAAGAAGGAGGACATCGGAGGCAGCCCGCCCACCGGGGTCATGGTTTACGATGCCTCCAACGGCGTGAACTCCACGGGTGACATTTACCGGCTCACCCCGGGGGGCATACTCGAATCACCCCGCCGGTATGGCGGAATGTAGGGATCTTTCAAGAAATAAGGTTCATCCGGCAAGCGCGTGCCTGCCGGGGAAGAAGGCATTCCATCCCTGCGATGATACGGGCGGACACCCTGGTCCGCCCCGGCAAAAATTCCCTCACCCTGGCCCTCTCCCAGAGGGAGAGGGGATGAGGGGATTGATCTCCCCGGCCAGACCGGTTGAAAAGCGGCCGGCCATACTGGATAAAAAGGACGCACATACCGGATGAACCAGAAAAAAAGACTTCACCTTCCGGTGAAGTCCTTTTTCATGCTTATGATTCCCGCGGTAGCGGGAGGTCACACGTAGCTGTTCAACACCTTCATGTAGTTGGCGCGCTCGAAGGCGGCTGGTTCGGGACAGGATTTCTGGCTCAGGCTGCCCTGCATGATGTGGACGGAATCGTATTCGTTTTCCTCCATCCAGGAACGCAGGCCGGTGAGCACCTCGGTGATTCGTCCCACCCCGTGCCGCAGCAGCGCCGAGCACATCATGGTGACGTTCGCGCCGGCCATCAGCATCTTGGCGACATCCTCGGCCGAGTAGATGCCGGTGGTGGCCGCCAGATCGAGCGGCAGCCGCCCGTAGAGAATGGCGATCCAGCGCAGCGGCAGGCGCATTTCCTGCGGGGTGCTGAGCAGCAGGTTGGGGACCACTTCCAGCTTCTCGATGTCGAGATCCGGCTGGTAGAAGCGGTTGAAGAGCACCAGGCCGTCCGCGCCCGCCTCCTGCAGGCGCCGCGCCATGTTGGGCAGGGACGTGAAATACGGCCCGAGTTTCACCGAGACGGGAATGCTCACGGCTTTCTTGACCGCGGACAGCACGTCCACGTAGATCCCTTCCACGTCCTGTGCGGTGAGATTGGAATCCGTGGGGATGTAGTACACGTTCAATTCGAGGGCGTCGGCGCCCGCCTGCTGCATTTTCCGGGCGATGTCGATCCATCCGCCGGTGGAGACGCCGTTCAGGCTGCCGATCACCGGAATGTCCACCGCCTCCTTGGCTTTGCGGATATGCTCGAGGTACGCGTCCGGCCCCAGGTTGAATTCATTCGGTTCGGGGAAATACGAAACCGCCTCGGCGTAGCTTTCGGTCCCCTGGATCAGGAAATGATGCATTTCCTTCTGCTCGAAAACCAGTTGTTCCTCGAAAAGCGAATACATGACCACCGCCGCCGCGCCCGCGTCTTCGAGTTTCTTGATGGTATCGATTTCACGTGACAGGGGAGACGCCGACGGCACGATCGGGTTTTTCAAGGAAAGTCCGAGATATTGAGTCTTCAAGTCCATGGTTGATATTCCTTTCCTCGCGTTCGCGGCATGAATGCATCTGGCCTTTTCCTCAACATCGAAAGCCCGGCCGTCAGTCCGCCGGTCCGTAGGTCATGGCTTCCAACTGGCGGTAGAGATGCCACCGGCTGGTGATCTCCTTCTGCCCCAACTCGATCAGCCGCTTGGACTCTTCCGGATTGCTCTTGGTCAGCATTTTGAAGCGCGTCTGCTGGTAAGCGAAATCCTGGTACGAAATCTTGGGATCCTTGGAATCCAGCTGCAGCGGATTCTGCCCCTGCTTGGCCAGGTCGGGATTGTAACGGAAGAGGGGCCAATGCCCACTCTCGACCGCCGCTTTCTGGGTGTCCATGCCGGTGCGCATGTTGATCCCGTGGGCGATGCAGTGGGAGTAGGCCAGAATCAGCGAAGGCCCGTTGTACGCTTCCGCCTCCAGAAACGCCTTCACGCATTGCAGATCGTTGGCTCCCATGGCCACCTTGGCCACGAAGATGCTGCCGTAGGACATGGCGATCATGCCCAGATCCTTCTTGGCGACGGGCTTGCCGCCGGCCGCGAATTTCGCCACCGCGCCGAGGGGCGTGGCCTTCGACATCTGGCCGCCGGTGTTGGAATACACTTCCGTGTCCAGCACGAGTACGTTCACGTTCCGGCCCGACGCCAGCACGTGGTCGAGGCCGCCGTAGCCGATGTCGTAGGCCCAGCCGTCGCCGCCCACGATCCACACGCTCTTGTGCACCAGGTAATCGGCGACGCTCAGCAGGTTCTTCACATCGCTGGAGCCGTTCAGGGATCCCAGTTTGGCCTTCAGGGCGGCCACCCGGTTCCGTTGCTCCTGAAGGCCGGCTTCCGTCGATTGGCCGGCGGTGAGCAAGCCCGTGACCAGTTCGTCCCCGATCTGCGGCGCAAGCTTTTTCAGCAGCATCCGCGCGTAATCGTTCAACTTGTCCAGGGTGAGCCGGAATCCGAAGCCGAACTCGGCGTTGTCCTCGAAGAGCGAGTTGGACCACGCCGGGCCCCGCCCCTCGCGGTTCACCGTCCAGGGCGTGGTGGGCAGGTTGCCGCCGTAGATGGACGAACAGCCCGTGGCGTTGGCGATGATGGCCCGCTCGCCGAAGAGCTGGCTCAGCAGCAGCACGTACGGCGTTTCGCCGCACCCCGCGCACGCGCCGGAGAATTCGAAGAGCGGAGTGAGCAACTGCGAGCCCTTGATGGTGTTGATCTTCACCTGGCTCCGGTCCATGTCCGGAATCTCGAGGAAGAACTCGAAGTTTTCCCGCTCCTGCACCCGCAGCGGCTCCTGCGGCTTCATGTTGATGGCCTTGAGTTTGGGTTCCTGCTTGTTCTTGGCCGGGCAAATGTGAACACACGCGCCGCAGCCGGTGCAATCCTCCGGGGCCACCTGCAGGGTGAACTTCATCCCTTCGAACTCGCGTCCCCGGGCGTCCACCACCTTGAACGTGGCGGGCGCGTTCGCCGCGTACTGGGGATCGTAGATCTTGATGCGGATGGAGGCGTGCGGGCACACCATGGCGCACTTGGCGCACTGGATGCACACGGTTTCATCCCACACGGGAATTTCCAGGGCGATGTTCCGCTTCTCCCAGCGGCTGGTGCCGGTCATGAACGTGCCGTCCACCGGGAATTTGCTGACCGGGATCTCGTCGCCCTTGCCGGCGATGATCTGGGCGGTCACTTCCTGCACGAATTGGGGAGCCTTGGGCGAAACCGTGGGGGGAATCTCGATGGTGCTGGTGGCCTGCGCGGGCACCTTCACTTCGAACAAGCCGGCCAGCGATTTATCGACGGCGTTATAATTTTGTTGGACGATCTCATCGCCCTTGGCGCCGTAGGTCTTCTTGATCGTGTTCTTGATGGCGGCAATGGCTTCGTCCTTGGGCAGCACGCCGGAAATGGCGAAGAAGCAGGTCTGCATGATCGTGTTGATGCGCACGCCCATGCCGGTCTCCCGCGCCACCTTGTACGCGTCGATCACGTAGAACTTGATATGCTTCTGGAGGATCTGTTCCTGCACCCGGCGGGGGATTTTGTCCCACACGTCGTCCGGCCCGTAGGGGCTGTTGAGCAGGAACACCGCGCCGTCCACCGCCTTCTCGAGCATGTCGTACTTTTCCAGGAAGACGAACTGGTGGCAGCCGATGAAGTTGGCGGAGGTCAGGAGATAGGTGGAGCGGATCGGCCGCGGCCCGAACCGCAGGTGGGAGACGGTGACCGATCCCGCCTTCTTGGAGTCGTACACAAAATACCCTTGGGCGTAGTTGGGCGTGTCCTCGCCGATAATCTTGATCGAGTTCTTGTTGGCCCCGACGGTCCCGTCCGATCCCAGGCCGAAGAACATCCCGCGCACCACGTCGTCGCCCTCGGTGCTGAAGTTCGGATCGTATTCCAGGCTGCTATGGGTCACGTCTTCCACGATGCCCACGGTGAAATGATTCTTCGGACGCTCCAGCGCGAGATTGTCGAACACGCCCTTGATCATCGCCGGCGTGAATTCCTTGGAAGACAATCCGTACCGCCCGCCCACGATGCGGGGGGCGGACGGGAAGGGCGCGTAGCCTTCCGCCAGCGCCTCGTTCACGGCGGAAATCACGTCGAGGTACAAGGGCTCGCCGGGAGCGCCCGGTTCCTTGGTGCGGTCCAGCACGCCGATCTTCTTCACGGACGGGGGCAGTTGCTGAATGAAGTGCTTCACCGAGAACGGCCGGTACAACCGCACCTTCACCACGCCGACTTTCTCGCCCCGCGCCTGCAGGTATTCCACCGTTTCGTGCGCCGCTTCCGCGCCGGAGCCCATCAGGACGATGACCCGCTCCGCGTCGGGCGCGCCCACGTAATCGAACAAGTTATAGGAACGGCCGGTGAGCCGGGCGAATTGGTCCATCGTCTCCTGGACGATGCCCGGGCAGGCGAGGTAGTAGGGATTGACCGTCTCCCGCGCCTGGAAGAACACATCCGGATTCTGCGCCGTGCCGCGGATCACCGGATGGTCCGGCGACAAGGCCCGCGCGCGGTGGGCGCGCACCAGGTCGTCGTCGATCATGGCCCGCATGTCGTCTTCCGTCAGCTCTTCCACTTTTTGCACTTCATGCGACGAACGGAAGCCGTCGAAGAAATGGACGAAGGGAATCCGCGCCTTGAGGGTGGCCGCGTGCGCGATCAGGGCGATGTCCATCACTTCCTGCACGCTGGCCGACGTGATCAGACCGTAGCCGGTCGACCGGCAGCACATGACATCGCTATGATCGCCGAAGATGGACAAGGCATGCGCGGCCACGGTTCTCGCCGAAACATGGAACACCGCCGGGGTGAGTTCGCCGGCGATCTTGAACATGTTGGGGATCATGAGCAACAGGCCTTGCGACGCCGTGAACGTCGTGGTCAAGGCGCCGGTTTGCAACGCCCCGTGGACCGCGCCCGACGCGCCGCCCTCGCTCTGCATTTCCACCACTTGCGGCACGACGCCCCAGATGTTGGTGACTCCCTCGGATGACCATTGATCCGCCCACTCTCCCATGTTCGAGGATGGGGTGATGGGATAAATCGCGCAAACCTCGCTAACCTTGTGAGCGACATAGGCCGCCGCCTGGTTCCCATCGAGTGTAACCATTCTGCGTGACATTTATAAAACCTCCCAGGGTTGTCTCTCCGTTCGCTGTGGGGCCATAATGGGAGAGCATGATTCGTGTAGGTGTATTCCCACAAGAGATTACTTATACAATTTCTTTTACTCAAGTGCGGTACAGTTGGGGGGATGCGTTTCCCGCATTCGTCCCCACGGGAAAACACATAAAGATATATATAATTTATCAACATAGTCAACTAAGTAAATTTTGGATCATCCGGGGAGCGAATACTGGAGACATTGGCCCGGAGTATAGGCCCGGAGTATAGACCCGGACTATTGGCAAGGAGTAAACTCCTGGGCTATTTGAAAGCCGTCCCCGATGAGACACCTGCGCGAACCAATCCACTCACGCCCGGCCGTCCGCGGTGTTACAATACCGCCAATCCGTTAAAAGCATCCCTGAATCTTTCACCCGCGGCGCACACTGAAGAAAAGGCCGGCCGCCTGATGCTGAGCAGCTTCTATTGGATCATCGAAAGCGAAATCGCGGGCATGGCCATGCCCACCGCGTCCATGGCCTATCTTTATCTGGAAGACGCCGACAGCGCCGCGGCCGAGGAAATGCGCCGGGAAATCAAAGAACTCCAGGAGCATGGCATCGGGGCCGTGGTGACCCTGACTGAAAATTCCTTGTATTGGGAAGCGTTCAAAAACGCGGATATGAACTACCTTCACATCCCCGTGCCGGATATGACCGCGCCCACTCCCACGCAAATCCGGACATTCATCCAGTTCGCCCAGGAGAACATCGCCCAGGGCCGGCCGGTAGTGGTGCACTGCCTGGGGGGCATGGGCCGCACGGGCACCATGCTGGCCTGCTACCTGGTGACCAAGGGCATCCCGCCCCGGGCGGCCATCCGGCGCGTCCGCCAGCAAAAACCCGGCGCGATCGAGAACCACTGGCAGGAAGAGGCGATCTTCGAATACGCCGCCGCGTTGTCCGAATCCCACCACGATGAATAGATGGCCTCGGAATGCCATGTATCCCCGTACCTCTATCCCCCCAACGTCAGGGGGAGGGTAGGAGGGGGTTGTACTGGGTGGGAGCGGTTCGCTGAAAGGCGGGTTCAAAGCGTAGCGTTGCCCACCGCCACGCGGACTATCAACTGTTTAATCTCCGGCGGGGATCCATTTGAATAGCCGTAGGTTTTAGCCGCAGGTTTTAACCTATGGCCGTGGTCATTCAACCTGCATTCTCGCGTCCGCCGCTATCCTGGTCCTTTTGTCCATCCTGACTATCCTGATTCAGATTCGGCATACTCCTCTCCCTCTGGGAGACAGCCAGGGGGAGGAAAGGATCTCCCTCCCGCCTCCTCCATATCCAACCCAGGTTTGCATTCTCCCGCGAAACATGATAAAAACGAATCCTTCAATCATTCCAGAGATCAATTTGGGGAAAAATCCATGCGCACCAAGATCATATATCGCACCTTTCTTCCATGTCTTGCCCTCCTGATTATGCCATTCTCCGGCCTGGGATCCGCGGGCGGACCCGAACCCGTGCCGGTGCGCGCCGAAGTCAAGCAGGACCGCGTATCCATCTGGGTGAGCGACGCCTTATTCACGGAATATAAGTTCGCGGCGGACTTGAAATACCCCTACTTTTTCCCGGTCAACGGCCCGCGTTCCGGAGCGAGCGTCACCACGGAATCCTCGGAGCCGTATCCGCATCATCATTCGCTTTTTTTCGGCTGCGACCGGGTGAACGGCGGCAACTACTGGCAGGAAGCCAACGACCGCGGTCAGATCGTATCCCAGGATATCCAACTGCTCGACGCGGGTCCCGTACGCGCGCGGTTGCAAAACGTCTGCGTCTGGCAACGGCCCGGCGCGCCCAGCCCGTTCCGGGATGAGCGGATCATCACGATCACCGCGCCGTCTCCCGAACTCCGCTTCATCGATTTCGAGATCACCCTCACCGCCTTGATCGACGTGCAGATCGAAAAAAACAATCATTCCCTCTTCGCCGCCCGCCTGGTTCCCGAACTGTGCGTTCTCCAAGGGGGAATCCTGCGGAACGCGGAAGGCCGGACCGGAGAAAAGGAAACCTTCGGCGTCCCCTCCGCCTGGTGCGATTATTGGGGAAAGCGGGACGGGCAAGCCGAAGGCCTGGCGATTTTTCCCCATCCCGGCAATCCCTGGTATCCGCCACGGTGGTTTACCCGCGATTACGGATTCTTTTCTCCCACGCCCATGTACTGGCTGGAAAATGATTTGTTCCAGATAAAAAAAGACGACACCCTGCGGCTGCGCTACCGGGTTGTGGTCCATGCCGGAGACACCGAGGCCGCCGGCATCGCGGGATTGTACGATTTTTGGATCCAGCGGCCGTGAGGAGATGAAATCCGGGAGAAGCCATGAAGATGATCAAAGGAATGATTCCCTATCCCTTTGGGAGAGGGCCAGGGTGAGGGAAAGTAAAGAAATCCCTGCTTGCGCGGCGATGACAGCCGTGTAAAAAAATCAAAACAATAGGGCGGATTTCGCCACGCTCAATCCGCCTTACCATTCGAATGGGATGGGAACTCTGGGCATGCTGGCCAAACTGTTTCGGATCAAATCGGTCGACCGGATTCTCTCGGATTCCGCCCGCACGGAGGGCCAACTCAAACGGGCGCTGACCTGGGTGGATCTGGTCCTTTTCGGGATCGGCGCGATCATCGGCGCGGGCATCTTCGCCACCATCGGGACCGCGGTCGCGGGTGACGGTTACCGCCCCGGCGCGGGTCCGGCGTTGATTCTCTCCTTCGGCCTCACCGCCATCGCCTGCGGATTTTCGGCCTTGTGTTACGCGGAGTTCGCCGCGTTAGTGCCCATCTCCGGCAGCGCCTACACCTATTCGTACGCCACCCTGGGCGAATGGATCGCGTGGATCATCGGCTGGGACCTGATCATCGAATACGCGATCGGCAACGTGGCCGTGGCGATCAGTTGGAGCGGCTATTTCTGTGATCTTTTGGCGGGCTTCGGCATTCACTTTCCCCTCTGGATGGTCACCGACTACCGCACCGCGCTGCATCGCGGGGATGTCCTGCCGAACGCGCCGCATCTGTTAGGGGTGCCGATCGTCTTCAATCTTCCGGCGGTGGCGATCGTCGTGCTGTTGACCCTCCTGATCGTCATCGGCGTCAAGGAAAGTTCGCGCTTCAACGGCCTGATGGTCGCCTTGAAGCTGGCGGTGTTGTTTTTTTTCTGTTGCGTCGGATTCTTCTACATCCGGCCGGAGAATTACGTTCCCTTCGCACCCAATGGCTGGGCGGGGATCCAATCCGGCGCGGCGATCGTCTTCTTCGCCTTCATCGGTTTCGACGCCGTCTCGACGCTGGCGGAGGAAACCCGCACGCCGTCTTACGATCTACCCATGGGCATCATCGGCTCGCTGGTGATCTGTTCGGTCATCTACATCTTGGTCTGCGCGGTCTTTTCCGGCATTGTGCCTTACGAAACCTTGAAATCCATGCTGGCGTCCGAAAAAGCCGAACCGCTGACCATGGCGTTCAAGTATGTTTCGGCCACGGATTCCGGAGGAAGGTTTTCGACAGGTTTTTTGAATATCGCCACGGCTGTCGTCGCGTTCGGCGCGGTGGTGGCCAACACGGCCGTGCTGCTGGTGTTTCAAGTCGGCCAGCCGCGGATCTTGTTTTCCATGTCCCGCGACGGCTTGTTGCCTCCCATCTTCATGTCGGTGCACAAACGCTTCCGGACGCCAGATTTCTCCATCATCGTCACCGGCGTCTTCGTGGCGTTTTTCGCCGCCTTCATGAGCATCGACGAGATGGTGGATTTGTGCAACATCGGCACCTTGTTCGCCTTCATCCTCGTCTGCGCCGGGGTGATGATCCTGCGGGTCCGCGAACCGGAGCGGAAACGGCCCTTCCGCGCGCCTTTCGGCTTTGTGGTGCCCATCCTCGGCATTCTATCCTGCATCACGTTAATGATGGGTCTGCCGTGGCTCACGTGGAAACGCTTCCTGATCTGGCTCGTCACCGGGTTGTTTATTTATTTTCTTTATGGCATCCGCCACAGCCGGCTGGAGACCGAGGAGAATGAATCGTTCACGGCCGTTCCCCCCGGGCCAGGCGGGCGTTGATTTCATCCAGCAAAGGCGGGACATCCGCGATCCCATCCACGACATAGTGCGCCCCGGCTTGTAACATCCGCGTGTAGGCCTGTTGCCGTTTGCGCTCCCGGACGGCGGGATCCATCACGGCAATTTCCTGCTCCGTCATGCCGAATTCGTTGCCGGTCAGGGCCAGGCCCACGCTCCACATCCCCGCGTTCAGACCTTCGGCGATATCGGGCAGCGTGTCGCCCACCTTGACGAAAGCCTCCATGGGATAGATCTGCAGGTTCATGGCGTTTTGCAGGCACATCCAGGGAGCGGGACGCCCCGCGGGAACCTGCGTGGCGCAGACGGAGGAATCCGGCTCGTAACCCCGGTCCTTCGCTTCCTTATACAAAATGTCCATCATTTCGCTGGTATAGCCCGTGGTGGAGCCGATCTTGAGGCCGCGCCGCCGGAAATCGCGGATCGCCTCGAGAGTGCCGGGGATCAGGTCCGCGTAATCCTTGAGGCAGGCGAGCTGCAGCGGCACGAAATCCTGGAACATACGTTCCACGTCTTCTTCCGTGCACGGACGTTTATGCATTTCGCGCCAGGTTTGGGCCACTTCGTCGATTTGCGAGATTTCCCGGATGTGGACTTTTTTATGCGCGCCCATCGGCTTGCGGGCCTGTTCAATGGTGATGGGAACCTGCCGCCGTTTGTACACCTCGATGAACACCACCGCCGGCGCGAAGCAGCCGTAGTCCATGGTGGTTCCGGCCCAATCCAGAATGACCGCCTTCAAAGGCCCGCGGTAGGTGCGCTGGAATACGAAATCCATCGATTCTCCTCCTTCCTTGGGAGTGTTTATTTGCCAACGTCCTTGGTCGATTCTTGTGTTACTTTTTCTCCGGTACCCGCAGGGAGAGGGCCGGGGTGAGGGAATGCCACAGGGGTGGATCTTTGAGTCCGCCTTGAGCTCTTGGCCTACCCACTTTCAATCCCCTTATCCCCGCTTACAGCACCACGCCCATTTCATCGATTACCACCCGGATGGCCGCCAGCAGGGTCCGGATGTCGGCCTCGAAAATCCGCCCGATGTTCCCGATCCGGAAACAATTCGCGTTGCTGACCTTGCCGGGATAGATCACCTGATCCCGCTGGTTCAGCCGGCGGTAGAACTCCTCGAACGAGAATTTAGGGTGCTCCGGATACAGGTACGAAGTGATGATGTATCCCTGCCGCTCGCGGGGCAGATATTCCTGGAAGCCCATTTCGCTCATCCCCGCGGTCAACGTTTGATAATTCTTCTGATACCGCGCCGCCCGGCCTTCCACGCCACCCTCGGCCTCCAGCTCCAGCAACGCCTGTTGGAACGCGAGGATGGCGTGCGTGGGCGGGGTGAAGCGGAACTGCCCGTTGCTCTCCAGCCCCTTCCATTGGCCGAACAGGTCCAGGCTCAGGCTGCGGGCGTACCCTTCGGTCTTCAAGAACGGCTCTTTCCGCGCGAGGATGAACGAAAAGCCCGGCACGCCTTCGATGCACTTGTTGGCGGAAGAGACCAGGTAGTCGATATGGCAGCGGGCCAGGTGGATGGGCACCGCCCCGAAGCTGCTCATGGCGTCCACAAAAAAGACGCGGCCCGCGCGCTGGACGATCCCGCCGATCGCTTGGATGGGATTCATGATGCCCGTGGTGGTTTCGCAGTGCACCACGGCAACATGGGTGATGGCGGGATCGCGTTTCAATGTCTCCTCGATCTGCTCCAAATCGGGGCAGGAGTCTTCGGGGTATTCCAACTTCATCACGCCGATTTTCAAAATCGAGGCGATTTTCGCGATCCGGTGGCCGTACGCGCCGTTGATGATCACCAGGAGTTTGCCGTCCGGCGGGACCGTGGACGAGACGACCGCCTCGATGCCGAACGTGCCGCTGCCCTGCATGAGCACCGCTTCGTACCCCGCGTCTCCCACATTACCCAGGATCAGCAATTTCTGGCGGATGAACCGCACGGTCTCGATGAACTCCGTGTCCCGCGAACCCAGATCGCGCAACAGGGCTTGCTTGACGGTCCGGCTCGTGGTCAACGGGCCGGGAGTGAATAGAATTTTGTCTTTCCAACCGGGCCAAGCTTTGGGTGAATTCATACCAATGGCCTCGCTGTTCAAAATACAACCTGTTGAATCGCTGAATCATAATGACAAAAGATCCCGCGTGGTAGGATGAGGCGGCGCAATGATCTGCCTTCCCAGGGCGAAAGCCTGGGGCTATTTTAAATGAAGTTCATCCGGTAAGTGCATACCTAACAAGATATAATCGATTCCATTTTCGCCGGGATGATGGCTGACGCCAAGGTTTGCCCCTGCTAAAAAACCCTCACCCTAGCCCTCTCCCAGGGGGAGAGGGAATTATGAGGGGTGGTTTTCATCGATCATTTCGAAGAGATGCGAAACGGCGATCTGAAAAAAAGCGCGCACCGGCCATATGAACCTTGAATGGGCTGCCGGCGAGTAACAATCCGTCGTGCATGGTGGGCAAGCATCCCGTTTTGAAAAAATCCAATCCGATCCTGGGTGTAAACACAAACACATGGATCCACATCAAAGAATTCCCGAAAAATCCAGTCAGGAAATCGTTCCGTCGGAAGGTGATGTCAACCATTCCCCGTTCCGCGAGGAATGGCTCCAGAATCATATCGGCGCGGAAACGCGGCATTGGCTCGAGGAAGACGCGAAATATTTTCTTCATCAATCCCTCTCCACGCCCTGTCTGAACGTCCTTCAACATTGCGAGGGAATTTACCTGGAAGACCTGGAGGGCCGCCGGTACATGGATTTCCACGGCAACAATGTCCACCAGGCGGGTTTTGCCCATCCACGCGTAATCCAGGCCATCAAGGACCAGCTGGACGAGTTGACCTTCTGCACCCGCCGTTATACCAATATATCCGCCATTCAGCTGGCCAAGAAATTGACGGAACTCGCCCCGGGGGACCTCAACAAAGTCTTGTTCGCTCCCGGGGGGACCTCCGCGATCGGCATGGCGTTGAAACTGGCGCGCGCCGCGACCGGCCGGTTTAAAACCATTTCAATGTGGGATTCGTTCCACGGCGCCTCCCTGGACGCCATCTCGATCGGCGGCGAGGCCTTGTTCCGCCAGGGCATCGGCCCCCTGCTGCCCGGAACCGAGCACGTGCCGCCTCCGGACCCGGCGCATTGCCCGTGGGGTTGCGCGGGAACCTGCAACCTGAAGTGCGCGGAATACATCGAGTATGTGCTCGAAAAAGAGGGCGATACCGCCGCCGTGATCGCCGAAACGGTGCGCAGCACGCCGTATATCCCCCCGCCGGACTATTGGCGCGTGGTCCGGGAGGCATGCGACCGCCACGGCGCGCTGCTCATTTTGGACGAGATACCCCATTGCCTCGGCCGCACGGGCAAAATGTTTACATTTGAACATTATGGCATCATCCCGGACATGGTGGTGATCGGCAAGGGACTGGGCGGGGCGGTGTTTCCCCTGGCGGCCTTGATCGCGCGCGAATCGTTGGATTGCGTCCCCGAGCGGGCGCTGGGGCATTACACGCATGAGAAGAATCCCGTGGCTTGCGCGGCCGCCCTGGCGTTGATCGAGGTGTTGGAGAGCGAAAATCTGTTGGAAAACGCCCAACGGATGGGAGATTACGCCCTGGAACGGATGCATGCCATGAAGGAACGGCATCCGCTCATCGGCGATGTCCGGGGTCTGGGCCTCTTGATGGGCATCGAACTGGTGAAGGACCGCACCACCCGGGAACGGGCCACCCAGGAGGCCGAGCAGGTGATGTACGCCGCCTTGGCCAAGGGACTCAGTTTCAAGGTGACCATGGGGAACATCCTCACCCTCACTCCGCCGCTGACCATCACCCGGCCGCAGTTGGATACGGCGTTCGATATTCTCGAGGATTGCCTTTCGGAAATCGAACCAAAAAGAAAGTGACAGTAAACGTAGGAAACGCCGGATGGGGTAGCGCGGAGCGTGTACCCCATCCAAGCGTAACCCATCAAAACAGCCTCAATGACAAATCAAATGTCTCGGCAAGAAGCAGGGGCACGTTGCAACGTGCCCCTACGAAAAACAACTGGCAGGGAATCAGGATCATGACCCATGGAAGGATAATGTGTTTCTCTTGTTTGATAGACATTGATGTATAATCCCCCATTCATACCCAGACACTCCAACGAGGAGCACCGCGGATGACATGTAAAATCAAGGCGATTACTTTCGACCTGTGGGACACGCTGTTCGCCGATGACACGGACGAGCCCAAGCGCCAACAAGCCGGGCTTCCCCCCAAACTGATCGAACGGCGCGAGTTGGTCCATCAATACCTGCAACGCCACGCGCCCGTTGCCCGGGACTTGGTGGACGCCGCCTATAACGCCGCCGACGCCGCCTTCAACAAGGTGTGGCACGAGCACTATGCCACCTGGACCGTGCGGGAGCGGCTCTCCATCGTGCTCAAGGCCTTGAAGCGCGAATTGCCGGACGAGGAATTCGCCGAGTTGATCCGCCTGCACGAAGAGATGGAACTGCGCTTCCGCCCGGATCCCGCCCCCGGCGCGGGCGAGGCTCTTCGGACCCTCAAGCAACGCTACAAGCTGGGAGTCATCTCGGACGCCATCTTCACGCCGGGCCGCGCCCTGCGGCAGTTGCTCGACGGGGAGGGATGGCTCGGGCTGTTCGACTCGCTGGTCTTTTCCGATGAAGTGGGATGCTCCAAGCCCCGGCCGCTGGTGTTCGAAACAGCCGCGGCGCAGCTGGGAGCCGAACTCAGCGAAATCGTCCACATCGGCGACCGGGAATCGAACGATGTGGACGGCCCCCACGCCGTTGGCGCGCGGGCGGTTCTCTTCACGGGCATCAAGGACCGCGGCAGCGCGAACAGCCGGGCGGACGCGGTGTGCGATGACTTTGCCCGGCTGTCCGCGGTTCTGGAGCGGATGGATCAATCGTGAGTGGGGAGGAAGCCGGGACTCATTTGTCAGAATCAGGATGGCCAGGATGAACAAGATGATCAGGATGGGACGAACTATGTTTCGCTGATCCATCCCGCGGAGGCTTTGGTACATCCGTTATGTACGTGTTATCCACTAGACGGCAGGGATGGATACGAAAGTCCGCCCCTACACAATTCCCTCATCCTGGCCTTTTACCAGAGGGAGATTGGAATGGTGGAAGTCTTTACCCTGTACGTTGGATACCGATGATAACCACGGAATTTACCCATTGATTCAACGATTCAATCTTCCTGGATATTTCAAGATCACGGAGATAAAAAACCATGTCTGATTACCACTTTTTGATCATCGACGGATATTCCAAAAAAAGCCGGGACGATTTGGAAACCGCCGGCATGTGCCTGGCCTGCACCCTGTACGTCAAGTTGCTGGAGCGCTACTGCCCGGGGTGCGCCTACGACATCCTGCTGCCTACCGATCCGGGCGTGGAAATGCCCAAGCCGCCGGAGCTGGAAGCCTATAGCGGGATCATCTGGACCGGCTGCAACCTGACCATCTACGATCTCACCCACTCCAGCGTGGTGAAACAGATCCAGCTGGCCCAGGAGGCGTATGAAGTGGGCGTTCCCAGTTTCGGCAGCTGCTGGGGAATCCAGATGGCGGCCGCGGCGGCCGGGGGTGAAGTGCGGGCCAATCCCAAGGGGCGTGAAATGGGCATCGCCCGCAAGATCCGGTTGACTCCGGAAGGGCGCCAGCATCCCATGTACGAGGGCAAACCGCCGGTCTTCAATGGCTTCATCAGCCATGAGGATCACATCACCAAGCTCCCCCCCGGCGGCGTGCTGCTGGCCAGCAACGATTTCACGCACGTGCAGGCGATCTCCGTCACGCACAAAAAGGGGACCTTTTGGGGCGTGCAGTATCACCCCGAGTATGACCTGCACGAAATGGCGCGGCTGATCGTCGCCCGCGAAAGCAAATTGGTACCCGCCGGTTTCTTCACGGGCCACGACGACCTGGTCCAGTATGTCGACAAGCTGGAAATCCTCTTCGCGAATCCGGACCGCAAAGACTTGCGCTGGCAGCTGGACATCGACGACGACGTGCTGTCCGATGCCATCCGGCAATGCGAATTCGCCAACTGGATCAAAAACCTGGTGGTTCCTTATGTGGAGAGTAAGTGAGATAAGCACCCAATTCACGGCAACTATTGACACGAATGCGGAGCAAGGATGCATGGCGCCCTTTCAGGGCGGCCCTCACCCTGCCCCTCTCCCGGAGGGAGAGGGAATGAAGAAGGGTTCCTCCATGCGCCTTCCACGAAACAAGGCCGGAGAAAGTTCTGCGTTCGTTAAAGCAGTAACAATTTACAAAAGAATAAAAAACGGCGGGGGTGCGTTGCGGCATGCTCCTTATTCCCCCCTCCCCCCCTTTCCCACGGGAACATAATTCCACTTCACGGCCAGCAGCGCCCCGCTCAGGAACGCGCAGACCACCAGCAGATAAAACAGAGCGTCCCAGCCGTAGGCGTTTTTCACCGTGGCCACGATGTACCCGGACAGCATCTGGCCCATGGAGCCCACGCCGTTGATGATCCCCGCGGCCGTGGCCGCTCCCCGCTGCGAACCTTCATCCTGGGCGCCCGCGCCGGTCATCAGGGTGTCCGGGCCATAGGTCAGAAACCCGATGAGGCCGATGCCGATGGCGTTGGCCAGATGGCCCCAGCCCGCGATGGTGGGATGAACCAAAAACGCCAAGCCCAATCCCCACAAAAACAAGGCCCCCACGGGGAAGCGGCGCGATTGAAACAACTTGTCCGACATATACCCGGCCGCGACCGCCCCCGTGAAACCCACCAGTTCGAAAACCGTGGACGTGTAACCCGCCTCTTCCCCGCTGTAGCCCAACCGCTCGGCCATGTACAAGGGCAGCCAGAACAGAAAGGCGTAGCGCGTCATTTTCAAAAAGAAATACATCAGTGAAATGATCCATACCGCCGGCTTGGAGACGATTTCACGCAGGATGGAGATCGATGTATGCGGCGCGGGGGGGGCCGCCGGTCCGGAATCCGGGGAACGGTTGCCCGACTCGTCCGCCTCGTCATCCTCGGGAAAATCAGGCAATCCGGCGTCGGATGGTTTGTTCCGGGTCACCAACAAATAACCGGCTGCGATCAGCAACAGCAGCAGGGCGGGCGCCCAAAATCCCCGCCGCCAGCCATACGCCGTGAAGAGGGGCATGCGGTACACGCAATAGGTGGCCAGGGCCGTGGCGATGGCCCCCCCCAGCACGTAATTGGTCCCCCACCAGGCCATGACGATCCCCCGCTCTTTCCGGCGGAACCAGCAGGCCATGTTCTTCACGAGCCCCGACCAGCCCGTGGACTGCCCCGCGCCGTTCAGCCCGCACAGGAACATGACCAGTAAAAATTCCGTCCCCGTGAAACCCAGCAGGAGATTGGCCGCGGCCGACAGCGCCAAACCGGTCCCCACGATGATCCGCGGGCCGTACCGGTCGGACAGCACCCCGCTGATAAACTGTCCCACGCAGTACATGAGACTGTACACGAAGATATAATTGGCGTATTGCCAATCCGTCAGTCCCCATTCCTTCAATTCGGGGGCGATGACGCTCAGGTTTTTGCGGCAGAGATAAAACCCGGCGTAGCCCAGCCAGGTGATGATAAAAATCCGGTACCGCCAGATCACTTGCCGTGGGGTCAGTTCATCCGTCATGGAATTCTCCTTTCGGTTTCGTGCAAAATATCATGAGGGGAAGGGGTTATCCAGTATGGATGGGATAGTGGAATCCTGCCGGGGTTATTGATTCACCAGGATGTTAGCGGGTGATTACCATCCGTCCGGAACGTACGTATGCCGATTTTAATCTGTGACGCCGTGGAGTGGGACGAGGCGCACCTTGCCCTCGATTACCCCAACGATGTGGGGCAGTGGGTTATCGATGCCTTTGGCGGAGGATCCTCCCGCTTTATCAACTGGAAGGTCCAACGCGAATCCGCGCCCCCGCCGGGCCCGTTCGATGGCGTGGTGGTCGGCGGATCGCCCGCCTCCGCCATTGATCCGGACGATTGGATCCGCCGGCTGGTGCAACTCATCCGCCAGTGGGCGGACGCGTGCGTGCCCTTGCTGGGCATTTGTTTCGGCCATCAGCTCATCGCTCACGCGTTGGGCGGCCGGGTGATCCGGAATCCCCGGGGATGGGAAGTGGCGAACAGCAGCGTCGATCTGACTCCCATGGGCCGCCGGGATCCCCTCTTCGACGGTCTGCCTTCTCCTCTCGAGGTCATGCAAACCCACCGGGATATCGTGGAAAGCCTGCCGCCGGGGGCGGAATGCCTGGCCACGAGTCCGCTGTGCCCGATTCAATCCTTCCGCCTCGGCCCATCCATCCGGACGGTGCAGTTCCATCCCGAGTACACGGTGGACCACATGCGCTTCGTGATGCTGCCCCGCCGGGACCGGCTCGAAGCCGCCGGCATCGACGTGGAGGCCAAACTGACCGTGCTCCGCCCGGCTCCCGGAAACCGGCAAGTGTTACGCAATTTTGAAGCGCACTTCGTTGCCCGCGGCGATGGACGAGATGGATGACCGGCCGCTACTTTCTCCGTTCCCGCCCAGTTGAACTTCGCGAAGTCCCCTGATCCACATTGAAAACTTGTCTTCAAGGATGACAGGATAGTTGGTTCATCCGATAAGTGCGTACATTTTGCTGGGAGCGTGACCGGACATCGATTAGACGGGTAGGAGAGAGCCACCTGAAATCCCCTCTCCCTCTGGGAGAGGGCCAGGGTAAGGGAAAGCCTTTCCTCGGCGCCGATCCCTTCGGCGGGTTCCTATACGCCGGGCGGGCAGGCCAAGGAAAAGGGGTTGATCATTTGGGATTTGGGGATTGGAGGATTCAAAGAAAAAGGGCAAGACACCCGGCCGGGCCGCGCGTCACGGAACGGTCCGGCGGGAGATTTGCCCTATAACGGATTGCCATTGTCTCTCAGTACAAATTTGACTCTCAGTACAAATTCCAGTCCGCCACATCCACCACGGCGGGGCCGAGCACCAGATCGCCATAGGATGCTTCGTCATGGGGTGCGCCGGTCCATTTCAGTTGGAATCCGGTGTCTTTCTCGGTGACGGGATCACTGTCATCCTCGTTGATCGCGATGTCGAAGCCGATCGTGGTGATATCGGCGGGCGTGAAGACCGAGGCTTTCTTGATCTTGAATTCGGCGCTGTAGCCGTCATTGGTCGCCGAGGTCAGCGCGTACCAATCCATGTCCTCGCCGTAGAAGACCTCACCCGCGGTTGCCGCGTTGGCGTCCCGGTAGGAGTTGTTGGCGGTGATCACCAGCTGCCCGCCCAATCCGAATCCGGTGTTGTTGCCGACCGTGTGGCTGTGGTCGCCGTCGATGAACACTTCCACGGAATCGTCATACCAGGTGTAGCCGTCTTCCACTCCCACCCGGCCGGGTTCCGTGTCGGCGATCACTTCGCTGTCGTTCACGTCCACGGCGACATACAGGTATTGCGTGTCATGCAGCACATAGAGGTCGAAGGAGAGGTCGGCGTCATTTTGCGGCTTGGTGGAACCCTCGAATGGTCCCACCGCCACCCCGCCTTTCCCCTTGCCGCCCGTGGCCCAGGCCGGCTCGGTGATTTTGCCATCAACCGTGATGGCGGCGGTGATCAACGGCGCGGTGATGGACCGGCGGCCGAATTCCAGGTTGCCGTAGGTGTCTTCTTCATGGGCCTTGCCCGTCCAGCGGATTTGGAAATCGGCGGCCGTCGAGTTCGGATCGTCGGCGTCGTTCATTCCGACATTGAAACCGATCACGCTGCCCGGCTTGGGATTGCCGATCTTGGACAACTTGATCCGGAACTCGTAGTTGGAGCCGGTGGCGGTGGCGTTATCCGAGACCGCCGCGAACCAGTCCGCGTCCGCCGTGTCGCCGAACACCGGATTGCCCGCTTCCGCGTGCCGGATGGCTCCCATGGAAGTCATCACGAACTGGCCCCCGGTGGCGTATTCTTCCGTGTGCGAGTTCACATTGCCCGTCACCCGGTTATGATTCCCGTCGATGAAGACTTCGACCGAATCCTCGTTCCAGGTTTCGCCATTGACATTTCCGGCGGCCAGATGGTTTACATACATATCGTCCTGCGTGGCCACCGCGATATAGAGATAATCATCATCGTAAACCGTCCAGACTTGAAAAGACGCATCGGGCTCATTGTCCGGCCGGTTGCCCGCATCGATCACTCCCGGCTGCACGGGACTGTCGATCGCGTAGTCGGGATGGATGCGCACACGCCAACTGCCGGTTCCGGTGGTCGCGCGTCCTTGCGTGGAGTAATCCCAGGCGGCATCGTCGATCACGCCATCGATGATGGGCGGCGCGATATCGGGAACATGCTTGAGATAGGCGGCGATTTCGGTCCGGTCCTGCGCCAACACCGGGCCGGGAGCGCCGAGCCATACCATACCAAATCCCAACATCAGGAACGCCAAAAACAGAAACCGTCTCATGTGCTGATCCTCCCTTTCTAAATAAAATTTTAAATCTTTGTGTTTCAGGGATAAAAAAACACTCTTTATCCTTTCCCCACGATATGAAAACCCCCAAGGAAAGTCAAGCGAAAATCCGGTGATGCCGATAAATATTTTTTGCTTGCAGAAAATTGCGTACCGGATGGCAAAAAAGGCATTCCATCCACTCGATGATAGGGGCGGACACCTAGGTCCGCTCCTATAAAAATCCCCTCACCCCGGCCCTCTCCCCGAGGGAGAGGGAATAATTACTATTATCGTCATTTTCCCAGGGCTTACGCCCTGGGCTATGCTCATGCCGCGCCGGGGGCGCTTGAATCACATGCCGCGCCGTTGGCGCTTGGAGAGAGAGAACGGCGGGCGGGTCTTCGCGCGGGGCGTCCCGCGGATACCATATACCCATTGTGTCCATCCCCATGCAAAAATGGATTGATATGACCCGCTTATTCCCTTGGCTTTGGTTGATGGTCCTGGTGGAAATGCCTGGGCAGGGCGCGCCAGCGGAACCGGTGTTTACGTCCACGTACCAGGTGTCGCCCGCGGGTACGGACCACTTTGACGCCGATGGCCAAAGCCGCCCGTGGCAAAGCTTGGGCTACGCGCTCTCCCGGATCCCGGATACGGGCGGCGTGGAAATTGTTGTCCAACCGGGGACCTATCCGGCGCTCAGTTCCACCCGCCGATTCGAGCGGAAAGTAACGATCCGGGCCGCCGTTCCCCGGGAATCCATCCTCCTGCCCGGCCCGGATCAAGGGCCGGTGCTGCTCACAGGAGCGCACAACCTCCGGCTGGAAGGTTTTGTGATCGACAATCGCGCCAATCCCGCCGTTTCCAACGCGCTGCAAATCCTGGCCGGATCCTCGGCCATCGAGGTGGTGAATTGCCGCGTGACGCATGGCGGCCCGGGGCACGTAAGCGCCGACGCGGTGAAGATCCACCAGCAAGTCTCGCGGATTCGGCTGGAAGGCAACGAAATTTTCGATGCGAACGACGAGGAAGTGGAAATCGGCGATTGGGCCCACGACATCGTCCTGCGCCGCAATGTCATCTACCGCCGGCGTTCGTCCAGCCGGGAGGCCTTGGTGGCCATTCAGGAACGGGCCTGGCGGATCGTGCTGGACCGCAACGTGATCGTGAACATGAATCCGGAATCCGGATCGCCACTCCTCCGCCTGGGCAGTGGCTTGGAGAAGCAGGAGGAGACCAGCGAACTCCTCCTGCTGAACAATGCCTTCATCCACCGGGCCTCGGCGCCCGTGATCGCCCTGACCGGATGTGTACGGGCGATGTTCGCGGGCAACCTTTTCTTTACCCAGGCCGGGCATGATCCGGTACTCTGTCCCTGGATTCCCTATCCCGGGCTAAACCGGCCGCCCGAAATCGGCCAGGTCTTCCTTTGGGGCAACCGGATAAGCACATCCGCTTCGAACACGGAGGTCACCGGGGTGGCGCCCGCGTTGCTCGAAAACGGCTCAGTCATCCGGCTGGATTCAGGGGGGAGCCAACTTCCCAGCCCTGTTTCCGGACCGGACCATGTCCCCGCGGGACTTGAAGAGGTGGAGAGGATACTTTTGGAAAACCCGCCCATGGAGTGGTTGAATTTCCTCTTGCCCAATCCGGGAATTCAGGAGAGCGAGACTCCACCCTTTCGGGATCACCCCGGTTTACCCGAAACGCTGCGGACGTTCTGTGAAGAATACATAAGAAATGGGTAGGATGGATTGGGTAACGGTGGTGAGCTGCACCGCACTTTGAACTCACCCTGCACTTGAGGGTTTCGCCGCGCTCAATCCCCCCTATCTTCATAATCCTCTCATGAATAATTGACAAATAAGGGTCATCCGGGAAATGTGTACATAATGAGGTAAAATCGATTCCATTCACGCCGGGATGAGGGCGGACACCAAGGTC
>JBHGBC010000086.1:0-24656 GCA_041946805.1 bacterium
TAAATTGTCTGAATCAGGATGGCCAGGATGGCCAAGATGACCAGGATTTTAGTGGATTTCGCGATGCTCAACCCACCTTACATTTTCATGGGAAAAATAATCACCGAAAGGATACGGCAATGAAAAAAAATCTTTACATCATCGGCATCATCGCGTGTTTGATGTTCACGGGCGCTTATCTTTACGCGCAAAGCGCCGGATCTTCCTCTCCGGCGGCGGAAATCCCACCCTCCGCTTCTTCCAATGTCCTGCCGCCGGCGGTGCAGCCCGGACTCCCCTCACCCGCGAAGCAGGCCGGTCCTGTTCAACCGGCCGCCCCGGAGGCCGCGCCCCAACCGGCCCCGTCCGCCGGGGCCATACCAGCGGATCAGGCGGCGCCTGTTCAACCGGCCGCTCCGAAAGTCCCGCCCCAGTCGCTCCCATCGTCTTCCGGCCCCCAACCGGAGGGCCAAAACGTGGGATTTCCCACCGGCATGGGCTATGGCATGGGCGGCATGATGGGCTCCGCGGAGAGCGGCGCGTCTGTCGGCATGGCCGGTGAAGGGGAATCCGGCATGATGGGATTCGGTTACATGGGACCCTCTCCAAATGTGTACGGTGGCATGGGCATGATGGGAAGTGGCATGGGCATGGGCTATGGGATGGGGGGATTCGGGGTGGCCGGATTTCCCATCGACGTCACGGGCGAAATGTCCATCAAGCCCTTTCCCATAGGCAATCTGCCCATGAACGCCGTGTGTGAAATTCTGCAACGCCGGGCCGGGGGAATCCGCTTCTACATGATGCCCAACAAAATCGTGGCCATCGGGTCGAAAGACGATCTCCATCGCGTCCAGCAGGTCCTGAACCAGATCGGCGCCAGCATGGGGGAACCCGTGGGGTCCGCCCTGCCCGCGAATATCGCTTACCAAGTGTATATCGTGGAAGTGCCTTCGCAAAGGGAGGAAATGTTTTCCTTCTACATGACGCTCCGCTATATTTCCTTGGCTAATCCGCTTACTGGATTTGATGAGTTTGATTTTGACGGAATGATCGTGGAGCAATTTTCCAGCCATGAGACCGACAGCACCCTGGTCGATGGGAAATCCCAGGCGAATATGGAAATCAACATCAATGGCAAGACCCGCTCCGAGAAATTGCTGGAGGAACTGGTGGCTTTCATTCAAAAAAAGGTGAAATCCCAAGTGTCGGTAACGGGAATGCGGATCGAAAAAGATGAATCGGCTCTGGATCCCTCCCAGAGCGGATACGGAAGGTATAGAAGCCGGACCGGCCAAAAAGAATCTCAAAGCGCGGAGCTCGCGCCCGCCCAAGTCATCGTGAATTTGCCGGAAGGGATTCAAAAAAACCTCGCCCAGTTGCTGGGTCCGGATACCCAAACCGTGGGTTACTGGTTCGGCAACAGCGCCCTGCCGGGGAAATGCCAAACCTCGATCGGCAATTGGAATCTCTCGCTGGTGACGATAGAATCAGGACCTTCCGATTTCCTGCTCGAACTCAAATTGACCGGCGAGGGCGTGGAAATCGAGAACACGGTGAACGCCAAGATCGGCCAACCGGTGCTCGTCGGGTACAACCGCAACATGAGAGGTATGTTGTTGCCGGGTGCGCTGGTGATTATTCCCCGGGAGAGTTTCGACAGCGCACCGGTAAGCGAAATCCCATCGAAGAGCACCTCGGCCGCCCCGGACGCCGCCGCTCCCGTGGTTCCGGCGGCACCGACGGCACCCTCCTCACCGAGGTAAGGTGAAATGCAAATATGGGGAGGGCGAGGCTCCCGCCGAGCCGTGTTTTTTTGAATCCTCGCGGTTCAATGCGGCTCACCAGGAGGTTCGCCCTCCCATTTTGTATATCATCCTTTGAGATTTTCTGGATTGAGTCCGCGCAGTTCGGGTAGAACGAAGAAGCCGTCCTGGCGGATCAGGACGTCGTCGAAATAGATTTCGCCGCCGCCGTACTCGGGGCGCTGGATGAGCACCAGGTCCCAATGCAAGGTGGAGTGGTTGCCGTTGGGGGCGTCATCGTAGCAGGCTCCCAGGGCGAAATGCAGCGAGCCGGCGATTTTCTCGTCGAAAAGAGTATCCTTCATGGGAGTGAGGATGTAGGGATTGTAGCCGAGGGCGAATTCGCCGATGTACGATGCGCCCTCGTCGGCGGTCAGGGCCTTGCGCAGCGCGGCGGTATTCGGCCCGGCGTCCATCTCCACCACGCGGCCGTTTTCGAACCGCAGGCGGATGTTTTCGTAGAGCAGGCCTTCGTGCAGCGAGGGCGTGTTGAACTGGATGGTCCCATTCACCGAATCCCGCACCGGCGCGGTGAAGCATTCGCCGTCGGGGATGTTCATCGTGCCCGAGCAAGGGACGGCGGGGATGTTCTTAATCGAAAAGCGCAGGTCAGTCCCGGGAGAGACGATCCGCACGCGGTCCGTGGCTTCCATGAGCCGCTTCAAGGGGGCGGCCGCCTCGTCCATGCGGGCGTAATTCAGGCAGCAAACATCGTAGAAGAATTTTTGGAAACCCTCGCTGGACATCTGCGCCAGCTGGCACATGGCGGGATTGGGATAGCGCATGACGCACCAGCGGGTGTGCTTCACGCGCTGCTCGATGTGCACCGGGCCGGTGATGTACTTGTCGTACAGGTCCAGTTTTTCGCGGGGGACGTCGGAGAGTTCAAAGACGTTGGCGCTTCCGCGGATGCCGATGTACACCTGCGCCTGCTGCATCTCGAGCAGCAGGAATTCGCCCAGTTTCTTGAAGGTGTCTTCGCTGCCCTCGAGCAGCAGCCGCCGCGTGGCCGGGTCATTCTCAAAATAGAGATACGGCACGCCACCGGCCAGGAGGGTTTCCGAGAGCACCGCCTCGGCCAGGTCCCAGGTATCGAATCCCTTGCCGTGGATGAACACGAGGTCGCCCGGCCGCACGCGGGTGGAATAGCGCACGATCGTGTTCGCGAGAGAATGAATCCGGTCAAAAAACATGAAATTCGCCTCGGTATAAGGGTGATAGGAAGACAGGTAAAAATAGTGCCATATGCCCCGGTGGAAAAGGGTGAGGAGAGAAGGATGGGGTGGAGAGGTATAGAAAACAAAGTAGGGGCGGACCTAGGTGTCCGCCTCTTGCTTTTCTTTTACCATGTTCTCTGGATTTTCATCATCGAAATTCCACCGTGTTGGATTATTGGCAATATAATCACTGATCTCCACGAATTCTGTGTGATTGCGGATGATATGTTCATAATAATTACGCTGCCCCAGCCGCTTGTCATATGGTTGCCAATTTGCGGTTCTAATTTTTTGGATGTATTCAAAGGTTGTGACGGTTTTAAACCAGTGAATTATACGGGGTAATGAAACCATGTCCCGTGGGAGTGGACTGGGATGTCCGCCGGTAGAATTAACGGGGCGGACACCTAGGTCCGCCCCTACAAGGAGATCGGATTTTGCGTTTTCGTATTGGATTGTGATTATCCCATGAACATGGTTGGGCATGATTACCTAAGGCTGGTTGTCAATGGTTGGGAATTTATGTGTCAATTCCAACCACCGTTTTAGAATCATTCTACCGGCATCATTTATATGCATAATTCCATCTATAATTTCGCCTAGAAGGCATTGCCGGTTTTGTACGCAAATGGTCACGAAGTAGGAACCATTCCGTGAATAATCGTACCCTTTCAGGCGAATAGACCGCCGAAGATGCTTCTCTGGATCAGAATGGTTTGCGTTCTGTAGGGGCGGACCTTTGTGTCCGCCCTCATCCCGGAGTGAATGGAATCGATTTAACTCCTGATGTACGCACTTCCCGGATGAACCAATTTTTGATATCGAATCCAATGGAATTCATTATATTATATATTATTTTTTTAAAATATACAACATGCCTTTTCCAAAGATGTGCCAGATAATAATTCAATCGTATAAGCAGATGTTCCAGCCAGTAATGCAGGGACGGACCGGGATGCCCGCTCCTACAAATTTCCCTCACCCTGACCCTCTGGGAGAGGGGATTGGTTACCTCCGTCCTCCCTGGCACCCCTCCTTATCCCTCGCCCTGGGCGGAAGGTGATTGTATAGTTTCACGGTTGGAACGGGAAATCGGCAGAGGAAAGACGGGGGCGGATGAATCGCGCCGGCACAACGAAAAGCGCCGCGCGCCATCACAACGAAGAGGGAGAGCGGCATCGTGCATAAAGTACTCAAGACCATCGCTCAACAAGCCAATCTGGACCGGGTGTTGTTCACGCCCGCGCTGAAGAAGATCTACGTGGAAATGGCCCTGGCGGCCGGCGGGGCCACGCAGTTCAAGCACGTGGAAGACGTGCGCAAGGGCCTGTCGTTCGCGGCCGACAAGGCGGACGACGAGAAGCATATCCTGTTGTTCTGCACCTCGCATGAGCTCTTTTTGGGCTATGACATGCTGGTGCGCTCGGCGGCCGAGATGCTGCCCTTCGTGGTGCTGGCCACGCGCAGCGAGGTGGAGGACAAGTTCAACGACAACTGGTCGTTCCTGCAGTTCCGCGACACGGGCTGCATCCAGTTCCACACCCACACGCTGCAGGAAGTCTACAACCACCTGGCCATCGCCTACCACATGTTCGAGACCAAGAACGTCCGGCTGCCGGTGCTGGTGCTGCACTCCAGCATCATGCAGAAAAACCAGACCTTCGCGCCGCGCGAGGGGCTGGAGATGGGCAATCCGCTGGTGGGCCTGGAGAGTTCGCGCGTGCGGCGCAAGCTGGGCTTCGAGGACGCCCTGGCCCTCGCCCGGGAAGAGAAAGCCCGCCCGACCCTGCGCAGCATCCACGAGACCTTGGTGGAGAACCTGCGGGAGATTTATAGCAACTTGGGCTACGTTCTGCCCGAGGAGGGGCTGCCCTACCGGGGCGAATTCGCCAAGGGAGACATCGCGATCCTCTCCATGGTCCCTGCTGACGTGGAGGACGAGCGCGCCGGCCATATCACCCGGCTGCTGTGCTACCGGCCCATCGCCATGGGTGCGTTGATGAAGCAAATGGCGGAGAAAAAGATCGTGGTGGTGATTGAACCCCGGCCCACGCCCGGCTCGCTGCCCGCGTTCTTCACGGAGATCCGCACCACCATGCCGCCGGAATTCAAGGGACAGGTCATCTCGATCACATGCCCGGCGAGCACGACGATCTTGTACAGCAAGCACTTGGACCATATTGACGAGATCGTGGCGAAGATCAAGAAGTCGCCCAAGAAGGCCCTGCCGGTGTACGACCTAGCCCGGGATGACGCCGGCGAGTGAAGTGTAAAAATTCTTTGCCGGGATTAAAAATCAGGGCGGGCAGGAAGAATAGATCAGGGGGGATGTGGTGCAAATCGGAAGGGAAAACCACGCAGCAAGGTTTTACCCTCACCCCGGCCCTCTCCCAGAAGGAGAGGGAGCATAGAAGAAAAGCTTATTGTCGATGGGCTGTGCTGTGCGTTAAGCCTACGCTGTATTTATTTTGAGTTCCCGGCGCCGAGGTTGCGCAGTTCGTCGCCGAAGACGGTTTGGTTGTGGGGCATGGCGCTTTCCCATTGGTGGTAGATGTCGCGCAGCCAGTACACGATGTCGATGTTGCGTTCCTTGCGGTTCACCTGCTCGCCGGGATCTTCCTCCAGGTTGAAGAGATACTCCTCATCCTTGATTTTCAGCCATTTCCAATGGCCCCAGCGCAGCGCCTTCTGAGCGTGCCAGTTGTCGCGCCACACGAAGGTCTGCTCAACCGGCGGTTTCCAGCCGCTGAGGAAGGCCAGCAGGCTCATGCCGTCCATCCGGCGGGTGGGTTTCACCCGCGCGGCGGAGAGCAAGGTGGCGGAGAGATCCATGGTGATGGCCGACTGGGGGGAAACCGTCCCCGCGGGGAGCAGGTTGGGCCAGCGGCAGATGCAGGGGACGCGGATGCCGCCGTCCCAGAGGGTTCCCTTTTGCCCCCGCAAGGGCAGGTTGCGCCCCAGGTGGTCGCCGCCGTTGTCGCTGGCGAAGATCACCAGCGTGTTGTCCACCAATCCTTTTTCCACGAGCGCTTGCAGGATTTGCCCGATGCCCTCGTCCAGGCGCTCGACCATGCGGGCGTAATCGGCGCGGCCGCCGTGCTGGGACCAGGCGGGGCCTTCGAGGATGAGGCCGCGGTCTTCCGGACGTTGAATAGGCCAGTGGGGGGCGTTGTAGGCCGAGTATAAAAAGAAGGAATGGCCCGCGTGGCGGTGGATGAAATCGACGGAGCGTGCGGTGATCAGATCGGTGATGTAACCGTCGCGCTGGACGGGTTCGGTGTTCTCGAACAGGTCCGATTCGCCGGTGTTTTCGATATGGCGGAAATAATCGATGTTGCCGCTGAGGAGGCCGAAGAATTCATGGAAGCCGTGGCGGTTGGGTCCCCATTCGGGCCGCGCGCCGAGATGCCACTTGCCGAACATCCCGGTGGCGTATCCCGCCTCTTTGAGCATGGAGGCGATGGTGATTTCCTCCGGCGGCAGGCCCACGGTCTTGATGCCGGGATGGATGGCCCATTCCAGGTTCTGCTGGCGCTGCTGGTAGCAACCGGTCATCAGGGCGCAGCGGGTTGGGGTGCAGACCGGAGCGGCGGCGTAATAATCGGTGAGGCGCACGCCCTCCGCGGCCAGGCGGTCGAGGTTCGGCGTGCGGATATCGGGGCAGCCGTAGCAACCCAGATCGCCATAGCCCAGGTCGTCGGCCAGGATCAGCACCAGGTTGGGGCGGCCCGGATCGGGTTTCTCGAGAGCGGCCAGCGGTCCCGCGGCGGCGGCGAGAGCGGCGGTGGATAAAAAAGACCGCCGGGTAAGGGAATTATTCATGATGGCACTCGATCAATATTTTTCTAGTTCGTGTTAGTGGGCTACGCTTCGCTTTGAGCCCCCCCCTCATTCCTGCTTTTGTCCAACGTCGTAGTAGGGGCACGTTGCAACGTGCCCCTACTGATTAGGTTGCCCCGTGCCCCTACTGATGCGATTGTCGAATATTTCCCTCACCCAAGCCCTCTCCCGGAGGGAGAGGGAATTATTTACTTCTATTTTGATAAATCCAGGGTGTTGCCCCGGATTGGCTTCCTCCGCGCCCGTGGGCGCGTCCGCTTCTGGCTGAAGGCGAACACGATCCTCAATCCCAATGGATCCGAAAGAACGTAGCCGGGGTGGGATTCGAACCCACAAGCCGTTTCCGGCAAGGGATTTTAAGTCCCTCGTGTATACCGTTCCACCACCCGGCCGTACGAATTCAGGCTCTGTCTGCCAGGGAAGAATCATTCGTCGTGTCCCGGCAGGGCTTCCCTCACCCTAGCCCTCTCCCCGAGGGTGAGGGGATTGCCGGTTTTTTACGCCAACCGTGTCCGGCCTTGCGGCTTCAGCCGGTGCTGGTCCACTCGTTGATTAGCCAAGCGGCCATTCCTCTCCCGGCAAAAACAATGACGCCAACGCGATTCTCATCATAGCCAAATTCCTGGAATTCCTGAATGGTCTCATTTCAGGGCGTCCCAGACCGGCTGGACCGGTTCGGACGGTTTGTAATCGTGGATTTTCTGCATCAGGCTGGAGCGGGAAATGTTATACAGCACCTTGGAATTGACCAAGTCCGCCCGGTTCCGGGCCAGTTCCACCTGCAGGTCTTGCACGTCACGGAAGGTGATCTGGCCGAAGTTTTCGAAATCATAGAGACCGTTCTCCAGGTTGATGGTGGCCAGATCCACGTTCCGCTGCAGGATGTCCATGCGTTGCTGTTGCAGCTGCAGGTCGCGCAGGTCGGTATAGGTTTGTTGCACCAGGTTCCGTTCCGTGTCCCAGAGGTTGGTCTGGAGTTGTTTGATGTTTTCCTGGGCGGCGCGGACACGGGCCTTGGTGGCGCCGCCGTCGCTGAACGGCCAGGAAAAAAGCAGTCCCACGCCCAGGTTTTGCTGGCCCTCGTCGGTTTGGGAAGCGAAGGAGGAGAGGACCAGATCGGGCTGTTGGCCGAGCATGGCGACGCGCAGATCGTTTTCGGCCTGGCGGATAGACACACGCAGGGATTCCAATTGCAGGTTGGTGGACGTCACCATCTCGACATAAGCCCGCCCACTGAGAGGCAGCGGCTCCACGTTCAGTTCATCGGTCAGTTGCAGCTGGGTATCGATGGGAATGCCGAGAACGAGGTTGAAGTTTTCGATCGCGTTGCGCAGGCTGCCCTCCAGTTCGATCAGCGTGGTCTCGTCCTGTAATACGTTGACCTGAGCCTCGCCGACCTGCTGGCGGGAGGCGTTTTCGTACTCGAACTGGGTTTGGCGGATGAACTCGATCCGGCGTGACTGCAGCAGGCGCTCCTTTTGAATGACGAGCTGTTCCTGCAGCCGTTTGATGTTCCAGTAATTGTTGATCACTTGTTGGGTGGTCTGCTTCGCGCGCATGTACAGAGAATAATCGGAACGGATGGCCGACAGCCGCGAGTTTTCGATCCGCGTGCGGATCTCTTCCCGGGGGCGGGAGTTGAGGGGGAAATTGTAACTGGCGGACAGGCTGTACCGGTCTTCATAGTTGTTGCCGTCCGGATTGCCGGCGCCCCGGTCGAAGGCCCCTTCGGAGTCGTGTTCATATTGGAACTCCGGCGCGATTTCGAGGAACGAGCCGTTTTTGAAGGTTTGGGTGTACCGCGGCCCGACCTGGAACAGGGTGTTGTTTTCGTAACTTTTGACCTCATCGGAGATGAGTCCCAGATTGGGATCGAGGCGGAAGGTCCCCGTGGAGCGGCGGCGGATGCGTTCATCCAGCGAGGAATCGAGATTGAACTTGGCGCGGTAGTTGCTCTCGGTCAAATCCAGATTGGCCAGACTTTCATCCACGGAGCTTTCCGCGATCCGCATCTGGGGATTCTGTTCCAAGGCGATATCGATGGCCTGTTGCAGGGTCAACACTTGGATCTGGCCTTGCTCCCGGAAATCTTCCTGTTTCAAAAGCCCCCCTCCCACGGTGATGTCTTCGATGTTCCGCGCCACGGCGGGCGTCGGATCCAGGATTTGGGGACGCGCCGGAAGATCCAATTCACCGCACACACCCGCCGAAGGATCACTCACCATTCCTGCTACGCAAATCCAAACCAATTTCTGCCATTTCACGTGCTGAACTCCCTCTTTTTCATGGTTCTTACATACAATCCCCTTGGATAGGGGGGATCCACAATCCGTTTCACGCCGCCCCCCGCAGGGTTCACCGCGAGTCCGGGGCCGCGGGGATGCGGGTGTGGTACAGATACGCGTCTTCCAGGTTGGGTTCGGCGGTTTCCGCTCCCGGACCGGGCGGAGTGTCGGCGATTACCCGCATCCGGATACCGTCCGCCGTGTAGGATTGCCCCGCCACCTTGTACCGGCGGCGGATCTCATGCCAGGCCGAGTCGTTGGCCAGGGTGAATTCCCACACTTTGCCTTGCACCGATTCCACCAGTTCTTCCGGACGGCCGGTGAAGAGGATTTTCCCTTCATCCATCAGCGCCATGGTGCGGCAGCTGTGCGCCACGTCATCCACGATATGGGTGGAAAGAATGACCACCCGGTCCTGGCTGAGCCGGACCAGCAAATTGCGGAACCGGACCCGCTCCAGGGGATCGAGGCCGACGGTCGGTTCGTCGACGATCAACACCTTGGGAGGACGCACCAGGATCTGGGCCAAGCCGATCCGGCGCATCATGCCGCCGGAAAATTGGCCGACCGGAATGTCCAGCTGGTCCAACAAGTTGACTTGCTCGAGGGCGCGGAGAATGGCGTTCCGCCGTTCCGTCCGGCGCCGGATGCCTTTCAGCAAGGCGAAATAATCCAGGTATTGATACGCCGTCAAATCCGTGTACACACCGAAATATTGCGGCAGGTACCCGATCAGTTTCTTCGCGTGCTTGGCCTCGGTTTTCATGTCATATCCACAGATGGACAGATACCCGCGGGTGGCCTGATCGATCCCGGCCAGCAGCCGCAACAAGGTGGTTTTTCCCGCCCCGTTGGGCCCCAAGAGGCCGAAGAGGCCTGCTTCGATGGTGAGGGAGACCGTGTCCAGCGCCTTGGTCCGCGCCAAGGTGGACACCGGCTCCTCCGCCGAGGAGAGGGACACGGGGAGGAATCCCGGCGCGGGCGCCAGGACGGGCAGAGATTGGATCAGGGATTTGCCCCGGGCCGAGATTTTCTCCAGGCGGCTGACCGGATAAATCCGGGTCAGGTGGTCGATCTGGACCCTCAACGGTTCCGCGCGGGGCTGGATCCGGCGGTACGCGGTCAGCGTTTCATGGATCCGTTCGCGCCGGCGGCGGCTCCAGAAGACCAGGATCCAGCGCCAGCTGGCCACGTAACGAATGGCCCGCAAAGCCAATTTGGCGATATCCTCCACGATGAATGAAAAGCCCGGCACGATCAGAAGGGTGAGGATGGTCGAGCTGGCCAGCCCGCCGATCACGCAGATGGCGAAGGGGGACCATTGCTCCTCGCCGGTGGCCATGGGGATGAGGCCCAGGATGGCGGTGATGACGGTCATGAAGATCGGGCGCAGGCGGTGGTAGCCCGAGACCATGATGGCGCGCTGGCGGGGGAAGTGTTTCTCTTTCCGGAGATAGCCGGAGTAGTGAATCATCAGGATGGCGCTGTTGGGAAGAATACCGAGCAGGAAAATACCGCCCAGGGCCGCCATCTCGGTGAAGGCGCTGCCGGTGAGCAGGAAGATCCACACAATGCCCACCAGCGCCAGGGGGATCGCCAGCATGATCACCAACGGCTGGCTGAAGGACTCGAACAGCGCGGCGATGCACATGTACAGCAGGATGAGGGCCAGAAGCACAATGTTCCACAGGGCCGTCACCATTTCATCCATCTGCCGAGACTGTCCCCCCAGGGTCATCCGGTAGCCGGCGGGAACGGGATAGGTGTCGAGCAGTTGCTTCACCACCGATTCCACTTCGGAATATTTGACGTTCGGGGCGGTTTCGAACCGGATGCGGCCGATCCGTTCACGGTTTTCGCGCTGGATGTTGCTTTGGCCCCGCCGGACCTGGAGGGTGCCGATTTCCTCCAGCGACACCGTAGTGCCCAGGCTGGGCGAATAGATCGGGATTTGCTTGAGCTCCTCGAAGCGGATGCCTTCCAGTTCCTTGGTTTCGGCTTTGTTGAGATCGTTAGGATCCTCGATCTGGGCGAAAATGATGTCGATGTCCTCGTCGCCCTTTTTCATCTGAATGGTGGAGTAATCACCGCGGCGCTGGGCCACCTGGATGGACTGAGCCACCAGTTGCGGGGTGATTTGCAGCACGGCGGCCGTATCGCGGTCCAGTTGGAAATGGATTTCCAGGGGGCCGGGCTCGCTTTGGTTGTACACGTCGCGCACGCCGTTGATCTGCATGAGGATTTCGGCGAAATTCTCGGCCAGGGTGTTGATTTGGTTGTACTCCGGCCCGCGGATTTCGATCTCTCCGCCGCTGCCGGTTTCGACGGGCGGCGTTTCGTTTTCGCCCCGGGTGCGCGAACGGTTAAAGGTCACCTCGGCCGTGGCGAAGTTTTCCAGGAACGGCCGGAGTTCCTCCTGAATGGAGGCCGACTCGCGTTTCCGGTTCTCCTTGTCCACCAGGAGGATGCGCAGCGAGGCGAAATCGTCCTGAATCCAGGAATGGAGGTTCTTGATTTCGGGCACCTGCCTGAGAATCATGTCCTCCACGCGGTTGACGACCTGCAGGGTGTAATCCTGTTTGGTGCCGTTGGGGAGGTAGACGAAGACTTCGAAGGAATCCTCGTCCTTGGGGGCCTCCAGGACATCCTGCTGGATGCCGCTCATGGTGTAGTAATACGTGTACAGCACCACCAGGATGACGGCGATCAGAAAGCGGACCCGGTGGCGCAGGCAGCTTTTCAGGATGGTCCCATATTTCCGCCGGCACTGGGCCATGGTGGGATGAGGAATCTTCCGCAAGACTCCGAGGACCTGGAGCTTGGCCGATGTCCACCGCGTCCGCCAGCGTCCTCCCGAAAAGCGGCCGCCGGAGCCGGCGAGCAGCGCCTGCTTGGCGTTGAGGAGCTGCAGGACCTTGGCGGTCAGCATCGGGACCAGGGTCAACGCCACCAGCATGGAGATCACGGTGGGGAAGATGATCGCCAGCGCCCCTTCGATGAAGGTCAGCCGGATCTGCCCCTCCACGAACACGATGGGCAAAAAGACCACCACGTTGGTCAGGGTCAGGGCGAAGATGGCCTTGCCGACTTCATGGCTGCCCACCACCGCCGAGATGATGGGATCCCGGCCGCGCTCGTGATGGCGGAACACGTTTTCCAGCACGACAATGGCGCTGTCGATCAAGGTGCCGATCCCGACGGCCAGGCCGATCAAGGTAATGATGTTGATCGACATGTTGGTGAAGTACATCGCGTTGAAGGCGGCGATGAGGCTGATGGGGATGACCAGGCAGATGATCATCGAGACGCGCACGTTGCGGATGAAGAGATACAGCACGCCGATCGAGAGCAGGATGCCGATGAGGGCCAGTTTGGAGAGTTCCTTGAGCAGGTCCAGGATCTCATCCGCCACTTCCCAGGTCACGGAGAGTTCATAGCCCTCGGGGAGTTCCTTGTTGATCTGGTCAATGACCTTATGGGTGCGGCGTGAGAGTTCGATGGGATTGACCAGGGCTTCCTTCTCCAGGTCGACGCCCAGGGCCGGCTTGCCGTCCACCCGGCGCAGCCAGCGGCGGGAGTGGGAGGTGTTTTCCACTACTCCCAGATGGCGCACGGCGATGTTCCCCTCGCCCTTCACAACCACATCCTCGATTTCGGACGTGTCGGAGAACTGCCCATCCAGCCGGACGAAGTAATTCCGGTCGCCTTCCTCGACATCGCCCAGGAAAACCGGTTCGTTGGCGTAGGTCTGGACCCGGTTGATCACCCGCCAGAGGGGCACGCCGAATTCGCGCAGGCGGTCCTGCAGGATCGTGACATCCACGGTCCGCCGTTTTCCGCCCCAGATCTCGGCCTGGGCCACGCCATCGATATCCTGCAGCCGCTGCCGGTAGCGTTCGGTGTCGATCATCTCCAGGTAGGGATCGTCGCGCGGCCCTTTGAGAACCAGGTCCATGAATTCCTTGTTGAACCAGGAGGTTTCGAAGGGGAAAGCGTCGATGTAGATGGAGCGCCTGGGGAACGTGCGGCGGAAGCGGTCCAGCCGGTCCTGCAGGTCCACGATGCGGTACTTGACGTTCGTGCCGAATTCGAACTCGATGGGGAAAAAGCAGCCCCAGCGGCTGCTGAAGACGCGGATGTTCTTCACGTTGGGCAGCTGGGCGATTTCGCCCTCGATGGGCATGATGATCCGCCGTTCCATCTCCTCGACGCTCATGTTGTCGCGGACCCGGCAGAAAGCAGCCCCGTAGGGAGGGGAAATGTCGGGAAGAATCTGCATGGGGATCTTGGGCAGCGACACGATGCCGAGCATCACGATCGCGGCGAAGAACATGATGGTGGTTATGGGGCGGTGTACCGAAAACTGGGATAGTTTCATGATTTAATGCCAGTGCCAACCTCCGCGCATTTGTCCTTGGTTGCGGTTGCGGCGGAACGCCATGGTATTTTCATCCCCTTCCACGATGACGCGCGTTTCCGAATGGGCGCGGCTTTTTTTGATGGGATCCAGGAAGGGGACCTGCAGCACCTTGTTTTCCGGATCCACCGCCGCGAAGATCGGGCGGTGGGGCACTGTGAGGTTCAGGGTCTGTTCATCGTGGGCGTCCAGCCAGAGATCGCGGAACACATAATCCATTTCGGTTTCCACGAAAATCGGGACCGCCATCCGCCCGGCGCCGTGATTCTTGACCCGGATGAGAATCTGGTATTCCACTCCGTTGCGGTCCTTGTTGGGAACGATCTTGGCGTCGGCCTGGACGATCTCGTATTCCGGCAGCGCGCTTCCCCGGATCCATTGTTCCTGGAACCATTGCAGATCCTGGCCGTAGGCGGCCTGCGCCCGCGCCAGGAAGTCGTCCACCGGCATTTCCCGGTTCCCATAATCCTGGAAGATGCCCTTGAGCAGATCCCACCATTTGTCGTCCCCAAGCAGATGGTGAATCATGCGGAACAGGCCCTCGCCGCGCACCCGCTCCAGTTGGGGGTATTCCCCGTTGCGGTGCAGTTCGAGGAGGGAGCTGCGGGAGGCGATGGACAGGGGGAGGCTGGTGTCGCCGCCGACATCGTATTGGAGTTCCGCGCGCCGCCGCCAGGGATTTTGTTCGAGCAATTTGGAGACATAGCGGGAAAGGTCTTCCTCGAGCCAGAAGGCCAGTTCGCCGGTGGGATGCAGGGAATAGTCGAAATAGGCGGCGATTAATTTCTTGTAGAATTGCTCGTGCAGGGAGCGAAGGATGTCGGGCAAGCGCAGGAAAAAAGGAATGGTGCGGGGATTGCGGTCCAGGCGGTCCAAGAGCCACATGCGTTCGTGCAAATACCCCACCAGGTTTTCGGGAATGAGCAGGATGCCGGGCATCCGGCCGGCGGAGGCGGTCAGGGCGGGGGTGTGAATTTTCTTGAACCACGAAGCCGTGGCCGGTTCGCCGCGTTCCCGGGCGCGTTGGTCCCCGTCGCGCCGGTCCTCGGCGGGAGCCATTTCCGCCGTGGCCTCGTAGGGGATTTCGATCAGGGTGAGTTGCGGCAGAGGGAGGCGTCCCAGTTTGTCGTGCACGTATTCCTGCTGGTCCTTGACCTCTTCGAGATACACCTGCGCCTGGTAGCCGTGGGACGGCAGATGATAAAACCGGATGTGGTATCCGAATTTTTGGCTGTCGACATACGCGTATTCGCCCCAGTACATCTCCAACTCGTCGACGAGGTACAGGGTCTTCCACCGTTCCACATGCCAGCCGTCTTCCTCGGTTTCGCTTTCCAGGCGGCCCGCGAATGCCCCCCGCTGCCCGGGCGGCAGCTGGAGGACCACCTCGGCCTCGAAGAGGTCCTCATCCAGGGGGACCCAATGGTCACGTCGTTCCGTTTTGACCTTCCGCCACGGGTTGGGATACCAGCTTCCCTCCAGGGCGGTGAAGCGCGGGTGGAAATACGCGGGCCGGCCGTGGTAGCGGATTTCCACTTGTGCTTCGGTTCCGGCGGCCAGCGGCTCCGGAAAATCGAATTGGAGCCGGGCGCCGGAGCGGGTAAACGGACAAGGTTCGCCGCCGAAGGCGATCCGGTCCACGACAAACCGGGGATCGAGTTCCACTCCCAGGAATTTCAGGGATTCCCGCGCCACGAAGGTCATCCGTGCTTCCAGGGACAAGCGGTCGTAGACACGGGACGGTTTCAATGTCAGCTGATATTGCTTGACGTCCACGGGCATGGCGGGGAGTTCCATGCGCAGCCCCTGTTCCCGTTCCTGTTCACTTTGGCGGTCGGCCAGGATCCGTTCCTGATATTGGAAGGAAGCCCAGATCATGCCCGCGGCGGTGAGGGTGAGCACGCCGGTCAAAAACAGCCGGTAGGTCCAGCCGAGATGGCGGTCGGGGCGCAGGTTGGTGAGAAACCGCATCAAGGTGGAAACCGAGAACAGCGATTGGCGCTGCCCCCGGGGCACGATCCAACGCTGGGGTTCCTGCCGCCGCAGGTAAAGGGGGGCCAGGGTCAAAAATACGATGCCCGCCAGGAAATGAACCGCCAGCGGGAAAAGGTATTCCCCGTACGCGATGCGTGCTCCCAGGGTGGGAGAGGAATCCATCAGGCGCTCGAGCAGGGCCGGCACATCGAGAAACACGCGTCCCTGGATGCCCGCGAAGACTAACGCCGTACCCAGCGCCGCGCCCATCAGCAAGGCGGCGAAGTCGTGCTTGAAGAACGTGCGCATGGCGATCGCGAAGGCCGCGACCGGCACAATGACCGGCAGGTACAGCAGCACGAACGCGGCCCAAAACGGTTGCCAGACGACGGGCGCGTGCCCGTACAGGTATTGCCAGAGGCCCAGGGAAAACAAGCCCACGGCGCTGAGAGGCAGCATGATCACCAGGACGCCCAAAAGACGGCCCACCATGATTTCCATGGAACCCGTGGGGAGGGGGAACAGGATTTTGTCCATACCCGTCCGGCCCAGGCGGCCGCACAGGTCGAGGGCCAGGGCAATGGCGCCCAGGGACAGAATGGCGAGCATCAGCCCGAAACTGGGATGTTGAAAGCTGTAGGCGGAATGCAGGTAATAGCCTTCGCCGGCCCGGGCGAGATAGTCGGTCCGGGCAAACAAAGATATGGCTCCGATCAGCCCCAACAGCAACCAGAAGCGCCATCCCCGGCTGCTGATGCGGGCTTCGTACCAGGCGATCAACAGGCTTTTCCGGATCATGATCTCCTCAGAATGGATCTTCCCCCGTCCGGAGAGCGAACGGGTCTTCCCGATAGCATGGCCCGCTTCAGGTTTCCTGCTGTTCAGGAATCCATTTGCCCAATCCCAACGCGGCGAAGAACCGCTTGATGGCGGCCATGGCGTCCTCGAAGGCCGCGTACACGATGGGGATGATCACCAGGGTCAACACCGTGGAAGAGAGCATCCCGCCGATGACCGCCACTGCCATGGGGGCGCGGATTTCGGCGCCCTCGCCGAATCCTAGGGCCAGGGGCAGCAGGCCCACCACGGTGGTCAGGGTAGTCATGAGGATCGGGCGCAGGCGGCGGCAGCCGGCGTGCACGATAGCCTCGTTCATATCCTGGCCCATGTCCCGCCGCAAGTAGTTGATGTAATCCACCAGCACGATGGCGTTGTTCACCACGATGCCAGCCAGCATGATGATGCCGATATAGCCCATCAGGTTGATGGTCTGGCCGGTCAGATAGAAGGCCCAGATCACGCCGATGGCGCCCAGGGGCATGGTGAACATGATGACGAACGGATGCATGAGCGACTCGAACAGGGAAGCCATGACCATGTACACCAGGATCAGGGCGAGGATCAAGGCGAATTTCAGGCGGTTGAATGAATCCTGGCGCCGTTCCTCCTCTCCTCCGAAGCGGATGTAGTAACCGGTGGGCAGTTGCATCTCGCCGATTTGCGCGCGGACGGAGGTGATGGCGTCGCTGAGTTTCTGATTTTCGCCCACGTCGGCCAGCACCCGGGCGATGCGTTCCTGTCCCCGGTGGATGATCTCGCGGGGGCCGGGTTTGATTTCCACCTGGACCAGGCTGCCGAGCGTGACCGCGCGGCCGGTGCCGGTGGGGATCAGGGTATCGAGCAATTCGGGAAGGTTCATTTTTCCGTCTCCCAATTGCACGCGGACGTCCTTGGTCTGTTCCACGTCCTGCAGGCTGGTGGCCACCAGGCCGCGCAACTGGCTCTGCACCAGCGAGATGAGTTGCTGCTGATCCAGGTTGTATTCATTCATGAGGACCCGGTCCGGGATCAGGTGTACTTCCGGATTCCCTTCCAGGATGGTGGTGCGGACGTTGGCCACTTCGGGGATCAAATCCATCCGGCTTTTGACCTGTTGCGCCAGGTCGGCCAGCGTTTCCAGACTGCGTCCCCGGATTTCCACCACGATGGCGGCCTTTTCGGAGCCGATGAGCGTGGCCAGCGAGGTCTGGGAAAGCAGGAAGGTGATATCCAATCCATTGATATCCTTGGCCCGGGGTTCGAGGTATTCGATGATCTGGGGCACGTTCATTTTCGCCCCCTTGCGCAAGGAGACCATCAGCTCGGCCGTATGGGACCCTTCCGGCTCCTCGTCCACCGCGCCGGTGTCTTCCGGCTTGGGGCCGATCCGGGTGAAGATATGTTCGATGTTCTCGCCCAAATCCTGGGAAAGCCACCCTTCGATGATCTTGGCCGCCCGCTCGGTTCCTTCCAGCCGCGTCCCGGCCGGCATGCGCAGTTTGACGATGAACTGGGATTCGGCGGCCTGGGGGATGAATTCCTGCTTCAAGTCATCCAGGATGGGATAGCACGAACAGCACAGCAACACGACCACCACGCATACGAGAAGCCGGTGCCGCATCGTCCAGGCCAGGAAGCGGGGATAGAAGCCGGAGTATTCCTCCTCCACATCCATGACCTGCTTGAGATACCGCGAGCAGAGCGCGGGGATCATCATGAGCGCGACCACCAGCGAGGCCATCAGCGAGAAAACCACGGTCAGCGCCTGTTCCTTGAACAATTGCGCGGTCACGCCGCCCATGTAGGCGATGGGCAAAAAGACCACCACCGTGGTCAGCGTGGAGGAAGTGATGGCGGAAGCCACCTCGCCCGTGCCGGTCATGGCGGCCTGATAGGGCGAATCGCCGATCTGCCGCCGCCGGAAGATGTTTTCCACGACGACGATGGCGTTGTCCACCAGCATCCCGCAGCCCAGGGCCAGGCCGCCCAGGGTCATGATGTTGAGGGACAGGCCCATGAAGTACATCAGGTTGAAGGTCGCCAGAATGGATACGGGGATGGAGAGCGAGACGATCAAGGTCGACCGGAAATTGCGCAAGAACAGCAACAGAATCAGGGCGGCCAGTCCGCTGCCCTGGATGGCGTTGCTCTTTACTTCGGAAATGGCCTGGTTGATGAACAGCGACTGATCGTAGGCGATCACCGCCGTGACATCCTTGGGGATGAGGCTGGGTTCGGCGCCGGTGGACAACCATCCTTCCTGATCGTTTTGGGGTTTGTTCTGCTGCTGGGATTGGGCGGTCAGAACCGCGAGTTCCTTGTCCTTGCCCAGGAATTCCCGCACCGTCCGCACCACTTCGACCGTGTTGCTGCCCGCTTCTTTGTAAAGAGAAATGCCCACGCCGGCCTGGCCATCCATGTGGACCGCGTCCACCGGCTCCTGAAATCCCCAGGTCACCTCGCCCAGGTCGGTCATGTAGATGGGGACGCCGGAGGAGTAGCCGACCACGGTGCGGACCACCTGGTCGAGGTTCTTGATTTCCCCCACGGCGCGGATCATGTAGCGCTGGTTGCCTTCCTCCACCCAGCCGCCCGAGGCGCTGACGTTGGCCTGATCGACGGCCTGAGAGACGTTGGCGAGAGTCAGGCCATAGAAATGGAGGAGCTCCGGGTCCAGCTGGCATTTCATCTCGGGGATCAGACCGCCTGTCACTTCCGCGCGGGCGACCCCGGAAAGGCGTTCCAGGGCGGGGCCGATGGTGCGGTAGGCCAGATAGCGGACTTCATCCAGGCCGCGGGTGCTGTATAAGCCCAGGGTCATGATGGGCAGGGCGTTGGGATCGTAGCGGAGGGTTTGGATCTCTTCGATTTCCTCGATGTTGCTGCCCTGGACGTTTTTCTTCACTTCCAGCAGGGCGAAATCCATGTCGGTGCCCCAGTTGAAGTCGATGATGATGGCGCCGGAATCGGCCCGGGACACGCTGGATACCTGGTCCACGCCCTTGATGGTGGTCAACCGTCCCTCGAGCGGTTCGACCACGATGCGCTCGATTTCCTGGGGCGCCAGCCCCGGGGCGTCAGCCTTCACGGTAATCCGGGGAGCGCGCAGATCGGGGAAGAGGTTGGTGGGCAATTTGTTGAGCGAAATCCACCCCAGCATGATCACGCCGATGAAAAACATGCTGATGGTCACGGGATAGCGCACGGCGAAGGCGGCGGCGCCCATGCCCCGCTTGTTCACACCCTCTTGTTGAGTATCCACCGGTTGCAGTTCGTCTCCGGGTGAGGAATTCAAGGATAGAGTGTCTTTTTCACTCGTCATGGTCGTGATCCACGTGTATTGCCCGAAGGGGAATCCAATCAGCATTCCGCCCCGGGCGGATTCCTTCCTAGGTGAACCATTCCGCGGTGCGCCGGAGGCGGCGGAACAGATAATCGAGCACAAAACCCACCAGTCCGAACACGAAAAACCGGTTCATGAGCATGGGCATATAGGGAGATATCTTATTGAAAATCAAGGATATGGCGGAAAAAATGAGCATGGGCGCCGACAAGGCCGTATTCATGGAAGCGGACCCCATCCCGTCCTGGCGGGGGGCCGGGGGAATGACCGGGAAGGTGGAATAAAAGATCTGGACCGGCCCCAGTTGTTGCAACCAAAAAAAGTGGATGCCGAATATCAACAGCGCCACGAGACCGGTGGCCATGCTATGGCGGGTGAAGGTGGAAATCAGCACCGTGACCGATCCCACCGCGAACGAGGAAGTCACCACAAGGGGGATGATCAACCAGCGCCCCTCGGTGTACGCGATGAACCGGCTGAAGAAGAATACCACGGCCGTGCACAGCGCCAACTGCCACAAAGTGATGGTGATCAGTTGGATCACAATCAATGAGCTCCGGCGGATGGGCTGGCTCCAGAGGATTTCCAGCGTATCTTCATCCCGTTCCCGCGGCAGCAGACTCATGGCGGTCAGAATGGTCACCACACAGAAATATATATAGCAGTAATATAGCAAATCCCGCGGATTATCCGCCAGATTGCGGGAGATCACCCAGCCGAAAAAGGCGAAGGCCCCGATGAGCGAGAGAAACACCTCGATGTGGAGAATCCGCCGGGTGGTGTATAGAAACAACTTGAACCAATAGCTGGTTTCCCACCATATCCATTGGATTCCATTCTTTGCGAGCCATCCGGCGTTCTTCCCGGCTTGCCCCAAACGCCGGAACCAGCCCTCGCGGGTGGAGGGTCCATAGGGAAGGTCGTGTGTTCGTTCCAATCCATCCATCATGATTCCCACGGCCGAGCGGCCTTCTGTGTTGATCAAATCACCTCAATCCCGGCGCCTGTTTCACAAGCGCGCGGGTGGAAAGTAGCAGGCCCTCGCAGGGAGGAGGGTCCATGCCTGGCGGGCCTCACCCCGGCGTTCGCTTCCAGGGCGGATGGCAGAAATTCCGCCTCCCTTATGCCGCCTGGCGGGCGGTTTCCAAAAAGTGGACATACGCGTCTTCCAGGTTGGGCGTCACCGTCCGGGCGTTTTCCCGGGGGGGAGTGGGTGACACAACCCGGAAGCAGATGCCGTTCATCTTTTCGCAAATCGACACCAAATTCGGCCGGGAGGCGAAGAACTCCACATCCTCGGCCGAGCCATAAAACTCCCAGGTTTCGCCTTGCGCGGCGCGGATGAACGCCGAGGGGGGGCCTTGAAACCGGAGGCGGCCGTCGTGCAACAAGGCCAATTGTTTACACGTTTCCTCGATATCCTTCACGATGTGCGTGGAAAGGATCACCACGCGCCCCTGGCCCAGTTCGAAGAGCAGGTTGCGGAAATGGACCCGTTCTTCCGGATCGAGTCCCGCCGTGGGTTCGTCCACGATGATCAGTTTCGGATGGCCGAGCAGCGCCTGGGCGATCCCCATGCGCCGCAGCATCCCGCCCGAGAACGTTTTGAGCCGCTTGTGCGCCACTCCGTTCAGCCGCACGAGGGTCAGCAATTCGAGCACATGGCGTTTCAAATCCCGCCCCCGCAGGCCACGCAAACCGCCCAGGTATTCCAAAAATTCATACGCCCGCAGTTCTGGAAAATAGCCGAAAAACTGCGGCAGATAGCCCAACTGGGGGCGGATTCTGTCCGGATTCCGGCGAATGTCGCAGCCGTCGATCAGCACCTGGCCGCGGGTTGGTTCGAGCAGCAGGGTGAGGATCTCCATCAGCGTGGTCTTGCCCGCGCCGTTGGGACCCAGCAGGCCGAACAGCCCTTCCTGGATGTGAAGATCCAGATCGGTCAGAGCCTCCTTCCCGTCGGGGTAGATTTTGGTCAATCCCTTGCAAATTACTTCCATGCCGGAAAACTCCCCTCGCGGGAGGTTGTGCGCCGTTTCATGTTCCCTCGCCGTCCGGGCCGCCCCGCCTTCCAGGGGTTTCCCGCGGCGTGGCCGGGAAACAAGCCCTACGCCTTCTTTTCGAACCGTGGATTTCCCTGCACCCGTCTTCCGCGGAACGTCTCAGGAAATCCGCCGCGCGATTGCCCGGGAGGATTTCCACGCCCGGGCCCCTTCGCCGGTTTCCCGGATCACCGGGCATCCAGGAACGCCAAGTATTCAGGATCACCGGGGGGGATTCGAGGATTGGACCGGTTTGGCGAGGCTTTCAAAATTCACATCCTCCCGGACGGTGATATTGACGTCCACTCCATTAGTCAGGGTTTCGTATCCCAACACCACCAGCAGGTCGCCCTCGCGCAATCCCTCGACGATTTCCACCTGTTCCCGGTTCTCGATCCCCAGAGTGATGACCCGCTCCTCCGCGATGTAGGGAATGTCCTGCAGGTTGGCGGAGTCAGACCGGTTTCCGGGCAGGATCGCCGGGCCGGTGGCTTCGGGCACGGCGTCCGAGGCCACGGCCACATTTTCGAGGCGCCCCGCCATGACCAGTTGTTTGTTCCCGCCGTCCGGGACGGGAGCATCGATCCGCAGTTCGCTGGTGGCCCCGCGGATTTCATCCTGGGGTTTTTCTTTCACCACGTAGACCACCTGGCGGTTGTTGCGCAGCAGCACCAGTTCGCGGGGGATGCTGATGGCGTCGAGACGTTCTTCGGTGATGATTCGGGCCTTGGCGAACATGCCCGGCCGCAGTTCATGGTTCGGGTTGTCGAGCAGCACATTGACGGTATATGTGCGCGTGTTGGCGTTGAGGGCCGTGGAAATGTCGGAGACGGTTCCCTTGTAGAGCGTCCCCGCGCGCGAGTAGATTTCCACCTCCACGTCCTGTCCGACCTTCACCGCTTCCAGGTCTTTGGCGGGCACGTCGAGAGCCGCGTAAACCTTCTCGATATTGGCCACGCGGAACAGGATGGTCCCGCTGCCCACGGTTTGGCCGTTCAGCAAGGTCAGGTCGGTTTCGCCCCCCTGCTTCTGGGAGGTGGAAACGCTTTGCTTGGCCGGCAACAGCACGCCGTCAAAGGGCGCCAGGATCGGCACTTTTTCCAATTCCTGACGCATTTTTTGGAGGGCCATCTGGCGGGATTCGATATTACGGAGCGTATTTTGGTACTGGTTTTCCTGCTGGATGCGCTTCAAGACCGCCTGATCGTATTCATACTTGGAAATTGCGCCCCGCGCGTACATGGCCTTTTTGAATTCCTCATCCTTGTAGGCCTGCATCAGGGTGGCGCTGGCGGGGCGGACGCTTTCCGATGCCAGCCGCAGCTGCAAATCGCCCTCGTTGATGTTGAGGTTCAGCTCCCGGTCGTCCATCCGGGCCAAAACAGCATTTTTTTTGACCTCATCCCCTTCCAGCCAGCGTTGGGTGAAATAAATCCGGCCGGTCATCTCGGGTTTGATCTCGATTTCCTTGATGGGCACCACGGTCCCCACGGCCTGCAAGTAGGCGTACATCCGGCCGCGGTTCACCTGCTGGACGGTTACAGGAATTTTGAACTTGAGTTTCTCCGGTTTTCCCCATGTCCCGGCGTTTTCTCCCGGATTCCCGCTCTTGGCCGTGGCTCCCACACTCTGCGCCGTTTCCGTATTCCGGCCGCAACTCAACACCAGCGAAATTGCCAAGATTAACAACATGCCTGTCAATGCCGATTTCTTCATGGTTTATCGAACCCTAGCCGAGTCTACTCGAATGAATTTCCCCGGTTTCCCGCATGCGGACGCCCGCGCAAGATCCGGATCGTCCTCACCGCCGGGGAAACGGGCGCATCGGTTAACGTATCAACATTCCTCCCAGGGACAAACTTCCCCATTATACTAATACGATTCATTCCCTCTGGCGGTTTAATCGCGAGTGCAAATGTCCGGTGAATCACTCTCTTGCTTGTCCGGTATTCTAGAGTGGTTCTTCTCAAATCCGCAGACCGGCGATTTCCAGAAAGAAATTTTCGAAGATCCGCTCCGCGTTCCTGTTCATGACTTCCGGCCACGGCTGCTTGGCCTCCTCCAGGATCTTCCGGGCGGCGGCTTTTTCCCCGCCTTCGAGATCCGGCGCGTAGGCCTTCGCCCATTCCACCGCCGTGGCTTGCGTGATTTCGATATGAAACTGCAACCCGATCAGTAGGTCCTTATAACCAAATGCCTGGTTCCGGCATAACGGGGATTGGGCGAGATGGTGGGCGTCCGCGGGCATTTCGAACGTGTCTCCATGCCATTGAAACACCGGCAGGGGTGACTCGATTCCCGCAAACAGCCGGCTTTCCCGGCCGGCGGGCGTCAATTCCACATCCATGCGCCCGATCTCGCTCCTTTCGTTTTTCCGGACCCGCGCTCCGAGGACCGCGGCGAGAAGTTGGCTGCCTAGGCAGATTCCCAAAACCGGAACTGCGTGTTCCACGCAGCGGGCCAGTAAGCGCTTTTCCTCCCGCAAAAAGGGATACCGGTCCTCCTCATCCACATTCATCGGCCCGCCGAGCGGCGCCACCGCGCTGAACTCCCGGGGATCGGCGGGTAATGGAACATCAGAATATATGTCTCGGATTTCAAAGGGAATGTTCCTTTTTTGAAGGAACAATTTCATGGTCCCTGGACCCTCTAAGGCTATATTTTTCAGGAATAAAACCGGTTTCATGGTATATATCCACCGTGTTTCGTGCCATCGGATAATGCTTACGGGATGGTATCTGTGTATCAAGCGTCATTCAACTACTCCTGTAACGGGAAACTGATTTGCACACAGCCGTTTTCCGGGTGGTCCTCTCCGCGAAAATGGGAACCCGGCGCCGGATTCCAGAAGAGGGAATAATCCCTCGAAGGATTTCGGATCATCCGGGAAGTGCGTACCTTATGAGGCAATACCGATTCCATCCACTCCGGGATG
>JBHGBC010000087.1:0-24470 GCA_041946805.1 bacterium
GGCCAAGCCATCCTACGCCATTCCCCCTCACCCCCGGCTCCTTTCCCATAAAGGGAGAGTGGAGAAGAAAGCAGGGATTAGATATTGAGGATGGCCATGAAGGCTTCCTGGGGGATTTCGATGTTGCCGATGTTCTTCATGCGGCGCTTGCCTTCGCGTTGCTTTTCCAGGAGTTTGCGTTTGCGGGTGATGTCGCCGCCGTAGCATTTGGCCAGCACGTTCTTGCGCAGGGCCTTGACCGTTTCCCGGGCGATGATCTTGGAACCGATGGCCGCCTGGATGGCCACATCGTATTGCTGCCGGGGAACCACCTCGCGCAGTTTCTCGGCCAGGGATTTGCCTTTCTGATAGGCTTTTTCCCGGTGTACGATCACCGACAGGGCGTCCACGGGCGTCCCGTTGAGCAGCATGTCCAGCTTGACCAGGTCGCCCGGACGGAAATCCATCAGTTCGTAGTCGAAGGAGGCGTAACCCCGCGAGATGGATTTCAATTTGTCGTAGAAATCCATGATGACCTCGCCCAGGGGGAACTCGTATTTCATCAACGCCCGGTCGGGGCTGAGGTATTCCAAGCCCTTGTCGATCCCCCGCCGTTCCATGGACAATTTCATGATGCCCCCGATGTAGTCGGGATGCGTGATGATGGTCGCGGTGATGTACGGTTCCCGGATTTCCCGGATCAAGCCGGGGGATGGCAGTTCCGAGGGGTTTTCCACCAACACCACGCCGCCGTTGGTCTTCTCCACTTCGTAGGAGACGTTGGGCGCGGTGGTGATCAGCGACATGTCGAATTCCCGCTCCAGCCGTTCCTGGATCACTTCCATGTGCAGCATGCCCAGAAAGCCGCAGCGGAAACCGAAGCCGAGGGCGGCCGAGCTTTCGGGCACGTAATGAAACGCCGCGTCGTTCAAGCGCAGCTTTTCCAGGCTTTTGCGCAGTTCCTCGAACTGATCGGGATTGATCGGGTAGAGGCCGCAGAACACCATGCTCTTGGGCGCCTGGTAGCCGGGGAACGGCTGGGTGGCGGGATTTTGTTGGTGGGTGAAGGTATCCCCGATGTGGACATCCGACACTTCCTTGATTCCGGCGATGATATATCCCACCTCACCGGTTTCGAGGCGGTCCACTTTCACCATCTTGGGCGTGAAAATGCCCAATTCCTCGATTTCGTAGCGCTCGCCGGTTCCCATGAGAAGCACGGGGTCGCCGGTCGCGAACGAGCCGTCCAATACCCGGACATAGGCGATGGTTCCCCGGTACATGTTGAATTCGCTGTCGAAGACCAGCGCCCGCGGGGGATGTTGGGGATGGCCGGCCGGTGGCGGCACGCGTTTGACGATGGCTTCCAGAATCTCGGGGACGCCGGCGCCCACCTTGGCGCTGGCCCGGAGCACTTCGTTCTCCGGGCTGCCGATAAGTTCATGGATCTGGCGCATGACCCGGTCGGGATCGGCGTTGGGCAGGTCGATTTTGTTGATCACGGGGATGATATCGACATTGACGTCGAGTGCCTTGTACAGGTTGGCGACGGTTTGCGCCTCGATGCCCTGGGCGGCGTCCACCACCAGCACCGCGCCCTCGCAGGCGGCGAGCGCGCGTGACACTTCGTAGGTGAAGTCCACGTGCCCCGGGGTGTCGATCAAGTTCAGCTGATAGGTCTGGCCGTCCCGCGCCGTGTATTTGATCCGGACCGCCTTGGCCTTGATCGTGATTCCCCGTTCCCGCTCCAGGTCCATGCTGTCCAGAAACTGGGCGCGCATCTCCCGGCCGGGCACGCTGGCCGTGAGTTCCAGAATCCGGTCGGCGAGGGTGCTCTTGCCGTGATCGATGTGGGCGATGATCGAAAAGTTACGAATGAATTTTTGGTTCATGGATTTGTAATGGGAGAAGTATATTGGTTCCTTTCCGCCGGAACAATCCCAAGCCGCGGAAATTTGGGTGTTTTTAAAATTAATTCTCCTTTGGAATTTCCAGGATGGGCGGACATCACTCCCGCCGGGGGAGAAGATAATCCCGCATCCCGGGGCGGCCGCGCTTCCGTTCCGGGGGGGAAGCGTATTTCGCAAACCTCCTTCGGATGTCCTCACCGTGGAGGGGGGACGCCGGAACATTTCCGGATCATCTTCCGTTGGTCCAATGCCTGGAGGGGCATTTTCCATTCCGGGATTGATGAAGGTCCGGGTGCTAGGGATCATCCAGCCAGTGAGTATTTTTGGTTCATCCGGCCAGTGCGTACTGTTCATCCAGTGGCCAATTCGCGGCTCGTGGAAGTGACCGATGAAAACCACTCCCCAAATCCCCTCTCCCTCTGGTAGAGGGCCAGGATGAGGGAATTGAGGCAGGTGCGGACCAGGAAGTCCGCCCACATCCCGGGTGGATGGAATCAATTTGACAACATCCGGTACGCACGGATCGGATGAACCGAATTTTTTTCAAAAGGGGTGACCGGCATCCAACCGGGCAGATCCAGGAGCTCTCCATTTCCTCTTTTTTGGGGAGAGGATTGAGGTGAGGGATTTTTTTTCAAGGGAACGGCCTGTCCATCCGGACAGCGGGAGGAGATGGATTCGATCTGGGGCCATCCAGTCCGTGCAGTCCGGATGAAGGCCGTAAAGCAAGAAACGCAATTATAATGTATGTTAATCGTTGAGTGGAGGCGGAGCTGAGGGTGTCGCGTATCCTGGTTTTTGCGCAAGCAGGCGCGGGAGAAGAAGTTCCATGCCGTCCAATTTGTACATGGATTCACGATAGCAGGAAGGGAGAAGCCAAGCCGATTTCCGGGAATGGACAAACCTCCAGAAAAAACGGATTTGGGGGTTGCATTTTGATTAGACAGATGAGAACCTTTCGACTATACTGTTAGATTGGTTTACCCGGGAGGAGGGGGAAATCAAGAGGTTGAAACAAATTTTGGTTATTTTAAATTCGAGACAGTTTGTGGTTGAAGGAACATGGTATTATGCGGGCGCGGGGCGTCCTTGTTTTTCTGGATTTGCAGTTGTGGGATGAAGGATTTATGTTATGGGCCTGATCAAATCCAAGTCCTGTTTTCATTCTGGTTTCCACAAACACGCATACCAAATTCATGAGCGCAACGAATGAGGGACGGACCATCCGGGAGAAGCATGAATTGCAGGTGAGTGGGCATTTTTGTGTTTATCACGATCCCATGCCGTGAATGGGCTCCTTCACCACATCCATGGAACGGTTCATCGTGGCAAGCGGAGTTGAGGGAATGCGGTGTAACGCATGGATCAAGAGTGAAAAAGGAAGAATGAAAATGGCGGTCAAGGATGTGTTGATGAAATGTTGGCGATACAGTTGGATTGTGTGTTGTCTGTGGACCATAACCGAAGGGCAAGCCGTGACCTATTACGTGGATTCCGTGGACGGGAACGACGCCTATGACGGGAAATCCCAATCCGCGCCGTGGCGGTCGATCGAGAAGGTGAACGCCGCCAAATACAATCCCGGCGACAACATCCTGTTCCGGCGCGGGCGCGTATGGCGGGACTATCTGCGGGTTTCGTCCCCCGGCGCCACGTCGGCCCGGATCACCTATGGGGCCTATGGCAGCGGGGCCAAGCCCATCATCAATGTGATGGAAGACATCGCCGGCTGGACGGGCAGCGGCAATTGGACGGGGGTTGGCGGCGGGGATACCGTCACCACGGTTCAGAACGTGTTCGAGTCCTATTTCGAGACGGGCAATTTTTCCGAGTGGAGCCAGGAAGTGGATGAGGGGAACGATCTCTTCATCACGTCCAATCCGAAATACAGCGGAAATTACGCGGCGTATTTCCGATATGATGATCTGATTCCGGAGTATTTGCAGAAGAATTTCGATCAGATCCAGGAAGGCAGTGTGACCGTGTGGGTGCTGGCCGATGTCTACGACACCTGGACCAACATGTCCAGCACGATCCTCCGCTTGCTTTCACCCTCCGGCGTCGAGTGGATGAACGGCGCCATCAAGAAAGTGGGGAGCGAAATCCAGTTTTTCAACCGCTTCCGGATCTGGGGCGACTGGAACATGAGCCCTTGGATCAAACTGACTTCCGATACGAAATGGCACAAGATCGAGGTCCAGTTCAAGATTCACAACACCGACGGTTATCACAAGATTTACATCGATGACACGCTCGTTCACAGTTCCTACGGCCTGGACACCAACGCGGTGAGCGGGCAGGGGGTGGCGCAGCTGCAGATCGGCCCTTCCATCAGCCTGCGATCCGGCACTTCGGGCGACCTGTTCATGGACAATGCGCGGGTGACCGGCACGGTGACCCAGACCCTCAGCGGCCCCAAACTGTGGTACATCAATCTGAATTACAATCCCGGCCGCCTGTTGCTGTCGGGCGCGGAGTATCCCCGGGCGCGGACGCGGGACGACGTGAACGAGACCTCCCGCTGGTACTATGACAGCGCCGCCAAGCGGTTGTATGTCTACGCCTTGTCCAATCCCGCATCCTATTATACCAGCATGGAGTTTCCGGGGCACAGATCGTATGTGGTTTACGTTCCCCCCTACGACTGTGTCACGATCCAGAATTTGGATCTGCGGGGCGGGTATGTCGCGGGGATCATGGTCAACGGGGCCGATTATCTGATCATCGAGAACTGCGAAGCCGGCCTGTACGCGGGGCGTTTCGGCATCATGGCGTTGCACAACGCGCCGGTGACCACCACCTGCAACCGGGGGGTGATCCGGAACTGCGTGGTGGATTCCGGCCAACGGTTCAAGATGGATTACTATTCGAACTCCCTCGAGGATGGCATCAAACTGTTCAATGGCGCCAATTACTGGGAAGTGTACAATAACACCATCAGCGACTGGGGCCATACCGGCATTTTGATCTCCACCACCGACACGCGGTACACCACCTCGTACAACAAGATCTACTCGAACACGGTGACCGCCCGCAACGTGGACTATTGCCGCGGCATCAGCACCGAGGGCCTGCCCGGAACCTGCCGCTATAACGAGATCACCCGCAACCTGGTCCGGGATACCACGGTGCGGAACCAGATCAACGGCGAATACAACCTTTTCGCGTACAACCTCATCGACACGGTGCGCAACGTGGCCTACCGGACCAACGGCACCGGCCAGGGGATCAGCCTCGAGGGATACGACGGTTTTGCCTGCAACAACAACGGCATTTACAATAACGTCATCCTCAATTGCGATGAACCGGGCATCCAGGTGTGGGGCTACAGCGGCACCACCAACAAGTATGGCAACAAGTTCATCAACAACCTCGTGTTCGATTGTGGAAAGCATTCCATTCAGAATTACGCCGGCATGGGGATCGTCATCGAAGACCACAGTTCCGTGGATGGCAACACCTATCAGAACAACCTGGTTTACAATCCCGGGTACACGAACACAATCTTTTACCGGGGCGAACGGATTCCCGTCTCCACGTTCAATTCGCGCAACGGGCAATACTCTGACACGATCGGTGGCAACCTGGCCGGCAATCCCTTGTTTGTCAACGTGAACGGGGGGGATTATCACCTGCAGGCCGGTTCCCCGTGCATCAACGCGGGGCGCAACGTGGGTTTAAGCATCGATTATCCCGGCACGTCGGTTCCCCGGGGATCGGCTCCGGAAATCGGCGCGTTTGAATATTGAACGCCGGCCGGATCTGGCGGTCCGGACCGGCCACGTGGGATTCGCGGGGGCGGAGCGGCGGCTCGGCCCCCTTGGTTTTCAGGAAGCCGCGGGGAAAAAAAGCGGCAACCAGCCCAGGGAAGCAACCGGTTGCCCAATCGTCTGTGACAAAGATATGGGATCATGAAGAAATCGAAGCCGGAATGGGGGATAGGCCGGATCATTCCAGGCCTTGCGTGATGATGACGGGCACCCCCTCGCCGGTTTGCGTGATCGAATACGAATTCAAGTTTCCGTATTGGTACGACTCGAAGACATTGTTACCGCTCAGTTGCCGCACGAAGACCGAGTTGAAGCTGCCTTCCTGGTATTGATAGGCCTGGTTGTCTTCGCCTTGCTGCTCGATCACCGCCAAGTTGCTGGTCCCCTTCTGGATTTGTCCCGCCTGGTTGCCCCCGCCGTCCTGCTTGATATTCGCCTGGTTGAAATGGCCGGTCTGGATCTGCGTGGCCTGGTTGTGATCTTGATACTGCAGGATCTTGGCGCTCTGGCCGCCGCCCGACTGGGTGGTGGCGGCGGAGTTGTCGTGGCCGTATTGTTGGTGATCGGCGTTTTGCAGAGACAGGATGGTGAGGGGATTGTCCTGTTGGATTTCCGACTCGTTGCCGTTGCCTTGCTGCATCTGCAAGGCCTGGTTCAGATTGGACCGCTGGACCAGCCGGGCGGAGTTCGCGTCGCCCACTTGGTCCTGCCGGGCGGAATTGTTCTGGGTTCCCCGTTCCTGGGTGATGGCTTGTTCGATCGAGGCGGTGTTGCCGTGGCCGTGCTGGTATTGGCGGGCCTCGTTGTGAAAGAGAAGGAGGCCGCCCACCTGCTGGATGTACGCCGCGTTGCCGGTTCCGATTTGCTGGATATCCGCCTGGTTGCGGGTTCCGCGCTGCTCGGCGAGGGCTTGGTTGTCTGACCCGGCCTGCCGGATTTGCACGTTGTTCTGTTGGCCGGTTTGCGAGACCTGGCTGGTGTTCCGGTTCGATTCCGCCGCGCGGGGAAGATCCACCCCGTACGCGAGCAGGGCGGTGATCAGGAACAGCCGGAAAGAGTGTGCGTGGAATCCAAGCATAGCCTTTGCCGAAATCAGGATGGCCGGGATGAACTTCTGACGCTTTTTGTCTGAATCAGGATGGCCAGGATGACCAGGATGACCAGGATAAAAAGAATAATGAGTATGAAAAGTTGTTCGAGGCGTCATTTTTTTCGAAAAAGCCTCTTAATTTCCAATTTGGCAGCACCGAAGTTCAAGATCAGTCCCGTATCCAGTTGATAAGCGGTAAGGTAATTCAATCCTTGCGCCAGATGAACGTCCTCCAATTGGAGTATGGCTTTCAACTCGACCAGGACACGATTATCGATCCAGAAATCCGCCCGTCGCGCGCCAATAACCTGACCTTTATAAAAGATGGGCATTTCTTGTTCCCGGGCGTAATCGAGCCGGGCTTCTTGGAATTCGATCTCCAGGGCTCTCTGATAGATGACCTCTTGAAACCCGTTCCCCAATTCATTATGGACATTCATGGCGCAGCCGATTATTTTATGAGGGAGCCGATTATCGAGATCCATTGGTTTGATGGATTGTTTCTAATAACGTACCGCCTGCTTCTTTGACTTCCCTCTCCGCTCCATGAGGCATCCGTCCTGAAGATCTTTTATCCTGTATATCTTGTTCATCCTGGCCATCCTGATTCAGATATTTTTCCCCGCGGGAACCGCGGCGGGCAACCCGGCGGATGGTTCCACCGGATTGCCCCACGGATACAGGCCCATGCTAGATGCAAGTGGTCATTCGTTTTAATTCTGGATAACATCGGCAATGTTGAAATTCCCAATTTGAGTGACCAGGCTGGTATTGTTATTGCCACTTTGAACCTGCGAGGCAATATTGCTGTCACCCAATTGATCGATGGTTGCATCATTGCTGCTGCCTACTTGAACTTGCGTCGCCAGGTTCAGATCGCCATCCTGTTCGATGAGCGCGCTGTTCAAGTTCCCTAACAACTGTTGCTGAACAGCCGTATTGGAATTCCCATTTTGGGTGGCTTTGGCATAACCTTCCTTGCCAGTCTGCATTTGAGAGGAAATATTGTTATTTCCTGTCTGCTCGGTGAGCGCAAAATTGAGTCCATTCCCACCGGGAACGGGATTCTGGTTTTGCTGGACAGTGTTTCCATTGCCGGTCTGCACGGCGATGCTGGAGTTGTTGCTGTCACCCTGATTTTGAGCCGCCGAGTTTCCATCTCCATTTTGAGAAACGGAAGCATAATTCCAATTGCCGTTTTGCTGCAGTTGATCCGCGGTGTTGCCCGTGGCTTTACTGTCAGAACCAGCATTTGTATCAACCTGGTTGATATACATGAAATTACTGTTGCCAGTACTATCCTGCTTAGCCGTGTTGGCATCGCCAATCTGGTTTACGTAAGCCAGGTTGTTGTTCCCTTTTACGTTCTGAGCGGTGACATTGTTGCCGTTTCCTTGCTGATTGATGTAGCTGCCGCGTTTGACATTGCTGACTTCGGGACCATTGATATCACCGTCCGGAATCAAATTATCCGGGTCGGTGAAATTGGATCCGGTCAGAGGGCCGCCATTGTTGTTGTCACCGATCTGGTTCTGAGAAGTGACCACGTTGTTGGATCCCACCTGCTTGATGTACGCCGTGTTGCCATTGCCCTGCTGCAGCGTGGTGCTGACGTTGTTGTCCGCCATGGCCAGGCCGGCCAGGGCCGCGATAATCGCCAACGAAAGAATGAGGTGCATGGATTTCATGATCCGACTCCTTTGTTTGAGTTTGGCTAGCGCCGAGTTGGAATTGGCCTTCGGTTCACAGATTTGGTTGCATCCGCCATGATGAGTGATTCTCTCCCAAGGGTCCTTTGCATTTGACATCCAATCGATAGGGTTTACCTCCTTCCTTTACCTGAGGATTGCCGAGTGACCACATCTTCCTTGTCATACAAGGGAACCGCGGCCACCTGTTCCTGGGCTTTCTTTTCCTGCCAATACCGCTGAAGGGCCGGGGCGTTGGCGTCCTCTGGATTCTTCAGTTTCCAAAGGCCGTCCCGGATCCCCTCGGCCACCAGGCCGATCACCGCCTTTTCGATGGCCTCGAGCACGCACATCTGGGGCGGCTCGTTGGTCGAGAAGCCCGCCTCCACCTCGAGCAGGCGCTGCACGCTGACGAAGCGGTACACGCCGACATCGACCTCGCGCGACAGGATGGACTTGGTGGTCGAGACGCTTTTGAGGACCTGGCCGTTTTGCGTGGACACCGCCCGCAGGTAGATGGTCACCTTGTCCTGCCGGGACTCCACTGATCCGCCCAGCCCGAAGTACCGCGCGCCGATGCCGCCGGTGAGGATGTTGGTCTCGTATGAGATGATGCCTCCCTCCAGAATCACGCCGCCAAAGAGCAGGGGAGGCAGTTCGGTCTGATCGCCGGCCTGCAAGCGCGTCGAGCGGATGATCTTCCGTTCGTTCAGCAGGTTGGGCAGGCCTTCCCGCTCGATGGGGATGAACCATCCCGACTCTTCGAGCGCCTTGATCAGCATGGAGGTGCCGCCCTGGGTGACCGCCGTGGAGAAGCTCGTGGCGTTGGGGTTGGTCTTGTATTGGCCGGTTTGGTCCTTGAATTTGTAGACCGCCACCACCACCGGGAGTTCCGGCGGGGGGAGGGAAATCAAGTCGCGATGCACGGCGGTGACGTAACCCGGGCCCACCGCCGCCGGCGTGGCCCGGACGGTGGATTTCACCGCCGCGCAGGAGGTCAGCGCCATGATCAGGAATCCCAATCCGATGTTGTAATGAACATTCGCTTTCATGCCGCACCTTTTGTCACAGACGAAAGATAGGAAATCACAGCTCCCGCGAGGGGAATCTCAGAAAGATAGTCAATACAAAAATCACCAAACACCCGAATCTCAATAAAATGGAATTTCGATCTTGGTGGATTTATCCGAGAGCGAATCGCTGATGATCACGGTGATCCCGGCGGCGTCCGTGCTGACGTCGATGATGTAATCGCCCACTTCGTAATGCCCCGCGGTGAGGGTGTCCTCGCCGAACGCCTTGTCGACGATGTCGCGGGCCAGGCGGTACATCACCTGCCGGCGCACGGTGTCCGCGAATTCCTGGATGGGATCGGTGGTGATGGATGCCCGTGTTTCGTGATGCTTGTTTTGCGCCTGGGCGTCGGCCAACAGCCATGTGCCGTTCAAGTACGATCCGCCGAATGAGGGATTGATGAATTCATACACCAGTTCGGTGGCATGGGCCGGGCCGGAAGGCCAGGCGCCCAGGGTTATTGCCGAGGTTAGTAGATACCGTCTCCATTTTTTCATGATCCAATACCTCCATGGGAATAAGTCATTCATCAGAAAATGAACGGGCTAAATTCCGTCGCCTTCCAGATCACCTCCTTCCAGGTCTTGTTGGGTCACCTGCATGTTGATGAGCGCCTCCTTGACGGCCTGGACCGCCTCGGCGGCCGCGTCCTCGATTTCCTCGTTGCGGGGCTTCAGGATCCGGCCCCAGACCGGCACGGATTCGATCTCGATGACGATCCAGCTGCCCCAGCCCGGGCTGAGCCGTTCGGTGATGATGATGTTGGCGCCGCTGGCTCCTTCCGGGGCTTCCCACAGCAGGAAGAAGACCTGGTAGAAGTAGGACCCGATGCGGCTCATGGTGTGTTCCACGATCAGTCCCGTGATTTCTTCCGCTTCTTCCGGACGGGCTTCCCCCTCGACCGGGCCGCCGTTGGGGCCGGGAGCCGCCGGTTCCAGGCCCGCGGGAACGGGCGGCTCGTACATTCCGCCGGGATACAGCTCATCCTCGGGATGCCGCGCCGCCGCGGCGGTTTGGTTGAGGGTGATGGTCCGCAGGTCCGGCGCCGTGCCGCTCCGGCCCTTCTCCGTGGGCGGGATGGGCGCGGCGGGGGTTGTTCCCGGAGCGGCCGCGGGTTGGGCGGCATCCCCGGCCGGCCGGCGGGTGGAGACCTCCGCGGGCGGGGGGGGAGCGGCCACCGGCCGAGAGGATGCCTCTTGCGCCAGGTGCTTCCCGCCGATGAAACGAACCTCGGACTGCCGGGCCGTGGCGCAGGAACACAGGCATATGACCGCCAGCATGCAAATCCTGTTTTTACGATTCATAAGCTTGTGTGAAAATTCGAGGTTCTCGCATGGTAACGTTTAAGGCTGCCCTCCTTCGGACCCTCTCCCCGAGGGAGAGGGAATCGGTTCGCGTTCCGTTGCCTTGCACGGAGTGTTTCGACTACACCGCAATTCAATGGGCAGTTCTCAATGGATTTTTTAATATCCGCCGGACATGATCACCTGCTGATTCAGGCGGCGGGCCCGTTCCAGCCGGCCCTGGGCCAGGCCGATGAGGTCCGCGGCGGTATGGCCGTCCCGCGGATACGAAGCCACCGCGAACCGCAGGTTCTCCTGGTGCAGAAAGGCGGCCAGAAAGCGGTGAATGGCTTTCACCGCGCACGCCGCGTCGGTTTCGCTCATCAGCAGCGCGCCATAATGCTGGAACACGAATAAGCGGTCGCATTCGCGGATGATTTTGCCCATCACGAGGGGATCGACGCCGTGGCGGGTATCCGTGGATGTAAACAAGATCAATGTAAAGAATCTCCGGTATCGGCTCGAACAAGTGATTTCATAATCCATCAACCATTCCAAGTCGCGTTGGCTGTGATTCAACAATCGCAAAGTCATGAGCATCAGCAGAAACATGGAGTTAGACTAGTAAGTGAGATGAATGCATTTGCAAGCCATTTCGAAAAACTGACATTGGAAATGGCAATCGGTGTACCACAATCGCAGGGAGTACAATTTAGAAAATGTTTGTATCGGGCATGTAATGATGTGAAATCGGTTGTAAAAAATTGAAAGGCGCGAATTGGGAAGAGGGCGGAAAGAATCGAATGAATTGTGCCGAAATCGACAATAGTTGCCGACAACAATTCACCGGGGCGGCATAAGGGAGGGGATATTCAAGAAGGGCTGACGTCTTGCCGGTGCATTGGCGGTATTCCCGGAAGGGAGGGGTGATCTCCGTCCACGGGGAAGGGGTAGAGGAGGATTTCTGGAAAGGGGCGTTTTCGCGGTGGCGCGGTAGCAATCATCGCGATCTTGTATCAGAATGCGGCAAAATGAATATTCATTGAGGATGAAGGAATGACGGATATGTCACGGAAATCCCAAACGATCGTCTTATGGGGCGCGGCGGGATTGTTCCTGTTTTTAACGCCGGCATGGCCCGCGGCAGGCGGAGAAGTCTGGACCGCCGAGCAGGATGCCGCCTATGTCCAGCGGTTTCTGAGCCGATTTCCCGAGGTCCAACCGCAACCCGGATGGGAATCGTACGCGGCGCCGGCGCGTTTCGACGAGTGGTTTTTGCGCGAGGGATGGGATCAAAAACTGACCGGGATCCGCAACGACAACGGCGGCATCGCCTGGGGATGGGCGTATTTCATGATGGCCCTCAATGAAATGTACCGGTGCACGGGAGAGCGGCATTATTGGGACGCGAACCGGCAATGCGTCCAAGCCGTGCTGGCGGCCCGGGATGACATCCGCGGGGTCACGCTCTGGACCGGAAAAACCGCACCGGCGTGGAGTTCGGACAAATACGCGGAACGCGGCCGGGCGGTGTTTGCCGTCCATACCGGGATGATCGTGTATCCGATATTGGATTTTCTGCTCCTGGCGCGGGAAAATCCGGTGCCGCGCAACGAATTGGGAGACGCGGATCAAGCCATCCTGCGCGCGGCCCGGGAAAGCCTGCACTATCATGACCGCCAATGGCGGGAGGGACCGGGGGAGGGGGAAGGCCACTACATCGGCATGGACCAGGAGAACGCGTTGGAGGGCAAACCGCTGCCGGGCAACCGCCTGAGCAGCATGGGGAGAGCGTTGTGGCTGTTATGGAAACTGACCGGCGAGGAGGTCTACCGTCACCGGGCGATTGCCATTGGCTGGTATATCAAAAACCGGCTCACCCCGGCGCCGGACGGCGCGTATTATTGGCCTTACTGGCTCCCCCTCGAACCGGCCCGGGATTTCAAGCCGAAGGAGGAAATCCGGGGTGAAGATGTGTCGCACGCGTCGCTGACCATGGCGTTGCCCATCCTGTTGGCGGAGGAAAATGCCGTATTTACCCCGGAAGACATGTTCCGGCTGGGCAAAACCGTGACGCAAGGCTTCGCCCGGCTGAACAACGGCGTGCTCTTCGGCGATATCACCGGGAATCCGGGCTCCAATCCCGATCTGGTGCAGATTCCCGGGCGTTGGCTGCGGCTCAGTCCCTTCGCGCCGGAAGTCGGCGACCGGCTGGCGGATTTTTTTCTGCAATATCAACCGAATCCCAGTCCGTTGGATTTGGCTTTATTGATACGCTTTCAAGCCAAATTAGGGAAGACAATCCATGTTTCGAAGCTGGGGGATGGATCTGATGGAACATCCTGGGCGAAGGCATTTCCCACGATCCAGGCGGCCCTGGACGCCGTGCCGGACGGGCGGGGCGGGCACCGGATCATCATCCGCCCGGATACGTACATGGAGGCGAACCTTACTCCCCCTTACAAAGGGGCCAAGGGTAATTATAACCAATTGACGGTTGATTTTGATGGAAAAATGGGATCGGGATCCACGGGTTATGCCGTGCTGGATTGCGGCGATCCCCAAAAGGGTTTCCAATCCGTCGATTGGTGGAGCAATTTCAAGGCGAATCCCGAGTTCTCGGGCGCGGCGTGGGACCGCTGGAAGATCCAGCATGTATACGCCACGGGGGGAGACGCCGGCCTGTTTTGGGATCTTCCCCCCAAGTTGGAGCCGTTCACGATCGTGGTGGAAGACAGCGTGGGGATCGGCCGGGCCTTCGGCGGCGGCGCGGCGAACTTCATCGCGCGGCCCGATGAGCCGGTTGTCTTCCGGCGCTGCCATCTCTGGTCGCTGGATTGGTGGGGCGACGCCGGGGGCGCATACGTCCGCGCGGAAAACAAAAGCAAGCCGGACTATCCGGATGTCACCTTCGAGGATTGCGTCCTGGTGGGGCCGGACAACGCCTTGCAAGCCGGGAATCCGGGATTTCAAGGATATACGCGGGTGAAACTGAAGGGCTGCCGGCTGATCGCCTTGAACTTTTCGCAGCCGCGCGGAACGCCCTCCACGGGAATCATCCACAGCAAAATCGAAGGCCAGTTGCTGCACGCCGATTTGGAGGATTGTCTGCTGATGGGATATAAAGTCTTCGGCGCGGGGCAGGGAGAAGTCAGTTATTCCACTTCGCCTCCCGTAGAAGCGTATGTCCAGTTCGAACAAGAAGTCCCCCCAGGCATTCACCGCCTGGGGGATTGGCCGGTCCAGGCGTTCGCGGACTTGGCGCCGCCTCCGCCGGTTGTTTCATCCAAACTGAGTAAGGAAAACCGGATCATCAATGATTATTGTGAACTATCGCCGATGGAATGGCGCGGCACGCTGTGCTTGCTGGAATGCATCCGGCCGGCGTCCGGTGGAGAGCAAGGCGAATATTACCTGCGGATCCGGGAAACGGACACCGGCAAAATCCTGGCGCGGTTCGGAGAAGGATACAGCCTGGCCTGCGCGTTTGTGCAAGATGGAACGCTCTATGTATACGCGTCGCGTTGGGGAGAGGGAAACAGTTGGAACGATGTCAATTTACTCATGTCGCCGGATCTGCAAAATTGGCAAAGCCGGGTGGTCATTCAGCAGGAAAACGAGCATCTCTTCAACAGCTCGGTCTGCGCCACGGATCAGGGTTATGTCATGGCCTATGAATCCGACGATCCCCAATACACGCCTTTCAGCGTGAAATTCGCCGTCTCCCAGGACTTGGTGAACTGGACCAAAGTGCCGGATGCGGTGTTTTTAAAGGACCGCTACGCCGCCTGCCCCTGCATTCGCTATGCCGGTGGGTATTACTATATTTTGTACTTGGAACACCGGGCGCCGCGGTGGCATTTCGAAACATACCTTGCCCGGTCCAAGGACCTGAAGGAATGGGAATGGAGCGCGGCCAATCCGGTGCTGCGGCCGGATTGGAACGAAAGCATCAACGCCTCCGATCCGGATATCATCGAATATCAAGGGAAAACCTATTTGTATTATTGTATTTCCGATCAAATGACCTGGGCCAAGATCAAGCGGGCGGTGTATCCCGGCCCCCTGCGGGAATTCCTCGAAGGGTATTTTCCGAAATAAGCTTCCGCCGGCCATCCATATCGCTTATCCACCAATGAAATCCCCTCCTGGGGACGCCATTAAAATAGCCCAGGGTTTCAATCCTGGGCACAATTCTTTACTTCATCCCGAACAACTTTTGGGCATTCCCGTAGAGGATCATGTCTTTCTCTTTCCCGCTGATCCGCGCGTTGCGAATCTTCAAGGGTCCGATGGCGGGGTTTTGCAGGGGCAGGCATGTTCCATGCAAAATCCTCTCCGCGCCGGCCTGTTGGACCACGGCTTCAATTTCGCCGAACGCCATCATGCCCGAGGTTTCCATAAAAACATTCTTGTGATTTTTCAGAATATGCAACGCACTTTGCAGCTCGGTCAGATAGTTGATGGATGCGATGATGAAACGGACATCCGGGAATGAAGCTGCCAGCAGGCCGATTTTCTTCAGATCGAAAACCGGAAACCGCCAGCTCATCATGAGCCGGTAGGGGATCATCACGGGAATATGATTTTCACCGCAGAAGGCCAGTAATTCGTGAATGAAGGTTTCCTCCAAGGGATCATACGTATGCTGAACGGGAAACAACTTCACGATGCCGGATGGGCGTCCATCAAAATCCTCGAGATACCGTTCCCGGCCCGGGGCATAGGGAGAATAGGTCAGCGCGGGGATGAAGCGGTCCGGGTGCGCCCTCGCCAGATGGAGCACTTCCCGGTTCCCGGTTGCGGGATCGGAGAAAACCCCTTTCAGGGAACATGCCACAAGGCCAGAGATTTCATAGCGGTCCATTTGCGACAAAATGTCCGGCGCGCTGCTGTTGCGCAAGGGCCAATACGGCCACTGGCCGAAATATCCATTGCTATCGATAATCATCTAGTTATCCCGTAAGGAAAGCAGGCGCAGTATATTTCCAGAAAGGATCATTTCTTTTTGTGCTGGCGTGATATCCGATTCCAGGATCTTCGCGATTTGCAAAGCTGGATCCAGCAAAGGAAGGTCGGATCCATATACGATTTTCTCCGCTCCCGCTTCGGCCACGGCGGTTTCGATCATGTTGTTATCAAAGGAGGAACTGGCCGTATCCAGGTAAATGTTGGGATACATCTGAGCAGCGGCGATCGACCGGTGCCAATCGCCTTGGGCCTGAGGGCAACATCCCATGTGGGCGTTGATGATGACCGCGTCCGGGACCCGCCGCGCCAGGGATTCGCATTCCGGCCCGGTGGAATGCGCGAGAATGGGAATCCGCAATTCCGCCGCCTTGGCGATCACGGGAATCATGTAGGGATCGTCAATGACTTGCAGGGGAGGCACAGAGTAAATCTTCAAGCCCCGGAATCCATATTCATTGACATAGCGGTCCAGCTGATCCACGATCCACGGCCCGAAACGCCCCGCGCTGACGGTGTAGTATCCATATAAGCGGCCGGGATATTTTGGGATTTGCGTGCGCAGAAATTCATTGCCTTCCGCCATGTCATAGGTCAGCGCCAGGAAATCCGTGACAAACAGTTTCTCGATACCGTTCCGGTCCGCCGCCCGGATCAGCAAGTCCACATCGGCGTCGATATGGCACCAGGTGGCCTTGCCGATATGCACGTGGCCGTCGATTATTTTCATGGTTCGGTTGATTGGACTTTCACCCGCGCCGCCAGTTTCCGCAGTTCTTCGACCCATTCGGCCAAACCGGGGCACCGGTTGAAGCGCCGCCCCCGCAGCCAGTCGCATTGGATATAATACGTGATGGGTTGGTTATGTTCAGCCTTCAGCACCACTTGGTTTTCATGGGGCCAGTTCCGCAGTTGGATGAAGCGCTCCGCGGGAAACACGATCCCCATGCCGATCGTCCCGATGACGGGGGTTTGGGAACCCCAAACGCCCAGCACGCCCGCGTTGGTATCCAGCTGCAATGTTTCTTCCGGCAGTTTAGTCAGTCCGATGCCCAGCGCCAGATGATCGCCGGCTTTTCCTCCGCTGATGTCAATATGAATGGGCGTATCCGCCCGCCCCGCCAACGCGGCGCATTGAAAGCGGACCGTGTAGGGATTGTCTTTCGGGCCTACTCCCGACGCTTGCATTTCTATAAGGGTACGGTTGGGGCTGGATTCGATCATCCGTTTGGAAAAGATAATGTCGCATTTCCCCTCCGCGCACCACACGGGATACGCTTCGCCATTGACATACAACGTGATTCCACCCGAACCGGGTGAATCGCCCACCAGCAGCGCGTCGATGCCCCATTCGGTTTCGTCATGGTAGCTTTGCGCGCCGATGGCGGGATAAATCAGGCAGTCCTGTTTTTTTCCAAAGAAATCGAACTGCCCCCAATAGGCCCGGTAGGCGATTTTCTCGGATTCCCATCCGATGTTCGGCGGCACCCAATCCTGCGCCCAGGCGGTTTTCGATTCTTGCGGATCGCGGCGGAGGGAAGTAATCCAATCTTCATACGCGGGACTGGTATTGTTGATTCCAAATTCCTTCCCGAGCAGGGAGGAAATCCCGTCCCAGTCCCCCCGGGCCCGCGCCTGGTGAAGGGATTGCTGGATCGGGGAGGCGATACCGGAAAGTTGATGGAACCGTGCCAACAAACGGTCCTGGAGGAGATTCAGGTAGAAACATACGGTTTCGTCGCTTTGGAGTAATTTTTGTTTCAGCGTAGAATCCATGCCGGTGAACAATGAATCCCATTCCTGGCCCAATTGGCCGACTTGGCTTTGAGGGGATAACTTCTCCAATGACAATGCCAGCATTTGATTCAAGCGATACAACCGGCCAGGCAAGTCTTTACGAGCGGATGCCAGGATGGAATTGATTTCCGGCCAGTTCCATCCGATTTTTTGGATCGCGGTGTTTTCCGATGTCCAGGTATCATCCATTTGGCCGTCCGCGTCGAGATCGAAGTCCCACGTGTCGATGACGCCGTCTCCGTTGGCGTCACGCAATTCATAGCGGCTATCCCGTTGGTTATCCAGATTGGAATCCACATCCATCCAGGCGCGGGCCGCGCCTTTCAAGTGGATGCGCTGATCGGTGGGATGATAATAAATCTCCACGCCGGATTGGGGTTGCATGGCTAATTCATAACGCTTGTTGAACGGCCCACAACTGGGTCCACCTACCTGGGGGAAATCGGGATTGCCGGGCGCGATGACGCCTTCCCAGCGCTCATTCGTATCGGCGCGGCCTTGGCCGTCGATGTTGGAATCGATTTCATCCCAGGTCAACATCATCCGTTCCCAGCGGACCGGCAGCGCGAACCGGGGAGCGATGTCCCATCGAAGGAAGGGTCCGGTGGGCAGGCCGCGGATGACCGTTCTCTCCGCCACGGTTTCATCAAAGTGCAGATCAGAATGTCCGCGGGGCCGGTTCTTCACCATCGCGGAAGCGCCCGGCGCCCAGGCGGTCAGCGAAACATCGAAATCGCGGGGCTGGTCCGGCGTGGCGTCGTTGTCGGCGTCAAAGCTGTGGCGGATGTTTTCCACCGCCGTGCCGATGCCCGAAAAACGCAGCACCTCCTCGGTGACGCCGTCGTGATCGTGGTCGTAAAACAGAAATGGATTCTCGAAGAACGGCGTCCATTCCGTGGCGTCTTCGGTTATGGCAAAGGCCACAAATTCTTCATCGCCGCCGAAATGGGTGCGGTATTGGCAGAGTGTTTGATCGTAGGTGTATCCCACATCAAACCATAACAAATTGTCATCCCCGGTGTCCCGCCCCCACCAGATGCGCAGCGTATCCTGCTTCCAAAACGCGCTGGGGCCGTCGTGGAAGAAGATACCCATCTCGTCCACGTCGTCGTCGCCGTCCACGTCGGTGTAATCCAGCACGGCGTCCACCGCGCCGTCGGCTTGCCAATCCGCGATATACAAATCGCTGTCCAGATCGGGTTCATTACCTTCCCGCAGATCGCCGTCTTCATCGATGACCCGGACTAACAAAGGCCGGTACTTTTCGGGATGGCGGGAATCCGTGTCGATAAACCAGACTTCATCCGGCCGGCCGTCCTGGTTGCCATCGACATACAGGCGCTTGCCGGCTTCCAATTGCAATACTTGGTTATGAATTTCGGGATTCAATAGAACCGCGTTGCCGAAAACTTTTTCGAAAAGCCGCTGTTTCGCGTTTTTTTCGGATTGGGAGAACGCTGGAAGTATCCAAAGGCAACCAGACAAAATATAGATTGCATAATGGCAGCCATGCCGTTTCATGATCCCGCTCCCTGGCTTTGTTCGACCGCGCGCAAGGCCGCGGCGGCCGCGGCGGCCGTTTCCTCCACATCCCGTTCCGTATGCGCCGTGGAGACGAACCACAATCCTTCGGGAATGGCACGCACGCCGCGTTCCTGCAGTTCAATCCAAAAGCGGCGCGCGAGCGATTTGTCCGCCTGCTGCGCGGTCCGGTAATCGGTCACGGGGACCGATGGTTCGGGCACAAATGACACATGAAACACCGGCGGCACTCCCCGGACCGTCAGCGGCAGGGAAGTGGCGGCCGCCAGATCCCGCAGCCGTTCCATCAGCCGCCGCGCGATCGTGTGCGCTTTTTTCAAGGGTTCGCCATCGTGGGCGCTGAGAAAATCCAAAGCCGCCCGGACGCCCGCCATGACCGGAGGATTGGCGTTGTAAGTTCCCGCGTGCACGGTTTTCAATTCGCCCAACCCGCGCATGTAAGTTTCCTTCCCGGCCAGGGCGCTGACGCACATGCCTCCCCCCATGGCTTTGGCAAAAACGGCCAGGTCAGGAATGACCTGATAATACGCCTGCGCCCCGCCCAGCGCGATGCGGAAGCCGGTGATGACTTCATCGAAGATCAGCAGCGCGCCGTGCTGATCGCACACATCCCGCAAGCCGGCGAGAAAGCCCGGCCGCGGTTCGATCGCGCCCGCATTGCACATGACCGGCTCGGTGATCACACCCGCGATTTCGCCGCCGTGTTGCTGAAACCAATTCTGGACCAACGCCAGGTCGTTCCAAGGCAATACATGCAAATTCGCGCCGTCCTCGGGTGTCTGGCCGAGCGAGGAAGGGAACAGCTTCGGCGATTCGCGCGGATTATCCGGATCGAGCGGCGGCGCGAAATTCCACGCGATGTTGTCGAACCATCCGTGGTAATGCCCCTCGAAGCGCAGGATTTTCTTCCGGCCGGTGGCCGCCCGGGCCAGGCGCAAGGCGGCATGGACGGATTCGGATCCCGAGGAGGCGAAGCGCACCATCTCCGCGCCGGGGACCAGCTCACAAAACTTCTCCGCGGCGAGGATTTCCCATTCGGTCTGTCCGGCGTACATCAAGCCTTTCTGGAATTGCGCGGTGACGGCCTCGATCACTTCGCGGGGCGAATGGCCCAACAGCAGCGGCCCGCGGCCCAGCACATAATCGATGTATTCATTCCCGTCCGCATCCCAGACCCGCGAACCTTCCCCCCGTTCATAAAACAAGGGAAACGGTTCCCAATTCGCACGGACGTTGCTGGAGATGCCGCCGGGAATCACCCGCCGCGCCCGGTCCAGCAAATGCTTGGATTGGTCGGTTTTCATTGCGGCAGCCTTTTTTGGGCTCATCCATTTCGTGTGTGCTTTTGTTCAGATCACGGGTTCGCATCTCTTCGATAGGATCGATGAAATCCACCCCCCAATCCCCACTCCCTCTCGAAGAGGGTCAGGGCGAGGGTATTTTTAGGGTCCAACTTTTGTGTCCGCTCTCATCCTGGAGTATCCTCCGCGGAAGGATCAGCGTGAGGGAAATCCTTTTCCCGTCCGGTTTACTACCAGGCTAATTCAACGTTCTGGTAACAAGTCACAATTGAATTTCCTTCCCTGTCCGGTTGGATTCATACGCCGCCAGCGCCGCCGCGACGGCTTGCCGTCCGTCCCAGCCGGTGATGACAGGCTCCCGGTCTTGCTGGATGCTGTCGATGAAATCCTGGAGGTGCATCGAATACGATTCCAGCCGCACCGGATCGAGAAATCCCTTGCCCTGCCAGTCGATCGGAGGCTGCGTGGCCAGGGTTTGCCAGGTTCCCTCGGTGAATGCCACGCGGGCTTCGCCATAGGCGTCGACATCCAACAGACCGCGTTCGCCGATGACCTGGTATGCGAACTGAGAGCGGGGGAATCCCGGTTTCGGCGTCTGGAACGAGCAGAACAGGTAGGCGGTGGATCCATCCGGCAAGGTCAGCAGCACGTCCGAAGTGCCTTCGGTGGTGCAGGCCGGATCGAGGCTGCGGCATTTGGCGTAAACGGTTTTGATTTCCCGCCCCGTCAGCCAGCGGATGTTATCGAAATTGTGAATCGCGTGGCCGAACAACGTGCCCAGGTTTTGCGGTTCGAACTGCCATTTGGGCAGGCCGGCCATGCCGCCGGGGACCGTGTGGTACGACCGGATGTGTTGAATCCGGCCCAACCGGCCCGAATCGAGGAGTTCCTTGGCCTTGGCGTTGCAGATCCGCATGCGCTGCGTGAAGGCGATGGTGCAAAAGAGCTTCCGGGACGCGCAGGCGGCCAGGATGGCGTCGCATTCGGCGACCGTGCAGGCCATGGGTTTTTCGATCAACAGGTGTTTGCCCGCCTCCGCCGCGCAGATGGCCTGCTCGGCGTGTTGCGCGTGCGGTGTCGCGATGAACACGGCGTCCACGTCGCCGCGCGCGATCAGGTCCTGATAGGACGAGTGCGAGGCGATGTGATAATCGGCGGCCAGGGCCGGCGCGCGGGATCCGCAGGCCACGCCCACCAGGTGAGCGCCCCGCGTGTATTTGGCGATGGTTTCCGCGTAGGTCCGGCCCATGAATCCCGAGCCCAGAATGGCGATCCCCAAGGATGACGGAGCTTGTCTCATGATTTATGCACCTCGTGGCGGGAGCGGCCGCTTGTCAAGAACATAATCCCGATCCCCAGCATGATAAACCCCACCAGAAGGCTTACAAGCCCCTCCCGGAGGGAAGTCAGGACCATCACGCCGATCAGCAGCAGGCCCAGCGAGCCGATGGAAATCCCGATGACCGGCAGGGGAGACGGGGTTGGCGTGGCCGTGGAAGAAAAGGCCGGCGGGGGCGCTTCCGGAGATTCGATCCGATGGAAGAACGCATGGATGACGGACTCTTGCTTCGGCGTGCTGGGCCGCCACCATGTGCCCAACAGAATCCCCAACGCCGTGCTGAGAAACGTGAACGATGTGATGACCGGCTCATTCCGCAGGGAGGTGTACGGTTCGCCTCCCCCCGCGTAGTAAACCACCAGTCCGGTGATCATTCCCAATAACAAGCCGGCCATCCCGCCCGCGTTCGAAATCCGCCGCGTGATGAGTCCCGCCAGCATGGGCAGCGCCACCGGCGGCAGGAAGAGGCTGAAGAGCCGGACCATCAGCTGAAACAAATCCCCTTGTCCTGGATTGGTCATGACCACCCAGGCGATCAGGATGGAGGCCAGGCCGACGGCCAACGTGCACAAGCGGGCCACGAGCAGCAGCGAGGCGTCCGTCTGCCGCGCGCCGCGGAAGCGCTTGTACACATCGTTGGTCAGGACCGAGGCCACCGAATTGTAATCGCTGGAGATCATGGACATCGTGGCGGAGAACATGGCGGCGATCAACATGCCGGTCATGCCGATGGGCAAGAGGGTCCGGCACAGGAGGGAGTAGACTTCGTTGGCGTTGGCGATGTCCGGCAAGTAGATCCGGGCCGCCATGGCGGGGAAGAAAAAGACGGGAGGGCCGAGGACATTCAACGCGGCCACGAGGTAACCCGCCTTGCGCGCCTCCCCGTCCCGCCGGACGGAGTAGTATTTCTGCACGAGCGACCACGAGGTGCTGTAATTGAGCGCGATGATGACGAAGAACGAAAACAGGTAGATCCAATTGTACTTCGGGGTGGTGAGCGCGAAGAACCCGGAGGGGATTTTCTCCAGAAATCCCGTTACACCGCCGACTTTCATGAACGAAAGGGGCACCAACACCGCCACCGCCAGAATCATCACCACGAACTGGACGAAATCGGTGATGATCACCGCCCATAGCCCCCCCAGGAACGTGTAGGTCAACATGATGCCGCCGGAGAGCAGCACGCCCCAGCTCAGCGGGAAATCCAGCCCCGCCGAAACCAGCGTGCCGATGGCGTACAGCTTCAAGCCGTCGTCGATCACCTTGACGGGAATTCCCAGCCAGGCCAGCCCTTGCCGCAGCGCGGGGCCGAACCGTTCCTCGATGTATTCCAACGGGCTGGTGTTCGCCGCGCGCCGCCACCGGCTGGCGAAGAAGTACGCGCTGAGCAAAGCGGCGGGGACCGTGACCCAATACATCGTGACGGCCACCCACCCGTATTGATACGCCAGCGCGGAATACGAAACGAAGGTGAACGCGCTGAAGGAGCTCATGTAAAACGAGATGGACGACAACCACCAGGGAATCTTCTGGCTGCCGCTGAAATAATCCTGCAAGGTCCGCATTTTGCCGGAATAATACAGGCCGATCGCCAGCATGACCACGAAAAAGCCGGCGATGATGACGTGATCCGCAAAGGCCAGGGTGACGCCTTCCATGTCGATCCGTGTTCTCCGGTGGAACGGGATGATTCCGCGCGCGATAGTGATGAACACCATAGAATGAATCCGGTTGTTTGGATAGAGCGCGAGGCGGATCCGCCCGCGGCCGGGATGGGAAGGAAGCCGGCTTCACCGCCCGGCTGGAAGCAGGGGGAGGTTGGGCAATGATTGGCGGAGAAATTGGAGTCGTTGGATGAAATGTGGGAATGGGATATTTCTTGGGAAACTTGGAAACGATTTACTTGACTGTCGAACTTTCTCACTGCACGAATCGCGATATGAGGATTGATGAGAACGCGAAACGGTTCCCTCTTCCGTGGGGATAGGGAATTTAGGGTGGCTCTCTCCCCCTTGTCAAATCGATATCCGGCCATGCGTTCGTAAAAGGTACGCACTTGTTGGATGAACCAATAAAAGGATTGGAACATTTCAAGTCCATGGAGGGGGGGGCTCCCGGGAAACGCCTATCTTCGAACGTATTACCTCACGCTCAAGACCGAAGGGCATCCGTGGATAGGTGAGAAGATTCCAATCAACCAACTCCGAATTGTGGAGATCGCCAAGGAGGAAAATGTAAAAAGGCTGGGTGGCACTCTGGGATGGGGAGCGGCTGGGTTGATCGTATTAGGCCCCGTTGGACTCCTGGCGAGGCTTCTGGCGGGAGGCAGGAGGAAGGATGTGACGTTCATCGCCCAGTTTGATAACGGACGGAAACTCCTGGCTACCACGGACAACAAAACCTTTACCTGAATCCGTGAACTAAGATCTCCAAAAATTGGATCCAATACTTACATCACGAAAAATGAACTTGGTATATCTTTGTATTTTCATTCCGGCATCATTTTTGGAATCCCGACTGCGGTTTTTTGTCGAATTTCCGGCCGTATGGTTATGGGACAGGCTCCCCACGGCCTTTCCGCGCAGACCTCTCCTTCCCCCATGGGACGGGGAGGGATTCGACGGGCCTTTTTTGACTTCCTTTCACATCCTCCGGTGGTTAGCCGGTGGTGGCGGCGAAGCGGAGATAGACACGCCGCCAGACCCGATACCACGGATTGCCTTTCCCAA
>JBHGBC010000088.1:0-24321 GCA_041946805.1 bacterium
CGTCAAGGTTTTGGTGTTGTCCAAAATGTACTTCTTCTTGATCAGGATCAGGCCGCCCTGGGGCGAGTTGCCATCGGTGCGGACCAGTCCCGGCCACAACCGCGCGCCCAGGCTGCTCTTGACCACGTCCCCCTTGAAGATGCCCAGCGAGCGGCACCGGGCGCCCCACGGATTGTTCGCTTGGCCGGCGGCGTTGTCGGGGGCGGCGTCCTCGAATTTCAAGAAGAGGTTCGTGACGTTGCCGGCGGCCAGAATCGGAGCCAGATCAAAGCTGCGCAGCTCGCGGTTGGGGAAATAGCCGTCGATGTTGCCCGCGGGGGCTGTGTAAATCTGGTCCGCGGTGGCCGAATTGTAGAGTTCGGTATAAGTAACATCATCCGTGGAATAGGAGAACTTGACGTTGCCCCACATTTCGGTCCAGAGCGTGCCGGCTTTCAGACCGGCGGGAATGGGAATCGCGTAAATGAAATAGTTGTCCGCGCCGTTCACGTAATGGTACTGGCCATAATCGTGGTTGCTCATGCCGGCCTGATCGTACAGGTAGAGCACATCATCCACATTGCCGTCGTAAGTCAACCAATCCACCACGATCTCGTCGGGATTGCCGCTGGCGGGGGCCACCCATTCCGGCACTTTCCAGAACCAGTCGTTGACAACCCCGATGGGAATCCAGGCTCCCCCGCCTTCCTGGTATATCGGCTTGAAGCTGTTCACTTCGTAGCGGGGATCGATGACCTCTTTTGTGTTGATATCGATGACTGGAGCCCAATCGGCATCGCTGCCGGGCCAGTTGCCGTTCGCGGACATGCAGGCGATATAGACGTATTGATACTTTCCGGCGGGAACCGGAATGGTATCGCCCGTGGGATAGTACACATCCAAATCACCGATTTCCATCTTGGGCAGCAAGAAGGCCACTTCCCCGTCTTCGATCACGTTGACTTGCCCGGGGATGACATTGACGGGAAGCGTGTTGATCCGCACCCGGTGATCGCCGGACGCGCCCAGCGACCACATGGCTCCGCCCGCCTCCGGATGCGTGGAAAGAACCAACGGATCCAGGCTCGCATTCCTGGCGTCGTAGTGATACCAGCCGTCCGCGTTCCAAAACGCGGTCAAGTCGACGGGTGTGCTCACTACCCTCTGGGCGTCAACCGGGGAAATCGCGGTTCCCGCCAGAAGCACGAAAAATCCAATTCCATGAATGAGATGTCGCATGCGCAATGACCTCCTGTTCGAAAGGCGGTTTTTCCTGCCGTGGCCAATCCGGTCACGAATCATGGATATCCCATGAAACCTTGGAGACCTCCTCCGGTTTTTCACGGCCATCATCTTATCGGAAAAGAAAATGAAAAATAATGGGAGATTGATTGAATTAAAAAAATTAAAAAAGATTATTTTCCTGATTAGATCGAAAAACTGAAGGATTGTGTAACAATTCTCCTTCCATGCGTTAGAACCTGTCTTCAGGATATCGAGCCCAACCATGCCAGGAAAAGGCTTTCCCTCTCCCTGGCCCTCTCCCGGGGGGAGAAAAGATGCAGGGTAGATCACTCCAAGCCGACTACTCGTTGCCGGGTCACACTCCCGGAAAAATGTACGCGCGTAGCGGATGAATCCAATATCCAGCCATCCTTGAAGACATGTTCTAATACGGGCCCAATAGTCATGACTCTCCCGCCTTACAGTGGCTATTATGCCATTGATTTTTCACAAGATGATAAAAAATTGTCACCAATCACGTACATCATGCAACGGTAACGATCTGGGATGTACATACCGGAGATGAAATAAATACAATTCAAGGAGAAATTGATTCACGCCCACCCTGCTGGTATACGGCAGTTAGTTTTTCTCATGATGGCGAGAAGGTTCTTTGCGGAGATGAAAATGGCAGTCTTTAAGTAATTGATATCAACCAAGAAAAAGTAGTACGGAAATTCAAATATTTGGGTGGCTGCATGGATAATATCCAAACCTTTCCTGATGGGAACAGAGTTTTGGCTTCCTTATCTATTGTGTCACTTCAAACAGGAGAAATAATTTACAAAATTGATAAAACACATCCTTTTCTATCTTATGATGGAAATGAAATATATGCCTACGATTATGTTATCAGCAATCCTGTTGAGCAATATATTCCCGTTGTCTTGAATGCGGACAATTTGGAAATGAAACAGCGATATTCTCCATTTTCATATATCCCATTATTCGACACATCACCCAATGGAAGATTTATTGCAATGGCAGGTAAAGAAAAAGTTGACAGCGGAAGCAAGGTTACTCCTCAAGTCTTCGATCTTATATCAAATAAAGTAGCACGGACAATCGCTGTGGAGGAAGTATCAGATAATGTATTTGATCTGGTGAAATTCTCCCGCGATGGGAACAGGGTTGCCTTCGTCAAAGGTGATACAGTATATCTCTACGACATCTCCGGCCTCGCCGCCGGGGTGAAGGGAATGGAAGAAATACGTCAATAATCATCCAGCGTCAGGGAAGGGAAATCCCCGCGTGCCTAACCGGGGCTTGATTTCTGTCCTTTCAAACGGAGCCGTCCGGGCCAGAGCGGGGATCTACCACCGCGTCACTTCCACACCTTCACGCCTGGAACGGTCAGTTCGACGCGGTAGAGGCCGGTCCGCGCGGTGATGAAGAGAGTCTGGTTGTCCGGGCCGCCGAAGGCGCAATTGGCGGGGGCTTCGGGGACCGCGATGATCTCCTGCCGGGCGCCTTCCGCGTTGCAGATCTCGATGCCGTTGCGCGAGGCGATGAACAGGTTGCCCTGCGAGTCCACTTTCATCCCATCCGGGCCTTCGACCTCGAACAGCACCCGGCCGTTCTTCAACGAACCATCCGGTTCCACGTCGAAGGCGCGCACGTGGGACTGGGCGGTATCGGCCACGTAGAGGATCTTCTCATCGGGTGAGAAGGCGATGCCGTTGGGCTTGTCGAAATCGCCCGCCAGCAACACCGCTTCGCTGCCCGGCTGCGCCCGGTACACGCCTTTCACGTCGATCTCGCGGGGACGGCGGCCGAGGCCGTAGTCGGGATCGGTGAAGAAAATCATGCCGTCGGAACGCACGGCGCAGTCGTTGGGACTGTTGAATTTCTTCCCCTGGCAGGTTTCGGCCGCGGCGGTGATGGTCCCGTCCGCCGCGGTGATCGACACGCGCCGGTTGCCGTGCTCGCAGGCAATGAGGCGGCCCTGAGGATCGAAGGTCAGGCCGTTCGCCCCGCCGCTGTTTTCCCGGAACGCGGTGACCTTTCCATCCGGGGACCATTTCATGATCCGGTTGGCGGGGATGTCGCTGAACAACAGGTAGCCGTCCTTGTGCCACACGGGGCCTTCGGTGAACTGAAAGCCGCCCGCCGCTTTTTCCACCGGAGAGGCGGTGAACTTGGAGACTTTTTCGGATCCGAAGGCGGGGCCCAGGAGTATCGTGACAAGAAGCCCGATCACGGCGTAAGACAAGACTTTGGGAAACATGGATTTGGACATGAGAGATGTCCTCCCTTTCGTATTTGGGTGAAAGGTGATGGGTTACGCGCTGCGCGCTAACCCATCCTACTCCGCTGCGAGTTGTCATCCCCGCGCAAGCGGGGATCCAGCATGATTGCTTGTCGCGGCCTATTTTCCGTAGGGGCACGTGGCCACGTGCCCCGGCATCGTAGCGGGGGGAGACCGCGGTTCGCCCCGGCCTGCCTCCCGGCATTCATCCACATTCCTGGCAACGCGTGAAATCCCGTCAATCAATATCAGTAGTCCACGAAAGGGGACTCCGATCATCTGGGTGGGCTACGCTGCGCTTTGAGCCCACCCTACAACTTTGAGCCCACCCTACAACTCCTGCTCAAGGCCGGGGTGGCCATGATCCCGCGCTCATCCTTCACGGTTTGGGCTTTTCCGGGCCGTCGAAGACGATCGCCTTGTCGATGAAAACGGCGTAATCCCCGGAATTGGGATCCTTGCGGCCGGCCACTTCGATGGTGATGGTATGCTTCCCGCGGGGCAGCCCCATCACGTGGAAGAGGCTCTCGCTGCCCTTGCCGCGGTGGTAATACATGTTGATGGAGCGTTTTTTCTCACCATCCAGGTAAATATTGGCGAGGCCCGCGTTTGGATTGTATGAACCCAGCACCATGGCTCCCGTGCCCTCGAAGGTGAAGACCGCCTCGGCTCCCGCCTCGTTGGAAACGCGTTCCTCGTCATCCTGCTTCCAGGCGCCTTTCCAGGTGAAAGCGGGATCGCCGTCGTTCACCACGGCGGCGGGCTGGTCCTGTTTCCATTGTTCCAACTTTGCCGGGACGGGTTCCTGCAACGCCACGGTGATCTGGCCGTTCTCGATGGAGCCGCCATGGCGGACGATCAGTTTCTTGGCGCGTTCCAGGGTGCTGCGGCAGATGTCCTCGAACGAATAATCGGTGAAACTGAACTTCTCGTTCTTGATCACCTCGATTTCCTGGGTCCAGTCCTTGGGCAGTTTTTCATACCCCATGATCAGTCCCAGCACGCCGGCGGCGCTGGCGGGATTGCAGTCCGAATCCTGCCCGCACTGCGTGGCGATGTTGACCGTCTTTTGAAAATCCCCCTTCCCGTACAGCAGACCGATGGCGATATATGCCCCGTTGGTCTTGGCGTCGATATCGAACGCGTTGTAGGTGCCCTGGGGGCAGATGTCGGTGTTGGCCCATTTGTCCTCGAACATCTGCCAGGTTTTCTTCCAATCATCCGGGTATTGCTTGTACCACGCCATCACGTCGCGCAGGCAGCGGGCGTATTCGCTCTCGGGAGGCAGCGCCTGAATGCCCGCTTCCACGATCTTGGGGATGTCGGCCTCGAAATAGGCCACGGCGTACAGGGCGCAGACGAACATGCCGCCATAGACGCCGTCGCCGTAGTTCATGACATGGCCCACCCGGTCACAGAATTCGTTGGAGGTGGCGGGCATGCCGGGACACATCAGGCCGATGAAGTCGGCCTCGATCTGGAAATCGATGTCGTCCGCATGGCCGTTGTACAGGGGATGGCCCGATTCGGGAGGGAGAATCCCATTGCGGCAATTCTGCCGGCCGATGAAGTTGGCATGCCACAGCTCATACTTACTGTTGGCGAACGCTTTGCCGTAGGAGACCATGGGCGCGTCCAGGCCCTCGTCATCCATGACCTTGGCGAAGGTCATGTCCACGTACAGATCGTCCTGCCCGATGGCGCTGCGCACCGAGGCGGGATTCCATTCGATGGGCTTGTCGTAGATTTTGGATTGCGCCCGGAACTCGGTGGGGCCGCCGACCGACACGCCGATCATCTGCCCGGCCCAGCCGCCCTTGATTTTGTCCAGCAACCGCGCTTCCGAAAGCGTCTGCTTGGATTGCGCGAAGACGCGCGGCGCGCTCAGCATCAGGAGCAAGCATAATCCAACCGTAATCATTCGGGCGCTTCGCAAAACCGGATTCAATAACTGATTGCGCATGGCCTCCTCCGTGTGAAACGATTTGGTAAAGGAAAGATAATCGTGATCTACGAATATACCCTCACCCCCGGCCCCTCTCCCATACAGGGAGAGGCGGGTCGGAAAAGCGGCGGGATTGATCGGTTTCGCTTCGCTCAACCCACCCTGCTCTACTTCTTTTGCGCGTGGCCATCGTACCAAAACTCAAGGGCGTAGTGAACCGGGAACGGAGAAAAGATCCAGCGGGATGAACCGCGGGAATTGCCCGGAAGGGAGAGATCGTTGGCAATAGGCATAAACGGACGTTTCCGTAAAAACAGGGGCGCATCGCAACGTGCCCTTGCGTCCGTATCAGACCGCAATCGATAACACTCTCCCACACATGTCCTCCCCGCGAAAGCGGGAATCCAGCGTATAGGCGGCGCCGGGGAAGTGGATCCCCGGCGGAATGCTTTCCCACACGCTGGGGAGACGGGGTATCCTGGCCTCCCGGTTCGTTCAGCCGATGAATCACCCACGCTCGATTCCCGGTAAAATCCGAAAGCGGCGTGACCGCTCACATGTCGAACGACAATCCCACGCCGAGGTATTCGTCGTTTTCTTTGTAAAACGGCCATTCCACGCGCTTGCCGTTGTAGTATTCGCCCAACAGGCGGGTCACGCGGTTGCGGAACGGCCAGTCGTGGATCTCGACCCCGAAGACATACCGCTGATTCAAATCCCACTCGAACTCTTCTTGCAGATGGAGATGGATGCCCAGCACGGGATGAATGGCGTACTGGTTCCAGGGCGTGAGTTCGAGGCCGTAGATCATTTCCCACGGATCCCGTTCCGGCGTCACGTCAAACAAATAGGCAAAGCCTCCGTAGATCCGCCACCAATCGGGTTTGTACGACAAGACCACATCCACCAGGTTGTTGTCCACCTGGTAATCCGGCAGGCGGTCGTCCGTAATGATGCTGGAATGCTGCGCCAGATATTCATCCCCCAGATGGGAACTGCGGTGCAGCAGGCGAAAGCGGGTGGAAAAATCCTCATAGCGGTACACCATCGGCATGCCCAATTGGAAATCGATGTTTTGCAGGTCGGTTTTGGGTTGATCCAAGTCAAAGTAACTGAAAACAGATCCCTCGATGTTGATCTGCAACTGATGCCCCGGGCCGAAGACATCCTTCCAGCGGTACAGGCCGAACACTTCGCCCAAGCCCACCGCCCCGAAATTGTTACCCGATTTCTCGCTGTGCCGGAAACTCATGAAAAACCGGGACTCCCAGGGATCCGCCAGCAACGGAGTGAAAAGATCGTCCTTGGGGAAAAATCCATGAAAGGCCCGGTTGAATTCCTCCTCTTCTTCGGCGGGCGCCTGCTCCCTTTTCAAGGGCAAATACTCCACCCGCGCCACGCCGGACGCCCGTGACACCGCGTCGATGATCTCCCGCAGTTTCTCCTCGGACACAGCGCCGCCGCGCAAGGTCACCACGCCCTGTTTCACCTCAACCTGGACAGCCGGCATCTTCAGCACATGCTCCAGGAGGGCGGTCACGTAGCCTTGCAGAAACTGGTCCTCCACCGGCGGGGTTTCCGTGGCCGCGGCCCATCCGCCCGCCGCCAGCCCGCCGATCAGCCCGATCAGTACGATTCGTTTTCTCATGAACGCGCCTTTGGGATTCCGATTGATCCAGGAAGCGAGCGTATGATGTTGATAACGGTTTCCTCTCCTCTCCCGCGGACAGCCGGGCAAAAACAATGTAACACCCCTGCCCCATTCCCTCACCCTGGCCCACTCCCGGAGGGGGAGGGGATTGAGGAGTCTCAGACCAGCCTGATGGAATATCGATAGCCACTTTGGGAAAAATGTACGCGTTGGCTGGATAAGCCTTATTTCATCGGTCCGACAAGACGATCTCCTGCTGGCTCCGCCCGCCCTTGGTGGAATCCACCGTCACCACCACCGGCGCTTTTCCACGCACGAGGAATTGCACCCGCTCCGAATCCATCCCGGGGATGGTTGGGATTTCCACCCGGTAGGGCCGCACCAGCACCGGATCCACCCGCTTGAAGTAGGGATCCGCCACCCGGCCGGAACTGACCACCCGTTCTTCGGGCATCGTCACCACGTCGGGCGGATTGATGTGGTTTTTGACATCCTGTTCGATCCGGGTGGGAATCATCCCCTCGTTGCGCACTTCGATCCACACCTTGAACAAGTCCTCACCGGCCGGTTCCACCTTGATTTCCCCGAATGCGATCCGGGGCATCGACGAGGCGTGGTACAGGGTGAAGGCCATGTTCCGGTGGCACTCCTCCTCCAGCAGGAACGAAGGCGGAACCCGGCTCCATTCCTTGTGAAAACCACCGATCTCGATCTTCCCGTACGTAGGGTGATCGTATTCCTTCCATTTCGTCAGGCCGTCGTTCATCAACAGATACTTGATGAACTCGGCTTCGGCCTCATCGTCCGTCCGGTCGCTCCGGAACATGTTCTTGGTGGTCCATAGTTCGTTGGTGAAGGCCAAGATCCCCCGCGCGCCGTAGAACCAGTCCACTTCGCCGCCCCACAGGGTGTAGAGGTCCCGCCAGATCACCATGGACCGGTAAAAGGGCAGCGTGAGTTCGCCCTTGGCGGCAATTTCGCTGAGCACCCGGTCGTCGCGGGGCTGCATGTCGCCGCCCTCCCGCTGCGGGCCGCGCAGGATCATGCCGCCGTTGTTGTGATACGACTGCATGCCCGCGATGTTGGGATGGCTGATCACGAATTGGGACACCGCCCGCGTTTCGGGCAACGAAAAGGGAAAATCCCGCGCGCCCCATTGCACATACGGCGGCTGCCAGTCGAACGCCCAGTTGCGGTTGGAATCGTAACCCCCGGGCGCGTCTTCATCGATCCGGCCGTCGCCGTCGTTGTCGATTCCCTCCCAGCCCAGCATGGTGAACTCGCCCCGCTCGTCCGCTTCCGCGGGAACCATCAGGTATTCCGGATACTTGGGATGGGGCTTCATCCGGCCGTTGGGATCGCGGATCCGCATCAGGGTGATGGATCCATCGCCGTCCAGATCGTCGAATCCGTCTTCGTCCACCTGCCCGTCGCGGTCGTCGTCGAGCGGGACCAGGCCGGAACGCGAGGAATGCGGCGTGTTGGCGTTGTGAAACCAAAAATCACGCCCGTCCGGATTGATGGTGGGGATCAGGTAAAAAACGAACTGGTCCACCAGCCGCGTGACCGTTTCGTTCTTCCCGTACATCTCGCACAAGTACCAGGCGGTATACGCCACCACCTCGCCGGCCTGCACCTCGTTGCCGTGGATGTTGCCGTCGATATACATCCCCGCCTTGCGCGACGGATCGCCCGTTTGCGGATTGCTCACTTCCAGGCACCAGATCGGCCGCCCCTGATAAGAGTCACCGATGGAATACAACCGCGTCAGGTTGGGAAACGCGTTATGCAGGCGCTTGAGGATATCCGCCAGACCCGCGGCATCATTGAACCGGTTCCAGGCCACCTCCACCCGCCGTTCGGCCGGCGCGCCCAACGCCTTGAATACATGCGGACTCTCTTCCGCCCCGGCTCCCGGAGATAATAGAATCCCGCCGGAAACCAGACCGATCCACGCGAATCGTTTCATCTTCTGGATCATGCTCATTCTCCTTTCCCGGTGAGCGTCACGGTTTGCCGGGCGCTGCCCCCCAGGGCGGAGACCACCTCCACCGTCACTTCCTGCCCTTCCTGTCCCTGCAGCACGTATTTCACCTCTTCCACGCCTCCACTGCCCGCGAGTGGGCCGATCCGGGTTTTCTTCTCCCCGGCCAGAATCGCTTCCCGCGGCAGGCTGATCTCCACCCGGGTGGGGAAAATCTCGCCGGACCGCTCGCCGTGCGCCAGCATCGTCGGCAGGTAGCCCGTATTGATGACCTTTACGGTGAGCTCAAAAACTCCCGCTCCCAGGGATTTGGCCTTGATCTCGTGAATCCCGATCCGGGGCAGATTCCCCGCCAGCCAGAGGAGATACTGGATGTTCTTCTCCTTCAGATCGCCGAACACCGGACGCGGCGGCAGGACCTTGGCGTAGGGCGCGAACCCCCCCACTTCCGCTTCCTGTCCGGGATAATCGGGATGCTCGACCGATTTCCATGGCACGAAATAATCCGGCGCGTTTTGGTCGAGCCATTCCAGATACTTCTTCTCTTCCTTGCCCCGTTTTTCTTCTTTTTTATCTTCTTGTTTCTCGTCCTGCTTCTTGTCTTCCCCCGTATCAGTGGCTTCTCTCTTCAAGCCCAGGGCCACGCCGGGGCTCCAGGGCGGCGTGGTCAACGAAAGGCGTCCCCGGTGGAAATAGATCCAATCGGCGAAAGATCCCTTCGCCGTCCCGGTTTCGACCGCCTCCTTGATCCCGAGTTTTTCACGGTATTGATCCCCCAGGAACTCGTAATAGGCGATGTCTTCGTTGCGGATCTTGGTCTGCGGCTTGTTTTCGGGCGACTTCTCGCCGGCTTCGGGTTTCTTCAGCAAATTGCCCTGCCCACAGAACGTGAACACCAACCCGATGTGGGGGTGCGTGATGATGAATTCCGCCAGGCCGCGCGTTTCGGCTTCACTCATGGGATGCAGGCCGGATTCCTCACCGAACCAGGGGTACTCGAAGGGAAAATTGGCGTTCAGATTCACCCCGCCGGTCCGGTCTTCGTTGATTTTCTCGTCTTGGTCATTGTCAAATCCTTCCTGGAACAGCAGCCATCGGCCCGCCTCGCCCTTGGCGGAATCGGCTTCGATCAGGATGCGGCCGTCGCCGGGATGTTCCATGAACTTCCCTTTCGGGTCCCGCACCCGGAGCCACGTGATCAATCCGTCCCCGTCCAGATCGTCCGGACCGTCCTCATCCACCATTCCATCATGGTCCTGGTCGCACGGTGTCAGGTTGGCGGCTTGTTCCACTCGCGGAGTGCGCGTGTACCGTTCCGCCGCGTCGGGATTCAGGCAAGGAACCACGTAAATCGTGACCGTGTCCAATAGTGTTTGGTTTTCCTCCGCCGGGGATTGGCACAGCGATTCGATGAATCCCAGGGCGAATTCATTCCCCGCCAGGGTGTTGCCCTCCACGCCGGACACCACCAGCATCGCCGGCCGTTGACTCCGTTCTTCCGGCATCCCCCGGCCGATTTCACAGAGCCACACGTCCCGGTTCTCCCGGGTCCTCGCAAGGGTAGTAAGTTGCAGGATGTCCGCGTGCGCCTCGCTCCACAACCGGAGATGTTTGGACATTTCGGCATAGGAATGAAGTTCCGGCCGGCTGGACGGCTCCGCCCCTTCCGCCGGAGCGATTCCGCCGGTCAGGACGCCCAGACACACCGCCAGGACGGTTGAATACCATTTGGGTATCACCTTGTTCCTCCCGCTAAAAAATTGATTTTCCATGGAAACCCCGTGCGGTTCTCCCCATCAGAAACGATGGAATTAGGGAATAACTTCAGTCAGATGCACTGGCAAGATGAGGGAACTCCACCAGGGATTCCAAGTTGCCAAGAAATCAGTAACACGATATAAAGCCCTATTTCGTATTGCAAGGGATACTCTGCCGGCAAGAAAAGGTTCGGGGGAGATAATGAATCTACGGGAGGACTCATTGGTAAGCCTCTACGTCATGAATTTCATCAGGGAATAGAATCAATCATTTTGGGGCGCGAGCTACGTCGGCGGCGAAGTTGAGGTCAAAGGGTAAAAAAGTAAAAGAACAAAGGGCTATTTCGTCCTGGACAACCGGAAGCCATCGTTGTAGTTCTCGTCGACCGGGTCGGCCCTGTAACGATCTGCAGATCGGCAGAACCTGGCATCGAAGAACCAGTCGCCACCCCGATACACTCTAGACGAACCAGAATTTACACCTGTAGGATCAATCCGAACAAGCGGATTCGAGGGCTCCTCCCACCAATCATTGCACCACTCCCAGACGTTCCCATGCATATCATACAATCCCCAGGGATTGGGTAATTTCAGTCCCACTTCGTGCGTTTGCCTCCCTGAGTTCCCGCACCACCACATGCATAGATCATGGTCCGCGCAACTTCCACACGCGTCATCGCATTCCAACACATTCCCATGCGAAAACCGCCAAGTTGTTCCTGCCCGGCAGGCGCATTCCCATTCCGCCTCGGTCGGCAGCCGGTACCCGTTGGCGTTCCAGTTCGTGGCCCACGTGGATTCATTGTAAACCGGCGTCAATCCTTCCCTTTCACTCAGCCGGTTACAAAAGGCCGCACACTCATACCAAGTCACGGATTCAACCGGATTATTGGACTTCCCACTAAAAAAGGAGGGATTGTTATTCATGATCGCTTGGTATTGCGCCTGGGTCACTTCGTACCGGCCGATGTAAAAATCCTGGGTCAATATCACTTGGTGCAGAGGCCAATCATAACCTTCGTTTCTTCCCCGCTCGTCAGCAGGGCTACCCATCGCGAACGTACCGGCCTTGATCAGCACCATTTCCAACGGCTTGGCCTCGGCGGGGAGGTTGGGGAGGGGGATGGTGATGGTTTCACCATGATTCCCATTTCCAGTTGAAGTTATGCTGAGCATGGCCGGATCGCTTGCATCCCCGTTCAAAAATTCTTCATCGTAATACCGCCCCGGCGTCAGCAAGTACACGTCGAAATTATCCAGATAAACCGTGAGTGTCCGGGTTGGGCTGGTGTTATAAATCTGGATAAAGGGTTGGAAACCGGTGGTGGGCGGAACATACAGCGTTGATATCCACTGATAACGATTGTGGAAAGTGGAACCATTCGCCGGGCCATTGAACGAAGCGTATTGATCCTCCCCGATATCCACCGCCGCGATGTGGACCTGGGCTTCCGGGCCATCCGCCCGCACGCTGCAGCGGATGATCCCCGCATGGGGTGAGGTAAGCGCTTGCCCGAATATCATCACTCCCTTGCCGGGTTGGGCCGTCACCACCGCTCCCCGCCCATCAGTCGCGCCCGGGAACGCGTTATCCGAGGGAATGGATCCATACGTTACATCCGCTTGGTGCAGCGTATTGAACCCGGCTCCCTGGATCGTGATCCGATTCTCTTTCGCCGTATTTCCCGAAAAATCCACCCGCATGGGTTGGTCCTGAGCGGCACACCAGCAGGAAAAGAGAAAAGATCCCCAAAGAACCGCGATTGATATCAAAGTACGCTTCATGATGCCCTATCCAAAAAAGGTAACACTCGTATTGTCTCGATATTACCTCATATTTAGGTTCATCCGGAAAGTGCGTACTTTTCATCAAGCATATCCGTCCGCCCTTCAATCGGGCTGGCCGCGGAGAACCACCATTTTATCCCATCTCCCTCTGGGAGAAGGGATTAACGCTTTCGAATTTTTTTACCCCCAGCGGCATCCGTATCCGGATATCCGGCCTCTTCACATTGATCGGATGAGTCCCACCACCACGCCCAGAATGGCCACGTTTTGACCATACTCCAGTCCTCCCCGGTCGGGCACGCGGATGGCCTCCACCGCGGGATTGGCGGGCTCGAGCCAAATTTCATTCGACAACCGCCGAAAGCGTTTGACGGTGGCGCTGTCTTCCACCCGCGCCACCACGATATCCCCGTTGTTGGGATGAGGCTGCGGGCGGACCACCACGATGTCGCCGTCCAAAATGCCCTCCCCGATCATGCTGTCTCCCCGCACCCGCACCCCGAACAACTCCGGTTCCGGACCGCGGCTCCCGAAATATTCCGGATCGACTTGCAACTCCCCCTCCCGCATATCGGGAGACGCCAGATCCAAAGGTCCCGCGGGAACCACGCCCAGGATCGGCATCCGGTAGGGACGTTTCAACGGCGCGCGCCCTCCGTCCTTGACCTGCTTCACGCCCCGGGATTTATGAGGGTCGATCTCCAGATATCCCAATTTCATGAGCCGCTGCAAATGATACCGCGCCCCATTGGTGGATGAGATGCCGAACTTTTTGCAAATTTCGCGCAGCGTGGGGGGGTAGCCCCGCTCTTCCTTGTACTTTTCCAGGTAATCGAGTATTGCGCGTTGGCGTGGTGACAAATCCATCATACCGCCCTCCCAACCCTATTGCACTGATGTTCAATATAGTATAGATTGTTCATTTGTTCACGGTCAAGATAAAAGTGGTGATTATTTTGTCGGTTTCAGGGATTGCCTTGCCTCACAAGTGGGGCTTTGCTGATCATGAGCGTTACCACCATGCCACGGACAGCCTATCCATGAATATTCGATTGCGGCATTTTCTCTTCCACCGGCATTTGCTGTGGGAATTCCTGCGGCGGGATCTCCAGGCCCGGTACGTGGGTTCCGCCATGGGCTTTTTTTGGTCGGTCATCAATCCCTTGATCTTGTTGATCGTGTACTCGATCGTGTTCGGCTTCATCCTGCGGGTTCCCTCGCCACGCCTGGGCGGGAAAGCCCCCAGCCTGGATTTCGCCTTTTATATTTTCTGCGGCCTGCTGCCCTGGTACGCGTTTCAGGAATCGCTGATCCGCTCCACCACCTGCATCATCGACAACCAACATCTGATCAAGCAGGTCCGGTTTCCCGCCAAGGTGCTGCCCGCCTACATCACGCTCTCCAGCCTGGTCAACCAGTTGCTCGGCACCGTGATCCTGATCGTGTTCATGGCGGGATTCCGGCATGAGATCCCTGGGACCCTCATCGGGCTCCCGCTGGTGCTTTTTCTGGAGTTGGTCTTCTTTTTCGGAACGGGGCTGCTTTTTGCGGCGCTGAACACCTACCTGCGCGATATCGCCCCCCTGATGAGCATCGTCACGCTGGTGATGATGTGGGCCACGCCCATGTTCTACGAGATGGAGATCGTCCCCCCCGCTTGGCAGCCGCTTCTGTACGCCAATCCGTTGACCTACATGATTTTAATTCATCAACACCTGGTGTTGCTCAACACCTGGCCCCCGTTTACGCACTGGGTGATCTTCGCCGCTGTGTCCCTCGTTTCCTTCGGCCTCGGTTACCGCGTATTCACCCGGTGCCACATGGAATTCGCCGATCTGCTGTGAGCCTCCTGGCGCCTCGAACCGCAAGGTTTGTGGTGTGGGCATCCTGCCTGCGCGGGCGCCGGTTGTGATCCCGGTCACGCTTCGAACCGCTCCAGCCATCGTGTCGCGCTTACAGCCAGAAGCATCCCACACCGATGGCTGCGCCGGGCGTGACGCAGCAGCAGGGGTAGATGCCAGGGTTGCTTCGCCAGCACCCGCACCGCGGCGCGCGTGCTGGGAAATCCATCCTCGCCGATGCTCTGGGACAAAACCGGCGGTACCACCTCGTCCGCTGCGTCGGAAATCACCCGGATCCAAGCGAACGGCTCGCAGCGGTTTCCAGCATGTTCCGCTACCGCCGCCGATTCCAGGTCCACGGCGGACGCCCCGGTTTTCACATATAACTCACGCTTTTCCCGGGGAGTGGATATAACGCACTCAGCGCAATACAAAAGCGGGGAGGAAGCCTTCTCCTCCCTTGATCCGGTTGCGCTTGCGCGAATGTCCCCTTGAGGAGTCCGTACAGTGCTCCCCTCCAGGATGTCCCCGGTTTTCAAATCCGGCGCCAATCCGCCCGCGAAACCCAGCGAAATCCAACAGTCCACGGATTGATAGTCTAGTGTCGACAGCAAGCGGTTCATCCTCTCCCGGCCCATCCCGGATACCGCCAAGGTGACCGGCAAACCCCCCCTGCTTATTCCATCAACCGCCATGGGGCCGGACTCCGGCATCCGGATACCCAGACGGCGGCCCAGGCATTCAATCTCTTGCGGCAGAGCGGAACAAAAAACGATTCGGGCCATATGCGCCGTATGGAATCTATAAATATTTGTGGATGACATTAAAATGATTGAATAGTTCCAGCAGGCATATCTTAAATCACCGGGCCGGATTCCTTCAGAGGAGCCCTTTCTTTCCACCTCGCCAAAATCTCCCGCGCCTGACCGGACTTCAGCGCCTCCTCCGCGGCTTGCGCTCCTGCTTCCAGGCTCCCCACCCTTCCGGAAGCGTAAAGCCGGAGCGCGGCGTTCACGAGGATCAAATCCCGGAAGCCGCTCTGCTCCTCTCCTTTCAGCACCCGTTGGATCCGTTCGGCGCTTTCGATGGTGATTCCCTGCCGGTCCTGGATTCGCGCTTCGGCGGCGTCCCGGGGGATGGAAAATCCCAAAGCCTCCGGCTCAATGTAATACGTATGAATATCACCTTCCCGCAATTCGGCCACATAGGACCGGTCTGGCCGGATCTCCTCCGAACCTTCAATGCCCATGACCATGAACACCCGCTTGAAACCGATATGGGAACCCCGGATGGCCTCGCATATCCGCCCGCCGTATTCCCGGTGAAAAAAGCCTCCGATATGGATCGGCGCCCGCAGGGGATTGGCCAGCGGCTCGATGGTGTTGAGAAAGGTCCGTTTCCCCACCTGGCGGCGTTCTTCCAACAAGGCGTGAACAGGCGGATTGTACAAAGGCTGGTGTAGATAGGCGATATGGCATGCGTTGAGGTTCTGGAGGATTTCCAACAATCCGCGCGAAGCCTCGATGCCCATCGCCCGGAGCACATGAAACGGCGTGGATCCTTCCTTGGCTGGAATATTTTCCGATCCATGCATCACCATCGGAGCGCCGCCGGCCGCCGCCACGAGGGACGCCCCCAATCCCACATGCAGCGTCCTGACCTTCCCGTCAAACGATCCGGCGCAATCCAGCAGACCCGCGGGCGGATTATTCTGTTCCGGCCGTTTCAGCCGCATGGACATGGAATCCAGAAACGCCGACAGTTCCTCCACCGATTCCGGTTTCCACCGTTCCGCCAGAAGAAAGGCCCCAAGCGTGACGGGATGATACGCACGGTCCAGGATGGCGTTCATGGCCGCAAAGGCTTCCGGGTAGGTTAAATCCTTGGCCCCCCGCGCACCCGTCCCCACCTTGGCCATGAATGGCAACAATCGATTTTCCATAAGTACCTAAAAAAGCCAGGGATGGGATCATCGTCGGGAATCATCGAAGGATGATCTTCCTCCTGATGCGAATCCCTTGCCCCGTCATCTCCCCACAAGCGGGGATTTAGTTGGCTCCTCCGGTTTAATCCTGGATATCCTGAAATTCTTTCTATTTTCTAACATATAGGAGGGGCACGTTGCCATGTGACCCTTATTGGATTCATTCGATATGTGCATACATTTTTTCGGGAGCGTGACCGGACATTGATTAGACGGGTTGGAGAGTGTGATCCTAAATCCCCTCTCCCTCTGGGAGAAGGCCAGGGGGAGGGAAAGCCATACCTCGGCGCCGATCCCCTCCGCAGGTTCCTAAACACTGGGGGGGAGGAAATTATTTCCTTCGGTTCTGAGTCAGGGAATTAAAATACGATTTTCCCATCCTATAAGCACATATCGGATGAACCTTTTTTTCATTTCCCTCTCCCACCGGAAGATCATTAGGGTTCAGGAATAACGGATAGCCGCTTTGTGGGCATTGGGCTTCCCGCATCTCTTGAGGAAGATTGATCTGGCTTCTTCTGCCGCACTTTTTCGCGGGTATAACACCACGAGTAGACTGCGGAACTGAATCACCCTTGGAGGAAACACGGTCTTTTTCTCCCCGGTAAATGGGAAGGGGAATAACTGATTAACTCGTAACTTCCTATATAAAAATACTTTACGAAATAATTTCCGGCAAAAAAAACCCTCTGGCGGAGGGTGAACCAGAGGGAAAACGGTTCGGGAGGAACCGCAGCAGTTGGGAATGTGTGGTGTGTGTGGATGGTGTGAAGGATAAGCTAGGTGGCTATTGAATTCGATTGAACACCATGTGTTGCCAAGTCGTCTTCCTCATCCCAATGAGGGGGTTCTTCCTTATCAATTCTATCTAGATTATATCACCTAGAAGTTTTCATGCCAAACATTCTTGTTTTCCATAACCCCTTCGGACTTTTATTGTCCGCTTCGCTCTTTATTATACCTTATTGAACGGATTATCATGGTAAAAGCATCAATCGGATGTAAAAAATTGTAAAGTCTATCGATAAAAATGGTTTATAATCATTCAAACCTTTGACTGTTCTCTCTTCCTCCATTCTATTCATAAGACGTCCGGCGGAAACCCAATATTCATGAAACATGTATCCCATTTCGAATGATCCCACTCGGGAAACATTATTAAGTATATCTATTTACTATAATTATATCGTATCATGAAAACCGGCAATTCAAGGGCTTAGCGGTTCACTGAATCATCGCGACGGCTAATCCGGTCCGCTTTCCAGAATGGCGCGGCATCACGGCGGGCATGGAGGGAGACCTCATCCAGTTCGATTTCCGCCGGCCCGCCGCGCACTTGCAGAATCAGCATCTGATCGTGCATTTCCGCTGCGGCCATCTGGACTGGATGCTCGATCAGGCTCCAGGAATCGTCCGGGAGGGAGGCGGCGGGATAATCGCTGTACCCTCCACTCTGTGTGCCCGGGCTGAAGAGCGCAAGGGATACCACGCCTTCTTCTCCCCGGGTCCGGCGGACCCGTGCCTGGGCGTAAATCCTGGCGGGATAGGAATGGATCTTTTGAAAATCCGCACTCGGGGGGAGGGGCAATCTGACTTGAATGACATCTTCCATAGTCCGCGTGCCCAGACAATAAGTAGGTCTGCCCGGACTGGACGAATGGGCCGGTGTGACTTCACTGGATGCCCGGCAATAGGCGCCTGATGTGGACGGAGGCACATGAATAACCGGTTGCTCGTTGATCCAATCCGCGCCATCCACCGAAACGAGGCGGGACGCCCCCAAGGCCTGGTCCTGGTCTGAATAGTCCTCCAGAAGCCGGAGACAATCCAGCGACACTTTGGTTTCACCGGATTCCGGTCCCACCAGCTGGATGAGCCATTGAACCGACTGAAGCCCTGGGCGTTGAAATTCCAGGGAAAAATCCCGCAACTCCGGCCCCCAATCCGGCTGGGACCGGATGGCCACGGCCAGATGCTTCGGATTCCGGGCGTCATACACGGCCATCGCCGTCTGGCCGGGTTTTGGCCCATCCGCGGCGATCCGGCAAGACATATAGACGGAACCGCTCGAAACGGGGATCGTATTCGATACGAACTGGACAGCTTCGCCCGGCTGCAGGATTACCGTGATTCGATCCGGCCCGGCTTCATGGCGGGGCAACGGCCGATCCAACACCGGAAGCGCTTTCCACCCCCGTTCCAGCAGCGAGGGGGCGTGAGGATCGCTTCCGGGCGGATTCACGCCGGCCCCGATTGGGATCAGCAGCACATCGAAATCGTCAGCGGCCGAAAGCGGTTGTGCCCCTCCAGGCAAAATGAAAAATGACAACAGAACGATGACGGCCGAAATGTACAATATCCCACGGCAGCCAAAAAGCATGGCAATACCCCCTGATCGATTGCTTCTCATAAAGGCATGGGATAAATCCGTGATCCCATAAAAACCCATCGGGCAAATTGGAACTCTCTTCTCCTTCTGGAATTTGTTGGATCAGCGGCGGCATCCGCATAGAAATTACTTTTTCCCCGATTGTAAACCTTCCATAGATTCGGCAGGCCGATGCCCATGGCCATAAAAATCACTTGGCTATACTCTTCAACCGTGTTATCCGCCTCATTGACGGTGGACCTGGTTGTTGCATGGGAAAGGAAAACGAATGGCGGAAAAAGACTCCTCGATGCAGCAAATCACCCTCCGCTTTACACCGCCTGGATCTCACTCCCGAAATGGAAAAGCACTCATTTCGCTCCATCCCTAAAGAATATCACTAAATCTTGATGCCTGTCAATAACATGTTTTCATGGCTATATGTGATGGTGGTTGCGGGCAATGTCGGATTCCGCGGCGGTGCGCTCGAGAAGAATGAATTTAACGGATTAAAGACATACGGGCAGTATGTTTTGCCCCTGGTAGATATCCAGGAAGAATTGGGGCCCCTTCGAACGGCTCTTTGGCATTTTCTGCCCGGCTGAAGCCCGGGGCAAGTTTTAAAAGATAATATACAAGGGTTGTCCATTCATTGATTCGCAGCCGTTTGGGTACCTTTGGGAAACGCCTGGGAGAAAAGAGGCGGAAATCTCAGCCCTTTCCGCACTCCAGTGAACTGAACATGACTCAATTCAATCAATCTCGGGGTGATTGGATTCGAACCAACGACCCACTGCTCCCAAAGCAGTTGCGCTACCAGGCTGCGCTACACCCCGTAATGATTTCTTGTTTGGATGGAATCCTAATTGTAGATCCAAGATCCGGGCGGCTCAATCCCCCCCTGGGGACTCGGCTCCCCGGCCACATGGAGCGGATTGACCGTTCCGTCGCTTTCCCCGGACCGCACCCGGTTTTACCATGGTTTCCCGCCGGGTTCCGGATACGATATACCCCACCACCGCCTGCCGCGGGCCACGCAAAAGGATACCCCGATGCCCAACCGACTGATCCATGAAACCAGCCCCTATCTCCTGCAGCACGCCCACAATCCGGTGGATTGGCATCCCTGGAACGCCGAAGCCCTCGACCGAGCCCGGGCCGAAGACAAGCCCATCTTCCTCAGCATCGGTTACTCCGCCTGCCACTGGTGCCATGTCATGGAGCAAGAGTCCTTCGAGGACGAAGAGACGGCCCGCTTCATGAACGAGAATTTCATCAACATCAAGGTGGACCGTGAAGAGCGGCCGGACCTGGACGAGATCTACATGGCCGCCGTGCAGGCCCTTTCCGGCACGGGCGGATGGCCCATGTCGGTGTTTTTGACCCCCGGCTTGAAGCCGTTCTATGGGGGGACCTACTTCCCCCCGCGCGACATGTACGGCCGTCCGGGTTTCAGAACCGTGCTGCAGAGTGTCGCCCGGGCGTACCGCGAACAACGGAATATGATTCTCGAATCGGCCGATCAGTTGACCGCGCACGTGCGGGACATGGCGGCGGCGCCGCGGGGAAACGGGAGTGTGGAGTATTCCGCCATTGAAAACTGCGTCCAGGAGCTGCGTCTGCGGTTCGATTCCCGGCATGGCGGCTTCGGTCCGGCTCCCAAGTTTCCTCATGCCATGGATCTCGCCCTGCTGTTGCGTTATTACATGAAGATCCGTAATGCCGAGGTGCTGCGGATGGCCGAATTCACGTTGGAAAAAATGGCCCAGGGCGGGATGTATGATCAATTGGGCGGCGGATTCCACCGGTATTCCACCGATGCCGAATGGCTGATCCCCCATTTCGAGAAGATGCTGTACGACAACGCGCTGTTGGCAAAGACCTACACCGAAGCGTATCAACTCACCCCAAAACCGTTTTACAGGCGGATCGTCACGGAAATCCTCGATTACGTGCTGCGTGAAATGACCCTGCCGGAAGGGGGATTTTATTCCTCCCAGGACGCGGACAGCGAAGGCCAGGAAGGGCTGTTCTTCGGCTGGACTCCCCGGCAAATCACCGCCGTTCTAGGCGAGGAGAAAGCCAAACTCGCCTGCCGGTACTTTGGCGTCGAGGAGTCGGGCAATTTCGAACCGGGCCTCAGCGTGCTGCATGTTTCTCTGAGTGAAGAAGTCCTGGCCAATCGCTACGGCGTCCCGGAGGAGGAAGTGCGGGATATTCTTCAAGACGCCCGGCGGCGGTTGTTCGCCGAGCGGGAAAAACGGATCAAGCCCGGCCGGGATGAGAAGATCCTCACCGATTGGAACGGCCTGATGATTTCCGCCATGGCCTTCGCCGGAAACGCGCTGGATGAACCACGCTACATCGAGGCGGCCGCGAAAGCATGTGACTTTCTGCTTTCCCATCTCAAAAGAGAAGACCGCCTTTGGCATACGTATAAGGGCGGGCGCGCCCATACGGCGGGTTTCCTCAGCGATTACGCCTTTTTCATCAACGGCCTGTTGGATACCTATGAAGCCACCCGGTCGGTCCGCTGGCTGCAAGAAGCCCTGCGCCTGGCGGATGTCATGACCGGGCATTTCTGGGACACCCAAGAGGGCGCGTTTTTCTTCACCGCCGACGACCATGAGCCCCTGATCGCGCGCACCAAGAATCCCATGGACAATGCCGTTCCCTCGGGGAACTCGATGGCGATTCTCTCGCTTTTGCGGCTTTCAGAAATGACGGGCCGTCCGGATTTCAAAGAGAAAGCGGTGGCGGGCCTGAACGCCTTCGCGGGCAGCCTGCGCCGTATGCCTTCCGCCTTCTGCCAGATGCTGGCCGCCCTGGATTTTTATCTCGCCCCTCCCCGGGAAATCGTCCTGGCCGGTCCGGATTCATCCAGCCTCGATGCCATGCAAAAGGCCTTGTTCGAACGCTTTCTCCCCAACAAGTTGGTCCTTTATGCCGATCCGGATACGCGGGAACCGCTGGCGGCGCTCAGCCCGTTGGTCCAGGGCAAAACGCCCGTCAACCATTCACCCGCCGCCTATATCTGCGAGAATAATGCATGCCAAAAACCGGTTACCACGGTGGATGACCTGGTTTCACTTTTGAGTTAAAATTCGCCTCGAACCCGGGGGAAAGCCCAGCGAAAGGGGACCGGGATGTGGATCACTCGGCAATCTGTCTTTCATCATGACGCAAATCCATACGGTCACACTCAATCCGGTCATTGATTTAATATATGAAACCGATCGCTTCGAGAAAGGCACGACCTTCCGGTGCGATCGATATGAGCAAATCCCGGCGGGAAAGGGTATCAACGTCTCCTATGCCTTATCATATCTGGGCGAACCGTCTCACGCCTACCTCCTGATCGGCGAACCGGAACTCAGTCTGTTCGGCCAGGCATGCCAGGAACGGGGCATCCAGTTTCACCCCTTCGCCGGGCCGTTCCCAACCCGCTGCCATTGCACGATTTTAGAACGGGAAACCGGCTTCGTGACTCATGTTCAAACCAAAGGGATGCTGGCGCCCGTGGAGGCCTATGAGATTTTGCGCCATGTGCTGGAACAACAGATATTTTTACGAAACATTACAAGTAAACCAAGGACCAAAAAGTACAACTATTGGATTCCCATCGATAATATTACCGGTCAACTATAAAAAAACTTTACAGCAATTTGCTACCGATTTGTTACCGAGCTACCGATTGGCTACCGATTCCTCTCCCAAAAATCCATGATCATCTCCCCGGATTTATGCTACAGTATTAGGAGAACCGAGAGGGGGATGCCAATGAAATTGACGGATCGGTTTATCCGCAATGTTTCCTGCCCGGCCGGCTCAATAGAAAAAGTTTATTGGGATGACCGGCGGCGGGGTTTGGGACTTCGGGTCCATGCCCAGGGGACAAAAACCTTCATAATCCATTACCGGTACAAGGGCAAGCAATATAAGATCAGCCTGGGCCATCCGCCAGAGATGTCGGTTCGGCAGGCTCACAGTAGGTACTCCGAATTTATGCTCAATTTGGACCGGGGTAAAAATCCCAAGGAAGAGGTGGTGGCAAACGAAATATCCATGGGTGATCTGGTATATACCTATTTGGATCGGCATGCCCGGATGTTGAAATCGGGCCCGGCTCAGAAATGGGCGCTGGAAAAATGGGTAGTGCCCCGATGGGGAGAGTGGCCCGCCTCTTCGATTCGCCGGCTGGATGTCGATGAATTGCACAAGGAAATCGGCCGAACCTCGCCGGTGATGGCCAATCGTTTAGTTTCTCTGCTGCATGTGATTTTTAGTTTTGCCAAAAAATGGGGTGTCCTTAAAACCAGTGAGGAGAATCCGGCGACCTTTATTGAACGGTTCCCGGAAAAGAAGCGCACGGTGTGGGTAGTCCCCGAGGACATGGATAAACTCATCCGGGCCCTGGAACCCGAGAACGTTTTAATTCGAGCCGCCATTTTGCTTTATTTAACCACCGGGCTCAGGAATCGGGAGTTAGTCCGCCGGCGGTGGGAGGATATTGATTGGGAACGCAAAATTTTGATCTTAACCGAAACAAAATCAAAGCGGCCATTTCTTTTGCCCTTATCGGATGCCGCCTTGGAGATTTTGAAGGGGATTCCACGCTTTTTAGGCAATCCGTATATTTTCCCCAGTAATAAAAAAGGCAGACCGTGGACTCAATTCCCCCGGAATGCTCTGTTGCGAATTCGGAGCCGGATCGGCATGAACATCACCGTTCACGATTTACGAAGAACCTACGGCTCCTGGCTGGCCTCCAGCGGGATCTCCTTGAAAATCATAGCCGGCCTGCTCAATCAAACCAGTCAAAGCATCACCGACTCGGTGTACTCCCAGTTGGCCAACGATCCCCTCCGGGAAGCCGCCAGCATTGTCGGAGAAAAGATCCGGCAAATTGCGGAAGGAGAACACAAAAAAAACAATACGATTGGCAATGAAGAGTAAAAATGTTTATATGTGAATTATACAGGTTGAAATAATTCTCCATTCACAGATCCCCCAAAATCTCCGTCAAGATTCTTTCTTAATTTTTCATGCGATTTTTTGCCGCCGATGGAGGTAACACAACATATAATTTGTGTGACGACCAAAATAGAAATGCCCGCTGGGCAAGGCGGGCGGTAAGCGAAAGGAAACCAAAACTGTGACAGATAACATTATATACAACTTCCAACCGGAAATCAAAAATCTCACCAATCACCCCGAAAGCCATGGCCAACTCGGCCCTGATGGACGGCCCGAACACCCAAACCGCGAAGGCGCGGCAGGTCCATCCTTCCATAAACTTGTGGGAATGATCAACAGGATCCCCCTGCCCGGGGCAGGCCGGATTATTCTCTGTGAAGTGGCGAGGTTTCGGAACCATGAAACCGGAGCGGCGTTTCCTTCCATTGGGCAAATCACTCAAAGGTTACAACTATTAATGACGCCCCGGCAAAAAGTCGTCATCACAATTTCAAAAAATGTCGTCTCGAATGTTA
>JBHGBC010000089.1:0-24271 GCA_041946805.1 bacterium
TTCGTGAAGATCAACTGTCCCTCGATCCCCGAATCCCTGCTGGAATCGGAGTTGTTCGGCCATGAGGCGGGAGCGTTCACCGGCGCGGACAAACGCAAACCGGGCCGTCTGGAGCTGGCCGCGAACGGCACCACGTTTCTGGACGAAATCAGCGAGATCCCGCCGGTGATGCAGGCCAAACTGCTTCAGTTCATCGAACAAAAACAATTCAGCCGCCTGGGGGGCGTCGAATCCCTTCACGTGGATACCCGCATCATCGCCGCCACCAACGCGCCCCTGCCTTTCCTGATCGCGGAGAAGAAATTCCGCGCCGATCTTTTCTACCGGCTCAATGAATTCTCCATCCATCTGCCGCCGCTCCGGGAACGGGTGGAGGATATTCCCCTGTTGGTGGAGCATTTTTGCCGGACCTTGAGCGAAGAAGCCGGACAAGCCCCCCCCCGCGTCTCCTCGTCTACCTTGTTGGAGCTGATGCGCTATCCCTGGCCGGGCAACATCCGGGAATTGAAGGCCGTCGTGAAACGGTTCGTATACAGCCGGCAGGAAGCAGTCCTGCTGGAGGCCATACACAAACCGGAACTGGATATTCACGGGGATCTTTCCATCTACCGGGTCCAGGAAACCGAAAAAAACCTGATTCTGTCGGCGCTGATGGAAACCCATTGGAACCAGCGGAAAGCGGCCTTCAAACTGGGCCTCAGTTACAGCGCCCTGCGCCGCCGGGTGAGCAAATACAACCTGAAAAACGTGGACCTCGCCATCAAAGCCGGATGACGGCCGCTTCTCCTGGAAATCCAGGCCCGGGCCGGATTTATCCCCATTCGGAGAAATCCCCCTAGGCAAATGAGGGGCAATGCTTTATATCAATGGAACCTGGATTTGCCGATAACACGCCCGCTCATCGGACTTTTTTTACGGATCAATCCAGGACGCGGGATCCTGAATGAAAAAGAGCGCGAACGGGAGATCTTTCGATGAATACCCCCATCACCCGCAGAACATTCCTATCCACCACGGCTTCCACCGCCGGTCTGACAGTCCTGGCGCCGGGCCGTTCAGCCGCCCAACCGGCGGAGAGCTGCGCCATGCCCCTGCGGCCGCTCGGCAAAACCGGCCGGATGGTTTCCATCGTGGGTTTTGGAGGAGGATCCCGCTATCTCCTCCAGGACGACATGGAAACCGCCGAGAAGATGATTCACCGCGCCATCGAACTGGGGATCAATTATTTCGATACGGCCCACAGCTACACGAAGGATGGCCAACGGGAAAGCCATCTGCGCTACGGCCGTTTTCTCATCCCCACGTACCGCCATCAAATCACGTTGACCACCAAACTGGAAGGACGGGACGCGGAGACCGCGAAGCGGCAGTTGGAGGAATCGCTGAACGATCTCAAAACAGACCATATCGACATTCTTCATTTTCATGGTCTGGCCGCCACGGAGGAAATCGACCGGATACTGGCGAACGATGGCGCGCTCAAAGCGTATCAACAGTGGAAAGAGGAAGGCGTGATCGGGGCGATCGGCGTCACCGGCCATGGCGACAGCCGCGTCATCGCGGACGCGCTCCGGCGCATCCAGCCGGATGTCGTCATGTGCCCGCAAAATCCGGCGCATGATGGCAACTACATCGGCTTGAATTTCGCCGCGGATGTCATTCCGTACGCCCTGGAGCATGGCATCGGCCTGTTGGCGATGAAAACCACCGCGCAGAACGGGCTGATCGGCAAGGGCGGAGTGACGGCGGAAGCGCTGATCCGTTACGCGCTGACCTTGCCCATCGCCGCGGCCGTCATCGGCATGCCCAATCTGGAAGTCGTCGAATCCAACGCCCAAATCGCCCGGTCCTTGGCGCCGATGACCGCGGAACAACGCGAGGAAATCCGGAAAAAACTGGCCTTCGCCGCCGTGGACGGAAGTTTGCTCTACCGGGCGGCCGGATATATCGACGGGCGGTTGGCTTGAGGAGAAAACCGGCTCGCCGGCCCTCCGCGGCGAGTCAGGAATGCAGGTCATCCCAATCCATTCCCCGAAAGAGGACGGGTATGAAAATCCAATGGCCGCGTGAATTTCCCGGGATTCATTGGTTGGACGCGCGGGAAGAGAAAGCCGTGCTGGACGTGATCCGCGGCAAATCGCCGTTTCGGTATTACGGCGTGCGGAAACCCAAATATGTGGACGCCTTGGAAGCCCGCGCCCGCCGGTTCTATGGCGCGCAATACGCCTTGGCCGTCAACAGCGGCACCGGCGCGTTGATGACGGCGATGCAAGCCCTGGGCATCGGGCCGGGGATGGAAGTGATTCTCCCGTGCTTCTTCTGGACCGCCACCGTCAGCGCCGCCGTCCAAGCCAACGCCATCCCGGTTCTGTGCGAAGTGAACGACAGTTTCACGATGGATCCCGAAGACCTGCAGAAGAAAATCACCCCGCGCACCCGCCTGATCGTTCCGGTCCACATGGCCGGGGCGGTGTGCGATATGCAGGCGGTCATGCGGATCGCCCGCCGGCACAGGATTCCCGTTTTCGAAGATTGCGCCCAGGCCAATGGCGGCGAATTCCAGAGCCGGAAAATCGGCACTTTTGGAAAGCTCGGCATGTTCAGCCTGCAAATGAACAAGAACGCCACCGCCGGCGAGGGGGGGTTGTTGATCACCAACGACTCGAAACTGTATACGCGGTGCGTCTCCGCCCACGACGTAGGTCTGCCCTGGATCGGCGGCGCGCCTTGTTTCGCCGGCCCGGAATCCATGACCTGGGGCGGCGGCCGCCGCATGAGTGAACTGACCGGCGCGGTGGCTTCGGTCCAGATCCAAAAACTGCCGCGGATCCTCAACCGCATGCGGGCTTCCAAACGCCGCATCAAGGCCGCGCTGGCGGGAACGCCCGGCCTCTCGTTCCGGCGGCTGAACGATGAAGCGGGCGATACCGGCTGTTTCTTGATTCTGCTTTTGGAGACACCCGCCGCCGCGCGACTCGCGGCCGGACGCCTCCAGGCCCAGGGCATCGCGAGCGCCTGCCGCCTCGCGGACTACGGCCTGCACATTTATTCCAACATTCCTCAATTGGTCAACCGGACGCCGCTTTCGCCCGCGGGGAATCCCTGGAATCTGCCACAAAACCGGGCGCTCGTCCGCGATTATCAAAAAGGCGCCTGCCCCCAAAGCGACGCGCTCTTCGCCCGGTCGATCTCGATCCCGATTCCATCCTGCCTGACCCGGGAAGAGGAGAAAATGGCGGCGCAAATCATTCAACAAGCGGTCCCGGACTGAAAAGCGCGGATTTCCATTGCACCATCCGCGGCCGGTTTATGTCATCGCGGGAGGGAACCGGATCGCTTACCAGGCTGCCTGTAAGCCCAATTCGCGGCAAGGCTGGCGCAGATAAAACAAGTCGAATTCCCACCAATCACCGCCGCCTTCCACATCATCGAGATACAGGGTGACCGTGTAGCCGTTCTCCTCGGACGGCTGTTCCAGGATGAAGGGATGCAGCGGGCGGGTCGCGGTGGAACGCGGAATCACCGAGACCGGCTGGGCGGGAAGCGGATGAATAATCGACGATTCGGCCACGGTCATGGGGTCCCAACGCAGGTGTTCGATTTCGAGGTCACCGCCCCGGATGCGAATTAAATCGCGTCCATCCACCTTGCATTGGAAATGAGCCAGATGAACCGCTTCGCCGGCATGCGCTTCCAGCAACCGTTCGTATTTCCACTGCTCTTCCTGGATGGAGCGCTCGATCGTCTTCGTGTCCGGGGCCGCCGCGAAACGCTTTTCCGCCGCTCGTAAATCAGACAGAACCTGTCGGCAATTTTCCATCAATTGCGTCACGCCGAATAATTGATATCCATATCCGGGGGCGTTCGAGAATGCAGTGCAGGCATTCTCCAGCTCGTCACAGAGATGCCGGAGCCTCGACTGGTTCTCGAGGCTGGGATTCTCTCGATATTGGAAAAAAGCAAGGCCGGTACGGACATAGAGATTGTTGGTCTGAATCAGAAGACGAGTCAATTGCAACGAGTTCCCCGCCCGTTCCGCCAGGGAGAGATCCCCGATGGCCGGCCGGATGCCTTCCAAATCATGGATCATGGCCTCCGCGGTTTCCAATCCATGATCCAGGTTACGCAGGGTTTCGGGAATCCACGGTTTACAATGCAGATATATTTGGCGCAGGAATTCCCGGTGCACTTTTCCCTGGTCCAGGCGGGTATATCCATCCGCGATGAACATGCCGACGCGGATGTGCGGCAGGGAGTTGAACTCGCCATACGCAACCGGTTCAATATACAAGCCATACTTGTACGCGGCGGGCGATTGCATGAGAATCCGGGCCATGCCGGGCGCCGCCGGAGATCCGAAGTACATCGACGCAAAATCCCCGGCTATCCGTTCCACGTCATCGTGATGATCCCATGACAACCGCGAAACCGTGTACGCGGTGAGGGTGCGCGTGTCCCAGCCGTCCTGCTCCGGCAGATCCAGGCTGCATCCTTTCAAATTACTGGCCTCCCGGTCGAGCATCAGTTGGAGACCGGCCTGAAAATACGGGCCGGGATAGACCGGAAACAAATCGCCTCCCGCGTGATAATCCATGGTCTCGAATACCACCATCATGTTGTGCGGGGTTTGATTCACGGTCGGATTGTACCGTTGATACCACCACCGGTCGTTCTGCGTGAAGCTGGGAATCAAATACAAATTTTCCACGGGAATCTCATCCGTGAAAATGCCGCGGTACACCTCGGGCTGGGACTGTTGTTCGTAACTCGAGGTGGTCCAGGTGCGATGCATGTAGCTTTTCTTGAATTCCCCGGCCACCACGCTCCAGACATTCCGGACGTACGTCCGGTACCGTTTTTCCAGGCTCCAGTCGCAGTTTTCGCCGCCGTGCATGGGATCGAACGTCTTGTAGTTGCCCCAATACTGCTGCTCGGGTCCCGTGAACGTGACGACACCGTCCAGTTCGGGCAGGGCCCGCAGCAGACGCCGGTATTTCTCTTTCACCGCTTCCCAAAACCGATCATCGGCGGGGGACAAGCTCGCATGGAATTCCTCCAGCAGCGAAGGATGATAGGTGAAGTCCGTGCCGAAGGCCGCGCATTGGATATGCAACGCATGCGCGTAATCGATCAACTCTTTCACGCGGGCGCGGCTTTTTTCATTCTCGCCGCGCTCGGGTTCGGCATTCCAGGGAACGAAATTCAAGACATTGCTGACCAAAACCCAATTCAAGCCATACCGCAGAGCCCGGCGGATGTCTTCCTCATTGGATACCGGAATCCGGGTATACCGGATTCGCAACGCCGGTTCCCGTTTGGTGTTGATCGCCGTCATGGATTTGTTAATCCGCAGACGGTCCCGTATCCAATGCAAGCCATAGGCGTCCCCCAGCACCGATCCCCCGGCCACGAGTATCAGCGTTCCCCCGCCTTCGGCCCGGGTCGCGATTTCGAATCCCTCGGGATTTGGCACTCCGGCCAAAACGATTTTTTTCTGCTCGATCAACTCCCGGGTCAGTGGATTTCGTTGGGGATCACCCACCACGAGAATGTTGGATGGCGCCGGATTCCCCTCCGGCTCCGCGCCGAAGGTTAGGCCGTAATCTCCGCCGGTTTCGCGCAAATCGGCCCAGGCGGCCTGGAACGCCGCATCGCGCCATATCTCGGGAGTAGTCCTGACCGTCCAGGTTTCCCGGGACCGCGCCGCCGATGGAGCCGGGGGCGCCAGAAGGGCGAAAACCATCGAGAGACCCAGGAGAACGCGGCAAGGATTGAAGGAGAGTGATCCAATGGGATTCGTATCCATGACCGGCAGTCCGCTTTCATTGATTTATTGGGTGAGGAATTGCCAGTTCCATTTTCTTGTACGGGATGATCGACACCGGCCCCAGCAAACCGGAGGGAGGCAGCGGCGTGAATCCAATGGGGCTGTGCCTTCCGCGCGGCAAGGGGGGGACGGCGCGCCCGTACAGGGGGACCAGGTTCTCGGGTATCGGCTCCGGCCCGGTGTAGTGGGAGATGCGGTTGATCAAGGTGTTCGTGACATATACGGTCATTCGGTTCGCGCCCGGACGCAGGGCGCCGGTGAGGTCCAGCGCCTGCCCCCGCATCCAGACCGTCCCCCGCGGCGTCTCATTGATCCAGAATTCCCCCACGTTGCCGATTTTTCCCGGATCCAGTTCCAATTGGATGTTTTCCTGGAAATAGGAAGAAGGAACCTCGAAAGCGATGTCATAGCGGGCCCTCCCACTGAAATGCCGGGTTTGCGGATCCAGCGTCCATGATTCCAGCCGGTCGAGCGTTTTCTCGATGCGGGGAAACTCACGGCCTTCCAAGGTTAATATCCATTCTCCCTCGACCGCCAAGGGCGCGGGAAGATCGTCCACGCGCACGGGATCGGTTTTGCCCCGGCCATGCGACAATTGCGCGCTGAAGACGCCATTCCGGTTCACGATGGCTTCGAGGGTGGTCCCGGTCATGCGGGGGATGTCATGGAATGAGCTTTGCGTCACATGGATCGGGGGCTCACCCGTTTCAAACAAAAAAAATGTGGATTCGTAAGGCGCCAGAGCCAGGGGGATTTCGATTCCCTCCGGTGTTTCGCGGTATTGATGGAGGGGACGAACCGCGCCGGCGCCGGGATTCCATTCCTGGGGAACGGCGCGCCGGACGCGGAAGGTGACGGGGAAATGAACCGGCCGGTCTTGGATGTTCGTGACGAAATAGAGTTCCGCGTTATCCAGCCTTCGATGAATAAAGGTTAAGCCATCGTTTTGCCGCATGCCTTCCCGGTTGCAATCAATATCAAAATCCGGATGGACATGCCGCCGCAAGGTATTGACGAAGGGATCGAGCGCGCTGCTGCGCCGGTCCAACGGATCGGTCCGGCCGATGACGTTTTTGATGCAATACGTCAATCCCTCGCCGTAGCGCTTCGGGGCGGTTTCGTCTTCCTCCCGGGATTCATCGAACAGTTCATGCACTATTTCCCGCAGCCGCTGGTCATTTTGAGGATAGCCGCGCAAGCCGGTGGAGGAGCCGGGCAGGCGTTCCAAGGCGATCGCCGTTCCTCCCATCCGGACGAAGGTTTGGATGACTTCCAAGGTGGCGAGGGGAAGCGCCTGGAGGTTGGGGAGAATGATGATTGGGTATTGTAAGTGACGAACGCGCAGGCGGCCGCCCTCCACCACGGCATGGTTCTGGATGATGTCGTCGTTCAACAGATCGAAATCGTAGCCGTTGGCGGTGATCAATCCGCCCAAGCTCCCCCAATCGAAGTCGCGCGTCCACCGCCGCGCGTTCAGGCAATCCAGCGTCCATTGGTTGGCCAAGGGAGAATAGACGGCGATGTCGGCGGTGCATTCCCCCTGCCGGAGCATCCAGCAACACCGGGCGAGGTATTCGGCCAGGAGGGGATAATCGTTCCACCATACATTGTCGGGACTGATGTGAATGGCCGCCCCCATGCTGCGCGAAGGGACTGCGTCCCGCTCCGGCAAGCACGTATACCCGTGATTATAAAATAGATTCGCGCCGTTCCGCAGGAAATCATCGCCGGCGATTTTCAGTTCTTCGAGCGTCGCCCGGTAAGGCTGCCAATGCAGAAACGTATACGCTTCGGCCGAAACTAGGTTTCTCCCATACAAATGGGCGCCGGACGCCACATACTTTTTCGGTCCGATGCGCGTGTCGAACCAGGGCACGGCGTCCTTTTCCCCCGCCGTGATTTCCATCTCCGGGATGGGCGTCATTCCCGCCCCTTGGATGGTATCGGTGGCGAATCCATAGGGCTGGATACGGCCTGGCACGCCGTGTTCCGCGCACCAATCGAGGAAAGTCTGAAAAAACGCCTCCAAACCGGTTTGATGCAAAAATTCGTTGACATCATAACGGATTTTCGGCGTGATTTCGCCCATGTCCCACCAGACCGCCGGAAGGTAAACGGTCAAATCATAGCCTTTTCTCCGTTGGAATTCCTCCAGCAGCCCCTCCGACCAATAGACGCCATTGGGCGCGAGGGCCACTTCGAAACTGTCACAGAAAAAGGAATCGACGGTTTTGCCGAATTCGCTACCCAATTCTTCATAAAAGCGGCCGCCCAAGTACTCACAGTACCGGCGCATGGCGGACCGGCTGAAATGATCCACGGCGTCTCCCTGGCCGGTATATTTCAACCAAAACGCCATCAAACGCCAGCGGCCTTCGGGCACTTGCCATTCGATCGCGCCGTCCTTGACACGGGAAGTCAGCACGATCGCTGGCGTCGCCTCCAATCCCTCCCCGCTCCGCTTTCCGGCCACCACGGCGAGCAATTGGTCGTCCCGGGTGATTTCTTGGGCCGGCAATTCCCACGAATGGACAGGCCGTCTCAATTGGCGGGGGAGATACATCCGGATCGTTTGGGGGCCTTCCAGGTCGATGGAGGTGGGAACCAGGCATTTGCTACGGTCCCGCGGCGGAACCCAGGCGCCGCCGATCACCCACCCCGGGCCCCCGAAATTGATGGAAACATTCATGCCAAGCCGTTTGGCCGTTTGGACGGCATGGCCGAGTTTTTCGAAATATTCGCCGGACAAATAGGGGACATTCCCTTTTTCATACACCGCCTCCATCGTGATCTGCTCTACCCCGCCGATCCCCTTGTCCGCCATCTCTTCCAACTGCCAGGTGATGTCTTCCTTGGCTGCGGCGTTCCCCATCCACCACCACCGGGTGCGCGGGCGGCAATCGCTGGGGGGGTGGAGAAAATGGCGGCGCATGGCTTCCAGATCCGTCCCGGCGGAGGACCCATGGGAAAACCAACAAAGTATCATCACCGCCCAAAAGAAGATTGTGAGGCTTGATTTTTTCCCCGTCACGGTCTTTTCCGGATCTCGTGTCATGAGCTGATGCCCTGTCCCGCCGTTGCATCGAGGGATCCCGATTACTTACATTGGAATACCATCCAGGCCGAGAAGGCCGAACCGGCGCAGCGGCAAATAGTGATACTGATACTTTGATGTTCCATATATTGTGGTTCAGGCATCCTGCCTGCAACCATATTGAGCGCGGACAAGATGTCTGCACCACCCTCAGATGACTTTTTGCCGCTCCGTCAGAACGGCGATGGGAGCGAATACAGTATCGGCGCGCCTAGTATCGCAAAAGAGTGACCGGTAGCCAACCGCGCCAACCGGAGTGATCAACGCAAATTTCCCGCCCGGAGCCTCTCGGAGCAGGTCCGGAGGAGGGAATACAGCCGGGAAGAATCCTGGGATCCGGCCGCAATGGGATCCGGGAACGAAAACCAGATTCAATATCATGAAGGCCCATGCCGGAGGAAGCCATTTTTCCACATTCCGGGAACCTGGATCCCAGGGATCCCGTATATACCAGCGTATGGGGATCACAGGAGGGCGAGTCTTTGATCGAGGAATGGGTGGAGCAATGCCGCAACGGCCAGACGCGGGCGTACGCCCAGGTCGTGCAAGCCATGCAAAACCGGATCCTGGCCTTTCTCTTCCGGATGACCGGCAACCGCGAGACGGCGGAAGACCTCGGCCAGGAAGTGTTCCTGCGGGCCTACCGGCAACTTCACCGCTACGATCGAAAAAAAGCCGCTTTCTCCACCTGGCTGTTCACCCTGGCCCGGAACCTGTGTCTCGACGCGATGCGCAAGAAGCAGGCGGTTTGCGTGCCGTGGGACGAATCCGGCGGGGTGGACATCTGCCCGGATCCCAATCCGAGCGCGCGTCTCTACGAACAGGAACTGGAAAGACGGGTTGCCGCCTCGGTCGGAAGCCTCGATCCGGAGTACCGGGAAGTGTTCATCCTGCGGGAATATGAACAACTCCCGTTGGAGGAAATCAGCCAGGTCACGGGATGCCCGGTAGGAACGGTGAAATCCCGCCTGCACCGCGCGCGGCTGTTGTTGCAGGAAAAACTGACGCCGATTCTCAATCTTTAAGAGGGAAACAGAATGAACAAGATTTGCCGGCAATATCAGGAATCGTATGGAGAGCCCCTCCTGCCGGAATCGACGCGGGAACACGCGTCCGTTTGTCCCGCCTGCCAGGAATTCACCCGGCGGCAGCAAGCGCTGGAAGCGAAGCTTCCCGCGTGGACCCCACCGGATTTTTCGCCGGATTTCACCCTGGCGGTGATGTCCCGCCTGGCGGAAGAGAAACAACACCCGGAAGGACTCGGCGCGAGACTCCGGCATTGGATCCATATCCGGATCCCGGTTCCCTTGCCGGCCGGAGCGCTGGCTTCGCTGGTCTTGTTGATTTCCTTGGGGCTGAATATGTTCTTCTGGAGCCGCGAACAAGCCGGTCCTCGCGATACGCCCGCCGTCGCTCAGATTCCGGAAGCGTTTCCCACGCCGGTGGTAATGCAAACCAGCTTTCCGGCATCCTGGCCACGGAGAGATTTCTTCAGTACAGGCGCTTTTTTGCTCATCCCTCTGGGTGACGTCCACTTCCCGATGGACTCCGGGGAGGCGCTCTCCATCCCCGGCAATGGGAACGCGCGGCCCAGCCAAGCGTATTGATCACCGCGAGGCCGGAAAAGCAGGAGGGATTTCACGCGTGGTACGTTGAGAATGCAGAACATTCTCGGGGCTTTATTTGTTGGATGCGCCTTGATGGGGTTCCTGAAAGATCCCCTCTCCCCCTGGGAGGGTTAGGGTGAGGGAAGCCCGGAAGGATGGAATTCATCTTTTCTCTGTAAAGGAGTAAACAGTTACATTGAACAATGAAAGCCCGCTGACGAAATCATTGTTTCCTTTCCATCAGGGAGACCGCCGGGGTGTGGGCATTTTCTAAGCGCGAACCAAGGTGTCCGCCCGGATAGGATACGAGACAATCAATCCCAACAAAGGAAGGAGAACCAAATCATGAAAAGAACCGCAATCCTGGCAAGTTGTCTGATGGTGGCGCTGGCGGGTTCGATGGCCTTCGCGGAGGACACGGAGCTGCGCGCCAAGGTGGAGGCCTTCTACCAAAAACTGGACCGGGCCACGGAAACCGAAAACCTGGATGAGTTCATGTCTTGCTTCACGCCGGATTATATGGAAGCGTGGGCGGGACCTAACCGGGCGCAGCTGAAGGCGATCATCACGAAGAACAACGCGGATCAGGAAAACATCACGGCGCGGCGGGAGTTCAAAAGCATCACCCGGGCGGGGAAGTTCATCCAGGTCTTGTCCCGCGTGGAGATCAAGGCGGACAAGGCCGGGGGCGGAAAGCACGAGATGAATCTGGATGAAGTCCAGTTCCTGATCCCGGACGGCGATTCGTTCAAAATTCAGAGCCGGGCCAACGCCAAACCCGAACAATACGCCAAATATCAGGGAAATACTTGCATGGACGACATCACCGGGATCCAATTTTCCGTACCCGAGGGCTGGGTATTGGTCCCGGGCGCCCATCCCTACATGCAGGGCGTCACCTTCATGCTCGCGCCGGACGGGACCAGCGCGGCCATGTTCGGTTACCTGGAGTTGCCTTCCAACCTGGGAGCGAAAGAAGGCCTGGAAGGTGACGACGCGGTCTGCAAAACCGTCGCCAAGGATTTCGAAAAGTTTCATGCCGGCGATTATACAGTGGGGAATCTCAAGGGATATGAGAGCATCACCCGCTTCACCATTCCCGGGGATGACCGCGACCGCAAGCGTTGGCGCGTGTATTTCACCGGCGGGGGGTTGCTGATCACGTTCAACTTCGACGCCATCCCCGCGGAAGGCTGGGACAGCGTGAAACCCGATTTTGAAAAAATCCTGGCATCCTTCTCGATGACTCCCGAAGCCCAAAAGGATGCCGCCAGCCAGGTCCGCGCCCTGACCGCCAAGGGAGAAGTGGCCGGCCAGATTTACAGCAACGACGAGCTGGGCTGCCAGATCGCCGCGCCGAAGGATTGGACGCTCAAAACCTCCACCCTCGGCTCGCAATTCAAATTCTTGGTGGATATCAATCCCCCCGCCGGCGAAAGCATCGTCCGGTTTTTGGCGGTGGACACCCAGGGTCAGGGCAGCCTGGAACAATTCATCAAGGGGGACATGGACGCGCTGAAGAAGATCTCCAAAGACGCGGAGCTCGGGGAGGTCCAGGACCTGGAACTCTCGGGGTATCCGGCCAAACTGCATGTGAGCCGTTTCGCGATTGAAGGATTGGGGAACATCAAGCGCAAGGCAGTCTATATCTTGGTGAAAAACATGCTGTATTGCATCGTCTGCGACGCCAAGCCGGCGTCCGAGTTCGACTCGGTGGAACCACACTTCGACGCGGTGATTCAATCTTTCACGATCAATTGAGCTGGAGAGGGGCGGACCTCGATGTCCGCCCCTGTCAACATTCCCTAACCCTAACCCTCTCCCAGAGGCAGAGGGAACCGGTTCCCGGTTTGATGACCGGACGAGGGCGTCAACGGATCAAATGAATCTGACCATGGAGTCGAAACACCTATAATCGGCTGAAAGAAACGATCATGCGTTCCTCTCTTCCTCACCGTCTCTATTTCTCCACGGGTATCCTAGCGGGAATTCTCCTCCTGTGGCCCTCGCTGAAGGTTCAAGGCCAAGCCGTTCCGGAGATTTCCGGCGAGGCGGTCCTCGAGACGGCGGACGGCATGATCGTGGCGGGCGTCATTCAGGGCGCCAGCGGGCCGCATACCGTGCTGGCCACCCCGTTCGGCGAGTTGCGCGTGCCGGTGGACCAGATCCGGCGCATCAACGGCGATCTCTTCACGCCGGACCGGGGGATCATCCGGGAACATAATGTCACGCTCTCTCCGGACGGCGGCGCGGTGGTGGACTATTTGCAACCGGTCCCCGGCCGGGCGGAGAGCGAATCGGTCCAAATCCTGATCCAGGGAAAAGTATTGGAAATCAAAGACCTGCAGGACGATCCGCTCGCGTTCCTGTCCCAGGAATTTGACGGATTCAGCCGTTGCACGGTGCAATGGCCCCACTACCGGCTGCCGGCGGTGCGGGTCCGAACGCTGCAGCCGGAAGCCGCCATGCATGAAAACGGTCGAATACAATACATCTACCGCTACACGCCCCGCTCCGATCAAACCTTCCGGCTGAAACTGACCCTCCCCCCGGGAGCCCGCGAACTCCAAACCTCGCCCGATCCGCTCCGCTTGAACGAAAACCAGATTCTCTGGGAACAAGCCGCGCGGCGGCAACAAAAACTGGTGTTTCAGATTTCGTACCGGCTGGACTGATGGAAATCACATTGATCCTTCACCGTGCGCTTCCCATCCACACCCTATTCACCCAGAATTAATTCGACCGCCGCGATGAAAAAAACACCCGCTTTGAGGTTGAATCAGTCGATAAATCTAGATCCAGCCGGGTCTCCGTAGTATATATGTATAGATGATAACTAGAATTTCAGCGGATTGTCATGTTTTTTCAATTGACCTCGATGAGGTATACACTGCCAATATAGGAGGACCGAGAGTATGAGGAAGCCTGTAGTAATGAAATTGGTGTTGCTGGGTTTGTTCATGGTGTTCACCGTAAGCCCTCAAGCGCAGCTGGTCAAAAAGATTAATTTTTCCGCGGCGGAAGGGTACACAGACGGCTTGCTGGCCGGTCAGCCGGCAGGCAGCGGCGCCCAATGGACCGAGGCGAGCGCGGTCCAAGGCGAAAATGTTTTCACCGTGAAGAACGAAGCCATGTTCGTTCATCCGGACGGGACCAGCGTCATTTGGTTGTATATGCCTTTCCCCGCACAGAAGAAAAACATCATCACCGTCACCTGGGATTGGCAGTATTTCGGTCCCCCAGAAAAGAAAATGGATTTGGGTTTCACCACCACCGACACGGTGAACTTCCTGGCCGATGGGGATCCCATGACGGTGTTCAACGAACAATGCACCCCCACCCGCATGGGCGATGTGGTCGACGCCCGCCGGGGTAACGACCTGGTCGGCGGCGGGGATTGGATCTCCGACAACGGCGTCGAGTATCGCGACGGGGTGCTGGTGCATATGCGGATGGTCGTCAACAGCACGGATTGGGTCTTCGACGTGTACGCGCAGCGGGAAGGTGAAGAGGAAGTCTTGGTCGCGGCCGATTTTCTATTCCGGCGGGCGCCCAGCGTGGAGACCGACGGCGTGAACGCCATCTCGATGTGGCTCAACGGGGGGGATCCCGAAACCAGCGTGGTGCTGGACAACATCCTCATCGTGGGCCCCAATCCCATCACCGGTGTCAGCGATTGGAATTTGTATTGATGATCAACCAATAGGCCGCAGGCACAGATGCAAGAAGGGTGGGCGAATTCTCGTTGCCCACCCTTTTTTAGGGTTCATCCGGGAAGTAATCCGGGCGGACACCAAGGTCCGCCCCTCCCAATTCCCTCACGCGCGGCCGGTTTTTTCCAGGATGGCTTTCCGGTAGAATGCGGCCGCGGCCTCGGCGATGCCTTCGGCGTCTATCTGATAATGCCGGTAGAGTTCCTTCTCGCCGCCGGATTGCCCGAAAGTGTCCAAGATCCCCCAGCGCTTGACGGGCACGGGATGACGCTCGGCCGCCACCTCGGCGACGGCGGAACCGAGTCCCCCGATAATGGTATGGTCCTCCACGGTGAAGAGGCAGCCGGTCTCGCGGGCGCAACGGACGATCAAATCCTCATCGATGGGTTTCAGGGTATGAATATTGACCACGCGGGCGTCGATTTTTTCCGCGGCCAGTTTCTCCCGGGCTTGGAGGGCTGGCTGGACCGTGCCCCCGGCCGCGATGATCGTCAGGTCCGTGCCGGGAGCCAGTTGGACGCCTTGGCCGGGCTGAAAGGCATAATCCGGCCCGTTCACGTCCGCCAGTTTTTGCCGGGTGAGACGGATGTAGACCGGGCCGTCGTGATCGGCGGCAAACGCCACGGCCTGCTTGGTCTCGATTTCATCGGCGGGTTGCAGGACCGTCATGCCGGGGATGGTGCGCATGAGGGCGATGTCTTCCAGGCCCATCTGGCTGTGGCCGTCTTCGCCGATGCCGACGCCCGCGTGCGTGCCGATGATCTTGACGTTGGCCTGGCTGTATCCCACTGACATGCGGATGGTGTCGAAGCGGCCGGTGATGAAGCAGGCGAAACTGCACACGAAGGGGATTTTGCCGGCGAGGGCCAGGCCCGCGCCCGCGCCGATCATGTTGGCCTCGGCGATGCCGAATTCAAAGAAGCGGTCGGGATATTTATCCGCGAAGAGGCAGGTCATGGTGGATTTGCTGAGGTCGGCGTCCAGCACCACCACCCGCGGATTCTTCGCGCCGATCTCCACCAGGGCTTCACCAAACGCTTGCCGGGTTGCTTTTGCTGCCATGATGTCCTTCCGTTCTATTTCACTTTGATCCTAGATTCATTGGGTCCTGTTGAGTTTTTCCATGTTGATATAAAACAAATATATGTAACACCCAATCCGGAGGCACACTGGGTATGTGCATCACCCTCTCCGGGCTTCCCGTACATTCCTCCAGCCTTATTGTGGCGCGGGGATTTTGCCTGCGCCTCATCCCCCTCGTGGCTCGATCCACCAACGAATGCGCCAAAATCCACTCCCCGATCTCAGACGGCCGCCAGTTCCCGCACGGCTTTCTCCATCTGCTCGCGCGTGGGGGCCTTGCCGTGCCAGCTGACATCGTTTTCCATGAACGAAACGCCCTTGCCCTTGACTGTCTTGGCCCAGATCAACGTGGGATGTCCCTTCATCGTCCGGGCTTCGTCCAGGGCCGTCAGGATCTGTTCCAGGTCATGCCCGTTGATCGAGACGACGTTCCAATTGAACGCGCGCCACTTGGCGTCGATGGGCGTGATGGGCATCACGTCTTCCACGTAGCCGTCGATCTGGCCGTTGTTGTTATCCAGAATCACGGTCAGGTTGTCGAGGCCGAACTTGCCCGCCGCCATCGCCGCTTCCCAGATCTGGCCTTCCTGCGATTCGCCGTCGCCGATCAGGCAATAAACCCGCCAGGAGGCCTGGTCCAGTTTCGCGGCCAGCGCCATGCCCAGGGCGATGGAAAGCCCCTGCCCCAGCGATCCGGTGGAGGCCTCGATGGCCGCGAGCCGCGCGCGGTCGGGGTGGCCTTGCAGGGGCGAGTTCAGCTTGCGCAGCGTCATCAGTTCGGACTCATCCAAATACCCGGCCAGGGCCAGGGCGGCGTACCAAGCGGGGATGCAATGCCCCTTGGACATGATGAAACGGTCCCGCTCCGGCCATTGGGGATTTTGGGGATCATGCCGCATGACTCCAAAAAGCAGAGCGGCCACGAGATCCGCCGCCGAAAGGGATCCTCCCGGATGGCCGGAACCGGCCTCGGTGAGCATCTTCACCGCATGGATGCGGATGGCGCGCGCGCGTTCTTGCAACATGGCGATATTGCGGGTGAGCGGAAATACCATGGTGGAATCCTTATGTGGAAATATATCCAAAAATGGAGATTTTCATCGGAATGTACGGCCATTCGTCATCACAAATCCGGGAATTCCTTCGGGGAGGAAATTCTACAAAAAATACCTTTCGCCCGGCATCCCAGGCCAATGAATAAACCATAAGTTTACTCCCATGATTCGATAAAGGAAGCCGCGCGAAAGACTAGATCATCCAGCCCGGGGATCATGTCCCGGATTCACAGCGCGTTGTTGATTTCGCTTTGCCGGTTGGCGGGGGTGACGCCGCCCACGATGCCGATGTCCCCGGCGCTGATAAGCCCGTTGGAGGGGTGATAAATCATCCCCTTGTTGCCCGCGCCCACGGCATACCACTCGAGGGCGGTCTGGGCCTTGTCCGGGCCGAAGCTGTAGAGGAGATAGCCTTCCGTGGACATATCGCCCAATCCCGCGCGGCCGACCCAGGTGCTGGCGGGTTTGGCCGGGTAGTATTTAAAGCCAAAATATTTGTACGTTTTCTGCAGTTCGAAGGACGAGCCGAAGCTGAATTTATCCGCGCCGCCGAAGGGATCGAACATGGCCACCGTGGAAATATACGCCACGGGCGTGGTCAGTTCGGTCAGTTGGCTGAGCAGATCCGGCCCCGGACCCAGGGGATAGGCGTTGCGGTCGAGGTGGTACATTTCGATGGCGTTGCCGACGGCCTTGAGGTCGCCCTTGACGCGCGCCACCTTGGCCCGCACCTGGGCGTTGAGAAAATTGGGAACCGCGATCGCGGCCAGAACGCCGATAATGGCCACAACGATCAACAATTCGATGAGGGTAAATCCGGGGGATTTCTTTTCGGGAATCATCAGCGAATCCTTAGCTTTCCTAGGGATTGAGACTATCAAGCACGCGAATCGTATCAGGATGAATGGATCAATTTTCCATCATTTTAAACGGTTTTCCAAGGAAGCGGGCATCATTTCGGCCTAAAGAGATGAAAAGAAGGGCGGCGTCCAATCGGAACCATCCATTTTTCACATTCCAACCGTAGGCTGCCGCCCGCGGTTATACATATTCATCCCCTGTGGGATGAAATTGCTTGGATTCGGTTGCGTTTTCGCGATGAATGATTGAATGGAAAGCGGCACTGCCTTTCTAGCGCCATCGGCGCGGCATGTGCGTAGCCCAGGGTGTAAGCCCTGGGGAAAAGCCGGGAAAAGCAATCATTCCCTCTCCCTCTGGGAGAGGGTGAGGGTGAGGGAAGCCCGGAAAGGGCGCAACAGAACCTGGCCGGATCATGGCTTCGGCGCGGGATTGGCCGCTTTCAACTTGCGGCGCAGCCGGTCCAGCGCCTGGTCGACCAGGCGCGCCTGGGCGGTCTTGCCGCTGTCCCGCATGCCCACCTGTTCCACCGCGAACTCCGCCTTCGGGGATCCATACACCAGCCAGACAAAGCGGTTGCCGCTTTCACCTTCCAGAATCGAACTGACGGCCACGCACCATTGATTTTCGTTTTTTTCACACAACCGCCGCGCGATGGTGGCCATCATTTTTTTCTCGTATTCCGGATCCTCCGCGGCGATTCCCGGATTGAACTGCAGGATTTCAGCCATGTCCCGCGCGCTGGGAGCGACGTAGCCGCCCGTGTAAACGCGTTTCGCGCCCTCGGCATGATTGAGGCTGGCGGCCAGAGCCCCTCCGCTGCCCACCTCGGCGGTGACCAGGATCTGGTTCCGTTCCTCGAGGAGGTCGATCACGTGTTTCTCGAGCGTGATGCCGGTATCGGAGTACAGATATTCCCCGATATAGGTCAGCAACTGGTATTCCAGGTCTTTCAACACCGCGCGGTCCTCGGGAGTGTTGCCGGAAAATCCAAAAGTCAAATCCACGCGGCTGAGATCGAACTGGAATCCGATGATCAGGTTTTCGGGCAGTTGCATATTTTTATGCAGTACTTCGTCGATGTTGGATTCGCCGATGCCGACGAACCGCATGGTGAGCGACGAACCGATCGTGTGGATGCCGAAACGCTTGGCCAGATAGGGAATCAACTGGTTTTTGACCATCGGCTGCAACTCCCGGGGCGGACCGGGCAGGGCGGCCACCACTTGCTTGCCGTTATCGAATACCAGCCCCACGGCGGTACCTTCCGGATTGGGGAGAAAGGTCCCTTGCGTGGGCGTCAGGGTCTGGCGGCGCAGATTGGCGCGTAGATTCTCCGCGGTGACGTTGAACCGGCGAAGGAGGGTTTGCAACGCTTCTTGATTTTCCGCGAGGGGGATGCCGGTGAACTCGGAGAGCGTGGGACGGGTTACGTCGGCATCGGTGGGGCCCAGACCGCCGGTGACGATGATCAGATTGACCCGTTCCGCCGCGTAGTGCAGGGCATCATGGAGATCTTTCTGGATATCCCCGGTGACCAGCGCGCCGGCGCATTGGCACCCCAACGGCTCGAGCGTCCGGGTGATGTATTGCAGATGGCTGTCGGCGTAGATGCCGCTGAGCAGTTCGCCGCCGGTGAGGATGATCATGTACGGCGTGGGCGCGTCGGGATCGGAGGGATTGCCGGCGCGCGCGGGGGAGGGAGGCCGGACGATGGCGCATACCATCAAGGCTGCGAGACAGCGGCAGGCGGTCCAGGTCATGGTTTTACCTCACAAGCCTCTGGGAAATAGAACCATAGGTATTGAATTGTAAGGCGGGAATGGCATTCTGAAAGGCCGGGTACGGAATTCTTTTCATCCTAGAAATAAAGGAATGGCGCCATGACCACAACCCGGTTTGGTTCTCATCCATTTCGATCCATTGGCTGGAATTGGATTCTTTCCGCGGGATTGATATTGCCCGCTTGGCTTCTCCCGGGTGGCTGGGCCGGCGAAACGCCCGCGCCGCTGCATGTGTTCGGCGCGACGGACACGATCACGCGGGTGGAGGTGGGGGTGGCTTATTACCTGCCCCGCGGCCGCGTTCCGCTGCCGGATTGGCGGGAACGGGTGGAATATCACATGAAACGGGTGCAATCGTTCCACCACCGGGAATTCGGCCGGCAATCGCTGCTGACCTATCGTGTGCTGCCTGAGCCGTTCACCGCCTCGGCGGCGCGGGACGGATTGCCAAAAGACGATGTCAATAATTATTTCTGGCATATCGTCAACGAGGTGTGGGAATCGGGCAAGCTGACATTCTCACCGCAAGCGTTTCCCATCGTCCTGGTGCTCTCCGACGTGAATTTTTCGCCTGGGTACAGCGACTGGACACGGGAATGCGATGGAAAGGAATGCCTCTTTCCCGAACCGCATTCGGACTGCGCGGGCCATGTGGCCAGCACGGGTGAGGACCGGCCGGGAACCCGCTGCGGCGGGGCGCGGGCGTTGTTCTGGCCGGAGAACCATATCGGTCTGGGCCTGGTGACGGCGGACGGTTGGCGGGTGCCGATCACCGGCACGGATTGCGTGGTCTATCACGAGGGTGTGGGACACTCGCTGGGTTTGCCGCATCCGGAACCCATCAACGATTCCGTGATGGGCTTGGCGCAGTATGTTTATCCCATCAACCAGACCTGGATCGACGAGGACCAGAAAGAAGCCATGGGCTGGATCAAGCACGAGATCGATCAGACGGATCTCTTTTCGGCCTTCACGGTCAGCCATACGCCCGCGCGCCCCACCGCGGAGGACACGGTGACCGTAACGGCGAAACTGCCGAAGCGATTCACCGTTCAGTCGATCCACATGGAATATCAGACCGGATTGTGGCTGCCCTTCCGCCCGGCGGTTTCCCTGGGACGGGAGGAGCGGGACGAATCTCAATATTACCGGTGGAAGATCGGGCCGGTTTCCGCGGGTCAGAGCATCGGTTACCGGGTACGGGTGGAGGTGAGGGGAGGACAACGGGAGGAGTTTTGGAATTACTACAAGGTAAGGGGTAACGGATAAGAAAAACGGTTCATCCGAGAAGTGCGTAGCTGAAGAAGTAAAATTGATTCCATCCGCCACGGGGTGAGGGCGGACACCCAGGTCCGCCTCTACAAAAATTCCCTCACCCCGGCCCTCTCCCAGAGGGAGAGGGAGCAGAATAAGACCAAAGGGAGAGGGAACAGAATAGGAAGGTTATCAAGGGCGGGCTACGGCGCGCTTTGGGCCTGCCCGGCCGCTGCTTCCCTGTCTTGCTCCATCCTGCAGGTCATTCTCCAATCCATTTTTGATAAGCCGCGATGAGGTCGGATTCCTTGAATTGAATCACATAGCCGCGGGCTTGGGAGAAGTCATAAGCGTCCTTGGCGGGGCCGGCCCAATAGTACATGTAGGCCAGGTTCCCATTGGGCAGCAACACGCCGCTGGGATAGCCGAAATCGCCCTTCACCGGCCGGGACATAATAATCGTGTGTTCCACATCCCAGGTCAGGGCGTGGTCGCGGGAAATGATGCCTTTGATGGTGTGTTCGCTGCCGCTCCGGTCGCCGAAAATCATCAGAATCCAGCCGTTGGAGAGCGTGATCAGGTCGGCGGGATGCTGGCTGGGTCCGGTGAGCCGCAAGGGCGCGGACCACGTGCGGCCTACGTCCTTGCTGATGGAGTAATCCAGGCGCTGTTGGTTGTTGCTGCCGCGCGAGACGGCCAACAACCGTCCATCGGAGAGGCGCAGAAGAGCGGTTTCATTATGCGCTCCCAAAATCAAGGAAGGATCTTTCCACGTCTGGCCGTTGTCGCTGGAGCGGACCAGATAGGCGTAATCGCCTTGATCCGAGGGTACGGATTTCATGCCCGGCACGTCCGCGGCGTAAGGTCCATAGACGTTCATCAGCAGTGTGCCATCGGGCAAGGAAATAATCCGTCCATAAGGAGAGCTGGTTTCGAGACCGGCGATTCCAAGAAGTTGGGGGGCTGACCAGGTTTTCCCCAGGTCATCGGACACGGTGATTTTGCAAAGGGCCTTGTTGAGGCTGGGATTGTATTTTCCCTCCGGCGTGTAGCTGCCTTGCTCGTGATAGCCCACGATGATCCGGTTGTTTTTACCGAAACCCACGGCGGGATTGCGGTCATCCTCGGGGCCGTCCACCACGGTGACCCGGGGCGACCAGCGGGCGGAGTCCGGTTGGGAATGGGTGATGACCAGCGCCCCGCCGCGTCCCAGATGGCCGCCGCCGGTGCGTAACACGGCGTAGAGATCGTTTTCGAGATTGTTCAAGATGGGAAAATACCCGCCCCCCTCGATCAGCACCATGTGCTGAATGGAGGGGAACGCGAAAATATCGGCTGGAGATTCCGGTTCCCCTGCAAAAGCCATCAGGGAATCGCCGGCCAGGATTCCCCAAAGAATCCCTGCCAGAACGAACATCCGAATGGCCGGGTTCATTTTCACATGAGATCCGGTGGATTGGGTGGATTGCGTTTGCGTCATGATTCGTTATCCTCCGCTGATTTGGTGACACCATATTCATGCAATTTGCGGATCAAGGTGCGGCGGCCGATGCCCAGGGCTTCGGCGGTCTTGGTGCGGTTGCCTTGGTGTTGTTCCAGGGTTTCGAGAATGACTTTTTTCTCGATATCCGCCAAGGTGGCGTGGCCGGGGACCAGGGCGGGCGCCGGCACAGCCAGTCCAGGTTGGACTGCCTGGCGGATTTCGAGGGGGATGTTATCGAGATCCAGCCGGTTGCCGCGGGCGAGGATGACCATGCTTTCCAGCACGCCTTGCAGTTCGCGGACGTTGCCGGGCCACTGATATTTCCGGAGGCAGTCGAGCGCATCCGGCGTGATTGACATCGGCCCTTTCCCGTTTTCGATCGCGTAGCGGTTGATAAACGCGGTGGTCAGGAGGGGAATGTCACCAGCGCGTTCGCGCAGAGGTGGCACATTGAGTGTTACCACCTTGAGGCGGTAGTAGAGGTCTTCTCGGAATTTTACCTCATCCACCAATTTTTGCAGATCGATGTTGGTGGCGGCCAGGATGCGGATATCCACCGATATGGTTTCGGTTCCGCCCACGCGCTCGAAGGCTTTTTCCTGGAGCACGCGCAGCAGTTTGACCTGAATCGCGGCGGAAATTTCGGAGACTTCGTCCAGGAAGATGGTCCCCTGGTGGGCTTGCTCGAAACGCCCTTTTTTCTGCTTGATCGCGCCGGTGAACGCCCCGCGCTCGTGGCCGAAGAGTTCGCTTTCGAGCAGGTTTTCGGACAACGCGGCGCAATGGATGGGGACGAACAGCCGGTGCCGCCGGGAGCTGAGGTTGTGGATGGCGCGGGCGACCAGTTCCTTGCCCGTCCCGGTTTCGCCGGTGATGAGGACGGTGGCCTTGGCAGGGGCGATCTGCTTGATCTGGCCGATCAGCTGCTGGATGGGTGGGCTTTCGCCGACGATGCCCTCGAAGCCTTCCACCGCTTTGTCCTTTTCACGGTGAAATTCGATTTCCTGCTCGATCTGGCGTTTTTCCAGGATCTGATTGACCAGCAATTCGAGTTCGTCCAGATTCACGGGCTTGGTGAGGTAGTTGTACGCGCCCAGTTTCATGGCCTCGACGGCCATTTCGATGGTCCCGTAGGCGGTGAGGAGGATCACTCCCGGGGGCGAACTGAGTTCCCGGGTCTTCCGCAGCAACTGCATGCCGTCCAGGCCGGGCATGCGGATGTCGGAGATCAGGACGTCGTAATCCTGGCGCTTGAGTTTGGTTAACGCTTCATTGCCGTCCGCCGCGGTATCCACCTTGCGGTAATCGGAAGCGAGGGCCTTGCGCAGCCCTTCGCGCGTGTTGAGTTCGTCATCGGCGATCAGAATCGATGGGCACATGGTTACATAAACTCATCCGGTAACACAGGCATATGGTTCAATCGATGTGACGTATTTGTCCCCGGGCTGAAGCCCTGGGCTAGTTTAAATACGGTTTATCCGGCCACTGAGTACATGATTTCGCTTGCGGTTCTCTTACGATTACCGATATTCGAGCGGACACAAAGGTTCGCCCTTACAATTTTCCCTCACCTTGGCCCTCTCCAAGCGGAAGAGGGGATGAAAAAACGTGAGAGAGTTGTTGATGGGTTTTTTGCCGCGCGCTGATCCATCATCCTACCTCGTACACGATGATGAATTACCCCGATTATTCAACCCCTCTCGAAGTGAACATGATGTCCCCTTGGCTGGCCAGGCCGTTGGTGGCGTCGTACTTGATGCCCCGGTAGGTCAGTTGAGTCGTGGAGTTGTTGGTCCCCGTCCCTCCCCAGCGGCCATCCGGCCCGATGCCTCCCAATCCCCATTCGCCCACGCGCAGGCCCACGTTGCCATAGATATGCGCGGTCGCCAATTTGAACGAGGGAAAGTCGTGGTCTTCCCCGGGAAATTCGGGATCGTCGTCGAGATAAAAATAAGCATTGGGTGTTTGCTGGAAGGGATCGTAGGGAATGGACGTTAGGTACGCGATGGGGGATGTCAGCGGCGCGAGCACCGCCTGGCAGCTCCGCGCCTCGAAATCGGGACCGGCCCCAACCAGGTTGAAGACGCCGCGGAGGCGTTCGTGGCCGGCTTCCAGGTCGTCATCCCACCAGTCGATCAGCATGACTCCCTTGTCGAGGCGCAGCTGCTCGATGGCCGTCCCCAGGGAGCGCATGTCGGCGTGGTTGCGGGCGATCTTGGCGCGGATCTGGGCGTTCAAAAAGTTGGGCACGGCGATGGCGGCCAGGATGCCGATGATCGCCACCACGATCAGCAACTCGATCAGCGTGAAGGCGGCTTGACGTGACATGGGATGATTCATCCTCTCAGCCGGCGACCAGGTAAGTGACCTGTTTCTCCCTCGCCCTTTGGGAGAGGGCCAAGGTGAGGGACGCCGAAACCAAGACCTTTCCTCACCCTACCCCACTCCCAGAGAGAGAGGGAATGGGTTACCTTGGTCCCGGCAATTTCCCAGGGCTGAAGCCCTGGGCTAGT
>JBHGBC010000009.1:0-80371 GCA_041946805.1 bacterium
GAGTCACCGCGCGCATCCAGGCGATCGAGAGCATTCTGTGTGTGGGATTGGATCCCTCGCCGGAGAAAGTGCCGGCGTTTCTCCAATCACGGCCCGATCCCCAGCTGGCCTGGAACCAGCTGATCATCGACGTGACGCACGATCTGGCATGTTGTTACAAACCCAACCTGGCCTTTTACCTGGCACGGGGCGAAGCAGGGTGGCGGACCCTGCGCTCGACCATCCAGTACGCGGAAGACCACCAGGTCCCCGTGATTCTGGACGCCAAGTTCGGCGACATCGGCCATACCGCCCAGTATTACGCCCAGGCGGCGTTCGAGATTCTGAACACCGGCGCCGTCACGCTGAATCCCTACCTGGGGGAAGAGACGATCATTCCGTTCCGGTCGTACCGGGACCGGGCATCGTTTGTTTTGTGCCTGACTTCCAATATGTCGCGGTGTGATTTTCAAACCCGTTCCGTCTTGCGGGGCGAGCTGCCGGAAACCCCCCTCTTCGAAACCGTGGCGCAGAAAGTCGTGGAATGGAACACGGAACAGAACTTGGGATTGGTGGCCGGCGCGACCGCGCCGGAGGAGTTGGAGCGGATCCGGGAAATCGCCGGCCCCAGCATTCCCATCCTTTGCCCCGGCGTAGGAGTTCAGGGAGGCGACCTGGAAGAAGCTTTGTGGGCTGGTTACACGGGGGAGGGCAGTTTGATCATCAACGTGTCCCGCGCGATCGGAAGGGCGTCGGAAGAACCGGATTTGGGCGAGGTGGCCCGGCAGGAGGCGTCCATGTTCGTGAACCAATACCGGACGTTTCTCGCGCAGTACCGGGAAGCGAACTAGACGGCGGCGGGCGCGGCGGATTCTTTCTGCTCCATTTTTTGTATCGCTTCGAGCGTGGGGACCATGCCCAGCATGAACCAAAAGGTCAGGCCGATTTTATCGGAGGGGCCCAGGTTGTTGACGAAGGCGTGGATGAGGTAGGTGAGCATCGCCCCTTGCAGCCCCAGGATGAAGACGCGCTGGAAGCCGCTTTTCGCCGCCCGGTGCAGCAGGATCGTCCGGCGGTAAAAGACATACAGCATCACCAGGTAAAGGGTGATGCCCGCCAGGCCGGTTTCGGCCATGATTTCCAGGTAAATATTGTGCGCGCCCATGCGCATCATGGACGAGTAGGCGTCCCGGTGGACTTGGTAACTGAAATACACGTCGGGATAGGCCCCCCAGCCGGTTCCCAGATAGCGATGGTCCTTCCACATGTTCCAGGCGGCCGACCAGCGGTCGAGGCGGTCGTAGTTGGCGACGTATTGGAGATCGGTGATCGTGTCGATCCGCTGCAGGAAAAGAGCGCCTAAGTCCGTGGTCACGGAGAGGATAAGGCCCAACAGCGTGAATAGGATCAGGACCACGATCAGGTCGGCCGCGGATTTGCGGCCGCGGAACTGGTAGAGATAGAACAGCAAGAGAAAGAAGACGCTGAACCAGGCCGCCCGGACGAAAGTCAACACGATGGCCAGGCCGAACATCGCGGTCAGGATTCCCAGAAAAAACCGGTTTTGTCCCGGTCTGGCGTCCAGAAAAAAGGCGAGCAGAAACGCGAAGGTGATGGTGACGAAGGCCGCGTAGATGCAGTGTTCGACGAAGAAGGGGCTCGCGATTTTCCCGTAGATGTGAAGGCCGCCGGTCAATTGCGTCACGAATCCGTACATCACCAGCAGAGTGTGGACGAGGAGGATGCCATAGGCGGTTTGCCGGAGCCGGGCCTCGGATTGGATATACTTGGGAATCAGGAAATAGCCCGCGCCGATGTAGCCGGTGTCCCGGATCAAGGCTTTCAGAGTGCTGACGGGCTGCAGGGTATACGAGAGGGTCGCCGCCATCAGGAAATACAGCAAGGTCACGGGGACATTGAGGGGCGAGGGGCGGTAGGTGATTTTCCCGTTCCGCAGCGCGGTATACGCGAGCATGAGGAACAGGACGGGAATCAAAATCTCCGTGGGCGCCGTCAGGCGGTGGGTAGCCGTAATTTGGATTTCCACGGAGAAGGCCAGCTGGAGAAACAGGACCAGGGGTATGTATTCCGCCCCGTACCAGGCCGCCACCAGCCCGATCCCCGCGAACAGGGCGGCCGCCACCAGCCACGGCGTTTGCACCAGCACCACGAAACCGGTGATGGCCACGCAGCCGGCGGTCCCGATCAGGATTTCGGGACGGGTGAACGGCCGGGGGATGGGTGAGAGAATGGGCTTGGTCTCCATGGCTATGCGGCACGTTATCGTCCCGGAAGGCCCCTGTCAAGCAATTCAATCCGCCGTGTAACGTCAAACCTCTGCTTGACAGAGACTTATCGTCCTCTTAAATAGGAGAAGTCATCCAGACACGGGAAGTGGTGATTTCCACCACGGCCGGGAGTGAGACGACCAGCGAATGACACTGATCGAAGATCATGCCGACAGCCATCTGATAGGCCTCTATCTGCGCGATATCGGCAAATACCCCTTGTTGACCGCGGACGAGGAAATCGAACTCTCCCAAAAAGCCCGCGCCGGCGATGCGGAAGCCCGCAGCCGCCTGATTCTTTCCAACCTGCGCCTGGTGGTGAACATCGCCAAGCGGTACCAAAACCAGGGACTGGGATTGATGGACCTCATTGAGGAAGGCAACTTGGGACTCATCAAGGCGGTGGAAAAATTCGACGCCGCCAAGGGTTGCCGCTTCAGCACGTATGCCACCTGGTGGATCCGGCAATACATCAACCGCGACATCACACACCACGGCAGCCTGGTGCGCCTTCCTTCCCACAAGCAGGAACATCTCTACCGCGCCAAATCGATCTACCTCAAACTGTCCCAGACCATGGGCCGCGATCCCCATCCTTGGGACCTGATCGAAGAGTTGGAGAAGGAGATGCCCCCCGCCGCCGCCCAGGAGATCGTGGATCTGTTATTGTCCCCCGCGATCGTCGAACCGCTCTCCAACGCCGGCGAGGACGATCCCTACGTCATCAATTTCGAGGACACGCAGACTCCCCGCCCGGACCATGAGATCTCCCTCCTGTCGCGGGATCAACGCATCCGGGAATTCATCCAGCGGCTGGGCGAGCGGGAGCAGTTCATCATCAAGCGGCGGTTCGGGCTGGACGGCGGGGAGCCCATCTCGCTCAAGGAAATCGCCGGCGAGCTGAATCTGACCCGCGAACGGGTGCGCCAGTTGCAGCATGAAGCGCTGAAGGCCATCCGGGAAATGATGAAACAGAGTGGGGAATTACCCGATTTTGCCGGCCGCTAGAAAGGAGATCGTCATGGATTTGAAAACCATCTTCCGCCAGATCCCCGATTTTCCCAAACCGGGAATCAATTTCATCGACATCACCCCGCTGCTGTTGGATCCCGCCGCCTTCCGCTGGACGATCGATCAGCTGGCGGCTCCCTACCAGGGGATGAAAATCGACAAGGTGATCTCCATCGAGTCGCGCGGTTTTCTGTTCGGCGCGCCGTTGGCCCTGGCCTTGAACGCGGGCCTGGTGATCGTCCGCAAGCCCAAGAAACTGCCCTATAGCACGTATTCCTATACCTACCAATTGGAATACGGCCAGGACACGATCGAGATCCACCAGGACGCGATCGATCCCGGCGACCGGATTGTAGTGCTGGACGATCTGCTGGCCACGGGGGGGACGGTCGCCGCGGCCCTGGAATTGTTGAAGAATTTCACCTGCCAGGTCGCGGGCGTCTCCTGCGTGGTGGAATTGACCTTTTTGCATGGCCGCGACAAGCTGAAACCGCATCCGGTGCATTCCATCGTTACCTACGACAGCGAATAAGGACTGGCCCTTACGGAGGAGAGACGCGGGACGGCGGATCTCCCTGAATCGAGGGAGGTGATGGGGCATTACCCGGATCATCCTGCATGTGGACATGGACGCGTTTTACGCCTCGGTGGAGCAGCGCGACCACCCCGAGCTGCGGGGTAAACCGGTTGTGGTAGGCGCATCGCCCGCGGAAAGGGGCGTGGTGGCGGCCGCGTCGTACGAGGCGCGGCGGTTTAAGATCCGGTCCGCCATGCCCATGAGCCAGGCCCTGCGGATGTGTCCCGAGGCCATCCGGATTTCCCCGAACTTTTCCGCCTACAAGGCCGCGTCGGACGTGATCCACGCGATATTCCAGGAGGAAACTTCCCTGGTGGAACCGGTGTCGCTGGACGAGGCCTACCTGGACGTGAGCGGGAAGGCCGCGGGCTTCCCGGAGGCGGAAACCATCGGGCGGCGGATCAAGGACAAAATCAAGCGCCAAACCCAACTGAACGCATCGGTGGGCGCCGGTCCCAATAAGTTACTCGCCAAGATCGCGTCGGATTACGACAAGCCGGACGGTTTTTATGTCGTCCGGCCGGAGCAGGTGTTGGAATTTCTGGCGCCGTTGCCCGCCCGGCTGATTCCCGGCGTGGGCCCCAAGACGGAAGAAAGGCTCCGGCAATTGGGCATTGAAACCATCGGGCAGCTGCGGGCCAAGACCTTGAAGACCGTTCAGGACGTGGTGGGGCGGAAATATGGCGAACGGTTGTATGAGCTGGCCCGGGGGATCGATGACAGTCCGGTGGTTTCGGAGTGGATCCGGAAATCGCTGTCGCAGGAACGCACCTTCGCCCACGATCTGTGGGACAAGGACCGGATGAAGGAAATCGTGCGGGGATTGGCTCATGAAGTCGCGGAAGGATTGGCCAAGGAGCGCCTCGAAGGCCGGACGGTGGGGATCAAGGTTCGTTTTAACGATTTCCGGATCGCCACGCGGGCCTTAACCCTCGATCATCAAACCCGGGACGAGGAGGAAATCCGGTCGGCCGCGGAGTATTTGCTGGACCGGATGGATCTGCAACAGCGGCGGGTGCGGCTGTTGGGAGTCCGGGTGGCGGGTTTCGATCCTCCCGTTCCCATGGTCAAGAAGCCTTCGCCCCGCGACATGCAAATCACGTTTTGGTGATTTCCCGTATCCGGGCGTTCGATCCGGTGACCCGCCGGGACGGGAACGGTATAATCCCTCATCCGATTCGAGGTGGACTCCATGAAAAGCCCAGTTTGGCAGAGCCGCGCGAAGGGAACGGCGCGGGAGGAGTTTGTCGCGTTCGCGGCGGGCCGGGACGTGGTATCCCTGCCGGAAGCGGACAACGCCCTGACACCGTACGACATCTGGACCAACCAGGCCCATGCGATCGTGCTGCGGGATGCCGGCGTTTATACCGACGCCGAAGTCAAAAAGATCATCAGCGCCCTCAATCAAATCGAAATCCGGTGGGTGAAGGGCGATTGGAAACTCGATCCGCGCCTCGAGGATGTGCATATCAATACGGAAGCCTTTGTGACCGAGGCTTGTGGCGAGTCTCTCGGCGGACGGCTGCATACGGGACGCAGCCGCAACGACCAGGTGGCCACGGACATGAAACTGATGGTCCGCGGCAGGGTGCTGGAGTTTATCGAAGAGTCCCTGGTTCTGGTCCGCGCGCTGCTCGAGCATGCGCGGGAACACACGCGGACGGTGATGCCCGGGTACACGCATCACCGCAAGGCCACGGTTACCTCCTGGGGGCATTGGTGCGCGGCCTATGCTCAGGGTTTGCTGCGCGATATCCAGCGATATCAAGATCTGTATGAACGGATCGACACCTGCCCCTTGGGAGCGGCGGCGTCGTATGGAACTTCATGGCCTCTGGACCGCCGGCTCGCGGCCCGGCTGCTGGCGTTCGAGGCTTTACAGGAAAACACCCTGGACGCGGTCGGCTCCCGGGGCGAGGCCGAGGCGGAGACGGTTTCCGCCCTGGGCTTTTGGCTCAAGCGTCTCTCCGGCCTGGCGCAAGACATCATCCTCTTCTCGACCGAGGAATTCGGCTATCTCGTGCTGCCCGCCGATTTCACCACCGGCAGCTCCATCATGCCGCAGAAGAGGAATCCCGACTTCGCCGAAGCCATCAAGGGCAAGATGAGCCTGGTATCCGGTTACGCCACGGCGTTGCTGTCCCTGAACGCCTCCAACCTGGGCGGATATAACAAGGACATGCAGTGGTCCAAATATGCGTTTCTGGACGCCGTTCGGGAAGGCCGTGGCGCGGCCGCCATCCTGGCGGAGGTGATCCGCCGGCTGGAAGTGCGCCGGGAAACCATGGAAACAGCCGCACGGACGGGATTTCTCAACGCGGTGGATGTCGCCGATCACCTGGCCCGCCGGCGGGACCTTCCGTTCCGGCAGGCGTACCGGATCGTGTCCGAGGCCGTGGGAACCAGCCGGCAGCCGTTTTTCACGCTCGCGGCGTTGAACGCGCTGCTGGTATCCCATAAGGTTCCCCCGCTTGCCGCGGATGAGTTTCAACGGATCAGCAATCCGTTTGCCTGCCTGTTGAACCGCGGCCATGACGGATCGCCCAGCCCCCGCCAGGTCATCCGGCATTGCGGCGCCATGGAGAAGAAAATGCAGGGGTATGAGAACTGGCTGGCCGGGCGGCGAAGGAGGATTCAAACGTGGAGAAACGTCTGCGCGCGCTTTGATCCCGCCATCCCCCTGGCGGCGCTGGCCAAAAAAATGGGGAAGGATGCTACTGGGCCGGTATGATGCGGGAAGCCAACTCGAATCCGGCGGCCATCGAGTGCCGGCGCGTGGGCAAGACCTACACCCTGTCCTCGGAAACCGCCGGCACGTTCAAGGAAATGATCCTGCGGGGGGGCCGGGGCCAGCGCACCACGGCCGCCTTCGAGGCGCTCAAGGATATCGATCTCACGGTGCGGCGCGGCGAGATCGTGGGAGTGATCGGCGACAACGGATCCGGCAAGAGCACGCTGCTCAAGCTGGTCGCCGGCATTACCGCGCCCACGCGGGGCGAACTGATAGTCCATGGCGCCGTCTCCAGCCTGCTGGAGGTGGGGGTGGGTTTCCATCCCGAGATGACCGGGCGGGAGAATGTGTACCTGTCCGGATCGCTCCTGGGTATCCCTCCTGAAGATCTCACCCGCCGCATGCCGGACATCATCGCCTTCAGCGAATTGGAGGACTTCATCGATTCGCCCGTCAAGCATTATTCCTCCGGCATGTACCTGCGGCTGGGATTCGCCATCGGCATTCACGTGCAGCCGGACATTCTGCTGATCGATGAAATCCTGGCCGTCGGTGACCAGCGTTTTCAGCGGCGTTGCAAGGAATATATCCGGGGATTGCGCGATTCCGGCAAGACCATCCTGGTGGTATCGCATGACCTGGACGCCATCCTCAGCCTGTGTTCCCGCGCGGTGGTGTTGCACAAGGGGCAAATCCGGGGAGACGGCCACCCCTATGAAATGATCGGCCTCTACAAGCAACTCCAGTTCCAGGAAGCCCGCCGCCGGGGAGAACGGCCCTCGGCGGAAATCGTCCGGCGCAACCGTTTTGGGACATTTGAAATCCGCTTCGACGGCGTGCGCATGAGAGACAGGGAGGGAGTGGAGCGTTACGTCTTCGAAACCGGCGAAAGCGTTCAGATCGAGTTCGATTGGATCGCCAAGCGCCCCATCGCGTATCCGATTTTCGGGATGTCCATCATCACCGACCACGGCGATCCGGTCTTTACCGTGGCGACCGACGTGACCGTGGGAGATGTGGAATCCCTCGAAGGATCGGGGACCACGGTATTTGCCTTTGAATCGTTGAATCTGCTCGAAGGAGCTTATAGTTTAACGTTTGGAATCACCCGGCGGGAGGAAGGGCCGGGATCCTCGTTCAATTTTTACGAAGGATTCGATCTGATCCAGCAAATGTGCCCGTTTTTAATCAAGCCAGGAAAAAAGGGGCATGGCCTGCGGGGGATTTTGTATCTGCCCTGTCAGGTGGAAATCCGAAGTAAACACAAAGCATGAAGGTCCGCCGAGGATTGAAATCCTCGGCGGCTTTGGCGGCCCCTTGAAAGGAGCGCTGGATGCGTCTTCGAATCCGGAGGTCGGTTTCCAACCATTCGCGGCCGTAAGTCAATCTGATTCTCTTTCCCTGTGGGAGAGGGCCAGGGTGAGGAAGAAATAGAAATGCCGAAAGCGAAATAGAGGCACGGAGCAACGTGCCCCTGCAACAACATCAAACGGAGTTTCCAAATACCCGGGATCCTGGCCTTGAGGATAAACGGGCTCCCCGCTTTCGTGGGGGATGACATCCTGGCTGGATTGGATGTCATGGGGCGAGGGGTGGGGAAATCGGTTCGGGAATGGAATTCTTTTCCCATCGATCCCTAGTCACATTTTTACATCTATTCTCAATCCGGTGGGATGAATCCATGGACGCGTTCGACCTCACGCTGGTGATCCCCTGCTACAACGACGGGCCGTATCTCGAAACGAGCCTGAGGGAGATCGAGCGCGTTCTCTCGCAGACGCGCTTCACGTACGAGATGATCCTGATCGACGATGGCAGCCCGGATGGCAGCGCCGAAAAAGTGAGAGAGGCCGCCGCGCGCCACGAGAACATCCGTGCCGTTTATCATCCCCATAACGTCGGCCGGGGTGGGACGGTGGCGGAAGGCATGAAACTGGCGCGGGGAACCTATGTCGGGTATCTGGACATCGACCTGGAGGTGCACGCCCGGTATATCCCCGCCATGCTGCTGGCTTTGGATGAGGGATGCGATGGCGCGACCGCCCTGCGGCATTACGAAATCCGGTTGAGCGTCGATACTTTTTTCCGGCATGTGTTGAGCACCGGATACCGGCGGCTGGTGCGCTTATTCCTGGGCCTGCCCTACCAGGACACGGAAGCGGGATACAAATTTTTCCGGCGGGAGCGGATTCTGCCCTTGCTCGAAAAAACCCGGAATACAGGATGGTTCTGGGATACGGAGATCATGGCCCAGTGCCATTTTCATGGATTGCGGATTCAGGAAATCCCCGTGTTGTTCCTGCGCCGGTGGGACAAGAAATCGACGGTTCGCCCCTTGCGCGACAGCTTTGTTTACCTGATCGAATTGATCCGGTTCCGGGCCCGCTTGCAGAAAGAAAAACAGCCATGATCAGCCCGATCTACTGGCATCCGCGCCTGTATGAGGCCGCGTTGCGTTTGTTGTACTTGTCTCATTACCGGGAACGCATTCAGGCCGTGGCGGAGCGGATTCCCGATGGATCCAGCGTCGCCGATGTGTGCGCGGGGGATTGTTCACTCGGCCGGTATGGATTGCGGGACAAACCGATCACCTATACGGCGTATGACTGGAATCCGGTTTTCGTCCGGTGGGCGCGGGGCAGGGGACTGGCCATGGAGAAGTTGGACTTGTGGAGCCAGGAAATCCCGTCCGCCGATTGCGTGGTCATGATGGGATCCCTGTACCAATTCATCCCCCGGCAGGCCGAAGTTTTGGAAAAACTGATCCGCGCCGCCCGCCGCCGGGTGATTGTCAACGAACCGGTCATGAACCTGGCGCAAAGCACTCACCCCTGGGTGCGCCAAGCCGCCTATCTGCTCAGTTATGCCGGCCGCCACAGCAGCCGTCACCGTTTCACGGAAGGCGGACTGCGGGCCTATCTGGAGGAGCGGGGATTTCATTCCATCGCGCTCATCGCCGAGGGGCGGGACTTGGTGGCCGTGCTCGACAAGGCCAATTGACGGCTTATTCCGGCCGCGCGTCCCCGGGAGCCGTTCCGAAAATCCGGTCCAGGTGCTCGGATGAGAACGGCTTGGTGATCAGGCTCACGATCGGGATCAGGATCATCGGCGTCACCATGGAGATCGCGCCCGCCAAGGGTACCCCTGGCATGCCCCACCGTTGGAAGAGGATCGCGGAGATCAAAATCCCCGCGAGAAGTCCCGTGACCGCGGCGGTCTTGGTGATCCGTTTCCAGTACAGCCCATAGACGTACGGCCCCATGAACGCGCCCGCGATGGCCCCCCACGACATGGCCATCAGGTTGACGATGACGGTGGGTTGCAGCATGGCGATGTAGAGGGAGAGCAGCACGAAAATCCCGCAGAAAATCCGCATGAGGGTGACAATGGTCCCTTTGGTGGCGTTGGGATTGATGAATCCGCCGTACAGATCGATGGCGATGGCGGAGCTGGAGACCAGAACCAGGGACGAGAGGCTGGACATCGAGGCGGAGATGACCAGGAGCAATATGATCGTGGCGATGGAATCGGGCGCGTGATCGGTGAGCATCCGGGGGATCAATTCATCGATCACCTTGGGCGGTTCTTGATAAAACAGGTGGCTCATCGCGCCGGTGTAGTACGCGCAGAAGGGGATGACGAGGGCGAACACCGTGCACACCAGGGCCGCCCGGTTGATCAAGGTTTCGCTTTTGATCGAATAGAATTTCTGGACCATTTGGGGCAGGCCGAACGGGCCGAAGCTGGTGATGATCACCAGGGAGGCCAGGGTCACCCATCCGGGGATGGGCGTGGGCGCGAGTAAGCCCGGCGCGTATTCGGGTTTCATGAGGCTGGCGGTCGCGGTGGCGAATCCACCGACCTGCGAGACCAGGAAGAAGACCATGATCATGGCGCAGAAAAACATTAGGGTGCCCTGGATGGCGTCGGTGATGACCAGCGCCATGTACCCCCCGAGGATCAGATAGACGCCCGTCAGCACGGCCATGAAGGCCAGCGCGTATTCGTAGGGGATGTGCAGATTCTCCTGAAACAGGTAGGAGAGGCCCATGTACACCGAAGCGGTGTAGGGCACGAGAAATATGAAGATCACCAGGGCGGAGATCACCTTCAGAAAGGAACTGGAATACCGCTCGGCCAAAAACTCGGGCATGGTCATCACGTTCAGCCGGGCGGTCATGGTGCGCGTCCGGGGGCCAAGCAGCTTCCAGGCCAGCCAACCGCCGATGAACGCGTTGCCCACGACGATCCACATGCTATGCAGCCCGAATCCCCACCCTAATTTGCCGGCGTAGCCAATGAACAACACGGCGGAAAAGTAGGTGGAGCCGTAGGCCAGGGCGGACAACCAGGGACCCAGGGTCCGGCCGCCCAAAAAGAAATCGCTGACGGTCTTGGTCTTGTTCATGCACAAGTACCCGACCAATATCATGAGGAAAACGTAGAGGATGATGACGAGGATTTTAGTCAATGGCGTATCTCCCAAGATGTATGAAATGAAGAGTCATCATGATGCAGATTCGTATGTCGCGTCAATCCCGGGGTATGATTTATACCCGTTCGCTGTGACAATTAACCAATCGAATGCTATGTTTAGAGTAGGTGTTACGCCTGCGGTTTTGGCCTATCCGTTTTTCTTCACAAACTGGTGGATGATGGATATAAATACCATTGATAACCGTGAAAGCAGGATACTTGGCATGATGAATTGGATATGTCTTTGGCCGCTCGCCGCTGGTTTTATTCTCCTGGCCTTCATCCGCCCTGTGGGAGCCGCGGAAGAAAATCCCGCCGGGGCGCTGTCCATCCACGCGTGGGAATCGTTCACCTATCCCCTCGATATTTTCACCTTGCCCCCCAACTTCGCCGGGCATTCCATTGCGGGCGGGACCGGGGGTATCAATGTACAGGACAACCGGGGCGAAGGCGGCTGGACCTCGGCGTGGATCCTCGAAGCCACCGAGGTTGTGGCCGAACTGGATGAGACCCAGCTGGACACGGAGCGGATGGTCCACCAGGATCCATTTCTATATCCCGGCAGTTTCTCGTTGAAAATCAGTTCCACGGCGGTGGACGGCCCCCTGCGCCGGTTTCCCGAAGTGGACGCGGGCGAGTTGTGGATTTCATTTTTGTTTCAGGATTCAACCGCCGTATCCAGTTCTTCCGGCCTGGTGCTCCGTGACGCCACCGGCGCGGACGCCGTGTTGATCGGCAAGCCGGCCGGTTCTGAATTTTTGGGATTGGGAAATCTGCCGGAAGGGACTCCCGGAACCCTCACGGCGGTTCCGTATAATGAACCTCATCACCTAATGGTTCGTGTCGTGCTCGATCCCGCTCCCGGCCAGTTGGATGATGTTTACTTGTGGATTGATGCCACGGAAGCGGACCGGTTGGATACCTATCAAGCAGGCGGAGAGAATCTCGTGGAGATTGCATCGCTTGGCGCGATCCAGTTGCGCCGCAGTTCCGCCGCCGGCCACGCGTTCTACGATGACATCGTGATATCGACATTGCCCTCGCTGCCCCCGGCGGGGACGGTGCGGATCGGTCTGGGATTCGATCCGGATTCTCCCTGGCGTAAAAATAAAGACCTGGTTTTGCATGATGCAATCTCGATCGACCAATACCGCGACGCCCGGACCGGCGCGGGATATGGGCAAAGCGATGTCCAGAACGAGTTTTTGGTGGTCGAAGGCTGGATCTATTTTTCGGAACTCGGTGAATCCCGGGTGGCCCGGGGCGTACCCTTCGACCGTCTGAGCGGCCTGGGCGGATTCGCGCTGGCTCCTTTCAACGATTCACTGAGTGATGTCACCTCCGCCTCCGGCTGGAAAAACGCCCTGCGGTTCAACGCCGGCAACGGAACCCAGGTCCCGGTGTCGTTTACGGTCCCGTCCGGCTCCTACGCGCAATGCCGGGTGTTGACCACCGGGGATGGAGACGCCACGCTGCGCGCGGTTTTCCATTACGCGGACGGATCATCGGATGCAAACAACTTCCGTTCGGCCGATTGGCTGGCGGATCCCGCCGAGGATGGACAGGGCGGCGTATCGCCGGCGGATTTGTTTCAAATCATCAACAACATGAATTACCTCGACGCGGATTCCATCTTCGCGGGGATCGATCCCCTCACCGGGGATAACGCCGAACAGGATGACGCGTGTTTCTTCAGCGACCGCGTTTCCCTTCCGGTGGACAAAATACTGACCCGCATCGAGCTCGGGCCGGCCTCCAACGGCACGGTCAATGTGTATGATCTGCTGCTGGATACCAGCCTGGATGAGACCGCGGTTCCGGACTGGATGCTGCATTGACGAGATGAACCTTTTTTGTTCTCCCTCCAATGACAGGACTCCCGCTTCGTGGTAACGTATGGACGTTTGCGGGCGCGTAACGCCGCCATCCTTCCACGGGGAGCCGATCATGAATCCAACGATCCGAACGCTGGTCTGGTTGCTGATTGGGGGAGCCGCCGGGGCGGGTCTGCCGCTGGCGCAAGCCCAGGATTATCTCTTGTTATCCCATGACCAATTGGAGGATGTCCGGGTGAATGGCCTCGAGATCAGCCAGCCCGGTTCCTACACGGTGTGGGCCTGGTCGTTGGATCGATCTCCGTTGATGCTCGTGGCGGGGGAATCCACTTTTGAATCCGCCGCGAATCCCAAAGCCGCCGAAGGGGCGTATTCGTGGAAAAAACTGGGCGTGTTGGACGTGAAGGAAAGCCAGGTGGCGCCTTTGCAGATCTACACGGATCCCCGGGGACGCATTCTGCAGCCGCGCGCCGTGGGCTGGCTGGCGTTGACCCAGGACCCGGGTTGCGATTTCAACACGCTGTTCGGCATGGCGCGCGTGTTCCCCGATACGGCCCAGGCGGTCCAGGACGCGCGCCGGGGCATCGTGCGCCGCATCGAGCAGTATTACGAATTCCCCCGGTATGAAAGCCTGCGGGCCTGGCTGGAACGCAAAAGAGAACTGGAAATCCACATCCTCACCAGCATGGGCGCGTATCCCATGCCCGAGAAAACCCCCTTGAATCCCCAGCGGTTCGGGAAGACCGAGCGCGACGATTACACCGTCGAGAAGGTCTATTTCGAAAGCCTGCCGGGATTTTTCGTGACCGGCAACCTCTACTCGCCCAAGGGGAAGCCCGGCCCCTATCCCGCGATCCTCTGCCCGCATGGCCATTGGGAACAAGGCCGCCTGGTCAACACGGACAACAACTCCATTCCCGGGCGGTGCATCAACTTCGCGAAACAGGGGTATGTCACCCTGGCCATCGACATGATCGGCTACGTCGACAGCAAACAGCTGACGCACAAGTTCGGCGGAGAACGGGAATGGCTGTGGGGACTTTCTCTTCATGGATTGCAGTTCTGGAACACCCTCCGGGCGGTGGATTTCCTGCTCAGCCTGGACAACGTGGATCCGGAGCGGATCGCCTGCACGGGGGCCTCGGGCGGCGGGACCCAGACCTATTGCCTGACGGCGGTGGATGACCGGGTCAAAACCGCCGCGCCGGTCAACATGATCTCCGCGCATTACCAGGGCGGGTGCCTGTGCGAAAACGCCCCCAACCTGCGGATCGGCGCGAACAATGTGGAATACGGGGCCATGATCGCGCCCCGGCCCCTGATCATGGTATCCACCAACCAGGATTGGACGGACGAAACCCCGCGCGTGGAGTTTCCGGCCATCCAGTCGATTTACCGGCTGTTTGACGCCCCCGACCGCGTGAGCTGGATCATGATCAACGCGGAGCACAACTACAACCGGGCGAGCCGGGAGGCGGTCTACGCCTGGTTCGGCCAATGGATGCTGGGCGAGAACGATCCCGCCAAGTTCAAGGAACAACCGTTTACCGTGGAGAAAGAGGAAGATTTGCGGGTGTTTCCCGGCCGCCTTCCCGAAAACGCCGTCAGCCAGGAACAATTGGTGAAGAATTGGATCGCGCAGTCGGAAGCCCAGCTCCAATCCGTGTTCCCGGCCAACAACCGTCTGCTGCAGGCCTTGCGCCGCCGCGCGCGCACCACCTTCGAGCATGTGCTGGGGGCGAAGCAGCCGGTGATCAACGATCTGGTGGTCAACCGGACCGGCCGGATCCCAAAACCGGATCTGTACATCGAACACTTGGTCATCGGCCGCCGGGGCGTGGGCGACCAAATCCCCTGCACGGTATTGATCCCCGCTTCGCTACGGGGTCCAGCGCCGGCCGCCTTGCTGGTCCATGGGGAAGGGAAACTCGGCTGGTTCGAGCCGGCCAACGGCCAACCGGCCGGGCTCGTGCGGGCGCTTCTGGATCAGGGGCTGATCGTGATGCTGGCGGATGCGTTTCTGACCGGGGAGCATAACACTCCGTTTGAAAAAACCGGACGGGACACCGGCGCCTCGCATTTTTTGACTTACAACCAGACGGACACGGCGCTGCGGGTCCAGGATATCCTGACGGCTCTGGCGTACCTCGGATCCCGCTTCGATGTCACCGGCGTGACCCTGGCGGGCGGCGGGGAAGCGGGCTTGTGGTGCCTGCTGGCGGCGCCCTTGGCTTCCTCCCTGCAAGGGATCATTGTGGACGCGGCCGGATTTGACAGCGGCGACGACCAGGAATTCCTGCGCCGGCTGTTCGTCCCCGGCTTGCGGCGCGCGGGCGATCTCCGGGCGGCCCAGGCGGCGCTGGCCCCGGCGCCGCTTGTCATTCATAATACCCAGGGGAAAATGGACACCGATTGGGCGGCGCAGGCCTATCAGACCGCCGGCGTGTCCGATCTCTTCGAATCCTTGGAGCAGCCGGCGACGGCCGAATTCATCGTCCAGTGGATGCGCGATTTGCGGATTCGCTGAAAGCCGGTATACGGTTTTCGGCATCGTGATGGAGTTCAATCCAACATCCCCTGAACTGTTACGATGTTAATCGTATGAACGAGAACAACGTTCCCATCCCCAGTCTGACGCCTTCGGAGGAACCGGTTCAATCCCCCCCGCGCTGGAGTGACTCTCTGGCTTCGTGGATTCGTCTTCAGTACCAGTCCTCGACCATCATTAAATTCGGGTACGGGCTGCGGATTGCCTGGAAAATATTCAATGAAAAGGGATTGCTCGCGCACGCCTCCGTGTGCGGGTATTCGATGATCCTCTCGCTGGTTCCCGTGCTGGCCATCTCCCTCTCCATCCTGACGGCTTTTACTTCCAGCGAAGTGGTCACGGTCAACGGAGAGAATACCGTTCAGCAAGAAAAGTTCAGCAACCGGGTTTTCGATTTCATCTTCGAGCATTTTGTGCCGGGGCTGTCGGACGAGGCGCGGGTGGCCAAGCAGGAACTGATGGAGTTCGTCCAGAAAACCGCCTCCCTGCGCTTTATCATTCTGGTCCTGCTGATCATCGCCAGCGTCAGCTTGTACAACAGCATCGAGCATGCATTCAACGAGATCTGGTCGGTGCGTCACCGGCGCAGTTTGTTCTCCCAGTTTCTGGCCTTTTGGATCATCATCACCCTCACGCCATTGCTTTTAGGTATGTCGTATTATTACACGACCGCGTTCGCCTCCAGCGAGACTGTTTCGCATTTCATGAGCAAGAAATGGGGCTTCTGGTTCTTCTGGCATACCGTCTCGTATATTTTCACGCTTTTCGCCTTCTTGATCGCCAACCGGTATCTGCCCAACATCCATGTCAACCTGGTCCCCGCCTTGACCGGCAGCGCGCTGTCCGCCATCTTGTGGGAGGCGGCGAAGGTCATGTTCGATGTTTACATCAGCTACGCCCTCTCCAAGGAGGGGTATTACACCATCTACGGCACCCTGGCCGCGATTCCGCTGTTCATTCTCTGGCTGTATTACAGTTTTCTCTGTTTTCTGCTCGGTCCGGTCATCGCCACCACCATCCAGGATTACGACCGCCACCTGGCCCATCTGCGCCGGAAACCCCGGGGATTCACCCACCGGCCCATTCACGCCCTGCATGTGTTTATGGATATCAGCCGCCATTTTAAGGATCAGAAGCGCGGCATTTCGCTGGCCGAGTTGGAGATGCAGTCCGGCGTCGCGAATAACTACCTCCGCCGTTGCCTGAAGGCGTTGGAACAGGCCCGCCTGATCCATCAGGACCGGCGGCATCAGTATTATTATCCCAGCATGGATCCCGATCAGGTGATGGTGGGGGAAGTGTTGGAACGGCTGATCGGTTTGCTTCCCGCCCCCGATTCCGGCCGCAAGCATCCGCCGGATCCCCTGGAGGAAAACATCCGGAACCTCCTGAACCAGCGGGGAGATTTGCCGATCGGTTCGTTTCTGCGGCTCAATCCCGAACGGCCGGCGTTGGGGATGGACCGGATCCGGCCGGCCTAGCCCTTCCTCACGAGAACCGCAGCGCGTTCACGGGGGTGAAGCGGGCGGCGCGGACCGCCGGGTAGATCGAGGCCAGAAAACTGACCACCAGCGTGTAGACGCTTACCCAAATGAAGTCCATGATATCCATCTCGCAGGGGAGATACTTCAGATAATAGACCCGCCCTTCGCCCGGCATCTCCGGCGGAAACATCTGGAGAACCTTGCAGATCGAGAATCCCCCGGCCGCGCCCAGGCCGGCTCCCAGGGCCCCCACGATCAATCCCAACAAAATGAAAATCAGCATGATGTTCTTGCGGCCGGCCCCGATCGCGCGCAGGAGGCCGATGTCCCGGGTTTTTTCGGTCACCACCATGAACAGCGTGGCGATGATGTTGAAGGTGGCCACCAAGATGATGATCTTCAGGATGTAATCCATGGTCCGTTTTTCGATGTCCAGGGCCTGGAAGAAGGTTTGATTCATGCTCATCCAGGTTTGTCCATACCCGATATGGCCCAGCAATTCCTGGTTTTTATTGTAGATATCCAGGCCGGTCTTATTGGTTTGGTCGATGGAAAAATCGTTTAGGCGGAACTGGATCTCGGTGATGTGGTCTCCCAGCCCCAAGAGGGTTTGCGCGGCGGGGATGGAGATGTAGACCATGGTCGAGTCGTATTCATAATGGCCCGATTCGAAGACTCCCTCGACGACGAACTGGTCCGTGCTGGTCTGATCCAGGGAGACCGTTTCGGTGTCCTGGCGGAGCGTGATCAGGTTGATCCGCTGGCCCAATGCGCGGCTGTACGCCTGTTCCTTGGATTCGCCTTCGACTTCCCCGATATGAAACATGGCCATGGCCAGTTCCTTGCCGATGAGGATCCCGTGTTTCTTGGCTTGCGCCACCTCGGTGATTTTGACCTTGCGGCCGGACGCGGGGGGGCGCCGTTCCCGGCGCAATCCGTCCAGGCTCCCGGCGATCAGGAATTGTTCCAATCCCGTGACCTTCGTTTCATAATCCGGATCGATGCCCACAAAGTTGACGGCGAAGGGTATCCGGCTGCTGACTGGATAGAGGAATCCCCATTCCTTGATGGTGGGCGAACAGGCCGCGACATTGGGAATCTTGGCGAATTCGGAGAGAACTTGATCGTACCTCCCGATGCCTCCATAGTTATCGTAATAAAACACGATGTGGGAACGGACTTGCAGGATCTTGGAGCGCAGGTAGTTCCCGAAGCCGTTCATGACCGACAAGACCGTGATCAGCGACGCGACGCCCAGCGCCACGCCCATGGTGCTGATCAAGGTCAGATGAAAAATGAAGGTGGCTCCGCCCTGGGGCCGGAGATACCGCTTGGCGATAAACCATTCGTAACGCATGAGGCAATCCGTTTCAGCGAGGATGATGGGTATGATAGCATGCTCCGGAAAGGGACAAGAGACGCCGTGAACGGGAAACGGACGCCGTGGACCCGGCTGTTGCTGTTGCTCCTGGCCGGTTTTCTCTTGCGGGCGGTGGGCCTGGACCGCGTTCCCCCCGCCCTCAATTCCGATGAGTTGCTGAAGGTGTTCGACGGGGCTTCGGTGTACCGGACCGGAAAGGATCATCACGGCCATCCGTGGCCTTTGTTCTTTGAACAATCGGGAGAATACAGCCCGCCGCTCTATATTTATTTCGCCGGGTTGTTCTCCACTCCCTTCGGGATCAACGGCTACACCACGCGCTTGCCCTCGGCGGTTCTCGGCGCCTTGTCCATCCTCATGACGTATTTGTTCGTTTCGGTCTGGGCCGGCCGGGAAACGGGCCTGCTGGCCGCTGGCCTGGTGACGATTTCGCCCTGGAATGTCCACTACAGCCGCATTGGGTGGGAAGCGATTTCGCTCGTGCCGCTGCAATTGGCGGGCTTGTGGTTGTTCGTCCGTTGGACCCAAACGATGTTGGCGCGGGATCTGGTTTTTTCCGCCGTCTTCTGGGGTTTGACCTTGTACGCCTACCCAGTGGCGCGGCTCTCGACCCTGCTGATGCTGGGGGGATTGTTGCTCGTGTACGCCCCGGTGTTGCGGGAGAAGCTCCGGCATTTTGCCGCAGCCATGGCGGTGCTGGTGTTGATGCTGGTGCCCTACCTCGTCGCGGTTCTCCAAAACCGGGAGGCGATGCAAAAGCGGTGGAATTTTGTTTCCATCCTGAACCGGGATGACTGGCTGCCGCTGTTTTTTCAACAATACCTGGGGCATCTCTCGCCCCGATTCTTGTTTCTCACCGGCAATGAAAATTCCCTGCATTACATGGCCGGGGGCATGGCGTTGGGCGTGCTGCTGCCTTTCTTTACCGTGGGGATGATCGACATTTTCAGGACTCGGGGACGGGAGCGTCGGCTTTTGTTGTTCTGGTTGTTGAGTTTCGCCATCCCCTCCAGCCTGACCTACGACCGCTACGATCCGGCCAGCATGCCCAACGCGCTGCGGTCGATCAACGGAAACCCGGTGTTGGAAATCATCAGCGCGCTCGGGATCATGACGGCGCTGGGATGGCTCAGCAAACCTTGGCTGGCCCGGTTCGCCGCGGCCGGCATTTCCGCGGCGGTTGGAGTCAACGCGGCCGTCATCGGCTACGACTACGCCGTCCGCTATCCGGTCTACTCTGCTCCCGAATGGCAGTACGGCTTGAAGGAAGCGGTGCGGTTCGCCGAGAGCCGCAAGGCGGACTACGACCGGATTGTCGTCTCGCACCAGGTCCGCCTGCATCCCGTGGCGCTGGCCTGCTTTTCCGGCCGCGCTCCCGGACCGTTCAGCGGGGCGGATTTCCCGAAATACGTGCTTCCGTTTTATCACTACACGCCCATGTACCGGGATTTTCGGATGATGGAGTACGAACGGTACAAACCCGTATCCCGCTGGTATACCCTGGCGCCGGGCCGGAACCTGATTCTCGCGAAAGCGGGAGAGATCGAGGGGGAACCGGTTTGGCGCATCGGCTATCCGGATGGCGCGCCCGCGTTTGAGGTGTTCGAAAGCCGGGGGGAAAGGAAATAAATTCACGGCCGAGACGCGGAGAGCGCGGAGAGAAAGTAGGGGCACGTTGCCGCGTGCCCCTACTTTGGTGGACCAACCCTCTTCGCATCAAATAGTGATGTTGTTGCGAGAAGGAAGTTTTTCCCTCACCCCGGCTCTCTCCCCGAGGGAGAGGGAGCAGAAAAGGAAGGTTATAGTGGGTGGGCTACGCTGCGTTTGGAGCCCACCCTACAATTTCCACGAACCGTGGGTATCTCGAAAATACGCGGCTCGGCGGGAGTATCGCCCTCTCCATACTTCTCCGTGGGGATTCACATGGTCAGGAGGGATCGGAGGATGCTCTCCTTGACATACACCAGCACATACACCACACAGGGATGAAGAAACAAAAAAGCGAACACGGGGGAGAGATCCACGAAATCGATCCGGGCCCAGGGAAAGACGCGGCGGAAAAAGGTCAGGTAGGGATCGGACATCGCCCGCACGAACTGCAGGACCATGCTGAAGGGATCGGCGGCGATCCAGGACGCGAGAATGGCGAGCAGCAGCACGAACAAATAGGCGTTGACCAGCGTCAGCAGCACTTCGAACGCGCTCGTGACCATGGTCACCCAAAGGGCCTTGCCGCCGTAAATCCATACCCCGCTGATCAGGGCGGCGGACAAGGAACCCAAGATCAACGTGGCCCCGGCGCTCACGAGAAACAGGGTCACCAAGTTGCCGGTTTTGATCCAGCGGCCGGTGGCCTGAAATATGGCGAAGGTGTTTTCTTGAAAACACGCGAAGCCCGCGTTGCCGCTCATCATGAGTCCCCGGCGCGAAATCATCAGACTGGCGAACAGCAAGGCGATGATCAACTCCGTAATCAGCACGAAGCCCATGCTGAAACTGATCAGAATCGCGCCGGTCAATTTCAGCGGACCACCGGCTCCATGAATCCGCGTGAAATCGTTGGTGTAGTCTCCCGCAAGCAGCCACAGGGCCAGTCCCCGGATGACCAGCGTCACCCCGATGGCCAGGAGCGGCGTCTGGTCCCGCAGTTTATACGATTCCCGCGGAATCCATTGTTTGAAGGGTGTCAAGAGCCGCTCGGTGAGAGTCACGAGGGCCACCAAGATCGGGCCGAATCCGTAAAACTGGTAGCGTTCGATGAAATGCCGGATGAACAGAACGACGATCAGCACCGTGAAAAAGAGGTTTAAGATGGAAAAGAACATGGAGTCCCGCCGAAAAATCCTTGATGAGGTGGTGGTATATAGCCTATTAAAGCAGCAAGGCGATTTGTGTCCCATGGGGGAGGTATTGAATGACCCAAAGGACGAAGCAGGCCAGTTGCCTACAGCGCAATGGCGGGTGGAAACCTAGGTCCGCCCCTGCCAGATTCCCTCACCCCGGCCCTCTCCCAAGGGGAGAGAGAGAAGGAAATCCTCCCTCTTAAATCGGAGTCTAAGAAGTGAAACATCCTCAAGAATAACCCATTTGCCGAACAAATGATTCATCGAACAAAATTCGCCGGACAGATGATCCGTCGAACAAAAACCGTGAATCACTTCCAGTTTTGGCCAGTATCGCCCAAAATGCCGAGTCTGACAATACGAAGAAATCAACCTGGCACGAAGCAATCAACCTGGCGGTGTTCCCAGCGTGGGGAGCGCCAGGAGGGTGGAGAAGGACCTTGCGTATTGGTTTCGAATGCACCGTGCTGACCCGTTCGATCGCCGGGATCGGCTATTACACTCACCACCTGCTCCAGGCGCTGGCCCGGCGGCCGGGCGAGGAGGAATATGTCCTGTTCTACAACCGCCCTCTGCAGCCGATGGAATTGCCTTCCCGCCTGCGTCATGTCCTCACCGGTCCCGCCAGCACGCATCTGTGGGTGCAAACCCGGTTGGCCTCGCTTTGCCGTAAGCAGGCCATCGACCTTCTGCACAGCCCGGGGCAGGGGCTTCCGTTTCTGTTCGACAAGCCCCGGATTCTGACCATCCATGACCTCTCCCCGTTGATGTTTCCCCGTCAAAAAGATCTTTCTTCGCGTTTCGTGTGGACCACTCTGGTGCCCATCATGGCCCGGCAGGCCGATCACATCATCACCGTGTCGGACCACACCCGCCAGGATGTCACCCGCCTGCTGGGGATCCCGGAGCACCGTGTCACCCGGATCCATGAGGCCGCCGCGCCGGAGTTCTACCCCGAACCGGACGCTGAACGGATCCGAAAATTCCGCCGCGGCAAGGCGCTGGAGACGGGTTATATCCTGGCCGTGGGGACGCTGGAGCCGAGGAAAAATTATCCTTTCCTGTTGCGCGTGTTCGCCCAGTGGCTGGAACGCTCCCGCCCGGACGCGACGCTGGTGATTATCGGGAAAAAGGGATGGTTGTATGATGAAATCTTCGCAACCCTCGCGGCGCTGAATCTCCACCGGCGTGTACGCTTCGAGGGATACGTGGGCGGTCCTGGCCTGATGCGGCTCTATTACTCGGCGGCGGAATTCTCGATACTCACCCCGTTTTACGAAGGCTTTTGGCTGCCCGGGCTGGAGTCGCTGGCCTGCGGGACCCCGGTCATCGCGCCAGGTAATTCTTCTATCCCCGAGGTGATCGGTGAGGCGGGATTACTGGTTGATTCGTGGGACATGGATGCATGGGCCGCGGCCATGGACCGCCTGTGGATGGCGCCGGACCGGGCCATCTGGGCGCGAAAAGGCATCGAGCGGGCCCGCCGGTTTTCATGGGACCGGGCGGCGGAAGAGACCCTCGCGGTTTACCATGCGGTGATTCAATCCCGGGAGGGGGCATGAACGTTCTGTTTATTGAACCGGCCGGCGCGGGCGGCATCGCGCATTGCACCTACGCTCTGGCGAACGCCCTGGGCGCGCGGGGCGTGGAGTGCGATATCCTGACTTCGCCGCGCTGGCATCCACGCCCGCTGGCCGGGCCGGTCCGGATCCACCGGGTGTTCCGGGGACGGAAGACCAATCCGGCGGCGTTGTATCTTCGTTGTTTTCAATTGCGGCGGTCGGTTAATGTCGTGCATTGGCAGAGTACGACTTATCCGAAGCTGATCCTCCTGCTCATGCGGGTTATCCCCCTGAAAAAAATGCCGTGGATCTTCACGGTCCATAATGTATTGCCGCACGAACGGACCGAGGCCGCATTTCACGTGTACGGTAAGATTTACGAGCGAATGGACGGGCTGATTTTTCATACCCAACACTCGTTGGAAACGTTTAAGCCGTTGTTCCCGAACGTCAAAGCCCGAACGAGGATTATCCCATTGGGGGAATATGGATTTTTGCATGGCAAAACGCCTGTCCCCGATGCGCAGCCCAGGGATCCTGTTGTACTGTTTTTCGGGAATGTCCGGCATTACAAGGGGTTGGATGTGTTGATCCGGGCGTTCGCCGAAGTGAAAAAGGCGATTCCCGAGGCCGTCCTGCGCGCCGCCGGGCAGTGGTTCGTCCCCTTTCAGGAATACGAGGATTTAATCAACCGGCTTGGCCTGTCATCCAGCGTTGAATTCGAGAAAGGATTCATCCCCGACGAGGAGATCCCCAACCTCTTCGCGCCGGCCGGCGTGATCGCGCTGCCCTACCGGGATATCGACCAGAGCGCCGTGCTGTTGTTGGCCATGGCGCTGGGAAAGCCCATTGTGGCCACGCGCGTGGGAGGGATGGCGGAAATTCTGCGGGATGGCCGCACCGCCCTCCTGGTTCCCCCGGAAGATCCGGCGGCGCTGGCGGAGGCGTTGGTTCGGATCCTGCGCGATCCTCAAGGGGCCGCGCGGCTGGGCCGCAACGCCCGGGAGGATGTCAACACCCGGTTCTCCTGGGAGCGTATCGCCGAGCTAACCGAATCGTTTTATCAGAGCGTCACGCGGCCATGAAACCGATCACGGATTATATCGAATTCATTCGGGATTTGATCCTCGCGAGCCTGCTCGTTCTGGTTCCCGTGGTGATCGACGGGCATATCCGGATCGGGGCGGGACCCGAGACGAAATTTCGACTGTTTGAGTACGGCGTGTTGTTGGCGGGGCTGTTCTCGCTGCCGCGGTGGGCCGGCCGGAACCGGAAGCTCGCCTGGCGCTCCGGTTCCGTGGCGATCGGCCTCTTTCTGGCGTACCTGTTCGGCCGGGCGTGGCTGGATCCCCACCGCGATTATGCCCTGGATCAATTTTTGACGTTCGCGTCGTGGCTGGTTTTCGCTTGGCTGATCGCCGATGCCTGCCCGGCCCCCGCGCGGTTCGCCCGGATGCTGTGGATCATGGCCTGGGGGCAGCTGGGCCCCGTGATTCTCGCCATGGGCAATATATTTGGCGTCGATATCTACCTGCATTGGATCCTGCGGCAGCCGGACTGGAAATGGGCAAGTGAACTGATCGGCGCGGACCGGGGGATCATCTGGTCCAGCCTGGGCAATCCCAATTTCTACGCCAACTACGGGGCGATGGTATTGCTTTGGCTCATCACCCTGATGTTCCTGACGCGCCGCCGGTGGATACGGGCATTGCTGGGGCTGTACGCGGCCATCCTGCTCATTACCTTGATTTACACCTTCACCCGGGGAATCTGGGCCAGCCTGGTTCCCACGTTCTTCATCCTGTTGGCGTTTGGGGCCGCCCAGTCCTGGCTGTCACGGCGTTCCTTGTCTTCCACGATACGTCATTATGGAAAAAGCGCGGCGGCGCTGGGATTGGCCATGGTGTTGCTGCTCAGCGCGGCGTACGCGATGGAATCCCGGGAAGGCCCGTTCCACAAAATCGGGAAACGCTTCCAAAACGCCATCCTGATGCGCGACACCAGCCTGCGTTCCCGCCCGCTGATGTGGTACGCCGCCTTGCGCATGTGGCGGGACCGGCCGTTCACGGGCCTGGGGTGGGGGCAGTACGCTCCCCGCTACCTGGAGACCGTGTATCAATCCGCCCAGGAGACCGAACCGGCCCGGATCCAGCAGATCACCCGTTCCATGAACACGATCTGGACCGACCTGGCTCACAACGATTATTTGCAACTCTTGGCGGAAACCGGCTTGGCGGGATATGCGCTGTTTCTGCTTTTTTTGCTGACCATCCTGGGAACCGCGGCCCGGGCCTTGTGGCCGATGGACCTTTCGCGAGCGCGGAGAATCCTCCTGACCGGTTGTTTCGCCATCGTCCTCATGACTTCCCTCCAATGCGTGTATGATTTTCCCTTGCATCTGCCCGCCAGCGCCATCCTATTCGCTCTGGCGGCGGGGGGAATCCTGGCCTTGGCCCCGGATCCGGACGCGCGCGTTCCCGGATTTTCGGGGCCCCGCGCCGGCCGGTGGCTGACCGCTCTGGCGTTGACGCCGATATTGGCCGCGGGCGGAATATTTGTCGTCACGCATGTGCTGGCTTCGCACTTTCATGAACAGGGCAGCCGGCAATTGCAGGCGGGCATTGATTTCATTTTCAAGAACCAGGAAACGGCCGTGGCGCGGTTCCGCCAGGCGGAGCGGGATCTCCAGCGGGCGGGGACCCTGTTTCCCGGCAACGGCCAGATTCTCTATGACCGCGGCCGCGTGTGCGCGTACCTGCGGGACAGCAGCCGCGCCATCGACCTGCTCCTGCGGGCGAAGGAAACGTACTGCGTTCCCGAAATGTACCGCGTGCTCTGCGATCAATACTTGCAGCTGAACCGGACGGCGCAGGCCCGGCGCGCCGCGGAAATCCTGCTGCTCATCGATCCGGACCGCAAGGAAACCCAATACCTGGCCGGTGTCGTGGATTTCCGGGAGGGGAATTATCCGGCGGCCGCCGCGCATTTTCAGGATGAATTGCGCATCAATCCGGAAAACGACCGGGCCTGGGGGTATCTCGGGGACATTTACACTACCCAGGAGCAATGGGAGCAGGCGGCGCGGATGTACGAGAAGGCCCTGGAGATCGTGCCCCGGTCCGTGGACATCCGGGAGCGGCTGGCCGACCGGTACGCGCAACTCAAGGACCGGGAACGCGCGCGCCAACACTACGAGCTGGCGTTGGAAGGCGCCCGCTTGCTGCCGGATCCCACGTACAAACAACGCATCGAATGGAAACTGAAAGATCTCGAACCTATCCAGGCTCAACCTTGATCCAGTATCATGACGTTGTGCCATGGATATCATCCCCGCGAAGGCGGGGTTCCAGGAGAAGGCGGTAAAATCTCCCCAACATGGGGAGGAAAACGGATAGTAAGTACCGCTGATGCCTAGCATTCCCTCACCCGTTCCCTCTCCCGGAGGGAGAGGGAACGGGTCTCGGTTTTTGATAGGATAGTGGCTTTAATTGATCGCAATGAACCTTGATCCATCGCGGCCTCGAAAAGGATTCAGCATGAACGCAACCGGCCAGTCCGTCCTGCTCCAAACCATTCATCTCCGCAAGGTATACCGTACCGGCGATGTGGACCTGGAAGTCTTGAAAAACCTGGATCTCGAGGTCTATGAGAAAGAGTTCCTGGCCATCAGCGGGGAATCGGGATCGGGCAAGTCCACCCTCCTCCATCTGCTGGGATGCCTGGACGAAATCACGGAAGGGACCATCCTTTATCGTGGACAAGATCTCACCCGGGCGGGCAACGGCGAAACCAACCGCCTCCGCAACCGCGAATTCGGTTTTGTTTTCCAATTTCATCATCTCATGCCGGAATTCAACGTCTTGGAGAACGTGGCCCTCCCCGGTTTGATCGCCCGCCGCCCGGCCAAGGAAGTGTGGAAGCAGGCCGAAGCGATCCTGCGGGATCTCCGTCTCGGCCACCGGCTGTATTACAAACCGCCCCGCTTGTCGGGAGGCGAGCAGCAACGGGTCGCCGTGGCCCGCGCCATGATCAACGATCCCTCCATCCTGTTCATGGATGAACCGACCGGCAACCTGGATCCCGCCACCAGCAGCGAACTGATCGCCCTGATCCGGGAGCAGCAACTGGCCCGCGGATTGACGATCGTCATGGTGACCCACAATCTGGCCATTGCCGGCCAGGCGAACCGTCATCAGTTGTTGCGGGACGGCTGCCTGCACACGGCCGCGTGAATCCTTCGGGTGTTCCTTTCCTCTGGAACCGCCATCTGGTCCAATCCGCGCTTCTCAAGAATCTCCGTAAGCCCGCCGATAGTAAGGGATGTCTTGCCAGGGAAGGCAACCGGATCCATGGATGGATCAAGCCGGTCAGGGATCATGCATGGATCGAACAGCCTTTCGGATTGACATTTCTTCCTTACGATCCCGGTTTCGGTGACCTGATTTTCCATGAAGCTGTCAGGCCGGAATGGATACGCGGCGTCATCGGTTCGAGGAGAGTAATCCGTGGATTCGGATCGGTACGGGAAGGGGGTCATCGGGCTATCGAGGTGGTGATTCCTGGCCGGTTTCTTTGGAATTGGATCCGGCAAACAAACTCATCCCCCCGAATTTCGGGGATCCGGGGGGATTTTTAATTCATTTGGGGGATTCTTTCAGGATCGTTAGACGATCTTGGGGATCTCCACCCGCTTCTGCGTCTCGGCGGCTTCCTGACCGGCAAAGCACGCCTGGGCCGCCAGGAGTCCCCGGACTCCGTTGCACAGATTGGGAGCGCCCCGGCGGATGGTGTCCGCGAAGCCCATCAGTTCCCATTTGTACGGCTCGGTGGGCGACATGGTGGACGCGCCGCCGCCGCCGGTGGCTTCGCCTGAAACGTGGGCGGCGAAAGCGGAACCGGTCTTGGCTTCTTGGGTGACGGCCACGCCCGTGCTCTTTTGGCCTTCCGCGGCTTTCTTGGCGGACGCTTCGTCCCAGCCGGGCTCCCAGAAAAGATAGGATTCGTTTTCGTTCTTGAGGATGATGGTGCCAAAGGTTCCCATGATCTCTTCATAGTAATTGTCATAGGAATTGCTTTGAATGGCGGAATAAGAGACCGTGCGGCCGCCGGGGTATTCGTAAATGGCGTAGATGTGGTCCGCGATGTTCCGGTCGTCATCCTTGTAGGTCCGCTTGCGGTCCCGTTCCTCGCCTTCTTTCCACTGGTTGTAGGAAGACAGGCGCATCTGGTCTTCCAGGGTCTTGTAGCGCCCGGAGGAGGCGACCACGGCGGTGGGGCCGATATCGCCGAAAAACCAGTTGGTGATGGCGACCTGGTGGCTGGCCAACTCGGTCCACATGCCGTGGGACGTGTCGCTGTACCAGCGCCAGTTCACCATGTGCTGGGGATCCTTGTACCCCCACTTGGACGGATCGAACTTCAGCAGGTTTTCGTAATGCTTGTCTTCGACGAACGTCCAGTAGTTCCAGTCGGTGTTGCGGTGCCACAAGGCCCGGATGTGATACACATTGCCGATCAGGCCTTCGTGGATCATCCGGTAGGCGTCCCAATAGAGCGGATTGTAGAACCGCTGATGGCCGACTTGGAGATTTTTGCCGGTTTCCTGAGCGGTCTTCACCATGTTTTGGCAATCTTCCACGGAAAACGCCATGGTTTTTTCGGTGAATGCGTGCTTGCCGGCCTTCATGGCTTCAATGGCCATGGGGGCGTGCATGTGCAGGGGTGTGGCGATCACCACCGCTTCCACTTCCGGATCGTTGAGCAGGTCGTGGTAATCCTCGTACACGCGGGATTCCGGGGAATGGCCGCACTGGCCGATCCACCATTTGCCGATCGCCTGGTTGTCCGGCCGGATGTCGGACATGGCCACGACGTACGTATATTTCGGATCCATGGCCTGGATAAGTATGCGTCCTTCCATTCCCGTGCCGATGATCCCGATCTTGACCGGCCCGGCTTGCGCGGCGGAATAAGCAAATGCTCCAACAGCAGGAAGCGCGGCGACGGCTTTCAAGAAGTTTCGGCGCCCGATTTCTTTTTGACCTTCGTTGAGCTGCATCTTCACTTTCCTCGCTTTCGATCTTTTCGTAGGTTTTTTTCGTGTTGTCGTTTTCGTGATCCGGAATGCGACCGCTTACGCTTCCGCCGGCGGAGCTTCGGCCGGTTGTTCCTCCGGCTCCTCCTTGGCGAACCATTGCCGGACATAGACATCCAGCCCGCAAATCAGGCCCGAGTTGATCGTCAACAAGGCGGCCAAGGCCAGGAACTCGATCAGGTTCTTGTTGACGTACATGTAGTTCCCTTCCGTGTTGAGCATGTGCTTGCCCGCCCACTGGGCATGATCCAGGGAGATCTTGTAGGGCGCCCATTGGAAATTCGCGCCCCACCGTTCATACGGGGGCATGGCCTCGATGGGAGGCGCGGCCGAATAGAACATGATCAACAGCACCATGGCCAGCAAGATGGAGCACCGGGTGAACAGCCCCAGCATCATTCCCAGGCCGGACAGAAACAACATCCACGGCATGGTGAAATTGGCGAGGTTGAGCATCCAGGGCGTCTCCCCGATCATCCGGAAATAAGGCGAGAGGGGGCCCCAGGAATTCACCAAATACCCCACGGCGGTCCATGTCGGATCGCATAATTTCACCCAGCCTTCACGGAGAAAATGCCATCCGATCGCGATTCGCAGCAGAACGAAGAAGAAGCTCTGCCACCCACTCAGGTAGTAGCGCGGTGTTCTTGACACGATGCCAATAATACCTCCACACGTTCGGGATTTAAGTTGGACGTGATTATTTCCGCTCGGCCTTGTTCATCAGGCTTCCGCAAGATCAATACGCCTATCTCAGGGTGATTTTCACAGTATTCCAGGGTTTTCTCAACCCCCATCACATAAAATGCCGTCGAAAGCGCTTCCGCCCGCGCGGCGTTGGGGGCGGTGACGTTCACGTTCAGCACCTCGCCGGCCGGCCAGCCCGTCCGGGGATCGAGGATGTGGCCGTAGGTTTGGCCGTCCACTTCGATCTTTTGCAGCTCCGCGCCGGACGATGAAAATCCCTCGCCGCGCAGCCGCAGATGGGCCAGGGGATGCTGATGGTCCAGCGGATTCCGGACATCGATCTGCCAGGCATCCCGCCATTTCGGAGCGCCCGAGGCCAAAACGCTGCTGAATCCCCCGTTCAGCAGGACCGTGGTCAGGTTTTCCTGACGCGCCAGCCGCAGGCCGTAGTCCAGCGCCAGGCCTTTGCCCAGGCTGGCGGGAGTCAGCTCGATCCCCTCCTTGAGGAAGAAAACCGTCCGCTCCGTCTCGTTCAATTCGACATACTCCATACCCATCCGGCGCCGCGCCGCGTCAATCTCGTCCTGCGTAGGCACACGGCCCTGGCGGGAAAAAAATCCCCAACAGCGTGACAGGGGCGTGCTGGTGATGTCGAACGCCCCCTGGGTTTCCTGGTGCGTCTCTTGCGCCAGTTTTACCAATTCGAAAATCTCCGGACCGACCGGGACCGGTTCGCGCGCCGCGAGACGGTTCACCCGGACCAGTTCCGATTCCCCCTTCCACAGGGTCAAGACCGCTTCCACCCGGTCGATTTCGTCCAGGATCCGCATGCCGGTTTTCCGGACTTCCATCTTTTCGTAGTTGCAGTAGAGGACCTCGAAATCGGTGGCCATGGCTTCCCGCCGCAGCCGGACATACGACCGGTCCAGCCCCAGGAACGCGAGAGGCTCCTTGAAATCGATGGCATCAGCAATTTGGTTCCAGAAATTCTGCAGGCCGCCCTGGAAAAAATCGCGGCGCGAGGGGGGTGTGGAACGGGGCACGTACGGATCTCCCTGCCGAAGGATGCAATTCGACGTTTCGCTGGATAGGCTGCCAAAAACAATTATACTGAGAGAACGGATTTTTCTATAGGTTCAAGCCCTCCCGGTTCGACCGCCTGGTCTCCACCTCTTGCGTGACTCCTCCACCGGCGTTCTCGAATCAAGAAATCGGAGGTTGCCCCTATTTATGGCAGAGGAGATTTGGATCGCCGATGAAATCGGAATCGTGGTTGAATCAGGCTCTCGCGGCGGAGCCTGCCGCCCCAAGCCTGGGTATCTGGTCTTTATACTTCGAACTGGGTAAACCGCGTCTCTCCACGCTGGTGGTGATCACTACCTTCGCGGGATTCATGCTGGCGGGGCCGGAGATTTTCCATCCCGGCTTGCTGTTCTGGACCCTCGTGGGAACCGCGTGCGCCGCCCTGGGCGCGAATTCGTTCAACCAGTGGCGGGAGGCCGCGCTGGACGCCCGCATGGAGCGGACCCGGCGGCGTCCCTTGCCCATGGGACAGTTGTCGCCCCGCCACGCGCTCATGTGGTCGTGGTCCGTTTCCCTCACCGGCGTGGTGATTCTGGCTTTGTTCGTGAACGGCCTGACCGCGTTTCTCGGCGCGCTCAATATTCTGATCTACGTGCTGGTTTACACGCCGCTCAAACGGGTGAGCTCGCTCTGCACTCTGGCCGGGGCGGTGTGCGGCGCGATCCCCCCCCTGATGGGATGGTCGGCCGCCACCGGAGGCTTGGAATACGGAGCCTGGCTTCTGGCCGCCACCCTGTTCGTGTGGCAGATCCCCCATTTTCTCTCTCTGGCTTGGCTCTACCGGGAGGATTACGCCCGGGGCGGCTTCCGCATGCTGCCCGTCACCGATCCCTCCGGCCGGGTGACCTGCCCGTTGATCGTGCTGTATACACTGGCCCTGGTGCCGGTGGGTTTGGCCTTCTTTTTGGGCGGATTGAGCGGGTATTTCTTCCTTTTCACATCCTTTCTGCTGGGCCTGTCGTTTTTGTATCTGGGCTTGCGGTTGTTCTGGCGGCGCACGGAAGCCAATGCCCGCCGGGTGTTCTTCGCCAGTTTGATCTATTTGCCGTTGTTCATGGGATTTTTGGTGATCGACCAGTCGTTGCCGAGTCCGCATGCGCGGGGGTTGCAGGTTTCGGAGTGGCAGGCCAAGCTCGAACCCCTGGGTTGAACCCCTGGGCTGTTTCAGGCGGTCCCTTGAAAGGGGCGCTGAGGGGGAAGAATGGGGTGATTGCGAAATCCGGGAAGGTGTGGGGTGATGAAAGGGCTTCCCGCACCCTTGCCCTTTCCCAGAGGGAGAGGGAATCGTGACGCGCTCCCATCAAAACTCGTATGACGAATAAAGAACTGAGAAAGGTCTGCATTCGAGTATATAGTGACTCCCGAAGGATTCCCGTTTGGTAGGTTTTCAATTAGTTTCTAATTGCATGGCCTATTTCCATGAATGAACCATCCCATTCTCCTGAGCCATTACCGGCCGAACCGCCCCGCATGCTGCAATTCGCCAGCGGCGGGTGGGCGATTTTCCTGGCTGTGATCCTGTGCGTGGGGGCGCTCGTCTGGCATTTGAAATACGAAGTTCCAGCAAACAATCCAACCAGACCGGGAGACGGCCGGCATGTCGAGACATATGGATTCGACCTTTCCACCTGCCGGATTCCCCGGGAGCAGCTCGTGGCGGCCGGGATGCCCAAGGATGGATTGCCCGCGCTCTCCAATCCTCCTGTCATGTCCGCAGTGGATGTGGAAATCCTCAACGATCGGCAACGGGGCAAGTACCTGGTGCCCTCCGACCGGGTGATCGGCGTGGAAATCGCGGGGCAGGCGCGCGCGTATCCCTTGCGTGTTATGAATTGGCACGAAGTGATCAACGATACGATCGCGAAGACGCCCGTCCTGGTAACATACAGCCCCTTCTGCGACAGTCCGGCGGTTTACCGCCGGCCGGTGAATGGCGATACACTGGAATTCGGCGCGGGCGGCTTGATGTTCAATTCCAACCCGCTCTTGTTTGACCGGAGGGCGAATGGGGCGGGGGAGAGCCTCTGGAGCCAGTTGCTGGGCGAAGCCGTGGCGGGTCCGGCCGCTGCCGCGGGGCAAGGCCTGGAACGGATTCCCTGTTTTCTGATGGGATATGGAGATTGGGTGAACGAGCATCCCGGGACCACGGTGTTGTCGCCGGATCCCCGGTACCAGGATCTCTACAAGAAAAATTTCGGGAATTATTTCGGATCGGATGTTTTGCGCTTCCCCGTGACTCCCTGGCCCCCCGATCCGGATCTGCCCAAGAAAACGCCGGTGATCGTGGTTCGTACCGGGGATGGTTCCCAGGCCTACACGTATGAAGCGATCGCCGGCCGGGTGGCCGCGGATGCGGTCTGGAACACCGATATCGGCGGCGTCCCGGTGCGATTCCGCTATTACGCCCATCCCCCCGCGGTCATTGCCGCGTCCAACGGTTCCTCTAAACCCGTGGAAGTGATTTACGCGTTTTGGTTCGCCTGGTACGCGCTGCATCCCGACACGGCGCTGGCGCGGTAGGCCCGGCGGGCCGCGTCAACCCACGATCACCAGCAGCGTGAACAGGATGATCCACACCACGTCCAGAAAGTGCCAATAGATGGCGCTGTATTCCACGCCGGGATGGCGGGCGGCGGTGTAGATTCCCCGATGCGCCTTGCGGGTGACGATCCCCAGTTCGATCAATCCGCCGAGCACATGCAGGGCGTGCAGCCCGGTCAGCATGAAGAAGGTAAAGGCGTACAGATTCACGGACATGGTGACGCGAATCAGGATCAATTGGATCCAGTTCGCCGTCTGGTTGATTACAAACAGGTATCCCAGCCCGTTGGTGATCCACAGCCATTTCCGCAATCCCGCTGTGTCGCCGGCGCGGATCCGGCGTAACGCTAGTTGTATCGCGGCGCTGCTGAGCACAATGATCAGCGTGCTGAGCCACAGCCCGGCAGGCAGGCGCGGCATGCCTGCGGGCGGCCAGGATTCGTGCCGCAGGCGGACCGCCAGGTATCCGGTCAGGCTCGCGGCGAAGAGCATCGAGAGGGACGCGATGAAGAAGAACATGCCGAGACGTCCCGCGCCGGGCACGGATTCCCAGTGTTCGTTCGTCCGGCCGGGATCTGTGGGAGGATGGTTGGATTTGGGCGGTTGCGCGTTCATTTGTTCATGAGGGGGGCGTAACCGGGGATCAGATCCGGGTAATACTCGGTGGTGTCGATCAACAGCATGACTACAAAGAGGGCGACAAACAGCAACGCGGTGATGAAAATGATGGCGTGGAAGGGTTTGTCCCAGTACATGTGCATGAAAAACAAAACGACCAGGGAGGCTTTCAGGGTCGCGATCGCCATCGCCAGCATCAGGTTCATGCCGCCCAGGTCGATATAGGTGGCGCTGACCGTGAGGTAGGTCAGGATCATCAGCGTGATCCAGACGGCCGCCAGGATCCAGAACGATACGATATGTCCCACCCGCCCGGATTCATGGGCAGGCCCTCCATGCGGATGGACCGCTGCCTGCGCGGGATTGGTCATGAATGGTTGCTCCTTCCGTGGTATTTCGGTTTCTCTCACCCGATGCGCGGAGGTTGGATATTTTTTCTCATCCTAGCCCTCTCCCAGAGGGAGAGGGAATTCGTAATTTGGAACCCACTCGTTCCAGAGCTTACGCCCTGGGCTGTGCTCAAACCGTGCTATTGACTCTGAAAAGATACGGTTCATCCGGTAAGTGTGTACTTTTTATCAAGCATGGCCGGCCGCTTTTCAACCGGGCCGGCCGGAAAGATCAATCCCCTAATCCCCTCTCCCTCTGGGAGAGGGCTAGGGTGAGGGAATTTTTGTAGGGGCTGACCTTGGTGTCCGCCCTCATCCAGCGGCGGATGAAATCTATTTTGCTTCATCAGGTACGTACTTGTCGGATGAACCAATGATAATACCGCCGTTCCGTAAATCATGCTTTACGAAAACTCAATTGGACCTAATGGATCAAATACAACAAGGGGAACAAGTAAATCCAGATCAGGTCCACCAAATGCCAGTATAAACCCACGAAGTCCACCGGCGTGAAATAATCCGTGTTGAATTGTCCCTGCAGGGACCGGTACAGCAGCCAGGCGATGACCACGATCCCGCCCAGGACGTGGATCCCGTGCAGGCCGGTCATCGCGAAATAAATGCCAAAGAAGATATGCACGTTCGCGGGTTTTGGGACGGTCTCATGCCCGCCGTCCCCGCTCTCCGGGGCCAGGCCGGCAGGCCCCACCGCCGCCGGGGGGATGTTGGAGCGTTCTTCCGCCATTCCACCCGCGCCGGCCGCCGGCGTGGCGGAGGTTATAACCTGGGCCGTGGGAGCCGCTGGAGTAACGGCCGCTGGTTGTGCGGCTGAAGCCGCGGAAGGAGTGGGGGCAGAGGCTTGGGTTTGAGGAACGGGGGGCGCGGTGTTTCCGGATTCCGTTCCCGAATGGCCTGGAGCCGCGGATTCCGAATGCGGTGTCTCGTGCTCCCGCGGATGGTAATAATACCCCATCAGCAGGCCGTGTTTCCACTTTTGCTGATATTCCACATACTTGATGCCCAGAAAACCGAAGGCGCACAGCAGAGTCAGCGCCAGCAGGACGATCAATCCCCGTTGCTTGCCCATCTGCGCGCAGCGCACCGCCCAGGCCATGGTGAAACTGCTGCAGATCAGGACGATGGTGTTGATGCCGCCCAGCGTCTTGTCCAGGTATTGATGCGCGTACAGGAAAATTTCGGGATGATGGTTCCGGTACACGGCGTACGCGACGAACAGGCCCCCGAAGAACAGGACTTCCGTGGATAAAAAAATCCACATTCCCAGCTTGCCGGAATCGAATTGCTGCTGGGGCGTGTCGAAATGATGCTGCAGGAAGGGAGGATGCCCGTGTTTCTCCTCCACCGCCGCCGGTCCGGTTCCATGTTCCATGCTAGTGACCATATTTCTTTCTTTTCCAACCTCCCGGGACATGAAAAGTCATGGGGTTTCCACCCGCCGGTTATTATGGATTGCCCTTGCGCATATACCCCCCGAGGGAACGGTCGTACGTGAGATGGCTGAAATCGTAGGGGTCGTCCGTGGCGGGCGCGGTCTTGAAATTGTAATAAGGAGGCGGCGACGCGCAGGTCCATTCCAGGGTGGCCGCGCCCCAGGGATTGTCCGGAGCTTTCGCCCCCCGAAACAGGGAATGCAACAAGTATCCGGCAATCATGAAAAAACCCACCGCCATGATGTAGGAACCGATCGAGGAGAGCACATGCCAGAACGTGAAAACCGTGTCGTAGTTGTAATACCGGCGCGGCATGCCCTTGGCCCCCATGACGAATTGCGCGAAGAAGGTCAGGTTGAATCCCACGAAGACCAGCAGGGCGGCGATCCGTCCCCAAAATTCACTGTACATCCGGCCGAACATCTTGGGCCACCAGTAATGCAGCCCGCCCAGGAACGCGATCACCGTGCCTCCGAACATCACATAATGAAAATGGGCGACGACGAAATAGGTATCGTGCAGGTGGACATCCACCGCCAGCGCGCCCAGGAACAGCCCGGTCAGCCCCCCGATCCCGAACAGAAACAGAAATGACAGGGCGTACAGCATGGGTGTATCGAGATGGATCGAGCCTTTGTACATGGTGGCCAGCCAGTTGAAGACCTTGATGGCCGAGGGGATCGCGACGCTGAAGGTCAGGAAACTGAAGATCATGTTGGCCAGCGGGGATTGGCCGCTGGTAAACATGTGGTGTCCCCAAACCAGAAAACTGAGGATCGCGATGGCGATGCTGCTCATCGCGATGAACTTGTATCCGAAGATATGTTTGCGGCTGAAGACGGAGATCAGTTCGCTCATGATCCCCATCGCCGGCAGGATCATGATGTACACCGCCGGATGCGAATAAAACCAGAAGAAATGCTGATAGAGCACCGGATCGCCGCCCAGGTTGGGATCGAAGATGCCGATCCCCAGCCCGCGTTCGACGATCAGCAGCAGCAGGGTGATGCCCAGCACCGGGGTCGCCAAAATCTGGATCACGCTGGTGCCATACAACGCCCAGAGGAAAAGAGGCAGACGGAACCAGGTCATCCCATCCGGCCGCAGTTTGTGGATGCTGACCAGAAAATTCAATCCGGTAAAGATGGAGCTGAATCCCAGGATGAACGCTCCGAAGGTCAGCCAATACACCCCGCTATGGCTGGTGGTGGTGCTGTAAGGCGTGTAGAAGGTCCAGCCGGTATCCACACTGCCTAACACGATAGAAAGTAGCGCCAGCAGGGCGCCCGTGACGTACAAATAGTAACTGGCCAGGTTCAACCGGGGAAACGCGACATCCTTGGCGCCCAGCATGAGGGGCAGCACGAAGTTGCCCAACGCGGCAGGGATGCCGGGGATGATGAAGAGGAAGATCATGATCGTTCCGTGCAGGGTGAACAACTGGTTGTAGGTGTCGGCGTCGACGATGGTCTTCTTGGGCGTCAACAACTCGGTGCGGATGAGCAAGGCCATCATCCCGCCCAAAAAGAAGGCCGTGAGGATCGAGATCAGGTACATCACCCCGATGCGCTTGTGATCGAGGGTCGACGCCCAGGACCAAAATCCCCGGCCGTGTGTCAGGTAGTTGTCCTCATCCCCGCGCGCGGCATCCCGCGCCCGCGCCTCCGCATCCGGCCGAGTAATTGTGGTGACCATGTTCGTTCCTTTATCCGGACGGCGGTCAGGAGCCGCTTCCGGGATTCTCCTTCAAGGTTTTGAGGTATTCAATGATGGCCGCGATCTCTTCTTCTTTCAGCTTTCCCTGGAAGGTGGGCATGATGTTGTCGAAGCCCGCGACGATCTGCGCCGCCGGTTCCAGGAGGGAACGCCGGATGTAATCCTCATCGACGGTGACCGCCGAGCCATCGGCCAATTTCACCGGATGCCCATACAGACCGAGGAACGTGGGGCCGTCATCGGCCGATCCGTCGAGAGTGTGGCATTGCGCGCAGCCCTTGCGCTTGTACAGGACCGCGCCCGCCTCCACGGGGGTCATCCGCTTGAGCAGGTTCGAGGCTTCCTCCAGCCAGGTCTCGTAACCGCCCGGCTCGTGCACCGTCAGCTCGGCGAACATGTCGGAATGCCCCGTCCCGCAATACTCCGCGCAATAGACGGGAAACGTGCCCGTTTGCGTGGCCTTGGCCCACGCGGTGGTCAGCCGCCCCGGCACGGCATCCATTTTCAGCCGGAACGCGGGGATGAACAGACTGTGGGTCACGTCCTCCGATGAGATGATCAATTTCACCGGAGTGTCCACGGGGATATGCAGGCCCTCGTCGATGTGCCCGTTGGGGTACTTGAAGAACCATTGCCACTTCTGTCCCGTGACCCAGATGTCCAGCGTGTTGCCCGGGGCGAGGTGGATGTCCATGTAGGTCCGGAAACCGTAGAAGAAGATCACCAGCACGATCAGGATGGGGATCACCGTCCAGGTGATCTCCAAGGCCGTGTGCGATTCATGGGATTCTTCTTCCACCCATCCTTCCCGCTGCCGGTACTTGATCACGAAAACGGTCATGATCCCGACAATCAACAGGAAGAAGAAGACCGCGATCCAGTAAATGAAATAGAAGACCCAGTCCACCTCTTGCGCCGTGGTGGACGCTTGAGGGGGCATCCAGAATGTGCCAGCCGATTGCGCCAAAATCATGTTTTGTATCCCGTGTGATTGCGTGCTGTGAGCTTCACAGGTTCAGGCCCTGCCGGGCTTCGTTCATGGCCCGCCGACGGTTTTTCCGGTATTCGCGGCCCCAATAAATCCCCAAAAAGATCCCCAGGGCCGCCACTGTCAGGCCGCCCCCGAACCGCATGATGTTCATCGCCACCGGCGCGTAACGGCTGACGCTGGGATCGTAATGGAAACAAGTCAGCAGAAAATGATCCAGCGCGGTCCCGATCTTACCCTCCGAGGCTTCCACCAGCGACAGCCGCAAGGTCTGGGGATCGAACTGGATGCCGTACAGGTAGCGGGATACGCGGCCGTCCGGCGTGCAGAGGATCAGGGCCGCCGGATGCGCGAACTCTTTGCGCTTTTCGATCCACTTGAAGCCGAAGCCGGCCGTGTGGGTCAGTTTCAGGATGTTCTCGTTTTTCCCGGTCAGGAAATGCCAACCTTGGTAACCTTCCGTCCGCCCATATTCCTTGAGCACGTTTTGTTTCTTGAATTTGGCCAGGTTGGGGGTTTCCAGGGGATCGATGCTGAGAGTGACGATTTGAAAATCCTGACCCGCGGTGAGGGGGAGTTCCTTGAGCCCTTCCAGCAGGCCGTTCAGGATCAAGCCGCACAGCATGGGGCAGCGGTAATATCCCAGATTCAGGATCACGGGCAGGTGGCCGCTGAAATACTCGGCCAGCCGGACTTCCTTCCCCTCCTCGTCGAGGAAGGCCAGGTCCAGGGGGAGCGGGGTGTTGAGGTGCTCCGTGATCTCCACCCCTTCCAATTCCTGGGGTTCCCGGTTCAGTTGGGCGGCCGCATTCATGATCGATCCACCCAAGAGAACGCAACATGTTCCGAAAACGATAACTCCATGCCGGTATGCTTTGCGACGCATCATCCAGCCTCCCTGGCCCGAGAATGCCGGTTGTTGGATTCCGGCCCTCATTGATGTTCCTTCACCACCAGTTCCATGGCCCGGCCGATGGGGATCGCGACCGCGCGGCTGGCCTCGTTCACCCAGCGGTAGGCGTGGAGTTGTTCTTGTTGTTTGGCGGTCACCTGGGTGAGTTCCGCCGGCCTTTGGCTGACGACTTTGCGGGCGAACTCGCGCTCTTGATAGGTGTAGTACCAAACCTGCAGGCCGACGATCAATCCGAAAAGAAGTATAGCCGACAGAAATCCGATCAGCGCGATCAGGGACGTATTCAGGTCATCTCGATAAGCCATGGCATGCCTCACGCATTCTCGAAGGTCAGGGATTCACCCAGCCGCGGATCCTTCACCGGGACCAGCGAGCGTCCCCGCGCCAGCCACGCCAGGTTGGCGAGATAAAGGCCGCCCAGGCCCGCCAGGCAGCCGAAATCCACCAGGTGTAGCGGGACGCCGGGGGGACTGAATTCGGGCATCACCAGCCAATACAGGTCGATCCAGTGCATCGCCAAAATCCAGACGGCCCAAAAGGCCAGGAACGGTTTCCGCCGTTTGGGATACCGGGACAAAAGGCCGCAGAAAGGAATGACGAAATGCCCGAAGATCAGAATCAGCCCCACCCAACCCCAGCCGCCGCTCTGCCGCCGCAGGAACCAGCCGGTTTCCTCGGGGATGTTTCCGTACCACATCAGCATGTACTGGGAAAAGGCGATGTAGGCCCAGAAGAGGGTGAACGCCAGCAGCCATTTGCCCAGGTCGTGATAATGTTCCACGGTGATCGTATGGGTCAGCCGCCCCGTGCGCTGCAGCCCGTACACGGCGAGGGTCAGGAAGGCGTAAAAGCCCAGCATGCTTCCGCCGAAGTAATAGACGCCGTAAATCGTGCTATACCAATGGGGATCCAACGACATGAGCCAATCGAACGCGGCGAAGGTGACCGTCAGGCCGAGCAGCAGCAGGGCCGGGGCGCTCATCCGTTCCAGGCGCAGGGTTAGATTGATGTCGCCGGATTCGTCCTGTTCCAGCGATCGGGACAACAGGTAGTACGCCAGGCCCGACCAAATGGCGAAATATAAAACACTGCGCGCCAGGAAAAACACCACGTTCAAATAGGGGCTTTTCCAGGCTAAGAGTGGATCCTCGCCGGCCACGCCCGTGTGGCTCCAGGGATACAGGTTTCCCAGCCCGGCCAGGATGGGCAGAAAGAGCACGGCCAGCAGGAGCATATTGGCCCCCATCAGTTCCGCCAGCCGCCGCACCACCACGCTCCAGCCCGCCCGGGAAATATGATGCAGCGCCACGAAAAACAACGCACCCAGCGAGAGGCTTATATAAAAGGTGTAACTGACGAGGTACGAATGGAAAAACCTATTCCGTCCGTCCTCCAGGAACAAACTCAACAGAAACGTCGCGGCCAGCAATGCCAGCCCGGCTACCCCAGCCCACGGGGTGATCAGCAGGCCCGGGCGCTCCAAGTGGCGGCGTTCTTCCGTGATCTGGATTGGATCGGTCAGGTGCAAGGGATTCTCCCCCTCCTCGTTCTACCGTACGGTTTCGAGTTGAGCCCGGTATTCGGCCGGCACGTCATCCAAGGTAGCTTTCTGGCTGCGTTGCAGGGCGCGGACATAGGCCACGATCGCCCAGCGGTCCTCAGGCGGGATTTGAGTCCCATACGCCGGCATGTTGCGGATGCCGTGGGTGATGGTGTTGAAGATATGCCCCACGGGGCGCGCCAGCACGGTATCGCTGTGCAGGGAGGTGGGAGCCGTCCAGGTCCCTTCCTGCAGCCGGTCCGCCCGGAGCGCGGCCATTCCGTCCCCGTAGCCCGACAGGCCATGGCAGGGCGCGCAGTAGATGGTGAATTCCTTCTGCCCGCGTTCCATCATCGGCTGGGTCAGCTTCATGGGAAATTCGGTTACCCATTCACCCCCGTCCTTGCCCTGGTAGAAGCGCGTGTCGCTTTGCAACTCGCCACGCGCCACGGTTCCCGGCACGCGGGGGCGCATGGCCCGCCCGTCGGCGAACAGAGGATTGCTCTGCTGCGCCTTGAAGCGGGGCTGGTTGTCCATGTCCTGGACCAGATGGATCCGGGGGCGGTCCGATTTGGTCACCCGGGCCTTGGCGATCAACAGAAAGGGCAACAGGGCCAGGACCAGAACGAGGCTAACGCTGATGACAATTCGAGCCGGCATGAATCATTCCTCGATCAATTCCACCGCCTGTCCTCCGAGGGAAGACAGAAACTCGCGGGTTTTTTGCTCATGAAAACGGGGGTCCGCCGCTTCGATCACGATGAAGAACTTATCCGTGGAGAACCGCCGGAACCGGGCGTTCGTCAGCAAGGGATGATGCCAGCGCGGCAGGCCGTTGAGCGCGAACAGGGAGACCACGGCCGCCACCGCGCTGAATAGGATGGTCAATTCGAAGGCGATGGGAATGTTCGCCGGCAGGCTGAAAAACGGCTTCCCGCTGACGATGATCGGATAGTCCACCGCGTTCATCCACCACTGCATGAGAATGGCGGCCGTCACGCCCGTCAGGCCGCCCCCCAGGACGATCCAGGGCAGGACGGTCGGCCGGATGCCCATGGCTCCGTCCATCCCGTGGATCGGAATGGGCGAATGGACGTCCCAGTTTTGATAACCCGCGTCACGGACTTTCTCGGCGGCGCGCAGCACATCCGCCACCTCGTTGAATTCCACCATCAGGCCGTGGGCCCGGGCTTTGGATTGGGATGCCGGTGATTTGGATTCCGTCGGCCGGTTCATGCTTCACCCCTTCGGATGCAATGGATTCTCGGGCAGGCTGGTCTCGCCCCAGTATTCCGGTTCGTGCGCGTGGGGCACGTCGCCGTGGTAATCGCCCACGCCCCGGTGCTCGCCGTGTTCGAGCCGCGCCTGGGGCATGACGGTCTTCACTTCGGCCATCGCCACCATGGGCAGATAGCGGCAGAAGAGCAGGAACAGCGTGAAGAACAAGCCGAAACTGCCGATGAAGGTCAGGATGTCCACCCAGGTCGGCGCGTAATACCCCCAGCTGGAGGGCAAAAAGTCCCGGCTCAGCGAGGACACCACGATCACGAAGCGCTCAAACCACATCCCCACGTTGATCAGGATGGAGAGAATGAACGTGATCAGCAGGTTGGTCCGGATCTTCTTGAACCAGAAAAACTGAGGGACCACCACGTTGCAGGTGATCATGGTCCAGTACGCCCACGCGTACGGCCCGAAGGCCCGGTTGATGAAGGCGAAGGCTTCGTACCGGTTGCCGCTGTACCAGGCCACGAAAAATTCGATCAGGTAGGCGTAGCCGACCATGGAGCCGGTCACCAGGATGATCTTGGTCATGTTCTCGATGTGCCGCAGCGAGATGATTTCCCGCAGGCCGAAATACTGCCGGGCGGGGATCATCAGCGACAGCACCATCGCGAAGCCGCTGAAGATGGCCCCGGCCACGAAATAAGGCGGGAAGATGGTGGTGTGCCAGCCGGGCAGCTGCGCCACGGCGAAGTCGAAACTCACCACCGAGTGCACGCTGAGCACCAGGGGCGTCGCCAGCGCGGCCAGGATCAGGTACGCGCATTCGTGCCGGTGCCAGTGGCGGTGCGAGCCGCGCCAGCCCAAGGCCAGGACGCCGTAGGCGATCTGCCGGACCTTGGTGGTGGCCCGGTCCCGCAGCGTGGCCAGGTCGGGGATCATTCCGACGTACCAGAACATAATGGAAACCAGAAAATACGTGTTGACCGCGAACACGTCCCAGAGCAGGGGGCTGCGGAAATTGGGCCACATCTGCATCTGGTTGGGATAGGGGGCCAGCCAGTACACCAGCCACACGCGGCCGACATGGATGCCCGGGAAAATGGCCGCGCAGATGACCGCGAAGATGGTCATGGCCTCGGCGAAGCGGTTGATGCTCGTGCGCCATTGCTGCCGGAACAGAAAGAGAATGGCCGAGATCAGCGTCCCCGCGTGCCCGATGCCCACCCAAAACACGAAGTTGATAATCGCCCAGCCCCAGGCCACGGGAATCATCACGCCCCAGACGCCCAGACCCGTGCCGATCAGGTAGGCGATCATCGCGAACATCACCATCGTCCAGAACACCGAGATGCCGAAGGCGATGTACCAGGCCCGGGGGGGCTTGGGCCGCTCGACGATGCCGCATACTTTCTCGGTGATCGACGCGTAATCGTTGTCGCCGGTGATCAGGGGCGCGCGCCGCCGGGGATCGTTTTGGGTATTGTCGAATTCACGCGGCGCCGTGTGTCGTAGGGTTGTTGTGATCATCCTCTTTTTTCATCCAATTCGGGATTGGGATTCCACACGCGGGCCAGATACGCGGTCCGCGGTTTGACATTCAACTCGCCCAGCATCGCGTAGGCCCGGTTGTGTTCGTGCAATTTCGACACCCGGCTGGCGGGATCATTCAAATCGCCGAACACGATAGCCTGGGCCGGGCACGTCTGGGCGCAGGCGGGCACGATCTCGCCGTCCTGGATGGTCCGTCCGTTGTTTTGGGCCTGGATCTTGACCTGCTCGATCCGCTGCACGCAGTAGGTGCATTTCTCCATGACGCCCCGGCTGCGGACCGTGACCTCGGGGTTGAAAACCATCTTCTCGGTTTCCTCGAGATGCTTGTGATAATTGAAGAAATTGAAACGCCGGACCTTGAAGGGGCAGTTGTTGGAGCAATACCGGGTGCCCACGCAGCGGTTGTAGACCATCACGTTCAGCCCCTCGTGCGTATGCACGGTGGCGTTCACCGGACATACCTGCTCGCAGGGGGCGTTTTCGCAATGCACGCACGCTACGGGCTGACGGGCCACCCGGGGAGCCTCCGGTTCGCCGCTGAAATACCGGTCGATCCGGATCCACTGCATCTCCCGCCCCCGCTGGATTTGTTCCTTGCCCACGACCGGGATGTTGTTTTCCGCCTGGCAGGCCACCACGCAGGCGGAACAGCCCGTGCAGGCGTTGAGGTCGATGACCATGCCCCACTTGTGGCCCTCGTACGGATGCTCGGCGAAGAGCTGCGCCGGCGCGTGTTCCTCCTGATGGAAAATGTGGGGATCGGCTTGGTAGTTCTCCAGGGTGGCTTCGCGGATCAATTCGTGTATGCGCTCGCCCCGCTCCCGCATGCCCACCACGTCGATGGCGTGATGGTCCTGGGTGCAGGCCTGAAGATAAGTCCGTCCGGTTTTTTCGATCGTCAAGCCGCCGCTGAAATTCAGGGCGTCGCTGACGCGCAACGCGTGGACCGGGAATCCGGCCTGGTTGCCCACCCGCCCCGCCTGGGTCCGGCCGTATCCCAGCGCCACGGTTACGGTTTTCGCGGGCTGTCCGGGAAGAATGAACACCGCCGCCTCGGCTTCCCGGCCGCGCAGTTTCAGCCGCAGCAAGTCGCCGTCCTGGACTTGGAGTTCCCCGGCGGTGGCGGGGCTGAGCAACGCGGCGTTGTCCCAGGACATCTTGGTCATGAAGTCGGGTAGTTCCTGCAGCCAGCCGTTGTTGGCGAAACGCCCGTCGTAGAGTTTCGTATCGGGGATAAAGACAATCTCATAGGGCCCCTCGGATGCCGAAGGTTTCCACGCGGCGGCGATCTCGGACGGCTGGATTGTGGGTGTCACCGGAGGACAGGCGGTATCCGCGATCACCCCATCATGCAGCCATTGCCTCCAATCCGCTTCGAAATCGGCGGGCTGCAAGAGATTTTTCAGGATCCGCCGGGTGATTTCGTATCCCTGAGTGATCTCGTCCCCCAGAATCCGCGCCAGCAGCTCGGCGGGTGTACGGCCCCCGTAGAGCGGTTCGATCAACGGCTGGACCGTGGAGATCGTACCATCATACGCCCGGGTGTCGCCCCACGCCTCCAGGTAATGCGCGCGGGGGATATACCATCCGCACAAGGCCGAGGTTTCGTTGCGGTATAAGCTCAAGTGAAGGCTTGTGGGGATCTTGGCCAGGAGGGCGGAGAATTCGAGATCCGCGGGAGCGTCGTAGGCGGGATTGCCGCCCAAAATCAGCAGGGTTTCCACCTGCCCGGCCTTCACCGTTTCGGCCAGGCCGCGGATGGCTTCTCCATGCGATACTCCCTGAAAAACCTCGTCCCGCGTATAAGTGGCCGTGCGGCCGGTGTTCCCCAGCATATCATTGAGCAAGGCCGCCAGGGCATGGAGAAACGGCGGTTGCTGGCAGCCCACGGCCACCAGGCATTGTCCGCGGTTCGCCACTAAATCCTTGACCAGCGCGGTTCGCCATTCCTTGTGGGGAGCCTCCGCCCTTATATTTTTGAGAAATTCCTGGATCCCTTGCATGGAAGCCGGGAGTTGCATATCCGGGTGTTGGACGAGCTCCGCCGCCAAGGCCAGCGCGAACGGCTGGATCGTACTTGGCGGCAGCGCCAACCGGTGATCCGCCAGGCTGCCCGTGGTGGAGCAGTGCGATTCCACCGCGTACAGGCGGCTCATGCCGCCGGATTCGGGGTCGCGCCCGCGGTTGAAATCCCGCACATGTTTCAATTTGGCCGGATGCGCGCCCAGCGGATCCGCATCAAGGCAGAGAATGATCTTTGCCTGATCCAAATGCGGATGAACGCGCAGGGCCTCGCCGAACGCGAGCCGTGTCCCCAGCCGCTCGTTGTCCCCGCTGACCGATTCGTATTCAAACCAGCGCGCGTTGGGAAACGCCTGCAACAGCCGCCCACGCAGTTCCCGCACGCTGGGGGAGGATGTGGCTTCGCTCAAGACGCAAAATCCCTTCCCACCCTGTTGCCGCGCAGAGGAAAAATGCTGGCGCAGGAAGGAATCGACATCGGGCCAGGAAACCGTTCGACTTTGATTCTCTTCCTTGATGAAGGGATATTTGCCGCGGTCGGGATCGTACATCTCCAAGACACTGGCTTGCGCGAGGACATCCGCGGCGCCCAGGTTGCAGGGATGGCTGGGATTGCCTTCGACCTTGATCGGCCGCCCGTCGTAGCTGGTCACCAGCAATCCGTGCCCGATGCCGCCCAGTTCCATGGACGTGGCGTACCGCTCCGGCACGCCGGGCATCCGGCCTTCGGGACGTTGGGAGTAGGGAACGATGTTCTCCTTGGGCCACCGGCACGCGGTGAGCCCCGCCAGGCCGAACGAAGCGGCCATGATCCGCAAAAATTGGCGGCGGTCCGGCCCCTCTAAATATCCGGCCGCCCGGTTGGGAAATTCCCGTTCCACGAATTCGCGGAATTCCGGCTGATCGGCCAATTCGTCCAGGCTGCGCCAATACCGCCGGCCTTGCGGCTCTTCCGTAAGGGGCAGGGTTACAATCGGATCGTTTATCGATGGCATGTCGCACAGTCCGTTGACGGATTGATATTATTTTTCCGTCGCAATTCTTTTCCGAGGGCCATGGGGTCTCCCTCCGGTGTCCAATCCAGCTGCGTGACCTTATCGGCGGGGCGCAGATGCTTTTCCGGGTTGCGGTGACAATCCAGGCACCATCCCATGCTGAGCATTTCAGCCTGGTAAACCGTCTCCATCTTGTCGATCCGGCCGTGGCAGGAGACGCAGCTGATCCCCCGCGTGACATGGGCGCTGTGGTTGAAATAGACATAATCGGGCAGATCGTGCACCCGCACCCATTTGATGGGCATACCGGTCGCGTAACTCTCCCGCACCGGGATCAATTTTTGGCTGTCGGCGCGGATCATCTTGTGGCAGTTCATGCAGGTTTGCGTGGGCGGAATCGAGGCCTGGGCGGATTTCTCCACCGTGTTGTGGCAATACCGGCAGTCAATCCCCAGTTCCCCGGCGTGCAAGGCATGGCTGTACTCGACCGGCTGGGTGGGCATGTACCCCACATCGGTCGTGCGGGGCGATCCGCCATAATACAAAAGCGTTACCGCATAAGAGGAACCGATGACTAGAAAAATAGCCAACGCCGTTGGAACGTGATTAGCCCATTTCGGAAAGGAAAAGGATTCCATTGATTTTCGGGTTTTTTTATTGTTTATATTGGAAGACCACGAAAAGACGGGATGTGGCAGGCGAGATGATGCTAGAGATTATGTATCCTCATCCAGAAAATGGAAGTGTTGAAATCAAGAAATCTGATAAATTTTATTAATTTTATATAGATATAGGTTTTTATTGAGCTTACGGGGATGATCTTCTTTCTCTTTCGGGATGGAATAGATAATTTGTTACCCTTTTCAAGTATGAAAGGAGATTCAGGTTGAAAAGCTGGGGCGCGTTGCCACGTGTGCCTGCCATGCGACCGGACAACATTATCGATAATACTTTAAAATCGTACAGATTCAATCCACATGGAATGGAGGTTAAACTATCATGCGAAGAAATATTATCCATCTATCTGTAATTCAGGGTATTATGATCTGTTTTGCTGTGGGTGTTGAATCAGTCCCCTGGGAGAAATGGGACCGTGGATTGATCGCCCTGGAGCGGGAGGATGGATCGGTTTTTCTCAGCTGGCGGCTGTTCCAAGACGATCCCGAGGATCTTGTTTTTCAACTGGCGCGCGTGGATGGCTCGACGAACAGCACGCTCGGCCAGGTCGATCTCGGCCGGAAAACCTGCCATACCGACCGCTCCGTGAAAAAAGGCGGGAAATACACATACCACCTGTCCGCCATCTCCAAAAGCGCCCAAGGTGATCCCGAGCCCATGGCCTCGGTCGCAATTACGGTCACGGGAACGCCCCGGCCCTATATCTCGATTCCCCTCCAGGGTGATTACGACTTCCAGAAAGTGGGTATCGCCGACCTCGATGGGGATGGCCAGTACGAATACATCATCAAGCAGCCGGATTTCAACACCGATCCCTATCAGCAGCCGGGTTATTGGAAAAAGAGCACAACCACGTACAAAATCGAGGCCTATAAGCAAGACGGGACCTTCATGTGGCGCCATGACATGGGCTGGTCCATCGAAGCGGGGATTTGGTATTCGCCCTGGGTGGTGTATGACGTGGACCGGGACGGCAAGGCGGAAGTCTATTGCAAGGCCGGAGAGGGAGATCCCCGCGATGAAAAAGGCCGGGTGCAATCCGGTCCGGAATACCTGGTGAAACTCGATGGCGCGACCGGGAAGGTCATTGCCCAAACCGATTGGCTGACCCGCGATGGCTTTGACGACTACAACTATTACTGCCGCAATTTCCTCACCGTGGCTTACCTGGATGGTCAAACACCGTCACTCATCATGCAACGCGGGACCTACCGGCTGATCAAAACCCGCGCACTCGATATGAATTTCAAGATTCTCTGGGACTGGCAGGCCGCCGGGGAGTACGAAAACTACCGTGGCCAGGGATCGCATGGACTCATCAGCGCGGATGTGGACCGCGACGGCCGGGATGAGCTGGTCCTCGGCGCGGCGGTCCTCGATGACAATGGCAAAGGCCTGTGGTCTCTGAAAATGGGGCATCCGGACATTTGTTACGTGGCCGACATCCATCCCGGCAATCCCGGCCTGGAGATTTTTTATGGCTTCGAATCCCGCCAGGATACGGATGGGATCTGCGTGGTGGACGCCCAAACCGGCCGGAAACTCTGGGCGCACAAAAGGCCTACTTACCACTTGCATAACCAGGGAATGTGCGCCGACTTTCTCCCCGAATATCCCGGCATGGAAGTGTTCTGCGGCGAACGTGACCGGGAGGAACGCTGGCTGTACAGCGCCGACGGGAAGTTGATTCAGTTCATGGAGAAAGGTTCCCTGAGCCCCCGGCCGGTCTGGTGGGACGCCGATCCCCAAAAGGAGTTCGTCCCCGGCCGGGACATCCAGGATTGGGGTGGCGCCCCGATGCAATCCCTCGAAGGTAAAGTGATTCTCATCGCCGATTGTCTGGGTGATTTCCGCGAGGAAGTGATCACGTGCCGTAATGGGGAACTACGTATCTACTCGACCACGATTCCCACGGATGAATCCCGGCCCTGCCTGATGCAAGACCGCCAATACCGCCTGGGCATCGCCGCGCAGACCATGGGGTATTACTATCCGGCGCAGTTGGGTTTGACGGAGGGTGGGAGATAAATATCCATCTTACAATCCAAACCGCATGATATCCCCATTCGAGATTAATCCGTTGGAGACTTGAAAGGGGGCCAGGTCGCCGCCGCCCGCCGCCTCGAAATCGCCGTCCGGGCCGAAACTCATCAATGCCCATTGTTTGTTGGGACTGGCCTGGTTGGGGAAATGCCGTCCCAGGCCGGCCGGGGTGCGGTACCCATCCGCCATGACCGGCTCCCAATACGGGTAGGTATTCAATGGTTCCGCCGGGTTTTCCAATTCGATTCGATCGAACTTGTCTTCTGGAATCGAACTCATATAAGGCACGGGAGTGGTCAACTTGGTCAGCCGCATATATCGGGACATTTGCACGCCCTTGCACGTACCGGTATAACAACCCTCCGTATAGGAACGGGGCGGGAGGTTGTTGTCGATCCGGTAACTCTCGATGGCCGTGCCCAGGTTGCGCATGTCCGCTTCCGCCCCGGCGATCTTGGCCCGGATTTGCGCGTTGAGAAAGTTCGGCACGGCAATGGCCGCCAGAATTCCGATGATGGCCACGACGATCAACAATTCAATCAACGTGAATCCCGGGCAATGTACGCATCGCATAATCAGCCTCTTCCGCATGAAATAATGGATGATTCAGCATATTGTACTTTTATGCCTGATTAAGTGTATGGGCAGGGTACGTGTCCCGCCTATACTATAAATCATCAGGGAATGGACGATAATAGGGTATGTAACTTCGGCTCCGGGTTGAAATCCTAGGCTGTTGGAGGATGCCTCTGGAAAGGGGTGCGGATGGAATAAGGGGGAGGAGATGTAAATCCGAGAAGTGATGGCATACAGATAGGGCTTACCCTCACCCGGGCCCTCTCCCAGGGGGAGAGGGGATCAGAAAAGAGAGGTTGTTGTTTTCGTGTCTGGGTTCCCAGGATAAAAGCCCGGAGAAGCGGGGTAATGAAGAAACGCGCCCTGTTGGTGGATGAGCCATTATTTCTGAGTTTGTGGATGGAAGCGCCAGGTTAAAACCATAATGTCCATCAATCCCAAAGAGTCTGCTCATGATCCACAAAGAGACCGCCCATGATTCCAAGCAGCCCGCCCAGGACCGGACGGTTTATCCGGCGGTGCAGGAGTATTTGAATTATTTGAGATCCACCGGCCGCCGGTCCGCGCACACATTGACCAATTACGAGCGCGATCTCCTCTGGCTCATGAAATACCTCGAAGAATCGGGCTACGGTTCTTCGGAAAATCTGCCGGATTTTCCCCTCGGGATCGTTGACACCCTGGCCTTGCGGGGATTCATCACCTACCTGCTGGACCGGGGCAACTCGGCCCGTTCCATTAACCGCCGCCTTTCCGCCTTGCGTTCCTTTTTCGATTATTGGGTCCGGCGGGGACGGCTGGACAAGAATCCCACCCATGCCCTTCACTTCCTGAAAGCCCCCAAACGTCTGCCGGTCTTTCTGGATCAGGAGCGGGCGGGGGAATTGATGGATCACCCGAACGAGACCCTGGTCCATGACCCGGCGTTGTTACTCCGTGACCGCGCCATGCTGGAACTGCTCTATACCACGGGCATGCGCGTCTCCTCCCTGGCGGGGATCAACCTGAACGATCTCGATCTGCCTCAGCGGTGCGTCCGGATTCTTGCCAAGCGGGGAAAGGATCTTACTCTTCCGGTGGGTGAAGCCGCCCTGGATGCCTTGAAGCAATACCTGGACGCGCGGCCGGCTCTTCTGAACCGCACCACCCGTTCCACCCATCCCAAGGATCCCAACGCGTTGTTTCTCGGCCGTTTCGGTGAGCGCTTGACTTCCCGGGGCATTCAGCTGCGCCTGCGCCGGTACGCTCTTTCCATGGGTTTGGGGAAGACCACGCCCCACACTCTGCGCCATTCCTGCGCCACCCATTTGCTCGAGAACGGGGCCGACCTGCGCTTCGTCCAGGAACTGCTGGGACACAGCAGCCTGGCCACCACGCAGCAGTACACGCATGTGACTCTTAGCCGCATCCAGGAAGTGTATCAAAAATCCCATCCACGGGCTGCTGATCCCCCGAAATCCCCAAAAAGCAAGTAGGGTGAGTGCGAAGCGCGTGCCCCATTGATCCGCTTATTCCCTCTCCCTCTGGGAGAGAGCCAGGGTGAGGGAAAAGGTGTGCCCCCTTTGATAAGCAGAGGCACGTGGCCACGCGCCCCTACGATCCAATTCACCTGGACCCTGTTTTTGGATCACCGCGGCCCCATGGATGATATCCCTTTGGCGCCTCTCAAAAAAAATCCCGGCCAGCCATAACCGGCCAATCGCTCTTCTTCGTTATATACTTTGAAGAGAAAGGATTTGAAAACAAACGATTGCCCATCGATCGCTTCGTGATCCGGAAGAATGCCGATGAACAACCGACATGAATCTTTTTCGGCCGCAGAAATTCAACTGCCCGGTTGGAAACATAGGGTTCAAAACTGTTTTGCCCGGACAGTCGAGATTCTCCTCGTCAGCGGCGTTTTGTTGTTGTCAATTCTGGTCTTTTATCCTTCCTTCGAGCGCTGCCAGCTGCGCAGTCAACTGACCGATTCCCGAAAGAATCTTCAGAACATCGTCGAGGCGTTGTTGATTTATTCCAGCGACCATCCCGGACACCGGGCCTTTCCGCCGAAATCCACCCCGATGAATCCCGGCATCGCTCTCTGCCCGATTCTGCCGCCCGAACCGGGCAACCTGGCGTTTCTGACTTCACCGGTGCCGTATCTGCCCACGATGGTCCGGGATCCGTTTTTGACGCGCATGGCCGAAGATTCGATCCAGACCCCTTTTATTCTACATTGGATCAAATCCGGCGCGATTTCCATCGCCAACCGGGATTCCTTTATCCACCTCGGCTGGGGCGCGTTTACCGTGGGGCCCTCGTTGGCGTTGCCCGCGTCGTATGACATTGCCATCTTTCAATGGGTGCCGTATGACATCCGCCCGCTCCGGTATATTTATTTCAATCCGACCAACGGCCTGCACAGCGGAGGATTTGTATACACGGACAGCCTCGGCAATTCCTCCCCGCTCTGAGCGGCCCGCGGGGGAGCATCGCCTCTGAAATAATGATCCCGTGTTTTTCGTATATAAAAATGGCTTATCCGGCAAGTGCGTACTTTTTCCCAGATAGCTGATTCGCGTCTCTTTGAATTGACCGATGAAAACCACCCCAAAATACCCTCTCCCTCTGGGAGAGGGATCAGGGTGAGGGAATTTTTGTAAGGTCAGACCTTGATGTCCGCCCTTCTTCAGGGACGAACGGAATCAATTTTGATCAACCTGGTACGCACTTCTCGGATGAACCGTAAAAATGGATCCCCTCCGGATCCTACGCATTGGCGGCGTGGCGAAGCTATGGTTGAATAGATTCACTTCGGGGCTGGAGGGCAGGAGATAGTTCGATGTGGAGTCATGAAGAGACGGCCGGCCGGTTTAAAATCACCGCCTTGTGCGTGTTCATTCTGTTATTCGGGATTTTTTTGGGGAAAAATTACACCCCCGTTTCCGTCTGGATCTTTGGCTGGACCCCCGCGGTTCCGTTAATCTTTTTCGCCCTGTTTTGCTTCTTGGCCGGGATCGTCTGTGGGTGGATCCTGACGGTTCTCTTCCAACGGCGGATGGAATCGTAAGAAAGGCTTTCCACTTCCCCGGAATTCACTGGATGGACGCCACTGCCTTCTCGACGGAATCATACAGGGGAAACATGTTGTCGAGATTGGTGACATGAAAAATCCGGGCCACGTGTTCATTGGCCTTCGCGAACGCGATGGTCCCGTTTTCCAGGGATTTGTACGCCGCCAGAAAAGTCGCCAGGGCCTTGCTGTTCAGGCTGTCCATCTGTTCGCAGTCCACGACGATTTTCTTTTTCCCTTCCCGGACCAGGCGGTGCAACGCGGATTTCAGCGTCGAAACATCCGAAAATGAGATGGAACCCGATACCTTCAAGAGGGCTACATCACCTTGAATTTTCTTCTCCAACCTCATCATTTTCGTTCGCCAACCCTTCTGCTTTCGCGCGCTGACGTGGATGGCCGTTCCTCATTTCCAATGAGCTATTGGATCATATCTGGAGGCGTTTGGCAATAACCAAAGTTCGGGGTGTTGGTTTCTTCCTTTGTCCTCGGGTGATTTTACAGTCCCTCTTTCTGGGCATCCCCCATTGATGATTCTTGAAAAATCGGGCATCGTTATGCTTGGATGCCTGCCAATTCGCCTGCCGGCGCGAATGATAAAGGAGCGGTCCAGATGTCCGATCGGTATTCCTGGAAGTTATGGCCGGTTCTGTGGTTAGGCATGGTCCTGACCGCCGCGGGCCAGACGATCCCCGCCCCCGAGGCGGTTCTAGGCTTTCAACCCGGCGCCGATTTCCGGGTGGCGCGCTGGGAACAAATTGTCGATTATTTTTATAAAATCAGTTCACTTTCCAACCGCGTCCACGTCGAGACCATCGGCCGGACGACCGAGGACAATCCCTACATCTTGGCAGTGATCGCCTCGCCCCGGGTCATTGACGATCTCGAGACCTATAAGGCCATTCAACGCAAAATCTCTCATCCAAACGAGATTGCGCCAGGAGAGAAGGACGAACTTCTCGATGACGCCAAGACGGTGGTGCTCATCACCTGCTCGCTGCATTCCAACGAGATCGGCGCCTCGCAAATGGCCATGGAACTCTTGTATGAACTGGCCACGCGCTACGAAGAACGCGTCCTGGAGATCCTGGATCACGTCATTCTGCTGCTCGTCCCCTCCGCCAATCCCGATGGCGTCAACAAGGAAATCGACTGGTACGAACAATCCCTCGGGAAACCGTGGGAAGGGCAGGGAATGCCGTGGCTTTACCAGAAATACTGTGGGCACGACAACAACCGCGACTGGTTCATGCTCACCCAGAAGGAGACCCAAATCCTCACCCGGGTGCTTTACCAGGAATGGTATCCCTGCGTTCTGTATGACATCCACCAGATGGGGAACCAGGGCAGCCGCTTTTTTGTTCCCCCCTTCTACGATCCCATCAATCCGAACGTGGATCCCTTGATCCATGAGTCCTTGAAGATGATCGGCGGGCACATGGCCACGGATCTGGCGGCGGCGGGCAAAACCGGCGTGATCACCAACGCGATCTTCGACAACTGGTGGCAGGGCGGCAACCGCACCACCCCTTACCGCCACAACATCATCGGCATTTTGACCGAGGCGGCCAGCCCGCGCTTCGCCTCGCCCCTCTTTCAACCCAAGGAAGAATTGACCGGCCTGGAACGCGGCCTTCCCCGTTACACGCCCCAGGTCAATTACGCCGCGCCCTGGGAGGGCGGATGGTGGAGGCTGCGGGATGTGGTCGAATACGAAAAAATCGCCGTCTATTCCCTCCTCACCCTGGCCGCGCGCTACCGGGATCCACTGAACCGCAATTATCTATTTTTGGGGGGAAAAGCCATCCAACTGGGAAACGAGGATCCGCCCTGCGCCTACCTGATCCCCCCGGATCAGCATGATTTCCCCACGGCGGTCCGTATGGTCCGGATTCTCCATGAGGGGGGTGTCCAGGTCTCCCGGGCTGAAAAGCCATTCACCGTGGATGGGACCAATTACCCGGAAGGAACCTATATTATCCATGCCGCGCAGCCCTACCGCAATTACATCCTGGACCTGCTGGAGCCGCAGCATTATCCGGACCGTTCCCTCTTTCCCGGTGGGCCCGCGGAACCGCCCTACGATGTCGCCGGCTGGACCCTTTCCCTGCAAATGGGAGTGAACGCCGTCCCCGTGGCTGCACCGTTCACGGTTTCAGCCCGGCCGCTCGATTCGGTCCCCCTGCCTCCCGGACGGATTCAGGGCGAGGGAACCCTGTTGATCACTCCGAATACCTCCAATCATGATTTCATTGTGCTGAACCGCGCGTGGAAGCAAGGCATCCCGGCTTTTGTGGTACAGTCGGATTGGGCCGGGCCGGACCGGAAATACCCCGCGGGGTCGCTGGTGTACGCCCCGGACTCGAGCCGGCAGGAGACCTTGGAGGGATGGATCAAGGAACTGGGTCTCACGGCCGGACGCATTGCGGTGAATCCCGGCCAATTCCCCGAACAACTGTGCATAAAACCGTTGCGGCAACCCCGCGCCGCCCTGTATCAGCCCTGGACGGCCAATGTGGACGAAGGCTGGACCCGGTTCGTGCTGGAACAATTTGAATTCGACTACACCACTGTCCACAACGCCGATTTACGGGCCGGAGGACTGCGCCGACGCTTCGACACCGTCATTCTACCGGATGTAACCCTGCAGGCCCTCTTGAATGGGAGAGACGCCGCGCTCACCGCGCCCGAATACGCGGGCGGCCTCGGCGAGGAGGGGATTACCCGTTTGCAGGAATTCGTGGAACAGGGCGGCAGCCTCCTGTGCCTGGATAGTTCCACGGCGTTCGCGATTCGCTTCTTCGATCTGCCCGTCAAAAATGTGCTGGAGGGCGTGGGACGGGACAAGTTTTATTGCCCGGGATCCATCTTGCGGATCAACTTGGATCCCACCCGGCCGCTCGCGTACGGGATGCGTAACCGGGCGGCCGCGTATTTTGTCCATTCCCAGGCGTTTGAAATCACCAACTCCGGCCGCCGGAGCGAGGTGGGTGTCAAGATCGGAACGCCGGTTATAATCGCCACCTATGACAAGACCCTGACCCTGCTGAGCGGCTGGATCCGGGGGGAGGAATTGATCCAAGGCCAGGCCGCGGCGGTCTCGGTTCCGTATGGGCAAGGCCAGGTCATTCTCTACGGTTTCCGGGTGCAACACCGCGCGCAACCGCACGGAACGTTCCGGCTCTTGTTCAATGGTTTGTTGAGCAGCGTGCAGAACGGGGGGACGTGAGGAACGAGGGATTAACGAGCTTATCAAGGAGGGGGCCCGTTGCCATGTGCCCCTATGGAAGCAGGCCTGGAAAGGTTCTGGTTCCCCGCGTGCAAAGGGATGACGTTTTTTCGTATTCCGTAATGGTTTCCAGGCAGAAAAAACACCGGCCCGTGCTCCCTGCCCGGGCCGGCGTCTTGGGATTTCAGAATGGAATTTCTGGTTCGCGTCCGGATTACATCTTCTCCACCAAGGGCGCGAAGAGGCGGTTCGCTTCCGGCGCGGGACCCATCAGCGGCAGGACATAATGGCGGAAGGCTTCCGTGACATCATTTCCGGCCGCGGAGATGAATTCATCGGGCATGACCTTGGTCTTGGCGGCGATGTCCTCCAGTTTGGAAAGTCTATACTCCACGGCGTAATCGCCCACCCGGTTGATCGTTACCGATCCATCCACGTTGTGCCACAGGGCGTATTGCACCGCTTTTTCACCTACCTCCCGGGCTTCGAGAGCATCCACGGGCGATACGCATCCCAAAAAGCACCGCTGCGGGTATCCCAGCGTGTCCGCGCGCACCCGCTTGATTTTCAATTCGTTCTTGATCAGGTTCGAGAGCACATCACCCAGCGCCCCGGTTCCCGACAATTGCGGGTTGCCATGGGCGTCTTTCTCGGAAGTGCCCGTCAAGGAGACGATGACGGGCACTTCCTTGCCCTGGTTGTCCCGCTCGCTCCAAACGCCTTCCGATACCGCGATGATGCAACGCCCGTATTTTTTATAAACCGCTTCCACGTCCCGCAGGAATTTCTCCTTGTTGAATTGGCGCTCCGGCAGGTAAATCAGGTGCGGGCCGTCGTCAGGGAAACGGCGGTACGCGGCCGAGGCGGCGGTCAAAAAGCCCGCGTGCCGGCCCATCACCACCGCAACATACACGCCGGGAAGCGCCCGGTTGTCCAGATTCGCGCCCGCGAAGGCCAGGGCGACATACCGCGCCGCCGACCCATAGCCCGGGCAATGGTCGGTTACCACCAGGTCGTTGTCGATGGTCTTGGGGATGTGCACGCAACGGCACTCGTAGCCTTCCTGGTCGGCGAACTGGTTGACGATCCGGCAAGTGTCGGACGAATCGTTCCCACCGATGTAAAAGAAATAGCGGACATCGTATTTCTTGAAGACGTTGAAGATTTTCTGGCAGTATTCCCGGTCCGGCTTGTCCCGGGTGGAGCCCAGGGCCGCGCCGGGCGTCATGCCCACCTGTTCCAGGTTGTTGGAGGTGGCCTGGGTCAGGTCGACGAATTCTTCCTTGATGATGCCGCTCACGCCATGCCGCGCGCCGTACACGTGAGTCACTTGGGGAAACTTACGGCATTCCAGCGCCGCGCCCACCAGGCTTTGGTTGATGACCGCCGTGGGGCCGCCGCCTTGCGCGATGATTGCCTTGCCTTTCAGCTGTGCCATGGTTGTACTCCTATCCGTTGAACGATATGGGGCTATGGGATATCGAAATGATGGACGTTTGTTCCTTGATACATTTCCTTGGTAGTCGAATGACAAAACCTATACCCGTCACACCATTCCCTCTCCCCCTGGGAGAGAGGAAAACATATCCAAGACTTTTTTTTCCGGGCTCATCCGGCATGTGTGTGTTTTTTTCAGATCGCCGGTTCGCATCTCTTCGCAAGGATCGATAAAAACCACTCCCAAATAACCCTCTCCCTCAGGGAGAGGGCCAGGGTGAGGGTATTTTTAGAGGGACGGATCTGGGTGTCCGCCCTCGTACCGGAATGAATGGAATCGATTTTACCTCATTATGTTCGCATTTCCCGGATGATCCTTCTTTCGGATCGGGAAAATCCTTCCGAAGACGAATATATACAAGCCCGGGGTTTTATTCCTCGGAGATTCATTATCCAAATTCTCCACAATCCCAGGTTGTACCATATTTATTTCCCCACCCGCAATCAAGGAGCACGGTGTCTCGGAGAGGGCACGGATGTCATACGCTTCTCCGGCTGATTTCCACGTAAGACCCTTCATCCATTTTTTCATTTGTGCAACAATATAAATCAATCCGGTGGGGAGAAGAGAAGAGATATGAAGATCCTTTTCAATCGAATGGGATTCACTCTCATCGAGTTGTTGATTGTCGTGGCGATTATCGGGATCCTGGCCGCCATCGCGGTCCCCAATTTCATGAACGCGCGAATCCGTGCACAGATCGCCCGGGTGGAGTCGGACCTGAAATCGCTGGCCACCGCCTTGACCATGTACAAGGTGGACAACGGCCACGCTCCCCGGGATAATTTCCCCAACCACGGCTGGTTCTACTCGTATAGTCTCCTGACCTCGCCGGTGTCTTATATGAGCGCCGTGATCCCCGATGTGTTCCAGGCGGATGACACGCTCCAAGGCTCCGCGGACCACCGCATCGGCGGCCCCAACGGCCCCTTGACCTACGATTACGGAACGGATGTGTTCCATGGATACACGGGAGCCAACCGGACCCCCAACCATGCCTGGTATAAGGCATGGCGGAATTCCGAGTGGAAAATCGGCAGTTGCGGTCCGGATCACAAGTACTTGAATATCGCCCTCCCCGCGGGCGCCGGGTGGCTGGCGGGATTTTTCTATGATGCTTCAAACGGCCTGACCTCCCCCGGCGATATCTTCCGGGGCGAGGAGTTCTACAGCAAGGATGCCAAGCAACGGCTGTAAGCCTTCTTTCATCCCTACAGGGGATTCTGCGATTCTCAAGTCTTTTCCATCCTGCCTGAATGTATGTATATCCGAGCGTATGTAGAGAGGAAGAAACCGCCCCCCCTCTAACTCCCCCTGAATGTAAGGGCTGATCTTTACCCAAAATATAAGTGGGTGGGATAGCGTGCCGGCACGTAATCCATCAAATCCACAACCTCCCTTTTCTACTCCCTCTCCCTCTGGGAGAGGGCCGGGGTGAGGGGAAAAACCTGGATGAAATGACAATCCTTCGGTTGGCAGCCAAACCTGGCTAGAGAACGGGAGGGCGAGGCTCCCGTCGAGCCGCTTGGTAATCCAGGCCGATTTATACTATGTCGGTTAAATTTCTTCCTCCGTGTTTTCGGCGTTTCTGCGATGAATGTCACTCTCCCCTCCCGCTTGGATCGATTAAGATACAATACCGCCTCAAAACAATGTACGAGGAGGAATCCATGGATTCGAAGCAATGGTTGGCCCCCCGGGGTGACAAGCGGCAGATCGAGGAAGGGCTCGATTTCGCGCCAAAGTTCGACCAAGACGGCTTGATTCCCGTCATCACCCAAGACTGCCAAACCCACGAAATCCTGATGATGGCCTACATGAACCGGGACGCGCTGATCAAGACCATCGAACTGGGCGAGGCGGTGTATTGGAGCCGCAGCCGCCAGGAACTCTGGCACAAGGGCGCGACCAGCGGCATGGTGCAAAAAGTCCGGGAAATGCGCACCGACTGCGACCAGGACGCCATCCTGCTGCGGGTGGAGATGGTGGGGGGGGCTTGCTGCCATGTGGGCTTCCGGTCCTGCTTCTATCGCTCCGTGCCGCTGGCCGGGGAAGCGCTGGCTTCCGCTCCGGACGCAGCGCTGAAACTCACGTGCACGGAACGTGAAAAGGTATTCGATCCGGAAAAAGTGTATGGGGATTCCAAAATGTAGGATGGGCGATTGTTGCAGGATGATTTGGCACGATAGCGCGTATCTCATCAATCCTACCTTCCTTTTGCAATCCCCTCTCCCTCTGGGAGAGGGCCTGGGTGAGGGAAGGGAGGGCGAACCTCCTGGTGAGCCGGATTCTGGTATTGCGTATACCTGAGTAACTCAATTCCACCCCGATGATCGGGGGAGGTTAGGAGGGGGTTGAAATGGCAGGCTGGGCTGAGCGTAACGAAACCTACCACTACCACTCAATACGGAAACGTCTCGTTGATCTCCGAATCCGATAATTCCTTCAAATATTGCCCGATGCGTTCCACCACGATGTCGATGATTTGCTTGCCTTTTTCGGGGGATGCTTTTTTGGGATAACCGACGCCCGCGTTGGTGGTGACGATGTGCCACGGCCGCGTCACCTGAACCCAACCCCGGTTGATGGCCTCGAAGCGCGAGGCTTTCACGGCCCCGTCATCCGCCCGCGACAGGTCCACCAGCTCGGGAAAGAGATACATCACCACGCTGGTTTCCATTTCATCCGCGTGATCGCCGTTCCGGTGCTCGATGATCTCCGCGTACCGGTCGGCCGCCACTTTCCACCATTCCACCAGGCTGAGAAATATGCTGGTCTTCCCGAAATATTCCCGCAAAGTATTTTTCAGGTCGTTTCCGCCATGACCGTTCAACAAAACCATTTTGCGGATGCCGTGCGCTTCCATGGAATGAATCACGTCGCCGATAACCCGGTCGAGGGTGGAGGGATTGAGCGAGACGGTCATGGGAAATCCCAGGAGATTGCTGTCCACACCGAAGGGAATGCCGGGCAGGAGGGCCACCCTGGCGCCTAGCGCGTGCGCCCGTTCGCAAATCAAATCTCCGACCCGTTCGGTCGTGATGGCGTCCGAGCCGTAGGGCAGGTGCAGATTGTGTGGTTCGGTCGCCCCCACCGGCAGCACCACCACTTCATACGGATGGCTTTTGACATAGTGATAATTAGTCTCAAGGAGTTTCCAAGGCTTCATTCCTTTTTCTCCAGGCCTCCAGAATAATCTCCGCGCAACGGGGGAGAGGGTGGTTGTCGGTCACCAGTTGAAAATCCGCGGCGGCTTCATACAGCGGTTCCCGGACGCGCAAGACGTCCTTCACTTCCTCCACCGCGGATTTGGCGCCGGTCAACGAAGGCCGATCCGTGTTCCAAGAAATCCGTTCGGCGATTTTTTCGGGATCAGACCGCAGCCACACGAGAAATCCGTTCTTCCGCAAGGCGTGAACATTGGCCTGACGAGTGACCACGCCGCCGCCCGTGTCGATAATCGTCTGGCTATGTTGGACCAGTTCCTGGACCAACGCGGCCTCCGTGTCCCGGAACGCGTCCCATCCATGCCGGGCAACGAAATCCGCGATCCGCTCGCCAAACCGCTCTTCCAGCAGGCTGTCCATGTGGAACACGGGCATCGCCAGACGCTGATGCAGCAGATCGGCGATCGTGCTTTTGCCCGTGGCCCGGTATCCGATGAGCACCAGGTTCATTTGTGACCCAATCCGCTTTCCACCGACTGGCGCATGATCTCCAACGGCGGTTCCTGGCCGGTCCACAGCCGGAACTGCTCCGCTCCTTGATTCACGAACATCGGCACGCCGTTGAGTATCCGCGCGAACCGCCGTTCCGCCCGCTGGAGCAACAGGGTCTTGGCGGGGTTGTAGATCAGGTCGAAGACGATGTGGCGTTCGGAGAACCAGGCTTCCTCCACCAGGCATTCGTCCACCTTGGGCGACATGCCCACGGGCGTGGTGTGGATGATGAAATCGGCTTCCTTGAAGCTATCCCGCATTTCACCGGGATCCAGTTCGGCCGTGGTCACCGGGACAGAGGTAAGAGACACCAGATCGGCGAGCATGGACCGCGCCATCTCTTTATCTTCCCGGCGGTGAAGCAGATAGATCCGCTTGGGTTTCCGCTCGCAGGCCAGGGTGAAGGCCACGCCCCGCGCCGCGCCGCCCACGCCGAGCACGGCGATGGTCCGGCCGTCCACTTTTTCCATGGTTTCCAGTGCGCGCAAGGCCCCCACGCCGTCGGTATTGGTCCCGATGAGGCGGCCGTTCTCATTGATGACCGTGTTCACCGCGCCGATCCGCCGGGCCAGGGGCGTGATCTCGTCCAGATATGGCATGATCGACACTTTATGGGGAATGGTCACCGAAAGCCCCCGGATACCGAAGCCCACCATGCCCTCCACGGCTTTTTTCACGTCCTGGACATGAAAGGCCACGTATACGTAGTCGAGTCCAAGCGCCTGGAACGCGGCATTGTGCATGCGGGGCGACAGCGAATGCTCGACCGGGTCGCCGATCACCGCGCAAACCCGGGTGGCGCCGGAAATATTTGTAGCCATTCTTTTCCCTATCTGCCAATTGAGTATTGATCAATACATCGGAAGATACATGCTGAAAATCCATTCATGAGTTTTTATTTTAGAGAAATGAATAACAAAATATACCCCGCCAAAATCGAGATTTTACTTTGGAAGCGAGAATCTTTTTGATTCCATTCCGGATTGAATTTCAGGATGGGATCAGTTCATCACGCAATGATGAAAAATAAGGTTCATCCGAGAAGTGCGTACATAATGAGGTAAAATCGATTTCATTCACTCCGGGATGTGGGCGGACACCAAGGTCCGCCCCTACAAAAAAACCCCTCACCCTAATTCTCTCCCGGAGGGAGAGGGGATTTGGGGTTGATCTCTCGAACCAGTCTGATTAAGACCGCCAGCGTTTTCGGAAGAAAAGTACGCAATTCCCAGATGAACCAAAAAAACGCCCCGGACAAGTGACTTCCGGGACGTTTGATAAGCCCCTTTCATTTCTTGAAAGAGTGAATCCTCAATCCACAAAATCCCGCAGCTTCCGGCTGCGGATGGGGTGGCGCAGTTTGCGCAGCGCCTTGGTTTCGATCTGCCGGACCCGTTCGCGGGTGACGCCGAAGCGGTTGCCGACCTCTTCCAATGTCCGTTCGTAACCGTCGCCGATGCCGAACCGCAGGCGCAGCACGGTCTCCTCGCGCTCCGTCAACGTCTTGAGGACCGTTTCGATCTGCTCGTTCATGATGTGGTCGGACGTGCTGTGCGAGGGGGAGGTGACGGTTTTGTCCTCGATGAAATCGCCGAAGTGGGTGTCACCTTCCTCGCCCACCGGGGTTTCCAGGGAGATGGGCTGCTGGGCGATTTTGAACACCCCGCGCACTTTCTCGACTGGCATGGCGATATGGAAAGCGATTTCGTCGGGGGTCGGTTCGCGCCCCAATTCCTGCACCAGGCGGCGGGAGATGCGGGTCATCTTGTTGATGGTTTCGATCATGTGCACGGGAATGCGGATGGTGCGCGCCTGGTCGGCGATGGCGCGCGTCACCGCCTGGCGGATCCACCAGGTGGCGTACGTGCTGAATTTGTACCCGCGGCGGTATTCGAATTTATCGACCGCGCGCATGAGGCCGATATTGCCTTCCTGGATCAGGTCCAGGAACTGCAAGCCCCGGTTGGTGTAATTCTTGGCGATGGATACCACCAGGCGCAGGTTGGCCTTGACCACGTCCATCTTGGCGAGGTGGGCGATGTTCTCGCCCTCCTTGATCATCTCCACGATCTTTTCCAATTTCTCCGGCTTGTCCTCCAACTCTTTCTCGCATTTGGACAAGCGGTCCTGGGCGCGGATCAGGCGTTTGCAATACTGAATCAATTCGTCGCGGGTTTTCCCGGTGCGTTTCTCCAACTCGCTTTTGCCGAAGCTGGTGTAGCGTAATTTTTTGTAGAGGTCCTTGACATTGCGGGAGCGGAGCTTCAGTTCTTTCTCCACTCCCTGGATTTCCTTCTTGGCATCGTACATCCGCTGGTGCATGGTGAGGATCTTCTTGCCGATCCGGCCGATCACCTCGTGGTCGATCTTCATCGCGATCAGCAGGTTTCCCAGGTGGACCTTCTTCCCAATCAATTTGGGCCGGATTTTCTTGCTGATCCGCTTTTCCAGTTTTTGCACTTCCGCGAATTCTTGCTCCAAGAGGGTCAGTTTGCGCCGTAAGTCGCGGATGATTTTCTGCCGGTCTTTTTCGTCGAAATTTTCCTTCAGGTCGAAATTCTGAATCACGTCTTCGACCCGCATATGATTCATTTCCAACTTTTCCACCAGGCGGACGATCTCCTTCAACGCCGTGTTGCTCAAGGCCAACGCCCGGCAGACCTTGAACCGCCCCGATTCGATCTTTTTCGCCAATTCAATTTCCTGATCCCGGTTCAGCAGGGGAACGCGCCCCATTTCCCGCAAGTACAGCCGCACCGGATCGTCCACCCGGGTCCGCTCCGCCTCCAGAACCGCCTCCTCGCTTTCCGGTTCCTCATCTTCCGGGAGCGGCAGGCTTTTTTCCGGCGCCGTATCGGAGAGGTTGGCATAATCCTCCACGACGGGAATGTCGAGATCGTTCAGGACTATGAACATGTCGTCGAGTTCCTCGACACTCATGGATTCGTCGTTGATCATGCGATTCACATCGTCGTAAGTCAACCGGCCGTTGCGTTCGCCTAGTTCGATGAGTTTTTTGAACTTGGCGCTTTGTTGACGATCATCCGTGAGTCCTGGTTTCTCCATGGATGGTTTCTCCCCTGCGTTCATAATTGGAACGGATTGCCCCGGTTCCATGCGTGAAGACTCAATTCCGGTTTCTGGATTTCGTTGGTTTGGGAACGGTTTGTCGCGGGTTTGGATAAGGCGGGAAGGGAATGATCGAGACTCACCTGGGCTCGCCGGGCGTTGGATCGGGAAGATCGTGGATCCTCCCCCAACGCGTCCATCCGTACCGTACGAATAAGAGGCTTATCCAATAGATCCTCTCCGAATGTGGCGTACCCACATCAATACTTGAGAGTCTAGGGAAAAGTATAGACACGTCTTTCCCGCCGAACAAGTGTGTCTGGACACTTTCCAGGAGTCCCGGGAGTCCATCGTGGCCGGGCCGGTTTCATATTGCTTTCCGCGTGATACCCTTTTGTCAGTCTTCGTTCGTTATAGGGATTGGAGTACTGGCGGGAAGAGTGATTGGGTTTCCCATCCGGGGGCGGCCGGATCCCTTGGATCTAATCCGGAGCGTGTGGATTCGCCATGCGGAAATCATGGTAGAAAACAATGGAATCATGCGGATTCGCCTCGGCGGCGGGCGGGAGGCGCAGGTTTCCGTTCGGCGCGGAGAACGGGCCCTATCCATCCGAAAAGGCCGTTTTTCCAGCCTTCTTTCCACGGTGCGCTCATTGGTTCAATCATTCGGTCTTTGGATTTATTTAATGGCCGGTACGCTATTCCCGGCGGGTGGCGAGGAGACTCCATGGCATCCGTTCGCACTCTCCGGGGACCAGGCCCCGGTGAATCTTTCCTTTCTCCTGGACGCGCCGGCCGGGCAACATGGCTTCCTGGGGATCAAGGACCAGCGCCTGGTGTTCGAGGATGGAACGGCAGCCCGCTTCTGGGGAACCGCCTTGAGCGGATCGGCTTGTTTTCCTTCGCCGGAACAAGCGCCGGTGACCGCCGGCCGCCTGGCCCGGTTTGGCGTCAATCTGGTCCGTTTGCATCAACTGGACGCGGACTGGGCCGAGCCTAATCTGTTTGCTGAATCCGGTCAACCGGCCTTCCTCTTCAATCCCGAAACCCTGGACCGCCTGGATTATTTTCTCTATCAGCTGGAAAACCGGGGGATCTATGTCTGGCTGGGGGGCCTCTCTTCCCGGAGGCTGAAGGAACGGGACGCGGTCCCCGCCGGGCCCTACCTGCCCGCCGGCCTGAAAGGGTACATCTATTTCGCTCCCGAGTTGCAGAATCTCCATCAGCGGTACCTGGAGGCCCTGTGGACGCACCGCAACCGGTACACGGGACTGGAGTACCGCGACACGCCGTCGATCGTGTTGACCGATCTGTTTCACGACAACAATCTGCAAATCGATCTTCCCCGTCTGCAGCCGTATGACGCTCTCTTCGAGGACTTGTGGCGGGGATGGCTTCAGTTCCGGAAGATCGAACCGCCGGTCCCCTTCGATTCCGGTTCCCCCACGCCGGAGATGCGGCGGTTCATCGCGGCAACGATGGGCCGCGCCCATGTCGCATTCCACAATTTTATGCGTGAAATCAGCGTGAAGATTCCCATCGCCGGTACCGGCGCGGTCCTGTCCTTGCGCGATTTGCCCCCGCTTGAGCCGATGGATTTCGTCCAGGCCGGCGGATTGTGGAATCCACCCCAACAGGGCCTCCAGGTTTATTCCAACCGGCGCATGGCCGACGTGGATCCAAACCAGGAGGCGAATCTCTTCAGCCTGCTGGCTTTCGCCCGGCTTCAGAAGAAACCCTTCGTGGTATCCATGTGGGGTTGCCCGTGGCCCAGCCCCTTCCGCGCTGAACTGCCGTTGTGGATGGCCGCCATGGCTTGCTGGCAGGATTGGCAGGGGTGTGTCTCCTCGCCGTACGCGGCTCAAGTCGAGGCCGAAACCGGGGGCATCTCCGGTCCCATGGAAATCCACAATGATCCCGCCGCCTGGGGATTGATGCCGGCCGCCGCACTCCTGTTTCACCGCCGGTCGTTGGAAGCCGCGCGCCCGGAGGTTTTCATGGCCGTCCCCGAATCGCTCTTGTTGGCCGAAGATCCAGTGACTCCCGCCTTATGCCGGACCACCCGGCTAACGGACGCGGCGCGGATCGCGGTGCGTCTGCGCGCCCAGCCGTCCGGAGCCGCGATCCTGCCGCCCACGCAGCCGGCGGATTTGGCTTCCTTCCCGGTCAAAACGGAACGGCGGAGTGGGCTCCGGCATGACGTCCAACGGGGTCTGGTGTTTGTGGACACGCCGCACACGCAGGCCGTCATCGGGCGCTTGCGGGAAGCGGCGGCGGACGAGCCGGGCCTTTTGCATATTCAATCCGGCGAGGATTTCGGCGTGGTTTGCGTCAGCAGCCTGGATGGGCAGCCGATTCCCAAGTCGCGGGATTTGTGGATCACGGTGATTTCGCAGGCGCAAAACCGGGATTTTCGCTCCACGCCTGCCGGGGAGGACTTCCGGATCGACGCGCCGGGACAGGCTCCCGTGCTGATTCGGGATACGCCCGCGCGGTTGTTCATCGAAACGCGGCAGACGGATTGGACCTTGCGGACCGTGGACGGGAGCGGCCGGGAAGGCGCTCCCCTGCCGTATCAGATCGAAAATAACCGGATTTCCTTCCAGGCAGGGGTTCACGGTTCCCTCTATTATCGTCTATCATGCTCTTCAGCTTCGGCGGAATAAGCCGTTCCTCCGCGCGGGGAGGCGGTTGCAAGGAAAATCCCAACGAATTTCGGTTCGCGGTCCCGGATTTCCACCCCGGCGGCTTAGGTAAAACGGCAGGGGAAATTGCAGGATCCGGCCTATGGCGCGATCGATCGAGAAGGAGTGAGCCTTCGTATGTCTGAATCCCGGCGTTGCCTGGTAACCGGAGGAGCGGGTTTTATCGGCTCGCATGTCGTGGAGCAGTTGGTGGCTCAGGGGCACGCGGTGTCCGTGCTGGACGATTTGAGCACGGGCAAGCGGGAGAATCTCCCGAAAAACATGGACCTCTATGTGTACAACGTCCTGGAGGACATGACGCCGGTTTTTCGCATGGTCAAACCGGAGGTGGTGTTTCACCTGGCCGCCCAGGTCAGCGTTTCGGTCTCCGTGCGCGAACCGCAGAAGGACGCCACCCAGAACGTGGTAGGAACCATCAACTTGCTCGAGCATTGCCGCCGGCATGGCGTGGAACGGGTTATTTACGCCTCCTCGGGCGCGGCCTACGGAGAGCCGGAGGCGCTGCCGTTGAAGGAAGAAGACTCCACCCTGGCGGTCTCTCCTTACGGCATCAGCAAGTATGTCGGGGAACGGTATTTGTATTATTACCAACAGCAGTATGGAATACTGTTTTTCGCCCTGCGCTTCGCCAATGTATACGGCCCGCGGCAGGATCCCCACGGCGAGGCGGGCGTCGTCTCTATTTTTTGTGAACGCCTGCGGAAGGGGGAAGAAGCGGTCATTTTCGGCGATGGCCGGCAAACCCGCGATTTTGTGTATGTGGGCGATGTAGCCCGGGCCTGCGTGATGGCCATGGACGCCCCGCCCGTGACCGGCGTGTTTCCCGCTTTCAATGTCAGCACGCAAAAACCAATCACCATCAATTCCCTTTTCGACCTGATCGCTAAATTCTCCCAATCCAGACAGTCCCGGATTCACGGCCCCGAACGCCTGGGCGATGTCCGGGATTCCTGCCTTGCCAACGAAAAAATCCGCAAATACATCGGATGGAAGCCGGAAGTCGACATCAAGGAGGGAATCCGCCGGACTGTGGCGTTTTTTCAGACCCCCAAGGCGTAGCCGTCAGGGGGGAAGGCCGGTTCCCGCGGACCCGGCCGTCGTCTCTCCCGCCGTCCATTCTCCGAAAACAGGATCATCACCATGCCGGATGCCAATCAGTGCGCGCGTCTCTATCAACAGAAATACCACGCCACGCCCCAGGCGGCGGGAATCGCCCCGGGGCGGGTGGAAATCCTGGGCAATCACACGGATTACAACGGGGGATTGGTTTTTACCGTGGCCATCGACAAAACCATCACGGTCTGCGGCGAGCGGATGGCGGAACCGTATGTCACCCTCTTCACCGGGGCCTTGCGGGATGAAATCCGGTTCCCCACCGATCCATTAACCAAAGATCCCGCGCATCCCTGGGCGGATTACGTGAAGGGTGTGCTCGACCAGCTGCGGAAGGAAGGCGTCGCGTGGGGTGGTTTCCGCGCGGTGATCGGCGGCGGCCTGCCCATCGGGGCGGGGGTCAGCAGCTCCGCCGCGCTCGAGGCCGCTACCGCCTTGTTCGTCCAGGCTCTGTATCCCTTTGACATGGACCGGTTGAAACTGGCCCAGCTGTGCCGGGCGGCGGAAAATGAATTCGCCGGGATGCCCTGCGGCCTGCTCGATCAATTCTCTTCCTTCTTCGGCCGGAAAGAAAGCATGATCTTTTTGGATTGCCGGGATTTGTCCTACAAAATCCTGCCCCTGCAGCCGCCGGCGCCCATCATCGTGTTGTGCGATTCGGGCACCCGGCATGAACTGGTGGAAAGCGAATACCGCGTGCGCCGTGAGCAATGCCAAACGGCCTGCCGTGTGCTCGCCAACCTGATCGGAAAAGAAATCAACCAGCTGCGCGACGTCACGATGCTCGAGTTCATGGACCTGGAGGACGCGATGGACGATATCCTGCGCCGCCGGGTCCGCCATGTCTTGTACGAAAACCAACGCGTGCTGCGCGGCGTCACCGCCATCCAACTCAACAACCTCCAACACCTCGGGGAACTGATGGTGCAATCCCATCAGAGCTCGCGCACATTGTTTGAAAACAGCTGCCTCGAGTTGGATTTCCTGACCGAGCAGGCGGTTCAGATCCCCGGGTGTTACGGGGCGAAACTCACCGGCGGGGGATTCGGGGGCAGCACCGTCAACCTGGTCCAGCCCGAATCCACGGAGGAGTTCATCCGCGCCATTCAGGAACGTTTTGCCCGGAAATTCGGCCGCCCCTGCCATACGCTGGTTTGCTCCATCGGCGACGGCGCGCGGAAGGTGGAACTGTAGGGAAGTGGCCATCCGGTTTTCTGGAATCTTCCGGCCCCTGCGTGCTGATTTTCAGCCATCCGATATAAGCGCACTTTTTCTGACGGGTAGATCAGTTTCCAATGGCTCTATCTATCAGGCCTGCCTCTTTTCCTCTCCCTCCGGGAGAGGGCTGGGGTGAGGGATTTTTGGTAAGGGGCGGACCTGGGTGTCCACCCGCGGCCGGGAGGATTTGGCATACTTCTTACCGCCACGTACGCATTTCCCGGAAGAACCTGGAAAATGGCATAGGGAACAGCATGAGCCGGTGGCTGCAGGCCTCTTTTTTATTTGGTTACAATCCGGCAGCCAAACGAAGCGGAATAATCCGAAATCAGCGATGCCCCAGCCCCGGATCCAGCTGAGGAAAGGCATTCCCACCCGCCTGGATGTAGTGCTTATGTTTGGTTTTCTCAATTCATTGCCGATATTTTCATTAAGTGCTGCCCCCCTGCGATCCGATAATAGGGAAGAGAAGGAGAGGACTATCTATTTTTACTATTTTAGAATAGGTGGAACCACCGCCGGGAGCGGACCCCACGGGCCTGGAGAGATTGCGCGGAAGACAAACCGGCCGGGCCACGTGCCGGGGGCATAATCCATGAACGAGAAAAAACGAATCCAGCATGCATCGGACGAAGTGATGGACGAGGAATCCCTTTTCTCGGAATTGGAAAAAATCGGGAAAATGTTCTCCGGCCAGGAACCGGAATCCGGAACGGCGGTGGAGGGAGATCTGGAACCGGATTCGGATCCCATGGAGGCGGATCGGGAAGTGGATTCGGACTCCACGGAGCAAATCCCGCTACTCTCCGGCGGAAATCTCGTGGACACCTTGATCAAAACCGTGGAAGAACGCGGCAACGTGCATGAAACCGTCCGGGATATCGTGCACGAGACCGTCAAGGATTTCCTTGGAGACATGAAGGCGGCCCCGGACGGAACGGATCCCCTCTCTTCGGATGGTTATCAACTGATCCACGAGAAGCGGAAAGAACTGTACGCCCTCATGGAGAACCTGGATCAGGAATTGGCCGGCAAAAGCACCGAGGAAGTCGCGGCTTATTTTGGTTCTCTTCTGAATATGCAAAGCCAGCTCTGCCTGCAAAAGACAGAGGGCGTGATCGCCGTGCGCACCCGGCTGATCCATTTCTTCCCCACGATGAAATCGCTGACCGGCGCCACCGACTGGCTGCGCCAGGAAATCACCCTGATCTTCTCGCCCGAGGAAATCACGGCCATGCGGTCCAAGTTCGCCGAAATGCCGGCCAGCGATCCCCTCAAGGGTTTTTTCACCACCGTGCTCGACAGCGCCTACGATGTGGTGCAATACAATGAACTGACCGGATTCCTGATGCTGGAACTGACCCAGTATTTTCTAAAAAAATTGGAGGATAACGGGTACGGTGACACTCCCCAGGCCCAGGAATTCAAGGAACGGCACGCGCGCTCGTTGATTTCCCTGAAAAAAGCCATCGGCGACCTGCGGGAAATCGAGCGGATCGTCAGCCAGCACCTCGAGGAACGGCCGGTGCTCAAGGATCTGCCCAAATACCTGCGGGCGTTGATCCAGATCAAACTGGGATTGTTGGACGAATCTCATCTGACCAAAACCATCCGCCTTATCCACCGCTGTCTCGGTGATTACGCCCGCGCCCGCAGCGTGGTGGCTTTCGATTTCAACCGCCTCCCCTCCTTCCAGCACGGCGTCCGCCTGCGCCAGAGCATCATCCTCAACCTGCACCGCGATGTCTTGGAGTACACGGGCAAGCAATTCGAAAAAGAATTCCGGAGCGTCAAACGGGAATTCGAAATGATGATGAAAGAGATCGAGGCCTCGTCGGAGATCCTGGTTCCGGGATCGCCCGAGTACGATGAATTGATGCGGCGCAAGGCTTTTCTGCAGGAAAAATTGGAGAAACACCGCCGCAAGCTGGATGTGGTGAAAAGCCAGGAGCGGCTGGTGGACGTGCAACATAAACTGGTGACTCATTCCATCAAGCGCTTCACCAAGAATGTCTCCCTGCATCAAAAAATCGAGGAAGAATTGAAATCCCGCGCCAAGGTCGATCCCGAAAAAACCCGGACCATCTCCCCCCCCAAGGAAAAAAACATCAGCCGCATGGTCATGGCCAAGAGACGGAGCTGAGTTTTTTGTTGCCCCTCGTACTAAATCTCCCCTCCCGCTTCCCTGGATTCTCCCGCCGAACTCTGGAACACTGGAATACCGGCAAGCGGGAAAAATCAGGGCAGGAACCCGCCCGGCATGGACGGGGGGCCGCCTATATCACAAGGAGACGATCATGAGTAAGGAGAAAAAATCCCGCCGGGATTTTCTGAAAGGATCGGCGCTGGCCGCCGGAGTGGGAATGGCGTCCCTGCGGGGCATCGCCCCCGCCACCGTGCTGGGAGCCAATGAGAAGGTGCGCTGCGGCGTGATCGGCGTGGGCGACCGGGGGACCTGGGGCTTGCGCGAACTGATCAAACACGAAGCCCAGGTGGTGGCCGTGTGCGACGTGTACGAGGCCCGCCTGATGCGCGCGCGGGACCTGACCGAGGACGACACCGGCAAAAAGGCCGATACGTATTACGAGCACGAGCGCCTGCTGGAGCGCGGCGACATCGACGCCGTGTACATCGCCGTCCCCGATCACTGGCACCACGATCTCCTCATCGACACGGTGAAGGCCGGCAAGGACGCCTACATCGAGAAGCCGTTCTCCAAGACCATTGAGGAAGGCCGCAACATGGTCCGCGCCGTCCGCGAAACCGATCGTGTGGTCCAGGTGGGGAATCACCGCCGCAGCGGCGAGCATTGGCTCCGCGCGCGCGAATGGATCCGTTCGGGCAAACTGGGCCATATCGCCTGGGTGAAGGTCTATGACACGCGGGATTGGTCCAAGGGCGATCCCTGGTCCGCGCAAATCGCCGCCGGGATCCAGGGCCGCCTGGACTGGAACCGGTTCCTGGGCAAGGCCCCCAAGCGCCCCTTCGATCTGCACCGCTATTTCACCTGGCGCTGGTATTGGGACTATGCCGGTGGATTGATCACCGACATCGGCGCGCACGAGCTGGACATCAACCAATGGCTGATGGACCAGGACGGCCCGCAGTCGGCCGTGTGCCACGGCGGCAACCATGTCTTCCCCACCTGGGAAACGCCGGATGTGGTGCACGCCATCCTGAACTATGGCTCCTTTACCACGCTGTTTACGGTGGAATTCGTCAGCGGCGTCGATGGCAATGGCGAAATTTTCTACGGGACCGATGGAACCCTGGTCGCCGACGCCACCAAGAATATGATCCGGGTGTATATGCCCCAAGGCGCCACCGAACCGGTCGAGGAATGGGCCCAACCCTACGAAGGCCCCGCCCATGTGGCCAACTTTTTGGATTGCGTCAAATCCCGCAAGGAACCTAATTCGCCCGTGGAAATCGCCAACAACGTCATCACCGCCGCCCATCTGGCCAATCTTTCCTATCGCACCGGCCAGCGGGTGCTGTGGGATCCCAAGACCGGGGAAATGCTCGAAATCCGCCGCGTGACGCCTTCGGACGCCTGGCTCAAGAGCCGGCTCTGAATCCACGCCCGGAAAATTTTCCTCCTCACGGCCGATCCACAAATTCAGGGGCGCCTCCTTTCGTGCCCCTGTTTTATTTTCTGGCGCGGGTTTCCGTGGCACGGGCTTCCCGCCGGATTGTGTGAGACTTGATTTATTTGAAACAAGAGTATTTTTCCCTATCCCTCGGGGCGAGGATCCGGGTGAGGGGACACCTTTCCTGAAACGAGAACGTATGGTTCCGCGGAAGGGGGACAGCCACGCCACGCGGCCGTATTATATGCTGATGAAGAAATATATGAACGCGTAGAAGAGTACGGTGAGGATCAACGCATACAGCAACGGTTTCTTATGAAATTCCCATCCGTACGCCTCGTAGGGGGATTCATCCTCCACCGGATTGGGATCATCCGTTTGGGATTTTTTTCCTTGCTTATTGTACTGCTCCATTTCCATGATCGGCCACTCCTTTCCTTTCTTCATGCTAGTGGGGATCACCCCGGGGATCAATCCTTATATCATTTCCACCATGGACTCTGGATGTCCAGCGGTTTGCCACGAGACCCCAATGGCCTACGTTGCTTTTGCCGGGGCGGCCGGCGGGCCTCCCCCTGCTTATAGAAAATGGTTACAGAAAGTAGGAAGGATTAGCATGAAGCGCGTAATCCAGCGGCATGTGGATGAACTTGTGCATCCTGACAATCCTGATTATACCCTCTCCATCTGGTAGAAGGCCGGGGTGAGGGAATTCCTTTTCTTGGCTTCCCGAAACCCGTCCTATTCTCGAACATCCTTGATTAGGGAATGCAGGGGCACGCGGTCACGCGCCCCTGCTTCCCCGTCGCCCAATATGCGGTATCCTGGTCATCTGGATCATCCTGACCATCCTGGTTCAGACCATCAACTCTCCCTGCTCTTTGGAATACGCAGAAAATTATCCAATCATATCCGGTTCTCCTTTCCCCCAGCGTTGGAAAATCGTATCCTGAAGAGTCCCTAAAACAACGGCGTTTTTCAAACCAACGGAAGGCAGGAAAATGCGATGAATCCATGTTGTCATGCGTCTTCGAAGAGAGGGAAGAAATTGGGGAGGATCGGGCTTTTTCTATTCGTGATGTGTGGCTTGGCGGTTCCGGCCGGGGCGGTGGATATCGGCGGAGAAGAGTTGGGTATCACGGCCGAATTCGAGTATGTCTCGAAATACCTCTGGAAAGGGTATGACCTGCTCGACGATCACGGCGCCTGGCAACCCAGCCTGACCTTGGATTACATGGGATTCTACGTGGGCGTATGGGGTTCGTTTGCCACGTCAGGCGGATTCACCGACGCGGACGAGCTGGACTACTATGTGGGATACGCGCATGGTTTCTTCGAGGAAGAATGGTATGCCATCGACGCGGACCTCGCCTGGTATTATTACGACTATCCCCACTCGGACAGCCAAGCCGGTGACGATGGGATCAGCGACTCGCAGGAAATCGTCCTGGCGCTCTCCATGCCCAACCTGATCCCGCTCGGTCCCAGCAACCTGGTGCCTTCCTACACGGTTGGATACAACTGGGATGGCATCCAAAGCGAGGAGGATGTCGACAACGGCTGGATCCATACGTTCGGCTTGGCGTATGACATTCCCATACCGGCGTTGATCCCCGATCAGGAAGAAGCGGCCATCAGCCTGGGTTGGGAGATTAGCTACAACGATGGGATGTTTGAATCCGATTCCGGCTGGAGCCATTCCCAGGCGGCGATTTCCACCACGTTTGAATGGAAGGGATTCACGTTGACTCCCGCGGTCTTCTATCAATGGTCGTTCGAGGACACGGTCAATCCCGAGGATGAATTCTTTGCCTCGGTGAGTTTGAATTACGCGTTTTGATTCGCGGCCTGAGAGGTGGGGGCGTTCCCCCGGTGTTTGGCCATCCTTACCTTGTCAGCTGAATCCGTTCCACCGTTTTGCGTTTTTCGATGTACCGGAGAACCGCATCGCGCAGCGAGAGCCCTGTGTCCACCCAGACGATGCCTGGAGAGGACGGAAAATACTTCTCCCACTGGTCGCGGACAAAGCTGTTGGTCACGAGCTTGTAGGTCTTGGCCGGATCGATTGGTTGGTTGCCATAAAAGTTTTTCGGTACCTGGCTGCCGGAAACCGTGGCCGTCACCAGGGTGTTTTCAAATGGAAAAACATTCCACACGGCGCGGTAGGGGAACTCTCCCGCGGGAATCGATCCCCGCGTGCCGCCTGAATTCTGATGGGCGTAATCGGCCCCGGTGCTTTCCAAAAACGCCGCTTGCGCGAGAGACACCAGGTCCATTTTACTTAAGCGTTGGACGGCCCGCCCCAACGGCCGGTCCACGAGTTCCTCCACTTTTGATTCCCATTCCTTCACTTCCTGGAGCGTCGCGGGATCTTCCGGGGCCAGCTCCGCCCGGACCGGAAGCGGCCGGTACGACCAATCCACGATCCGGTCCGTTTCCGTGTCCGCCGTCAAATCCACCCGGCCGATGAACTGCCCCTTGCTGCCCGCGTGCACGATGCGCACGCCGGCAACCTGGATTTCCGCGTCCAGGCGGGTATGGCTGTGCCCGCCCACGATCAGATCGAGCCCCTCCACCTGTTTCGCGATTTCCAGGTCCTGGTCCAGGCCGGCATGGATCAGGGCGATGATCAGATCGCTCCGGTCCGCGGCCTCTTTCGCCAGCCTCTTCAACGCCTCGGCCGCCGAAACGAAGGTCACTCCCTCGGACGATTCACGGGTGGTCAAACCGGGCGTCTTTTCGGTGATCACGCCCAGGACCGCGATTCGCAGCGCTCCACGGTTCACAATGACGGACTCCGCGTCTCCCAGGATGTGCAATTTCCCGTCCGGGCCCATGACATAGGCATTGGCGCAGAGGATGGGAAATTCGGCGATCCGCCGGTATCCCTCGATCCGTTGCCAGCCGTAATCGAACTCGTGGTTGCCCAACACTCCCGCGTCCAAGCCCCAGTGGTTCAAAATCCGAAACACCGGATCGCCCTTGAACAAGGTGGAAATGGGGGTTCCGCTGATCATATCGCCCGCGTCGAGGATCAAGACGTTTTCTTTCTCGGACCGGACTTGTTTGTAATAATCCGCGATGCGCGCCGCACCGCCCCGGTCCTTGCCTTCCGGAGAGATATAAGCGTGAAAATCCCCGGTGAACAACACCGTCAGGGGGACGATTTCCGCCTGGCATTCCCATCCGGCCAGGCCCAATACCAGTCCTATCAGCCAAAACCAGCGCTTCATGAAGAATTTCTTTCTAACTCAGGCACCGTTCGAGGACAAGCGATCCGCCTTCGCCCGCTTGGGTCATGGCGTCCAACTGCTGCTTCAGGCAGGCCCCCAGGTAAGGATCATCCCGGGCCACCCAGCGCGCGTCCACGATGTCCCGCTGATTGGGAGTGGGCTTGGGAGCGAATTGCCCCAGTGTATAGACGTTGATCCAATGCGTCAAATAAACCTGCCCGCGCAGTTGGTCGAGGGCGTATCCATAGGCCAACAGCGTGCCGCCCTTGGCGAGCACGGCGATCAGGGTTTGATCGTGCACGTATTCGGTGGCCGTGCGGATCAGATCCAGGTTGTCTTTGGCCTTCTCCCCGTAAATCCCGGGATTGACCACGCCTCCGGGGAACGTCCAGCCTTCGCCGCCGGATCGTTGGACCATCAGATACCGCTCGCCCAACGGGACCACGCTGATGACCAGTTCCGGCCCGCTCCACTCTTCCCGCCGCGCCCAATGGTATTTAGTCCGGATCTTGGTTTTAGGAACACTGTATTCGGGACTGGCCGACTGGCACGCATACCATACGGGGCTGGTCAAAAGCAGGGAACCGGCTTGAAGAATGGCCCGCCGGGAGATTCTCTCAGGATTTTCACTCATGCTGATCACCTCGTCGGACGGCGGAATCACCCGCCGGCTGCCGGAACGGGATCGATCCCGCCCGCAGGGAACTGTATCCGCTTCGGTCCCTAAAATCCATAGCCTGGAATACTGTCCCGCGTGGTCGAGAGGTTTGATTCTTTACGAAAACCCTTCCTTTCCCTATAGTACGTGCGGCCGGCGCGCCCGGAACCAGACAAAAACGCAACAGGGATCGTGAGCCAGTAGTATGTGGAAAAGCCGTTCTGTATCGTTCAGGGCGCGTGACACGGGACCGCTGGCGGCGGCGGTCCTGGCCTTCCTGTGTGTGGGCCTGATGGTAACCGGATGGCCTTCGCTACGCTTTGCCGGCAGCGATACCGATTATCTCAGCCTCCTCCTCGCGCGGGGATTTTTCCACGACGTGTTGGCTCCCCAAGGATTGGCGGAATGCCTTCCCCTGCAGAATGGGAATCTATTGGCCGTCGGGTTGATCCGTCTCGCGTCAACCATTCCCCTCGATCCCGGAATTCTGCTGCGAATCGGCCAGGCTCTGCTGGGCGCGCTGCTTGTTTCCCGGGTAAGCCTTCTGGCCCTCCGGTGGATCCCGAGGGAGAACCGGCGGTTTTTTGGGGCGCTGGCCATGGTCCATCCGGTGGTGTGGCTGACCGTGTGCCGCGCCCCCGTGGAAGCGCTGACCATCGTTCTGTTCATCGACACGCTGGCTCGTTATCCCCGGACGGATGACACGGCTCCCCTGTGGCCGGTATCTCTCTTCTTGTTGAGTTTCAGCGGCCTGGCCGGATTCACTCTCGCACTTCTGCTGACCTTCAGTATGCCTTGGGGGCAGGGAACCGCCGGAACCGAGGATGATGAATCCCCTGGTTCCTGGCGCGCCACGCTGGTGCTGTCCCTGGGGGCCATCCTGCCCGCCGTGTTTTTCTATGTAGTGTTAACGCTGCAATGGGGAACGCTGGGCGGCCCCCGCCTGGCGGGATTTCCCAATCTCTTCGCGGATATTACCGTGGAGAAGATTCTCGACGGCCTGTGGACCCGGCGCGTCCAGGACTGGCTGCTGTGGGCGGGCAATGGTTTTGTGAATCTTCCGGCGTTTATTCCGCTTTTCGGCCTGCTGTTCTTTCTGGGAATCGCGGCGGCGTGGCAGGACGGTCCCGGCGCGCGGGGATTGGCGCTCATGGCTGGCTGGTTTTTCTCCCTGGCCGCCGGTTGGTTCGCGTTTACCTCTCCCGGGTCCGCCCGCCAGAGCGCATTCGCGCTTTACTTTTGGGCCTTGATTTTCGTGATCCGCGGCGCGCGGTGGCTGGTGGATCAATTCGGCGTGGCGGATCCCCGCGCCGCGGCCGTTCCGGTCTTCCTGCTGGCGGGTTTCTCGATCACCGCCGCGCCGGGGGAATGGGAATCCGTGGCTACCCGCGCGCGTTATTACCGGCAGGTGGTGGAAGCGGTCGAGAAAACGCTGGAAGACCTGGCGAACAGCGGGCCGGCCGCCGTTCGTTTCTCGCCCGCCGTGTTTGCATTGGCAGGGACAGCGAGCGGTCCCGCGCCCTTTCCCGCGGATTTGACCCTGGAATTGGCCGCGCAAGATCCGCGGGACAAACAGGAGGGAATCCGGTTCGATATTCGCCGGTCCCCAACCCCCGCGCGGGTTATTTTCTATCCCTTCCTGGAAGAGCAGCCGCGGCCCTCGGAATCGTTTTTGGAAACCGGCCCACTTTCGCGCTGGCAAACGGCCCTGTCCCCGTTCTACCGCCATTCCCGGATTTTCAATCTCGAAGTGTACGACCGCACCGCCCGGAACGAAATCATCGCGGCCCGCTGGGCGGATGACCTTCGCCGGGAAGGGCCCCCCGATCCGTTTTCCGGCGTTTCAGAACAGGATCTGGAGCAGCCCGAAACCGTTCTGCCGCCCCCAAAAAGCCCCGGCCCGCCCCCCTCCACGCCAGTGGGACGGAGATGGGATTTCGAAGAGGGGTATCAATTCATCCGTTGGACCGGCTTCGCCTTCGGATTCCATCCCCCGGTGCTGCCCGCCGCCTCCGGCTTGCGCGGCGTGGTTTCCGGGACGGACGAAACCGCCGGTTTACTCGGGATCCTGCGCTCCGAACCGTTTCTCATCGAAGGGGATGAAATGACCTTCGTGGCGGCCTTGCCGGAGGATTCCACGTCGGCTTATTTTGCCCTGGCCATCTATCTGGAGGCCCCCTTCGGTGAAAACCGGGAAATTCAACAGACACGGCACCTTTTCGAATACGAGCCCCCCGCGCCACTGATGCCGGATACGTTTTACTATGTGCTCCCCTCCAATTTACGATACACTGAAAATACCGTGACCGGCTGGCGGGTGGTCCGGTTGTTGCAACAGACACCCGGCTCGCGGCCGCGCTGGGTGCGCTGGTCCCTCGATCCCTGGGTCAACCGTCAGGCGGTGTGGCTGGCCGCCGACCGCGACCGCAGCCACTTTTTGTTCTTTGACCAGATCACGCAATGGAAACGCCCGCCCGGCCTGTATTTCAATTTCGAAAGTGGAAACTACGGGGACTGGGAAACCTCGGGAGAGGCTTTCGGATCCCGTCCCGCCAATGGTCCTTGGGTTTCGCAGCGGACTATTCAGGGGTATGAAGGCAATTTTTTGATTAATTCATTTTACGAAGGATCCGACCGCCCCACGGGCTCGTTGATTTCACCTTCGTTCATCATTCCCGGAAATCGCCTGGATTTTTTTATCGGGGGAGGCGACGATTTGGATACCCTCTACTTGGCGCTGCGGGTAGGGAATCAGGAAGTATTGCGGGAAACCGGAAACCGCTCCGAAACGCTCCATCCAGTCTCCTGGGATGTCACCCCCTGGGCGGGCAAGCAGGCGCGCATTCAAATCGTGGACCGTTCCTCCGATCCCTGGGGGCACATCCTGGTGGATGATATTCGGTTGTACGCCCGGGAGGTGGAAAGTGCCAGCCGATCCCAATAATATGACGGAGCGGCAAAAAGTCACTTTATTGTGGTGCAGACATCTTGTCTGCACCAAATAGGGTTGCAGGCGGGACGCCTGCACCACAATATATAGATCATCACCGTATTATTTTCACTTTTTGCCGTTTTGTCATAATATGCAATATGACCGATACGCAGTAGGCAGGATTGCCTTCTAAGCGCCAACCGCACTTTAAACCAGCCCAGGGCTTCAGCGCTGGGATGGTCACAGCCTTGGCAGTGAATTCCCTCTCACTCGGGGGGAGGGAATTAGGGGGTTGATCTCCCCAGCCAGCCCGATTGAAGAGCGGCCGGACATGCTTGATAAAAAGTACGCACTTACCGGATGAGCCTACATTTTTGGGGAAAATGATAGTTCTTCAATCAAAATTTGGGTTCATCCAAGAAATGCGTGACTGATGGTGTAAAATAGATACCATTCGCCACTGGATGAGGGCGGACACCAAGGTCCGCCCCTACAAAAATTCCCTCACCCTGGCCCTCTCCCAGA
>JBHGBC010000090.1:0-24071 GCA_041946805.1 bacterium
CCAGTCGCACATGCACGGCGGCCCCTGGCCCACCCGCCGGATTCTCGAAACCGTCCAACGCTTCGCGAAATACAACGTCCCTCTCCATTTCACCGAAACCACCATCGTTTCCGGCCCCGGGAAATGGGAAGCGTGGGAAGCCACCACCCTCGAGGGTGAACTCTTCCAGGCCGATGAAGTGGAACGCTTCTACCGCACGGTCTTCTCCTGCCCCGAAGTGGTGGCGTTGACCTGGTGGGATTTCTCCGATCACCGCGCCTGGCAGGGCGCGCCCTCGGGCCTGGTCCGCAAGGACATGTCGCCCAAGCCCGCCTATCAACGCCTGTTGGAGCTAATCCAGAACCGCTGGCGCACCGTTGAAACTGTAACCACGGACGCGGACGGCCAAGCCCGCTTCCGTGGCTACCGGGGCGAATACTGGATCATCGTGAAAACTCGCGCTGGACGGACCGCCCAACAGCCTTTCACTCTCCCCGCCGGCCGCGAACCGGTGTCTATTCAAATCGAATTGGCCCTGTAGATGGGGAGGGCGAGGCTCCCGCCGAGCCGGTGCTCGCAGAGGCATCCCTATAAAGGGCGGCTCACCAGGAGGTTCGCCCTCCCGTAGAACCAATCCCAAAGTTTCGTAGGATGAATTGGCGAAGCGTAACCCAGCAATGCAATCCTCCGCCCTTTCATTTCCCTCTCCCTCTGGGAGAGAATCAGGATGAGGGAATTGGTGGTGCAGTCATCTTGCCTGCCTGTCCATTCCTTCCCTTATGCCCCTTTATTCCTCCCCCATAGATTTAGCCTCGCAGGCTGGATCAGCGAAACGTAGCCCCCCGCATCCTGGTCATCCTGTTAATCCTGGATATCCTGATTCAGACATAAACGCATCGCCTGTCCTCTGCCTAACTCTGACGTGGCAACGTGCTCCTGCTATCACCATACTGCCTTTTCTAACCATCTCGAATCAATATCAAAACTCCGCACTCTCCGCGCCTTGGCGGTGCAGTAACTTCTCCCCTCTCCACCCCGTGGGAGAGGGGCCGGGGGTGAGGGCAATGCGATGTAGGCAAGTGGGCGTTGAGCCTCTTTACGATCCGGCGGACCAGGGGCTCGACGGTCTTTTGCATCCCGGGCAGTACGCCCGGTGGATGAGATAGGTTATTCAAAGATCAATCGCTTACCGGGGATGACCTTGGCTTACAACCCCGCGATGATACCCCGCAGATATTCGACATCCTGCCGTAAGACATCGGGGCGCTTTTCCTTCGGGAAGTGTCCGAGCGAGTCGTCCTCGATGCTCACATATCCCTTGTACCCGGCCTTATGCAACTCGGCGAGGATGCGCTTGAAATCCAAATCCCCCTCGGCTGCCGGCACGGAGTTTTTCCCGTATTCCCATCCCGGTTCGCGCTGGACTTCGCGCTGGTCTTCCGGATGAGCTACGTTCTTGACGTGAAAATGCCGGGCGCGGGGGATGTATTCGGTGACGTATTCATACACTTGCGCGCGGGGATAGCCATACCAATAGAGATTGATCGGGTCCAGGCACAGGTTGAATTCATCCGGCGCGAAGGCTTTGAGCACCGGGCGCAGGTAATCGGGACGGTTCCAATAATGCTGCAGGTTTTCGATGCAGACGGCCACACCGTGCTGTTTCCCGTGGGCTGTCAACTCCTTGAGCACGGCGATGGCGTGATCGACATTCGGCTGGACGTTGTCCGGCGAGGCGGACCGGCCGAAACTCAACGGAAAATAGATGAGGTCCACGCCCGCGCGCGGAGCGTTTTCGATCAACTTCCGCGCCCACGCCGGGGCGGCCGGTTTCTCCCCCAATTGGAGTTGGATGCCCGCGCAGATCACCGGCGTGACGAGGCCCTGGGCCTGGGCGTCGGTGAGGATCTTTGCCGCGTTTTCGGGCGTATCCAGCCGGTAGGGCGTCTTGCCGTTCACGAATACGGAAGAACAGACGAGATCGGAGCCCGCGTTCAATTCGAATCCCTTGACGCCGATAGCCTTCGCCGCTTCCCAGGAGTTTTCCGAGTTGACTTGCCCCAGGAGGGGATTGCAGACGATCACTTCCATCCCTCCCGGTTGGACTTCCACGGCCTGCCCGGTGTAAACCATCAGGCCCAAGCCCAAAACCACTCCGGACACCAGCCACACGACGATCGGATTACGAATCATGATGGATCCTTTCCAAATCATTCTCTTCCACGACTGAAGAGTCATTGTAAACAAATTGCGCAAGATGAATAGAGGATCATCCGGGAGGAAGGGACAACCATGGCCAATTGCCCGGGATCGAAACCCTGGGCCGCTGAAGGCGGCCCCAAAAAGGATGCATTATGGAACAGTGAGCCAGGGACGCCATCCTGGAAGTTGAAAGTGGACGATAGGCTTTCCCTCACCCCGGCCCTCTCTCCGGGGGTGAGGGAATTGGATTAATCTCTCAATCTAGCTTGTTTAGATACTGATTGCGCATTTTGGAACAAAAGAACGTGCTTACCGGATTAACCTAAATAGAAAGGATTATTCTCTCGAATCCAGCCGGATTTCTCAATTTCTGATTACCTAGCCGATCGATTTGTTTTATGATGGTATCAAACATGAAAGATCCGAGCGGGCCGGTTACCTCCCTGCTTGAATCCACTTGAATGGAGACTGTCAACATGAATACATCCAACCGCCGAACGTTCCTCAAATCCGCCCTGGCCGGGGGGATGGCCGCTGCCTGGGGCATGCCGGGCGCCCGCGCCGCCCTCGGCGCTTCCGAAACCTCCGCCGGTCCGGGATCCAGCCGCGTCGCGCTCATGACCGGCGGCAACCGCATGGAAAACATCTTCAACGCGTTGCAACCGTTTTCCGTAGAGATCAAGAAAGCGGTTGGGGACCGCCCGGTCGTGATCAAACCCAACAACGTTTCCATCAACATACCCCTTTGCGCTTCCCACGCCGATTGCCTGGCGGGCATCCTGGAGTTTCTGAAATCCATCGGCCGGACCGATAAAATCTGCATTGCCGAATCGGCGGCCAATGGTCCGACCTTGGAGGGCTTCCATAATTACGGCTATTTCGATCTGAAGAAAAAATATACGGTGGACCTCGTGGACCTGGATGATCAGCCTGTCGATACCGTCTACACGCTCAGCGACGAGGACTTCCGCCCCCACGCGGTCCGTATGTCGCGCCGGCTGCTCGATCCGGAATCGTTTGTCATCTCGGCGGCCGTCATGAAAACCCATGACCTCGTGGTGGCCACGTTGTCGCTCAAGAACATCGTGTTCGGCGCGCCCATCAAGGACAAGGATTCCCGCGGCGGGCGCGGAGGCCGCAGCGACAAACGCATCAATCACGGAGGCGGAATTAAAGGAGTGAACTACAGCCTCTTCACCCACGCGCCCCGCCTGGGTCCCGAACTGGCGGTGATCGATGGATTCGAAGGCATGGAAGGATACGGACCGACGAGGGGCACGCCGGTGGACCATAAGGTGGCGGTGGCCAGTCTGGATTGGCTGGCCGCGGACCGCACCGCCGTGGAATTGATGGGCATCGATTTCGCGGACATCGGCTACCTGAATTACTGCGCCCAGGCGGGTTTGGGACAGGCCGATTTGAGTAAGATCGAAATCATCGGCGAACGCGTGCAAGATCTCGTGAAGAAATACAAACTCGCCGACAATTTTCAAGAGCAGATGATTTGGAAGGCATAACGATAAACTTATCCTTCACGCTGGCCTTCTGCCGGAGGGGGAAGAAGATGAGAATGCCATCCCGATACCAAAGTTGGGGCGCGTGGCTACGTGCTCCTGCTTCGATTTCACTTCTCGGATTCCCGTCTCATCTCCCTATTCCCTTCGCGCCCCTTTCAAGGGGCCGCCTACAACAGCCCAGGGTTTCAATCCTGGGCAAACCCTGCATTGAAATAACTCAACAGGACATAAAAGGGAACCTGGCACTTTCCAATTACGTATAAACTGATAAACGCCATGCGGATTGAGAATCGCCGGGACGATTTTTCCGCCTTGTTTTGCCCTTTTCTTCATACCACAGCTGGGAGGATGAATCATCGTGAAGGAAATATCCATCCACACTCGCCTCCGCGTTCAATGGTTTCTGATTCTATTCCTTGCCGGAATCATTTTCTTGCACGCGCCGGCCCTGGCCCTGAGCTTATCGGAAAAAGTGGACCAGACTTTCAAAAAATGGAACACTCCCAACTCCCCCGGCTGCGCCATCGCCGTGGTGAAAGACGGCCAGATCATCTACGAAAAAGGTTACGGCATGGCCGACTTGCGCCATGGCGTTCCCCTCACGCCGAACACCGTTTTCCATTTCGGCTCCAACTCCAAACAGTTCACCGCCTTCTCCATTTTCCTGCTCGAAGAGGAGGGCTGGCTGCAACTGACGGATGACTTCCATCAATATATACCTGAGCTCCCCGATTTCGGTAAAACCATCACCATCCAGCACCTGCTGGACCATACCAGCGGACTGCGCGATTACCTGGAACTGCTGGCCTTCGCCGGGTGGAACTACATGGATGACCTGATCACGAAAGATCTAGGCTTCAAGTACACTCTGCGGCAAAAGGCGCTGAATTTCGATCCCGGCGAGCAATTCATGTATAGCAACACCGGCTTCATGCTGCTGGCCGAAATCGTGGCGCGGATCAGCGGGCAGACCTTCGCGCAATTCACCCAGGAACGGATCTTCACGCCCCTGGGCATGACCAACAGTCAATTCGTGGACAACCATCACGTAATCCTGAAGAACTTCGCGTCTTCTTATACGCCTCCCGTGGAAGGAGTGTATTACGAGTACCCGGTCAATTTCGCCAGCGTGGGGGAGGGCGGATTGTACTCCACGGTGGAAGACCTCGTGAAATGGGACCAGAATTTTTACGATGCCACCATCGGCAGCGGGTCGATCCTGGACAAAATGCACCAAAAAGGCATCCTGAACAACGGGCAATTGTCTACCATGTCCGCCGGATTGATTGTGACCTACTACAAAGGCCGGAGACTCGTCTATCACGGCGGCGATATCGCCGGCTATCATTCCCAGATCGTACGCTTTCCCGATGAACAGTTCTCCATCATCACCGCCTCGAACACCGCGGAGATGGATTCGATTGATTTGGCGAACAAGTCCGTGAGCATCGCCGATTTTTACTTCGCAAATCCGGACTCCACCGAAATCCCCGATTTCCTGATCCATGAGCCCTCTCTGCGGGGTTTGGCCGGAACCGGCGAACCGGCTTTCTACGCGCCGGATCTGGACTTCGCCTCGTTTTGGAATCCGTTTCGCCGGATCCCGCCGCGAAAGCCGAGTGGTTCTCAACCCCAATTATCTATTCCCCAAATGACCGCCGCGGAGGCGGAGGAATACACCGGCCGGTATTACAGCGAAGAACTCGATTCGTTCATTACGATCGCCTTTGACGGCGTGGAAAATCTCTTGTTTCAAATCACCCGCAGCGCGTATCCTTATATGTTCAGCGTTAAAACCGTGAACAACAATGCCTTTGTTTTCAATGAATCCAACCTGAACAAGGGCATTTTCCTCCGGAATCCGCTGGGCGAAGTAACCGGTTTCAGAATCAGCAGCAGCCGTGTCCTCGATTTGGAATTCCGGAAGGGGGAGATTGTCACGAAGGAATGAATTCCATTATTGAACATTTACGGAATCTACTGGTGCACACTTCCTTCCGGGTATTCCGCGGACTCCAGATCACCTTCTTCCCGGTATGGCTGTTCATTAACCCTGGTTTTTATGGGATGATCATCGGGGGATAGGGTAATCAGCCCTTTTCCCGGCGCGCGCCATGGGACTTCGTTCCATATTCCGGAACCGTTTTCCCACGCGCGGCAATCCATCGTGAAATCAGGTGAAAAGTCATGCCTATCGACTGCGATTCCCGTTTGAAAAACCGGATCTGGCGCATCCTTGTTTTGCTGTTTGTGTTGATACAACCGTGGAGGGCCGCGGCCGGCGCGGAGGAAATCGCCATCCGCGATCTGGGCGTCCCCGTGCGTTCGGTGAACTGGGTGAGCCTGCATGCGGGACTCAACCAAGCCGCGTCTCCCAGCCTGTACGCGGTCATGGGCCAGAACGGCGACAACTGTTTCGTGCTGCAGATCGATCCCGTTACCGGGCAATTCCACCAGTTTGTCTCGCCCGTGGCGGAGTCCAACTTCCCGACGGCGGTGCTGATGAGCCGCTCCGGGAAGCTGTACATCGGCGCGGCTTATGCGGGACATCTGCTGTGTTTCGATCCCGCCCGGAACGAACTGGCCGACCTGGGTGCGATCCATCCCGGGGCCGCCACGTTTCCCTGCCGCCTGGATGAGGACGCGCAAGGCCGCATCTGGATCGGCAGCTATGGGACGGCCGATTTAACCTGTTACGATCCCGCCAGCCAGCAGTTCAAAACCCATGGGCGCATGGACGAAGTGGATATGTACAACTATCCGCTGGTGAACCATGACGGCCGGATCGCCAACCTGATCCGCATGACCCGTCCGCACGTGGTGGTGTTCGATCCGCAAACCGGAGAGAAGAAAACCGTGGGGCCCACCATCCCCAAGGGCGAAGGGACTCTCGATATGCACAAGGGAAACGACGGAAAGGTTTATATCGTTTCCAGCCAAGGGAATTTCCTGATCGACGGTTTCAACGCGGCGCCCGCGGAGGAAGTTCCGCCGCCCGCGCCGCCCAAGGGATTGCCGGATGGATCAACGTATTCTTTTACCGATGGTTCCACCCAGATGTACCGCCATTTGCGGATGCAATACCCGGACGGGACCTCCAATACCTTTGAGTTGAACTACGCGGCCAGCGGCAGCGACATCTTTTATCTGCACGCCGGGCCGGACGGGTGCGTGTATGGATCGAGTATCCTCCCGCTGCATCTCTTCCGGTACAATCCGGCCAATGGCGAGTTGGTTGATCTAGGCCAATGTTCCGAGGCCACCGGCGAGGCCTATTCGATGGCCAACCTGGACGGCGCGATGTACATCTCGTCCTATCCCGGCGCGCACGTCTCGGTATACGATCCCACGAAGCCCTATCGCTTCGGCGCGAGCCCGGACAGTAATCCGCGCGAGTTGGGACGCATCGACGATATCTCCTACCGCCCCCGCTCCACCCTGGCGGGACCGCGAGGCCGCGTGTGGCTGGCCTCGATTCCCGATTATGGCCTGTGGGGCGGTCCGCTTTCGTATTACGATCCCCGCGCCGGCGAAAAGAAAGCCTACTACCGGATCTTTGGCGATGGCAGCTGCTACACCCTGGCGCATCTCGAGGCGCCAAGGCTCCTGGCCATCGGCACGAGCATCGCCGGCGGCAGCGGCACGCAACCCAAGATCGAGCAGGCCGACCTGCTGCTGTGGGATTACACGGCCGAGAAAATCGTATGGCAGGGACGGCCGGACCGCCCGGTGAATACGTTCAATGCGTTGGTGGTGCATGCCAACGGGAAACTCTATGGCACGATCACGGGCGGCGCGCCGGCCGAGCTCTTCGAGTTCGATCCGGCGGCCAAATCCTTCACCGCCCGGTGGCCGCTTCCCCAAGGCTCGCCCTTGGATCTCGGGCTGCAAAACGGGCCGGATGGATTTATCTATGGTTTTACTAATACCTGCATTTATCGTTTCGATCCGAACAACCGTCAAAACGAAGTGATCCTGCGGGGTGAATTCAGCATCGCCGGCCCCATCGTGGGGAAGGATATCTATTTCGCCAAGGGGTTCCAATTGCAAGCGGCGCGGATTTTTTGAGGACGGATATGTGGTATTCCAGGGACCATTCCATGGTTGTTGTCTGAATCAGGATGGTCAAATGGCCCGGATTCATCATGTTACCGTCCCGTAGGTTCACTCCCTGCCCTGCCCCGGTGCAACGGCAAGGTAGAAACGCTTGGCCACATCCCTCGACGATTCCGTTGCCCGGATTTCACCTCAGGGACGAGGCATGGCATCCTGCTTTGCATTCCATGGTTATATTCCAGGAAATTGGTTACCGAATTACAGAACTGTATCGATGAACACCAGCCGCAAGGCATGGGTACAGCCCCGGACGAAAATCCAAGCAATGTGAAGAAAAAAGTAAATAAGACCCCCTGCCTCTGGACAAGCATTCGGGTGAGGGACTTATGCGGGAGCGGACCAGGATTTCCACCCGGATCGCTGGCGTGATGAGAGGTGTTGATCTTCCCTCACGCGCTCGCTTCCCGTAGGAGCGTTTTTTTCCCCATCAAATAAATCTTTTGACCGATCCGTGGCGTTATGGGAGTGGAGAGGTTGAGAGGAATACCCAGCAATGAATTCGCTTATTGCCGTGGACCTGGTGAAGGAACTCGATGCGCCGCCCGCGGTCACCGATGAGGCCTGGACCCGGGGATGGCCTCAAACCGCGCGCGAGTTCGAAGCCTTGGTGGAGGCGTTCCAGGACCGCCTGGTCCGGTTCGCGTTCCGGCGGCTGGGCCATCGGCAGGACGCCGAGGACGCCATCCAGCAGGTGTTGGTCAACGTTTTCCTCCATCGGATCAAGTACCGGGATGTGCCCCATGTCACGGCCTTTCTCTACCGTATGGCGGCGAACGCCTGTGTGGACGCGGCGCGAAAACGCGGCCGGAGGGCGGAGGTTTCCCTGGAGGCCATCGCATCCCGGGAACCCGTGGATGGAATTCCCAGCGCCGCAAGCGAGACGGCCGCCCGAGAGGAATTCCGCCGCATCGAGACCTGGCTGGCCGTTCTTCCACGCCGCCAGGCGGAGGTGATCCGCTGCCGGGTTTTCGATGAATTGAGCTTCGCGGACATCGCCCGGATTATCGGCCGCTCCGAAGCGACGGTGAAATCCCGGTTCCGGTATGGATTGCTGAAATTGAAGAAAAAGATCCTGTCCGAGGGTGAGGTGGCGAAATGAAGTGCAAAGCCGCGCGGAAACTTCTGATCGATCACCTCGGCGGGCATCTCGATCCCGGGGACCAAAGGGAACTGGCCCATCACCTCGAAACCTGCTCCGCCTGCGCCCGGTTTTGGACCGGAGCGCGACAAACCATGGCCGCGGTCACTCCGGTTCAACCGGTCCGCGCGTCCGCGGATTTCAAGGAGCGGATCATGAAAGAAATCGCGTTGTCCCACCCACTTCCCGTATCATCTCCTCCCGTATCATCTTCCAAATCGTCAGCGGACCGCGTCATCCATCGCGCCGGATTGAGTAAACCGGTCTGGATCGCCGGATTGGCGGCCCTTCTGCTGCTGGCCATCCCTCTCTTCGATTTGCTTTTCTTCCCGAATCCCGAATCCGGCCGGGACCGCGCCGCCGCCGGCCTGTTGGCGCGGGCATGGGCCGCCGAACAGGATTTGTTTAGCGGAGAGGGAGTTGTTTACCTGGTGAATGAGATCCTCGTGCATCCGGTCAACAATCCGGAACTGGCGGGGATCCGCTGGCTGCCCATGGCCACCCTGCAAGCGTCCGGCCAGATGCAAATGAATCAGTTGCGCCTGCCCGCGGGACCGGGCGAGTCCTACCGCCTGTCGGACACGGCCCTGTATGATCCGCCCACCGGCCGGTTTATGCGGATCGTGCAAAAGGACGATCAGGTGATCTTCGCCACGTCGTACGATGGGAAATCGGTCTTCACGTTTCAACCCGGGGAGGCGGGAGAGGCGCGCGTGGTGAAAACCCCTGTTGCGGAGACCTTTCAAGCGCCGAAAGATCCCGCCGGATTTCTGGGGATCGGGGCGGGATTCCAAAGCCGGATCGACGAGCAGGATGCCACGCGCGTCCAGCGGTTGGAGGACACCACGCTGGCGGACGGGACGCCGGCGCGGGTGTTGAGATCCACTTTGCCGGCCCCCGAGGGAACGCCGGAGAGTTACGTGCTCTTCCGGATCCGCCAGGACAATGACACGATCGCGGAAATGGAATGGATGGCGGCGGGCGAACCGCTGCTGCTCTTCCGGCGGATCAAAACCTCGACGCTGGAGGACCGGGGTATCCACTGGGATTTGTCGGAGATCGATACACAAGCCAAACCCGCGGCCTCTTCTCCCGAGGTGGTTCCGGACGTGGTGATCCCGGATGTCAGCGTGGAGCATATGGCGGAGAAGGCCGATTTCGCGGCGTACATTTTCTCCGCCACCCCCGCGTGGACCCAGCGGCGCGTGATCCTGGATATCCTGGACATCGCCAGCCCGCCGCACCGCATGTTCGCGTTGGCGTATCCCGCGCAAGACAAGCGCCACGTGGTGATGATCCAGGCCGTCACCTACAACCAGGCCTTCGGGGGCTTGGTGAAACAAGGCACATTGATCTATACCTCGCCCAACGGCTTCAAGGTGTGGAGCACGCCCCAGGACAAAATGGGCGCGATGATCGCGTTGCAGAGCCTGAGGGCGGTGATCCAGGACGCGCCCTCCGAGAACCGCACCGGATACATTCTCGAATCGCCGGCGGGCACGTTTCCCGCGCTGGCGGTCAACGGACCCGTGACCGATGACGAATTGCACGGGCTGATCGATTCGCTCGTGCCGGTGAAAAATGCGGAATGACCGCCTTCGGATTCGAGAGTGAAATGCAAGATCTTTTCCCTGACGGAACGGCAAAAAGTACAAATGATCCTGCAATGTTCTATATGTTGTCGCGCAGGCGTCCCGCCTGCAACCATTTTTTGCGCAGACAAGATGTCTGCACCACCATCAAGTGACTTTTTGCCGCTCCGTCTTTCCCTGAAAGGAGATCCGCCATGGGGAAACCTTACGCAATCATTTCGTGGTTTGACAAACTGTTTCGCGGCTTGGGCATGCTGGGAGTGCTCGGATTCGCGGGTCTGGCCGGATTCATTCATCCCGATTGGTTCCCATTCAGCTATTATAGTTATATCAGTTATCTCAGTTTCTTCCGTTTTGCATTGTATTTTTATTATCCCTGCCGCCCCGAGGATTCCAACAAACTGGCTACCATCACCGTGGGCGGGGTGATCCCCGCGCTGATATTGATCGCTATCCCCCCCGATCCCCGTATGGGATTTTTGGGCTTCCTGGGCTTCCTGGGATTTTCTATACCGGATCCATCGCCCGCACGCGAATGCTGAACCATTCCACAATTGTGATTCATCGAATATGTGAACACCCCATGGCTTACCGGCCGGTTCCCGGCACAGTGGGGAGCGAGAATGCGGCGAACCGCAATATTCGGCGATTGCAGATGACCGGGCCGGAAATATTTGAATATAAAATGATCGCGCCTCTCCAATACATTATCTTATAGGGATGCGGCTACTTTAAAACACCCAAAACCATCACTTTATCGATCCATTTTGCCGGGCCAGCGCCGCGGATCGAATTGCCTCTCCTTCTTCGGTCCCGCCGAGGCCAAGGCGATACTGGCCGGCCGGCTCGGTCCCCGGGCGGCGTTCGAGTGCCTTTCCTCCGCGGCGGAAACAATTTCCCTCTCGAAGACGACAAACCGCCGGCCTGAGGGTGGGTTGATATGGATGCTCACGATATGGGCAGTAGCGGCTGGCCCGGGAAAGCGGAAAATGAAATGGGCGTATTACAGGGATCACAGTGGCCTGAGGGCTTATTCGTCATTGAGAACATCTATGATTCCAATCAATCCGGCCGCTGGGCTTGGATTATCTCCCGCTGATTAAGTCACGGCAACGTCGGCCAAGTCGATCGAATACTGCGTATCGGCCCGGCTGAATGCCAGAAGCAGGGCTTCCAGCCATTTCGTTTCTCTTCCGAATCAGCTGATTTGGAATGCCAAAAGAATGTCATGGGAGATTATTCCTCAATAAATTTATTTACCCTATTGACAATATGACTGTCATTATGTAGAATCAAACCTTGAATATAAAGAATACAAAGATCATCCAAAAGATCGAACCAACTTACTTCATTTGCGATTTCATCCTTCACGAGTTGGGATATTCTGAACCATAAGCCCGCGGAAACGGGGTGCGGCCAGCGCGCCCCTTTCGTTGAGCCAAAGCCCAATATGAGAGAGATATTTATATTCACAACGCAACAGTTACACTAATAAATTGCATCTTTTGATCCAAGGATAAGGAAAAATATGTTGGAAGATAACTACACCATAACCGATCTGGAGAAAAAAACCGGGCTGAACCGCCGCACCATCCACTTCTACACCAAGGAAAAGATGATCCCTCCACCCTATGGAGCGGGAGGAGGAGCACGGTACGGCGAGGAACACGTGGTGCGCCTGCGGCTCATCCAGGAACTGCAGAAATCCCACCTGCGCTTGTCCGGAATCCGGGAAGCCCTGGATTCGATGTCGCTGGATGAAATGAGAGAGGTGCTGGCCAAGGCCCGGCTGAGCCCGCCGGAGCCGTGGAGCAAGGAAACCCTGGAGCAATGGCTGCAGGGGGAAGGATACACGGAAGACATCACGCCGGAACCGGGTATGCCATCCCCGCCCGGACCCATGTCCGCGAATTACTCGTTCCTGGACATGGCCAAAGGAGAAAAGGAGAAAATCAAAAAGACTGAAGCGAAGGAATTCAATGAACTTCGGGAGGCCCGGAGTGAGTCCATCCTGCCGCCCCGGCCGGAGGACAAAAGTTATCTCAAGAGCCTGAAGCGCACGGTCCCCCGCGGCCGGGATACCTGGGAAAGATTGACGATTGCGGAAGGCCTGGAGATCCACATCCGCTCGGACATGGTGGAGCGATATCAAGCCTTGATGCCGCGGATGATGATCCTGATCAAAGAGTTGCTGTCCCGGTAAAGGAGACATGATCATGAATATCCAAATGCTTTGGGATTTTTCCAAAATCCCCGTGAATCAAGCGTTTACAAGCCGGTTGCTGGTGACGGTGGAGACCCCGCGGAAAACGGGCCGGCCCCGGCGGCCCTTGAACGTGGCGGTGGTGCTGGACCGTTCCGGATCCATGAGCGGCGCTAAATTGCAGCGGGTAAAGGAGGCTACCCGGATCCTGGTGGAAAAACTCGGCCCGGAGGATATCTTTTCGCTGACCGTGTTCGACACCGTGGTCACGCCCCTGGTGGCGCCGATGCCGGTAAGGGATGGAGGGCACTCCATCGCGCGGACGATCGAGGCGATTCACGCGGGATCCAGCACCAATTTGAGCGGCGGGTATCTGCAGGGCTGTGATTTCGCCCGGCGCAATAATTCACCAGAACGGATCAACCGGGTGATCCTGCTGTCCGACGGACTGGCGAACGAGGGCATTACGCATCCCCAGGAGTTGGCCCGGCTCGCGCAGGCGCACCGCCGGGAGAACCTCACCACCAGCACGATCGGCGTGGGGAGCGATTTCAACGAAGAGTTGATGGGGAAGATGGCGGAACAGGGGGGCGGCTCCACCTATTTCATCGACCGTCCCGAAGAGGCGAATAGCGTGTTTCTGGAGGAACTGGGTGATTTGAAGGCGGTGGCCGCGACGGGATTCCAGATTCGTTTCGCGCCGTCTCTGCCGGGAGTCCAGGCGGCCCAACTGAACAACTACGGCCAGCCCGCGGCCGATGTTTATTACCTAGGCGACATCCTCGAGGGCATTCCGAAACACCTGGTCCTCGAAGTGAAACTGCCGCCGGCGCGGCAAGAAGGCCGCGTGGAGATCGGGCGGCTGGAATTCCTCTTCCATGAGGCCGTCGAGACGGGCTTCCAAGGCCGGCGGGAGGAGTTTCCCGTCGAGCTGGACGTGGTTGCGCTCGATGAGTTCGCGTCCATCATTCCCGTCCGGGAGGTGACCCTGCAGGCGGCGTATCTGACCGTGGCGGCGGTCAAGGCGGAATCAATCCGGTTGTCGGACCAGGGGCATTTTCAAGAGGCCGCGGCAGTGTTGGAAAACTGCGCTAATACGTTGCGCGAAATGCAACTGCATGACCCACGCCTCGACCGGATGATCCAGGAGTTGTTCGACAGCGCCCGGCAGTTGCGGGAACGAGGCGAACAGTACTATACGCCCCGGCAACGGAAACAGATGTATTTTGAAGCCGAACTCACCCAAAAAAGCCAGACTGCTAAGGCAGACCGGATGCGGCAAAGGCAGGGCAGACCGGAGGATTGAGCAGGCGGAGGGGAGCAAGGGTATCACAGTCAGGAAATAATCACGAAAAATCACAGACGTGTATATCCGGCCGGGATTGCTGCGGCTACCCGAATTACTTGGCCCCACCCGGGACCACCCGGCCGGATCGAATTTCTCGCCAGCTCACGCCGATTACTGAAATGCCCCGCCAACCGAGTCACGTACCGCCCACGATTTCTTCGGGAAGATCCGCCGGCCGATCGAACCATGCGATCCGTCCCTCGGCCTGGGCCAGGAGTTCATGATCAAGGGCAATGAGATCCCTGGCACGGGCGTCCGGTACGCTGACAGATTGTGCCATTTCCCCTTGTTTATGTGATTTCGATTCTTCCGCGGAGACTAATTGAGTCATATTTTTATCGCTTGTTCCGTATATATATATTCAATAAATTAAAATAGTTAGAAGAATAAGGGATGGTAATTATGGTTAATCCGTGAAATGCGTCGCCTGAGAACCTGTCTTCATGATATCGGGCACAACCACACCCGGATTTTCTTCAACCTGAAAATCCGGATCAAGCGATTCATCCGGCACTTGCGTACAGGAGGGGGAAAATCGTATTTCAATACCTTGACTCAGAACCGATGGATAATAATTTCCTTCCCCCAAGCGTTTAGGAATCCGCCGAGGGGATCGGCGCCGGGGAAAGGCTTTCCCTCACCCTGGGCCCTCTCCCAGAGGGAGAGGGGATATTGGGGGTGGTACTCACCGATCACCGCGAAGAACTGCCAGCCGTCCTTATAAGAATAAATGCGCACACTCTGGATGAGCCGGAAAAAGGTTCGCTTGACCGGCGGGTTTGTTGACAATCCGGGAATCCCTGTGCGACAATCCCTCCAGCATCATTCATTCCTTGATACCGGTTCTATCAAGTTGAGAAAGAGGTTCACCATGGATTGTCCCATCAGCCGCAGAGGATTCATCGGTACCAGCACGGCGGGCATCGGCGCGATGATGCTCAACGCCCAGTTCGGGCGGACGGAGGAGAGCGGGGATTGGCCGCCCAAACTGCCGCCGGTCAAAATTCACCAGGTGTATGTCGGCCGCACCGGCGGGATCTACTTGTCCCGGCCCACGGGAGAGATCGACAAGTTCCAAGCCTACCTGGCCGCCCTGGAAGCCAAACTGGGCGACGTGAAATTCGTCGGCGGCGACATCGTCCCGCCCGCGGAAATGTCAGCCGTTCTCCCCAAGATCAAGGAAGCGGACGGCGTGCTGCTGTTCCACCTCAGCGCCCATGGCGGTGACGCCCCCCTGCAGGCCATGACCGACATCATCGGCACGGGTATCCAAACCGCCGTGTTCAGCCAGCCCTTCAGCGGTCATGGCTGGATGTATTTTCCCCGCTGGCAGAAGGAAGGCCACAAGGTGGTCCTGCTGCCCTCCAGCGACTGGAGCGAGATCGACAAAGTGGTCAAACTGATGCGCGTGGGGCCGCATCTCAAGAACACCCGGATTCTCGTGGTCCATGGCCCCACCGGCACGACGGCGGCTTGCGACGCGGAACGGGTCAAAGCGAAACTGGGCTGCGAATTCGTGCCCATCTCGGTGGAGGAAACCCTGAAGGAACACGCGGCCGTGCCGCTCGCGGACGCCGAGGCCGAGGCGGAAAAGTATTGGTTCAGCCAGGCGAATCAAGTCGTGGAGCCGACCCGCGAGGAGGTCATCAGCTCGGCCCGGTTCTACCTGGCCCTGAAGAATGTCATGAAGCGGGAAAACTGCCGGGCGGTCACCAGCTCCAACTGCATGGGCGCCCCCGCCAAAGGGTGCCTGGCCTTCAGCAAGCTGAACGACCTGGGCATGGTGGGCGCGTGCGAGGGCGACATGGACTCGACTCTCACCATGCTCATGTTCGGCTATGCCTTCGACGTGCCGGGATTCATCACCGACCCGGTCTTCGACGTGTCGCAAAACGCGCTGATCCATTTCCACTGCACCTCGGCAACCAAGATGGACGGCCCCCAAGGCGAGCGCCTGCCCTTCAGCATCCGCACCCAGACCGACAGCGGCCAGGGCGTGTCGCTGGACGTGGAAAACCGCATCGGCCAACCCGTGACCTGCGCCAAGTTCATCAATCTGGATACGATGCTGATCTCCACGGGTGAGATCTTCAAGGTGACACATGACAAACTCGGCTGCCGCACCCAGTTCTGGACGAAGGTCGCGGACGCGGACAGCATGTTCCGCAACTGGGGCGCCGGCGTGCTGGAAGGCGGCGTCATGGCCCTTCTGCACCGCGCGGTCTTCTACGGCGATCACAAACGCGACATCGAAGACCTGAGCCACCTGATGGGCTTCAAGACGGTGGAAGAGGCGTAGTCCCGTTCCGGGACCAATCCCGGCCTATCCCGCCCGGCCTTACCATCCGCCGGGAAGAGTCTCCGCGCCCGGAGCGCCTCACCGCCCTCCGGGCGCGTGGCTTTGTATGATGCAGGGTGGGCTAAGCCATGTGAATGAAGCATCCCCTCTCTCCCTTCCCCCGGACTTCGGGGAGAATCAAAAACCGGGGATCAGCGTACAAGCGGGATTCATGGAGTGCTCAATTCCGAAAGGATTTCCATCATAACCAGAACACGGCTGCGATACGATAACCGTGGCCGCGCGAATGCGTTAAAGAATAGTTTTCCGGGCTTTGACAAACTCCTTCCCTTTTGTTATATAAGTCCACAGCCCGTATGGTATGACCAATGCAAATAATTCTTTTGGTTTTTCCATCAAACACGCACTGCCCTGAAGAACCAATCCTTTTTTTCAGGACCAACCGGATTGAGAATGGTGCAATTACGAATGACATTCTCCATCCTCTTTCGCTTTTCACGATGAACATGGAATGAATTGGGGATGGAGTTTCCGGCGCTTATGGCAATCGGTCTCAGGCGGATGTTGACGGCCATGCCCTTGACGAATAATCAGTCAGGACGGATTCCGGCCATCCCAAGACAACGAGCATATTCACATGGAAAGGGTAGTCAACGTGACGAGGGGATTTACCTTAATTGAATTGCTTATCGTTGTCGCGATTATCGGCATTCTCGCCGCAATCGCCGTTCCCAATTTTCTGAACGCCCGCACCCGCGCCCTGGTCACCCGTTGTTACGCGGATGAAAAATCGCTGGGGGACGCGTTTGAAATGTATCACATGGACAACAACGCCTACCCCCGCGGCAATGACATGTGGTATACTAACCAGATGTATCCCCGCCTCACCACGCCCGTCGCCTATATCTCCACCATCCCTCTCGATCCTTTCGTGATCAAGGAGGAGCCGCAGCGGCCGATGTATCACGGCCTCTACTATCCGTGTTGGAATATCAACACCATGGTGATCCTCCAAAGCAAAGTATGGGGGGGAGCGCCCGTGCGCATCGCGGTGAGCCATGGAACCCACATCTTGATCGTCAGCTCGGGCCCCGATAAACACGAAGACATCGACTCCCAGGCGACCGGCGCGTTGACCTACCACATGTCCAACGGCTTGCATTCCGAAGGCGATATCATCCGGTATGTCCCCGGCAACATGGAAAATGCCTATTGATGGATACGGGATTCGGCCGCCCCATCCAGGCCGGATCCCGATGAGGGAATCCTGGAGAATGATCCAACCGGTCATTCCGCTACATATCTTCGGAGGATGACAACATGACTGTCCGGAATCAACCATCACCCTGTACGAATTGCGCCCTGAACCGGCGTGGATTTCTCCAAGCCGGATGCGCGGCCGCCGCCGTGGGGCTCCTGGCGGCTCCCCAACGTCTTTGGTCCGCGGAAACCCAGGACAAAGCCAAAATCCGCATCATTTATTCTCTGCACGATGTGGTCCAGCCCCAGCCGGATTGGCCCAACACCGGTTTCGATTTCGCCCCGGTGATGGAACGCATCCCGGCCGAACTGGCGAAACGGTGCCCCGGTTTTGAATTCGTCACTTCCATGGCCAAAGGCGAGGAAGAGGCGAAGGCCATCCTGGAAAGCGATAAAGCCGCTAACATCGACGGCTACCTGGTTTATCAACTGAACTGCTGGAACCGCGTCGTGCAAACCATGGTGGAATCGGGCAAACCGGTTCTGTACGCGGATTTCCAATACGGCGGCAGCGGCGGATTTTTGGTCTACACCGCGGAATTTCTCCGCAAGAATACGCCTAACTTCGCCTTCGTGGCCTCCTCGAAACTGGAAGACCTTGCCGAAGCCGTCCAATGCTTCTCGTTGATTAAGAAGGGCGGTTCCCCGGCCGATTTCTCCGCGGCGGTCACGCAAAAGCGGCTTTCCCGCACTCCCGCTCCCGGAGATCGATCCGGCCTGGCCGACCCTCTCAAAACCGTATCTCCGGATGAATGCATTCAACAAATGAAGCAATCCCGGATCCTCGCCGTCCGGGACCAAAACGCCGAATCCGCCGAACCCCTGTTGGGTATTCCGCTGGAATACATCACTTTCGCGGAAGTGAACAAAGCGTGGGAAAACGCGGACCAGGAGGAAAGCCGGGAAATCGCGGAACGTTGGAAAAAGAACGCTTCTCAGGTCCTCGGCGTCTCCGATGACACCCTGCTCACCTCCGCCGCCATGTACCTGGGCATGAAGGAGGTCCTGAAACAACACAACGCCAACGCCATCACCATCAACTGCCTGGGCGGATTCTACGGCGGGCACATCCACGCCTATCCCTGTCTCGGTTTCCACGAATTGAACAATGAGGGCCTCATCGGCGGATGTGAATGCGACGTCAAATCGGCGGCGACCATGGTCATGATCACCGCCCTGACCCAGGGGCGCCCCGGCTATATTTCCGATCCGGTGATCGACACCTCCAGGCGGCAAATCATCTACGCGCACTGCGTCGCTTCCAACAAGGTGTTCGGACCCCAGGGCCGGACCAATCCCTTCAGCATCATGACCCATTCGGAAGACCGCCAGGGAGCGTCGGTCCGCTCTCTCCTCCCCTTGGGCTACATGACCACCACTCTGGAAATCGAACCGCTGCGCAAAGAAATCCTCTTCCACCAGGGAAAAGCGGTGGCGAATGATCCGGACGACCGGGCCTGCCGGACCAAACTGGCCGTGGAACCGGTGGGCGATCTCGAAAAACTCTTCACCCAGTGGGATCAATGGGGCTGGCACCGGGTCACCGCCTATGGGGACTTGAAAGAACCCGTCTACGCCCTGGCTGAACAAATGGGATGGAAAGTCGTCGAGGAAGCGTAGTCCCAATTACTCGATGACAGCAGGCCGGGTACGGAAAACCCAGAAGTATCCTGCCCTCGCGTTGCATGAAAAGATGAATCCCGATTGGACCAAAAGAGGTTCATCCGGTATGTGCGTTCTTTTTATCTTGAAAGCGCGATCATTCTTTCATCCGTCTGGCTTAAGAGTTCAATCCCAAATCCTCTCTCCCTTCGGATTAGGGTGAGGGAATTTGGCAGGGGTAGGAGGGGATGATCAAAGTAGCGTGGCTTGTGTGCAACAAAATCCATCCCCTTCCACCAACATCCACCCCAGTGCACGCTTGGCAGATGAGCCTCCCTTTCCCCTGGATTTTACCATTCCGCTGTTTTTTGTTGTTGGTTCGGCTTCTTCCTCTCTCTTCAACCACCGTATACAGCCCAGGCCGCTTTGGTTATGCTCAACAGTGGAATGGTTAAGCGGTTGACGGAGGTGCTACAATGTTAAAATATTACGCATGGCTTTTTGGAATGGCTATCTGGGCCGTCAGCGCGGTGATGAACGGATTCGCCCAGGATCAATTCATCGATTGCCGTAAATTGGACTCCAGCATCCGTATTACCATCGACGGAAACGGTCAAGATTGGCCGTTGGCCAGTTACGGATCACCGGCGTTGCATCAAGGGAACGGATCGAAAACCATGGTGACAGGCGATCATTTCGAACTGGATGCCACGACCGCCTACCGCAATGCCGACGCCAACAATCCCTATGAGGGACCGGAAGATATGAGCGCCACGACGTACATCGCTTGGGATAACGAAGCCTTCTATCTTCTGGATATCGTCCGGGACAGCGAGATCGGTTTTGAACATGCCAACGCCAATACGATCGACGCGGATGGCTATTTTACCGGCCAAAGCTCCGGCTATACCAATGATGGAATTGAATTGTGGATGGACAACGACAACGACCGCCTTCCCGAACAACTGGGGAGCACACCCAACGATCTGCAGTTTGATATGCTGATCGATGAGACTTTGCAAAAAAGGGATTTTCCCAACTTGGCTCCCGAAGATTACGGCATGACAATGGACAATTACAGATATCAATACAAGGAAATCTACGGGACCAGCGCGGAGTACAATGACAACGACTATTTGGAAACCGACCTGCTTTCCCAAGTTCAGGTTGTCAATACCATCGATGCCGACAATATGGGTTATACCATGGAGATCCGGATCCCCTTCGGCACTTTCAATGAATTGACATCGGCCCACCCCATCGGCTTGAATATCTCTTGGATCGATTGGGATAAAGGGGCATTCACCAATTTTTCCTGGGATGGAGTCCTGGCCGATCAACCGCCTTATTTCGGCGAACTGCGGTTCAGCAGTGACCGGCCCTTGGGTGGGACGCCGGTCAGTTGGTGGCCTCTCTTCGAGTGACGATCCGGACCTTCTCCAGCCCACTTCCGGTCAGACACCACCGCGGCCCCGGGCCACTCGGACCGCCTAGGAGACCGGGCGCATGGATGTACAGGCAGCGGCTCGATTTCAATAACCGCAACTATCTACCCGCCTGCAGAAAACAATCCCCAAAATAAAGGCTCATCCGGCAACTGCGTACTTTTTTTCAGATGGCCGGTTCGCGTCTCTTTGAAGTGTTCGATGAAATACACCCCGCCGCCGTGTTCCTCATCCTGGAACTCCGCCGCCGCGCGCTGCCCCAATCAAAACCCGCGCCCCATACCCCCTCCGGCGCCATCCCGCCCCAGAACAAATCCATCCCCCAACGCCAAAAAACAGGCGGAATAATAAGGATAGCCTCGTCCGGAATGCGAATTCCCTTATCTACAGTTCAGGGATGGTGAAGTACGTTTAAATTAAGAACTTCATTAAGGATGAGGGAAACCGCCCCCATGGTCTTGCAATGATCGCCCAGTTGAACCGGTTGGATTATAATGTCCTCCCTGAGATTTCGAAGCGAATGCTTGAAGGCCGCTTGTTTCACCCGGTCCAGCACCAGGTTCTCCGACCGCATGATCCCCCCTCCGAGAATGATGGCTTGTGGATTTTGCAGATTCATGAGTGTCGCGAGGCCCATTCCCATGTAGTCACACGCCTGGTCGAGAATTTCCCGGCACATCGTGTCCCCTTGCGCCGCCGCCTGCGCCACCAACCGCGCCGTGATCCGCTCCGGATGATTTCCGCAGAGTTGAAGCAGGAGGCTGCTGGTCATCTGGGAGAGCCGGGCCATGGCGGCGTTGGCAATCCCCCACCCGGAAGCCAGGGCTTCCAGGCATCCAAAATTGCCGCACTGGCATGGAATATCACTCTGGCCTTCCACGGGAATATGACCGAATTCTCCGGCCATGCCCCGCGTGCCATAAAAAGGTTTCCCCTCCTGGATAAACGCGGCCCCAATGCCATACCCCCAGAGCACGCAGACAAAATTGTCGATCTGGCTGCCGATTCCGTAGCACAATTCGCCCAGGGCCATGACGCGGGCGGTGTGATCGAAGCGGATGGGCTTATGAATCAATTCGCCCAGATCCCTGGCCAGGTCTTTCTCTTCCCAATCGAATATCGCGGAGTACTGGATGACATTGCGGCGCTTATCTATCAGACCGCCAATGGCGATCCCCACGCCCAGCAAATCCCCCTCATCGATTCGGGATGTCCGGATCAAGTCCAGTATCAGACGGGCTACCGCACGGATCAACGCGCGATACCCCCGGGATGGCCGGGTGGGAACCTCCTTGTGGGTTAAAATCCGGGCGTTCAGATCGGTTAGAATTCCGGATATGTGATTGGCGCCGATACTCAATCCCACTACGTAATGATTGTCGCCGGAAAACTCGAGCAACTTCGGCGGCCGCCCCCGCGCCACTTCGCCGGATCCCTTTTCACGGATCAGTTTCTCTTGATGGATCAAACTCTCCACCAGCCGGGTAACAGTGGGTAAACTGAGACCCAACTCCCGGGCAATCCCGGGACGAGTGGTTCCGCCATTGTTGCGGACCACGTTGAGGATTTTTATTTTGTTGATCCGGCTGACGAATGTTGTGTCCGTTATGGAGTCTTTCTTCATGGCCGTCCGCTGTTTCTCTTTCTATGCACGGAAGTATATCGATAGACCCAAGGAATAGCGATAGATATAAATGAAAATTCTCTTGACAAGGGCGCTCGCTCCAGCGTAAGATAATTTCACTATTTAATTATAGATCATAATTAAATGGCGATCCATTCTACCACCGGAAAGGAAATACACAATGAAGATCGGGCGGAAATGGGGTGTCTGGGTGACGCTGCTGGTGACGGTCCTGGCAGGAGGTGCCGCCGCCGAGGTAACTGTCAGCTTTAACTTCGACAACTTCGTGGGATTGGATTTCACGGACAATACCGGGTACGGATTGCAGGGCCGCATTGTCTCTTCCGCCCTGGAACGGCCGGAACGGATAGCCGGTGTGAGCGGCGACGAAAGCGACCGGGCCGTCGCCTTCACGGGGAAGGGCGCGCTGGTCGCCGATGACGCGAATACGTTTTCGTTTGACATTCTTCCTCCCTTCACCATCGAAGTGTGGGCCCGCACGGCCAAGGCCGGCCAGTCCAATACTGCCTTTGTGAGCTACGGTTTCCCCGACAACCAAGACCAGACTTCGGGCGGATACCGGTTGGGGCTGCAGGATGGGAATCTGGTGTTCAGCATGTATGGGGTGGTGGATGTCCTCAGCGAGGTGGAGTTCCCGGCGGACGGCCAATGGCACCATGCCGCCGCCGCGTACGACTACGACATGGGCTTGACGCATTTCTTCCTGGATGGAGAGGAAAAACAGGTGGTGGAGGGGGCGGGGGATGTGAAACTGCCGGAGCGTCTCGAGGTTTCCTTCGGCGAGGTCTCCCCGGGCTTCCTGTCTTACACGGGGGATCTGGACCGCGTCCGGATCTCCCAGGGCGTTCTGACCGCTTCCGAACTGGATGCCGTTCCTTCCCAAGTCAAACCCGTTGGGGCCGCGACGGTTGTTTATTTTTCATTTGACGAAGCCAGCGGATATTACCGCAGTCAGGGCAGTAAACCCGCGCTGGAAGCCGTTCCGGTGATCGACCGCCTGGCTCAGGGTGTCGAATATCAGCAAATTCCGAAGACCGCGGAGATTGTCAGTGATTCTCCTTCCGGCAAGGCCGGCGACATGGCCATTTTGTTTACCGGTCAAGAGTTTGCCTTGGTCGAAGATCCCGGCGGCGTGCTGGAGTTTCCCGGAGATTGGACGCTTGAAGCGTGGATCAAACCGCAATTGGTGACGGACCGCACCAACGCCATGGTCTTGTACGCCTATGGAGCGCCGGGCGGCGGCCACTCGCTGCAACTGGCCTATAGCGCGGACGATCCAACCCAGTTGAATGTGCGCGGCACCGCCGTCGGCGTTCTGGATATCCCCGCGCCCAACACCTTCGTGGTGTACGATCAATGGCAGCACGTGGCCGTGGCGCATAAAAACGGAGTGTCCATGTCCTTCTTCCTCAATGGAAAATTCTCCGAAGAGATCGAATACACCCAGGGCATGCTCCCCCGCACCAATGAATTGCTGTACATCGGCACCTGGCCCAACGCCCTGGCTTTTGCGTATGTTGGCACGCTGGACCGCATCCGTTTCAGCGACCGCGCGTTGACGGAAACCGAGTTGGACTCCAATCCCACTACATTCACGCGAGTCGAGATCTGGGATTTGTATTGATAGAAATACGGCCGGCTCACGGATTAGAAAAAATGGCTCATCCGGGAAGTGCGTACTTATTCTTTTTGTTTTGCTATGCTATTCCATCAAACCGTCTAGAG
>JBHGBC010000091.1:0-23943 GCA_041946805.1 bacterium
GGGAATGGGTTACCTTGGTCCCGGCAATTTCCCAGGGCTGAAGCCCTGGGCTAGTTTAATGGAGGCCTAGAGGGGAGAATTCAATATTTGGGGGCCAGGGAGTCGTGCCCGCCTGGAAGGCGGCCGTGGGTATTCCCCGGCTTGAAATCCGGGGATGTCTGTGAAAGAACGATCGGCAGGCCAAGGGAAATCGATCAAAAACCCACTTTCCGAAGGCGTACAATTGATAGATGATGATCAACCATGCTTGCCCTTCGCGTGAACCATACAATGAAAGGAACGATCATGGGGATGAAAATCTTGGAGACCGGGATCTGCATGGCCATCCTGGCGTTGTTCCTGGCCGGCTCGCCGGGGATAGCGGGAGAACCGGGCGCGGGGGAGATAGAGGTTCAATTGCGGGATGCGTTCCCCTTGAAATTCCCCGCGCCGACGGACTGCAACAGCCCGGCGCATTGGGACGGGGAGACGTTTTATCTGTTCAATTCGGCCGGGCATCCATCCCGTTCATCCGGGGCGGACCTCTTCGGCTTGGGCGAAGCCGCGCCGGTGAAATACAACAACACCGTGGACGGCGGGCGCTGGATCGAGGCCACGCACCGGGACAAGAACGGAACGCTGTACGGCTGGTATCACAACGAGCCCACGGTGGGATTTCCGCAAAACCAGGACAACCAGGCCCGTTTGACCGCGCCCCGCATCGGAGCGTTGAAATCGGTGGACAATGGCGCAACCTGGGAGGATCTGGGAATCATCCTGGAAGCGCCGGCCGGTTCGCAAAACCGGGAGACGGAAAATTTCTACTTCACGGGGGGCCATGGCGATTTTTCGGTGCTGCCAGACCCGGATGGGCGATATGTGTATTTCTTCATCAGCACTTACAACCGGGACATCGCGGAGCAAGGCGTTTCCGTGGCCCGGATGCGTTACGCGGACCTGGACCATCCGGTGGGGAAAGTGTGGAAATGGCACAAAGGAAAATGGAACGAACCGGGCCTCGGCGGGCATGTGACTCCCATTTTCAAAGCCTCCATCGACTGGCACCGGAAGGATGCCGACGCCTTTTGGGGGCCGTCGATCCATTGGAACACGTATCTGAAACAATATGTGATTTTATTGAACCGGGCCAAGGATTGGAAATGGTCGCAGGAAGGGATTTACATCACCTTCAATAAGGATCTGTCCGATCCGGAGGGTTGGATTCCGCCCCGCAAAATCCTGGACGGCGGGGGATGGTATCCGCAGGTGACCGGCATCGATACGCGCCAAAAAGAAACCGATAAGCTGGCCGGTCAAACGGCCCGGTTTTTCATGTCGGGGGAGTCCCGTTGGGAAATCGTCTTCACCAAGCCGGGAGAATAACCGCGGGCGGGCACGGGTCCTCAATTTTGGTACATCCGGCAAGCACGTACCTGATAGGAACGTCGTATCTCATTTCCCTTACTCCGAAGCGAAGGGAAAACAATTTTCCTTCTTCTCGTCTATGTAACCAACCGGCGGGAGCGGCGCCGAGAATAGGCTTTCCCTCACCCTAACCCTCTCCCAGAGGGAGAGGGGATTGGGGAGGATTCTCTCAATCCAGTTTCATCGATGTCTGACCATACCTTCGGAACAAAACACTAACTTTCCGGATGAACTTCATTTTTCCGGCAGGCCGATATAGCCCAGATGCCGCCCCATCCAGTAGGGCATCAGCCAGAAGACGCCGCTGCTTTCGAGGCGGCCCGGCTCGTCGCTGAAATCGCCGGAGACCGTTTCCCAGGGATTTTTGTCCCAACGCATGATGCCGCGCTCGCTGGGGGGAAGCATCCAGTCCAGTTGCAGCGGCTCGAGCATGGGAAAGCGGACAAGTTTCACATCCTCCCGCGTGGCGTTGTCGACGCGCCATTGGACCAAGTCCAGGGGTTGATCTTGTAAGAACTGGATGCTCTCCTCCAGGTGAAAATTCTCTCCCCCCAAGAATCCATACATGAAGTTGAAGAACGGATTCTGGTCATTCTCCACGGTGCGGTACGCCCAGGTGAACGCTTCTTTGTAGATGGAGAGCAACCGCGGATCGTCCTCGTACAGCAGCAAGGCAGGCGCGGCGAACATCAGCAGTTCGTCGTCGATGTGGGTCCGCTGGGCGCGTTCGTAATTCTTGGGGCGGCGGGCGTTTTCGGCGTAACCGTGTTTTTCGATCAGTTTTTTGTATTCCTGTTGATATTTGGGATTGCCGGTGATGTGATAGGCGGCCTTGAGATAGGAGAGGAACTCGAACGAGTTGATGGGCGCTTCCACCCGCCAGTCGGGATCGTGGTTCAGCTTCTCGGGCGACCAGACTCCCCAGCGGGTAGGCTGCCCGTCGATATCACGCAGGACGTAACCTCCCTCGATGATGTAATCCATGATCCGGGACACCAGGTTCCGGACCCGCGCCTTGTGGGCGTCATCGGCGGCGAGGTCGTAGTAAAAGAGATACCCGAACATGTGGCCGGTGATTTCATCCGAGCTGGTGTCGCCCTTCCACAGCCATTTTTTATCGGACGAGAGCCGCCAGCGTTGCTCGACCGGCTTGAATCGGGGATTGCGCACGCGGGACTCGATCCGTTCCTGGGGCGTGTAGGTCTGGTTGGGATCGGCCATAGCGGTCCAATCGGCGGGGATGATGGTGCGGGCCACGAATCCCGGTGTGCCGGTGATGGTCTGCAGGAGTTCGAGGGCGGCGAAAGCCTTATCGGCGTTGGCCTTGGCCTGGGGGTTCTGCGTCGCGGCGTAACGGAAGCACTCCATGACCATGTAGAAACTGGTGTAGCTGCCGTCGTTGTCGTCGTCCCGGGGAACGAAGATGCTCTGGTCGGCCGGATTGGGGAAGAAGCATTTCTCCACGAAGCCCGGTTCGCGGACATGGCGTTTCAGGCAGATGTCCAGATAATATTCCGCCTTGCCGTGAAGGGTCATCCACCGGTTTTTGATGGCGCTGACCCCGGCGGCGGTGGCGATCCAGGCCGCGCCCTCCGAGTCGAACGCGATGTCCCGGACCTCATCGTTCAGCAGCCAGCGGCGGCTGTGGCGCAAAGACCAGAGGCCGTCCTGATACCGGGCCGCGCCCAGGCCCGTCCCAATCCACATCCGGCCGTCGGGCGCGTGAGCCAGCGCGCGGACGTCGTAATAGGGCAGATCGTCTTCGGCGGTGAGGGTATCGACGCGGACGCCGTTTTCGAAAATATCGATACCGCCCAGTTCTCCCACCCACAGGCGGCCGCCGGGCGTGAAGGCCAAGGCGTTCACCTCGCTGGAATAGAGATCCTCATCCCGGCAATAAAGACGCAGGCCGGTTGGATCCCGGCGGTAGAGACCCATGCCGGTGGCGATCCAGAACGTGTCTCTGTCCTCCACCAGCACATCCCGGATATTGCCGGACCATCGCCGCGTAATGCCTTGCCATCGTGCGTCCACACATTCCCAGGCGCCGTCCGGACCGAGCGCGATGATGTGACCATCCTTGCCATGCACGGCGGAGACCGCGTCCGTCACTTCGGGAACTCGGACAGCCCGGCCGTTTTCGATCCGGTACAAGCCATCCCACGCGCCCGCCCAGACGATCCCGGAATCATCGCAGTAAAGCGCATACGCCGGGCCGGGGGAGAATCCATCCACCAGTTTCCATTCTTTCTGGATCAAGCCATATACTCCCCCCCGGGTGGCGGCCCAAATCCGGCCGGTGGAATCCACGGCGATGGCCCGCACGTCATCCCCCGGCCCGCCCGGCTGGATGGGATAGGCCTCATGATATTCCTGGACGAAGGGGACATCCGGAGCGGCCGGGTGGATTCCAACCGCGAGTGATAAAACCGCGCACAGCAGGGGGATGGACAACCAGGCAGGGGATTTCATGTTCATGATGATTCTCCTGATCGAGGGATCTTCTGGATGATGTACGATCCGCTTTTATTTTTTCCAAATGAAAAAGGCTCATCTGGCAAGTGGGTACTTTTTTTTGATCGCCGGTTCGCATCCCTTCGCGATCAGCGATGAAAACCACTCCCCCCCAATTCCCTCTCCCTCTGGGAGAGGGCCAGGGTGAGGGTATTTTTGCAGGGGCGGACCTTGGTGTCCGCCCTCATCCCGGAGTGAAGGTAATCGATTTTACCCCATGATGTACACGCTTCCCGGATGAATCATAAAAAAGCACAAAAAGGGCGGAAGGGATATCCAGGAGTTGTGGGATTGCGCGCGGCGCGCCGATTCATCGCGCCGGAACGATCCTCACCCATAAGCTGCGCGGATCAGCATCGTGAAGAGGAGATTTTCATGAAAGGGGTGATGTGGGGCTGTTTTGGGCATTCGGTTTAAATGGATAACGGCCTTTTCAGGCCGTTGGAGAATGCGGGGAAATGGCCAGGCCCAGACTTGAACTGGGGACACAAGGATTTTCAGTCCTCTGCTCTACCAACTGAGCTACCCGGCCCAACGAGTAATAAATAAACTTTCAAGCCGCTCTTCTGTCAAGGAGAAGGGAAGAACAAAGGAGAATTATATCCACTCGATTCCACAAGAAAACCGGGACGGCGAAACAGGGGGTATTTTTCGAGAGGGTTGGGATGGGAAAAATCCCAAGCCATCACCTTGAGCCCTGGGGAAAAGCGAATAAAAATAGAAGAGAAGCGACGGACCTATCAACTTGCTGCGAATTCACCACGGTTTCCCCAAAAATCAAAGCACCATGGGAGCGGGAATAATGCTGACATTGGAAGGGATTATCTTTTCCGTAATAGGATTGACCGGCGTCGTGTACGCCTTGAAATCCCACGAAGTGAATTTCACCCTGACCGACCACCTGGGGGGCGTTTTGCAAAATCGCAAAGTCTTGTTTTTTATTGGTTTATTGATCGTTTTTCTGGGATTCGGGCTCGCGTATGCCATCCGGGAGCATCACGGTTTCATCACCCTGGCGGGTGCGTGGCTCATGCTGACCGGATCGGCGCCCTGGTTCAACAAACGCATCGTGCGGAAGTTCTTCGATCCGGCGGAATGGCGCGTGATCCGCACCACCATTTACGCCGGCCTGTTGCTTACCCTGCTCAGCACCGGCTTCTTCTTTTTCCCGCCCATGTTTTCTCCGGGAACCTTTCTCATGGGCATCGCCATCACCATCCTGGCCGGCCGCCTGTGGTGGAACCAGGATATCGAGGCCCAGCACCGAACCATGGTTTTCAGCAAAAGAGATTATTCGTGAGGTCCCGCCACGCGGCGGTTTCGGCTTCCCGGACCCGCGCGATCAATTGCAGAACCTTTTCCGGATCCTTGATGCCCGGGGCCGCTTCCACGCCCGAGGACAGATCGAGTCCGTCGGGCAACACAGCCCGCAGGGCCGCGGCCGCGTTATCCGGATGAATGCCCCCGGCCAGGATCAAGGGGCAGCCGATCCGCTCCCGGATTTTCCGGGCGGCCGCCCAATCCACGGTTGTGCCTGTCCCGCCCAGGCGGCGTTTTCCATCCCGGACCATGGCCGCGTCCAGCAGGATGCGGTCGACGCCGGCCTTGTTGTATTGCCCGATCCGGTCCACGGTATCATTCACGTCCACCGGTTCCCCACTCTGCGCGGCGGGCAGGTGCATGACCTTCCAGATTTCGCAGGAGACTTGGCTCCTAAGCCGGGCTACGCTTTTCGGCGGTTCGGAGCCATGCAATTGGAGCGCGGCGGGCTTCAACTCCCGCGCGATCAGGACCAAGCGCTCCACCGGCTGATCGAGAGTGACCGCCGCCACCGGCAGCGGCGGATGATCGAAGAGTTCCCAGGCGATGGCCAACGGGAGTCCGCGGGGCGAATCGATTTCCACGAGCACGCCGCCGTAATCCGCTCCCTGCCTGGCGATGAGCGCCAGATCTCCCCGGTTGGTGATGCCACAGATTTTGACGCAAAAGTGCATGGGATGAAACCTGGTTAAAGCCAAGATAATTGTATTGTATCCGAATGAGGGAAAGAATGGGATTTCACGCTGAAAGCGCGGCATGAGAATAGCCCCGGGCAATAAGTCCTGGGGACCGGGGGAAACCAGTATCACAAGCCCAGAAGGGGCGGCATATTTTCTTCTCCCGCGGATGGGGAAATAGTGACAAAACAGATTTCATTTTCAATCCCCACCTAACCTCATCCCGATCTCCGGGGGGAGGAATCGAATGACCGAACGAACAGAACTGACGAGAAGGACCGTGCAGGCCAGATGACTGCACCACAAGAGTATCCCCTCACTCCCGGCCTCTCTTGCATAAAATCCCTCACCCCGGCCCTCTCCCAGAGGAGAGAGGGGAAAGGAGTGGTCATGGTTGGCGGGTTTCGCGGCAGTGATCCCACTGTGTGCGGGTCATTCCGTCCTTCTGTCCCTCCCGGCCTTGCCGTGATACACTGAAATGGAAGAAATGAAAGCCGGGAATTAGAGTCATCCCGATGCCACCCGAGGAGACCGATCATTCATGAACCAGGCCGTCCCAATGGAACCCGCGCCCCATGGCCGGCGCTTGAATCCCGCCGAACTCGAGATCGACCTGTTTTGCAAAGGGATCCGTATTCACGAATCGTGTGACCTCGAAAAGGATGCCCGCGTCTTGGCCCGCGCCCGCGCCGGCTTGGGCAGCGGGTTGGAGCTGGTCATCCCCGGTAAACATCCGATCTGGCTAAACGCTCCGGTCAAGGAAAAATTCGCGGCGGGCAGTCCATATGAACTCCGCCTCGAGGACGGCCGCTACCAGGTCCAGCATACGGGGGACCGGATCCGTTATGACATCGTCCTGCCTCCCGCGCCCGAGTGGTATTCGCGCCACACGGCCAGCGGGGTGTTGATGCGGGAAATCGGCGTGCTGCAGGGCACCTACCTGGGCGTCTACCTGGGCAAGGCCTGCGCGTTTTGGAATTCCAATCCCCGCGAAAACTGCAAGTTCTGCATTACGGGCTTGAACGTGGGCAGTCCCGGCGGCGACAAGGCCGAAAAAACCGTTGAGGAAGTGGTCGAAGTGGCCCAGGCCGCCAAGCAGGAATCGGGCATCACCTTCGTTCACTTCAACACCGGCTATCAGCAAGGGCGCGGGCTGGATATCTGCGCACCGTTTGTCAAGGCGGTCAAGGAAAAGGTCGGCGCGCTGGTGGGCGTGCAGGCCATCCCCTCCCGGGATCTGTGGAAATACGATTGGATCGCCGAGCTGGGCTGTGATCATCTTTCCTTCTGCTACGAGCTGCAGAATCCCGAGTATTTCAAGCAGTATCTGCCCGGCAAGTTCAAGCACATCGGCCAGGAAACCTTTTTCCGGGCCATGGAATACAGCAGCCAATTGCTGGGCAAGGGCCGCGTGTCCGGGGAGATCATTGCCGGGATCGAGCCCATCGAGGACACCCTGGAGGCCATCGAATACATCACCCGCATCGGCGCGTTTCCCACGGTCTGCATTTTCCGTCCGGTCGAAGGTTCCGCCATGGCGGACGCGCCCTCGCCTTCCTTCGAAGACATGGTGGTGGTGTTCCGCCGGGTGTACGAATGCTGCATGAAGTATGGCATTCCCATTGGCCTGGCTCCCAATATCGAAGTCAGTTTGGTCGTGCAGCCCACCGACGCCGAGTTCCTGGTGGAGCGCACGCCGGCCTTCTATTGGTACAAAACCAAGCTGGCGGTGATGAAGTCGCTGGCCGGGCTGGTGTTTAGCCGGCAGTTGCGGCCCCGCAAAATCGCCGCCGACGCGGATCATGTCCCTCCCCCGCCGGCTGAACTCAAGCCAGCCGTATAATCGAAGGAAAGGAATCCAAGGAATCCGGCACGATGGGAAACGCATCCGCCATCCGCAACCGCGTGGCCGTTCTGTTGGCCGAGGACGGCAAAGTCTTGTTGGTGCAGCACGAGAAGTGCGGCCGGCGGTACTGGCTGCTTCCGGGCGGCGGGGTCGAATACGGCGAGACGTTGGAGGAAACCGCCCGCCGCGAACTCAAGGAAGAAACCAACCTCGAGATCACGGTCGGTGATTTGCTTTTTGTGTCCGAATCGATCCCTCCCGACCGGCACCGGCATGTCATCAATTATTATTTTGAGGGGAAAGTCACGGGCGGCGCGCTCCGGGTTCCAGAAGAAAAAGTGCTCAAGCACGCCCAGTGGCATTGCATCGAAGACTTGCCCCATTTGATCATTTACCCCACAATCACCCGCGAGCTTCTGGAATGGGTGCAAACCGGAAGCATAAAAAGACGGTCCATCGGCAACCGCTGGGAATAATCAACATGACGGAAACCTCCAAGCCCACCGCCTTTCACCTCCCCAAGTCATTCGGCGTATTCGACCTGGTCAGCATATTTGTGGGGATCATCATCGGCAGCGCCATATACCAGACGCCGTCCACGATCGCCGGGATTTTGGGTTCTCCCGCTTGGATCCTGTTGGTGTGGATCCTGGGCGGCTTGCTTTCGTTCCTGGGCGCGCTGGTGTATGCGGAACTCGCGTCCGCCTATCCCCGCGAGGGGGGAGATTATTTTTTCCTGCATCACGCGTACGGGCCGTGGGCGGGATTTTTATATGCCTGGGGGCGGCTGGTGGTCATCCATACCGGGAACATCGCCAGCATGGCCTACATCGCCGGAAATTACGGGACCCAGCTGGTGGCGTTTTCTCATTCGCAAACCGTGTACGCCCTCGCGGCGGTGATTCTGCTCACCGGGATCAATTGCCTGGGCATCCGGCAAGGCAAATGGACCCAAAACCTGCTGACTTCCACCAAGGTCTTGGGACTGGTGGGAGTGATTGCGGTCGCCATGTTCGTGCGGGCGGTTCCCGCGGAACCGGCCGGAGCGGCGGCCTCGCCGGGCGCGGTCACCTTTGGGGGGCTGTTCATGGCCTTGATATTCGTGCAATTCACGTTTGGGGGCTGGAGCGACTGCGCCTTCGTGGCCGCCGAGGTCAAGAATCCCGAGCGGAACATCCTGCGCTCCCTGCTATTGGGCATGGCGCTGGTCACGGCCATTTATTTGCTGGTGAACGTGGCCTTGATCATGGCCCTGGGCGTGCCGGGCATGGCCGCCTCGAAGAGCGTCATGGCCGATGTTCTGAACCTGGGTTTCGGCCGGACCGGGGCGGGATTGCTCAGCGTGTTGGTGGTCATTTCGGCGTTGGGATCCGTCAACGGGATGGTGCTCACCGGGGCGCGTATTTTTCACGCCTTCGGACGCGATCACACCTTGTTCCGGTTCATGGGCCAATGGAACCAGGAGAAGGGGGCGCCGCGGGTGGCCTTTCTCGTGCAGGGGATCATATCCGCCATTCTGGTGCTGCTGGGCACTTTTGAATCGCTCATCATTTACACCACGGCGGCGCATTGGATTTTTCTCAGCGGCGTGGGCGCTGCGCTTTTCGTATTTCGATACCGGGAACCGGGCGTGGCGCGTCCCTACCGGGTGCATTTCTATCCGTTCATTCCTCTGCTATACATTGCGTCCTGCCTGATGCTGGTGTACAGCAGTTTGACGTACGCCAACACCGTCGCGCCGTACGGCGCGGGGATCGGCTTCCTGCTCGTCTTGTCCGGCCTGCCTTTTTATTGGATATCCAACCGATGGCGTGGTCCAGCGGGGGGAGCGGAGATCCAATGAGAAACCATAATAAAACTTTAGACTTGTTTTAATATCGAGTTTCAGGTATCCTACTCTCTCATTGACTCTTGCCCGGGGAAGGTATAGGGATTGATGCGGTATTCCTACACTTTTTTCATAAGTTATTTGTTATTGATATTTTTTACGATGGTACTGCTTACTTATTGTGAAATATGGACAGGGATCAGCTTGCCGAGGGGTGTCTATCTAACCCTGGCGGCGGTTCTGGCGGTTCCGGTGATCCTCCTGGCCGGGGGCTATTGGTGGAAACCGGGATTGACCGGCTATCTGGTCTGTTTGGTTGGTTTATACTCACTTTATGCAGTTCCATGGAACGCGCGCAAGGCGTTTCAGCAGGATTCAGGCCGCGTACGCACCGGCATGACCGCCGCCGAGGTGGATCGCGTCCTGGCCAAGCATGTCAAGGAAGCGGCCGCGGGAGAGTTGGATTCCAGGCTGGAGAAGACTCCGCCGATCGAGGCTGTCCGGCCGGAGAGCGGGGGCGTTTTCGAATTCGCGGACGCCGCGGGCGCGCACGCCGGCGCGGAAGGCTCCGGATACGCGATCTACCGTCCCGGCGGGGGGTATCAGGGGAAGGAGCGGTGTGTGATCCGCTTTGAAGGCGGGCATGTGGTCAGCGTGGAATACCGGAGGGATTGAAGACTCTACCGGATCGTGGAGGCGCTCAATCGCAATCCGGCGGCCATTCGGGATGCCGGTGGTGATCGAACATCCGGGCGATCTGTTGAGGAGTCACCCGCATGACCGAGAGGGGAGGGATTTCGCCTTCCCGGAAGAATCCCACGTCCGCCGTTTCCACACTGGGCACGGGCCGGCCGCCGGTGATTTCACACCGGAAAAAAAACTTGTAAATATGAAAGGGAAGGGGCGGACGGTGCGGATGGCGGGTCCGGTCATACACGGCGAGCAGTTGGACGACACGCGTCTCGTATCCCGATTCCTCGAGAACTTCCTTGACGACATTTTCGCGGGGCGACAGGCCGGGTTCGGCCCATCCGCCGGGGAGGGTCCAGGCGTTGTCGGCCCGTTCCTTCACCAGCAGAAGGGCGTCATTCTGAAAGACCACGCCGCGGACATCCACCTTGGGGGTGGCGTATCCCGACTCATGCATAAATAAATTCAATACCGGTTCGAGGATCACTCCCGCTCCCGCGGCCATGATTTCCGCGGCCACCCGCCGCACGGCTTCATAACGTTCCCGGTCGAAGGGATTGGCGGCGTATTCCAGCCCGTTCTGGGAAATGGCCTGCAAACGCCGGGCCCAATCCAGCCATTGTGCTTCCACAACCGGCTCCTTTCCGATGATCGTTCCGGCCGCGTCCGGCCGCTGTAAATCGCCTCCAGAGAAACTATACTGGATAGGATCGCTTTGGTAAGCGCATCAGAAAACATCCAGGCCGCCTGGACGGCCCAGGCCGGCACCCGTTGAGATGGGAGTGAAACCATGTCATCCGCCAATACTTCTGTATACGACGTGACCGCCGACAATTTTGAAGCCATGGTCCTGCAGGCGCCGCCGGGGACCGTCGTCCTGGTCGATTTCTGGGCGCCCTGGTGCGCGCCTTGCCGGCAGTTGGGTCCCGCCCTCGAAAACATCGCGGGATCGTACAAAGGGCGGGTGCGCGTGGCCAAGGTCAACGTGGACGAAAATCCCGATCTCAGTGAAGCCTTCGGCATCCAGGGCATTCCCGCCGTCAAAATCTTCCGGGATGGTGAGATGATCAGCCAGTTCACCGGCGCCGCGCCGGAGGGGGAGATCCGCCGCCTGCTGAGCCGGTTTATCTCGTCCGAAACCGATGACGGAATCGAACGGGGGCGTTCGTATCTGCGGGCCGGCGATCTGGCCAAGGCCGGACAGTGTTTCCAAAAAATTCTGGAGAATGATCCCGCCAACACGGCCGCCCGGCTTGAACTCGCGCGTTTGGCCCTGCTGCAAGACGATCTGGAGGCCGCGCGGCAGCACGCCGGGGCGGTCGAACCGGGCGCCCCCGATTACGACGAGGCCCAGAGAATAGTCAACCGGGCGGAGTTTCTTGCCGAGTGCCAGGGATTCGGGGACAAGAGCGAGCTGTTACGGCAGGTTCAGGCGGATGAGGCCAATCTCGACGCCCGCTACCGCCTGGCGCTTTGCCTGGCCGCCGCGGAAGAGTATCCCCAGGCGCTCGAGGAATTGATCAAGGTTCTGCAGAAAAACAAGAATTACAAGGAAGGCGCGGCCAAGAACGCCATGCTGAGGATTTTCACTCTGGTGGGTTCCCGCAGCCCGTTGGCCAACGAGTACCGGGAGAAATTGTCCTGGATATTGTATTGAGTGAGAATCCCGAGTGGCAGCTGGGGACGGGCCGATTTCCAGCCGGCGAAAGTATTTCGGGTCAACCAGAAAGATCAAGCGGAAAGGCAGGTTTTTCCCTCACCCCGGTCCTCTCCCAAAGGGAGAGGGAGAGCCGCAAAATGAGGGCCTCTCGAACTCCACCCGAACGCCGGCGGCCGAATCATAAGGCAGAGATATCATTTTCCATTTCACTTTTCCTCTATCATCCCTCACTCACACCGCGTAGGGCGCGGGATCCACGATCGGCGGCCGGCCCAGGATGATGTCCGCCAACAAGCGGGCCGACGCGGGGGCCAGGACCACTCCGCTGCGGAAATGGCCGGCGTTGATGTACAAACCTTCCAGCGTGGGATGCCGTCCGATCACCGGCACGTTGTCCGCCTTGCCCGGCCGCAGACCCGCCCAGTGTTTTTCGATGGCGAAATTCTCCAGGCCGGGAATCATCCGCCGGGCCGCGCCGTGGAGCAGGTTGACCGCTTCCGGCGTTGTGTTTTTATCGAAACCCACGTATTCCACCGTGCTTCCGGCTACAATCCGCCCATCCGCCCGCGGGATGACGTAATGGTCCTGGTGCATGACCATCCGGGCCAGCCAGCCGGGATCGCCCTGGTAGAGGATGATCTGTCCCCGCACCGGCCGGATATCGACATCCACATGGACCTGAGCCAGAAAGGTCCGGCTCCACGCGCCGGTGGCAATCACCACATAATCGGCCTCCAGCGGTCCCGCGGGCGTTTCCACGCCCGTAATCTTCCCATGGCGGCTGATCAGGGAGCGCACGGGTGAATCTTCCAGCACATGCACGCCCATGCGCCGCACGGCGGACTGCAAGGCCCGCAACAACCGGGGGGGGCGGATCTGGGCGATGCGGGGGAGCCAAAGCGCTTCGTGAAATTCACGGAGATTGAGCCGGGGCTCGTGTTTGACCAGTTCGTCTCCCTGGAGATATTCCAGAGGCGTTCGGTGTTGTATGGCCCAATCCCGCGCCAGAGCTTCCTCCTCCGCATCCAGGATCAGCATCCCCGAGAGCCGCCATTCGGGATCGACGCCGCTTTCCTCCTGGAGCCGCTGAGCGAGATGGGGGTATTGATTTTCCGCCCAGCGCGCAAGGACCGTAACGGCGTGGGGATGGCGCCATGGGTACATCGGCGAGAGGATGCCGCTGCTCGCCCACGAGGCCTCCCGCCCCACGCGCTGGCGCTCCACCACGGTGACGGAAAGCCCCGCCTCCCGCAGTTCCCGCGCGGTCATCAATCCGATGATCCCTCCGCCGGCGACAAGGCAATCCGGTTTCATCATGCTTGGAAATCCGATCTGGCGATGAGGTGAAGCGTACGCGGGAAATTATACCCGGGCCGGCGGGGAGGCGCATGGAGATCATTTCAACGAGACGCAGGAGAGCCATCCTTTAATGAGCAGACCGCGAACAAAACTCTCATCCTGAAGGGATCAAGCCACAAACGGGAATGGGCGTTATCTTCCTCAACCGCCAGGATTCAACCGGGAACCGTTCGGCTCATTTTTTCCCCCCAGGAATCTTAAAACAATTTTCGTTTAATTAGATCGAAGAACAGAAAGAAGATCACCCCGAGTAGCAGGAGGATGGTCAGCGTATCGCTCGGTAAATTCATGACATTCAAATCAGCCAATTGCATGACGCGGAATCCTCATCCTATAATGGGATACAATTGTATCGTATCACAAGGGGAAAATATATCAATATCTAGTATTATTATGTGGAAACTGAATATTGTTTGGCATAAAGCATGCATCCAATCCAAGATTATCATCACGTTACCTCAGAGGTTCGCGATTAGCTCCAAGGTTTACCATTAAACTCTATCGCGGCCGTGTCATAATGCCAACCGCGAAAATCGAACAAAAAGTCAGGAGGCAAGGCATGGCCGATCCGATTGTCATGGCATGGCAAACGCATTGCCGGTTGAGCCAGGAGTTTTGGGGCGCGATACCGGCCGCGTCGTTGGAGCGAAAAGCGGCGGTCCAGGGGCGTTCCATCGGGCAAATGCTGGCGCATATTCACAACAACCGCCTGAATTGGCTGGAACCCCTGGTGCCGGACTTGGCGCGGGGCATTTCCAAGATTCCGAAAGATGCGCCAAATGATCCCACCCGGTTTATGGACGCGTCGCGGGCTTCAGGGGAAGCGGTGGAAAAACTCCTGGCGCGCAGCCTGGAAGCGGGAGGCGCGGTGAAGGGTTTCCGGGGCCACGCGGCGAATTTTCTGGGATACCTGATCGCGCACGAATCATACCACAATGGACAAATCGCCATGGCGTTGAAGCAGGCGGGAACGCCGGTCGGCAAGCAAGCCGCCTACGCGCTGTGGGATTGGCGCGTCCCGAAGTGAAAGGAGAGATGGCCGGTTTGATGGATTACGCTTCGCTATCCCATCCTGCATTCGCTACGTTTGCGCCATCCCTTGTCATTCGTAATACGCGACGATCTCGATGCGGTCCTCGCCGGGGGTGACGCGTACCCATTCTTTTTCCGGATCGAAATCGTCATGCGCGTCGCCGTTCACGAGGCACCGGATCATGCGTTTGCCCTCGGGATGCCGGAAGCGGGCGTAGATTTCCCGGGGCGGATTGCGCCGCGGGGGATCGATCGTCATCCGGATATACCCCTTATTGACCTGGGATTCCATCTCCATGGACAGGATGCCAAAGTACGTGACCGACTGTTCGATGCCGATTTTCTGCCCGTCCGCCAGCCAGTAGCGGGGGAGGGCCGCGCCCAGCCAGAGTTGATCGCCTTTTTCCATGGCGAACATCAGCCGCAGCCAATAGGTGGAGTTGGCCTCGTCGGAGGATTTGTAATGGTCGCCGCGCCAGTCGCCGATGGAGGGCAGGGCGTGCTCGGTCATCATGCGCGTGTCGGGGAAATAGCTGGCGGCGAAGGCGTTGAAATACGCGCGCAGGAAATGTTCCGGTTCGTCGCGCTGGAGGTATGGGATGGGATTGCAGAGCAGGTTGGCCTGCATGGAGATGCCGCCGTGACTGAACCAGAAGCGTTCAAAATCATGGCCGGTCAGGTTGTAGCCGTATTGTTCGGATAGATACAAGTTGTCTTCGAAATCCTTGATGATCCAGGTGGAGCGGCGGTCCCACGGTTCCAGCGCGCCGCAGCGGACCAGGTGGATGGCTCCCTCCAGGGTTTCCGTGAGCCAGCCGAACGAGCGCCCGCGGCGGTGGACTTCGGACGGGATATGGGGAATCCAGCTGCCGTCGCGCAGGCGGACCACGGGGCTGCGCCGCATGGCCTCGGTGAATCCGTTCAGAATCGCCTGGTGATAATCTTCGGCATCCGCCAGCAAGCGCTCGGCCTCGGGGTGTTGGATGGCGGCGAGGGCCTCCGCGGCGTTTTTCATGCCCCACCAACTATAAATATTGTTGGAAAGCCACACGCGCCAGTCGCCGATGTCTTCGAGACTGCCGGGAGGCAGCAGGCCGTGTTCGATCGCGCGCAGCGGCAGTTTTACGGCCTCCGCTTCGTTCCGGCGGCGCTGCTGGGTGATCCAATCGCAGGCCTGCGCGATATTCGGCGCCACCCGGTTGAGCCAGGCGGAGTCGCGGGTGTACCAATAATGCTCGCCCAGGCACCACAGCACCCATCCGTGATGCTGGTTGTAGCCGCCGGCCTCGTAGCCGCCCGCGCCGTAGAACTCTCCCTCGGCGGTGGAGTAGTCGCCCGGCAGCGCCACCGAGCCCTGGTAGTGGATCCACGATTCGAGGGCCTGGCGGGCGCGCTCGTGGTAGCCGCGGCGGTCGAGATCGCTGATCATCATGCACGATTCATTGCTGTACACGCCGTAGTGGAAGGTGCCCACCTTGGCCATGTAGCGGTCGCTGAGGCCCACTTCGCGTTCCGTGTTGATGAGCAGGTGGGCGGCGTGGGCGCGGTAGAACTCATTGATCATTGGCTCGGGGGTGTGGATCCGGGTTCCCGCGTCGATCCGGCCTCGCCAGTACTGGCTGACGCCCTGGTAGGCTTCTTCCCAATCCAAAGCGGCCAGTTGGTTCCATTCGTTCTCGAAGGTCAACGTGATGAAGGGGATAAAAATCTCCAATGTTTGACTGGACAGGGGAGGGAGATACGCTTGATATTCCAGGGGCTTTTCGGCTTCCTTCCACTCGAATTCGCCGGTCTTGGCGAAGCTCCGAACCAGGAAGCGGGGAAGCGGACCTTCCTTGGTTTGGGCGATCGCCTGATCGCCAACCAGCACCAGTTTTTGCTCCCCCTCCGCGCAGGAAACGCTGAATGGCATGACCACCTCTTGATCTTCGCTGGTGGGATTTTCCAGATCCACGCGCATCATCAGCACCAGGGTGTCATCCGCCCACACGCGGCCGCCGGCGTTGGGAATCCCCAAAAGGGGAATGGCAAACGCGGTTTGCGCGTACCGGATGCCGTTGGCTTCCCAGTGGGAGGAGATGACCGGCAAGTCACCGTCCAACAATTCCCGCGCGGTGGGTTGGCCTCCAGGTAAACCCAACCGATACGTGATGCTCCCTCCGCTCCACAGGCAGCGGTCCGTGTCCTTGCCGCGGATGCGGGAGATCCAGCTGCCATTGATGCAGGTCACGTGGCCGTTTTCATCCAACTGGAAATGCTGGCGGCTGCCCTCGAAGCTGAGGGGGATGTAGTGCGCGGCCTTGGCGGGCATGTCGTTCCAGGCCTGGGTGAAGGTTTGCTCGGGGACTTGGAATACGCGCGTGTAGAGATCGCGATTTTTTTCTTGAGTCCATTTTTCCTGGGCGGAGGCCAAGGTTTCCTTTTCCCCCGCCAGGCGCGCGAGCACGCCGTAATCGGGTATGAAAATGGTTTTCCAGCGGATCAGATCGGACAGGGCGAAGGAGAAGGTTTCCTGCCGGGCGCGGACGGTGAGGATGGATTCATCGAACGAGTTGTATCCCTGGGGCTTCGCGTGGAGGATCCGGGCGCGGATGCCGTCCACCTGGTCCCGGGTGGTGGATTTCCAGGAAAAATCCGGGGCTACCGCCACGCGGCTGCCGCTGGAGAGCGGTTCCACCTGGAGGACATGGGCGTTGAAGGCTTCGAGGCGGCCGCTCCAGTCTTGTTCGTCCTGGGCGGTACCGCCCCATTCGATTTCCACGGTCTGCTCTTGCCAGGTGGAATCGGTGAAGGCTTGCAGGGAGGCGATCTTGGGCAGCGGCTGGCCCGAGATGACGCGCAATTTCAAGGTCGCGCGGTAGATGGCGTCGAAATCGCCCACATCATCGAATTCTTGCGCGTTGATGGGGTTGAATGTGTATTCATAGGCATTGCCGTTGACCGTCAGGTTCACGTCGGCATCCTGCCACCGGCCCTGGTACCAGTCGCCGATGTCCAGCCAGCCCGAGCTGCCCGCGCCGGAGGGTTCATCGCGGGGAATGCGGCGCTGCGGCCAGGTGGCTTTCCAGTATTGCAGGCGCAGGGAATCGGGGCTGGGTAACTGGTTTGCGGCGTCGAACGTGACCACCACCTTGACGATGTCGCGGGAATCTTCCCACATCACGCCGTGATCGAGGCCGTTCTCTTCCCAGTGGGTCAGGCCGCCGAAGGGGACGGCATCGAAGGCTTCACCGGCTTTCGGATGGTTGGGTTCCGAGGCGGCGGCCAGGCCGGGGATGATGAAGATCCCGGCGGCCAGGACCGGGCCCAGGAATGAGAAGAAGCGGGATACGCGAGAGACGGGTGAGAATCGGGAAAGGCGGATTGTAGGCAAAGCAGTCTGCATGACGGATCTCCCCATGGTACAATGATTTTCCTCTCCGGCCGCGGGAGGCGGTTGGAGCGCAGGCGTCCCGCCCGCGTTCCGCGATCATCATCGATCGGCGGGATTGTAGGACGTTCGCGGCGGGAAGTAAATCAGACCCGGGGGATCGGGTGGGGAAGCCGTTCCCATGAAAATGGGGGATCGAGTGGGTGGAATAGGGGGAGTATGCCGCCGCGTGCCACGATGAGATTAGGTGAATGGCGGCCGGCAGGAACTGGATTCAAGCCGGCGTGAAGGATGGAGATGAATGGCTTCCTCTCACCCCGGCCTGAATGAAAGCCAAGGGAAATCATGAAATCCATGGAAGTCATTGGAATCCAATTCAATATCGCCTGGGAAGACAAGCGAGCCAATTTTGAAAAAGTTCAAGCCCTATTAGAGCCGGTGGACATCGCGCCGGGCAGCCTGATCGTGCTGCCGGAAATGTTTGCGACGGGATTCAGCATGAACGTGGCGGGGATTTTCGAGGACGAGGCGGGCGAGACCTTTGCTTTTCTCAGGGACTTGGCCCGGCGCTATCGTTCGTGCGCCGTGGGCGGCGTGGTCACCCGGGGGCCGGACGGCCGGGGGCGGAACGAGGCGGTGGTGATCGATCCCGGCGGAATCCTCCACGCGCGCTATCGGAAAATGCATCCGTTTTCCCTGGCGGGTGAACATCGGCATTATGAGCCAGGCCAGGACGTGGTGACGTTCGCGTGGGGAGAGTTCACCACCGCCCCGTTCATCTGCTACGATCTGCGGTTTCCCGAAGTGTTCCGGCGGGCTGTGCGGCGGGGGGCCGATCTGTGCGTGGTGATCGCCTGCTGGCCCGCGAAACGCGAAGCGCACTGGACGGCGTTGCTCCGGGCGCGGGCGATTGAAAACCAGGCCTGGGTGATAGGGATCAACCGGTGCGGTTCCGATCCCGGACACACGTATTCCGGAAGGAGTCTCATTGTCGATCCCCGGGGCGAGGTGATCGCGGACGCGGGGAATGGCGAGGGGATCCTCCAGGCGGAAGCGGATCACGCCTTCGTGAAGAAATACCGCCAGGAGTTGCCGTTTTTGGCCGACGCGCGGGTGGATTGTCTATAAAAGAGTTAGTCCGGGAATAATCCAATTGACCCTATTTTAGGTTTTTATGAGGGTTTCAAACGTAGATTAAAATATCAAAGGGAACTGGAAAATCGATCGCGCGGAGAGTAAATATCACGCCCTTCCAGGGAATTTGGGCAGGATCGGACCTGGGTGTCCTCCCTCATCCCGGGGCGAATGAAATCAACTTTACTTCATCAGGTACGCGCTTCCCGGATGAACCATTCGTTACGAAATCTTGACAGAACCAAATACAAACCAGGAGAGAATCAAATGCGAGCACTTTCATGGCCGATGTGGATTTGCCTAGGCCTGGTTGGATTGATGGTTGGAATCCTGCCGAACGCGGGAGAGGCCGGCCTGAAAGCGGGGGCGGCGGCCGTGGTGATCACGCCGGAGTACGACATCTGGCTGGCGGGGTATGGCGACCGGAACCGTCCCTCGGAAGGGAAGATTCACGATTTGTACGCCAAGGCGCTGGCGTTGGAGGATGAGGCGGGGACCCGGCTGGTCCTGGTGACCACCGATCTAATCAATTTGTGGGCGGAGTTCACGGACCGCGTGGCCGGGCGGTTGCAAGCCGAATGGAATCTGCCGCGCGAGGCGGTGCTGTTCAATTCATCGCATACGCATTCCGGCCCGATTTTGCCCGACAAGCTGCAGGGGATCCATCCCGCGCCCGAGGAGCAATGGAATCTGTCCCGGCGGTATGCCGTGGAATTGGAGGACAAGTTGATCCAGGTGGTCCGCCAGGCGCTTGGCAACCTGGAACCGGCCCAGATCGCGTATGGCCGGGGCAGCGCCGGATTCGGGAAGAACCGCCGTCAATATACGTTGGAGGGCATCATCAACGGCGAGAACCCCATCGGGCCGGTGGATCATGACGTCCCCGTATTGCGGGTGGACGGCGCGGACGGCGCGGTGAAGGCCGTGGTCTTCGGCTACGCCTGCCATAACACGACGTTGAATTTGTACCGGTTTTGCGGGGATTACGCCGGATTCGCGCAGATCGCGTTGGAGAAGAAATTCCCAGGGGCGGTGGCGCTTTTCTTCGCCGGATGCGGGGCGGACATCAATCCGCTACCCCGGCGGAAAGTGGAACTGGCGGAGCGGTACGGCGAGGAATTGGCGCGGGGAGCCGGGCAGGCATTGGCCGGCGGCATGAAGCCGGTGGAAGGGCCGCTGCGCGCGGCGTTTGCACGGATCGATCTGGCGCTGACTCCCGCCCCCGCCAAGGAACAACTGGAAGCGCAATGGCGGCAAACCGGCAGCCCGGTCATCCAGCGATGCCTGGGCTTGATATTGGATGAATACGGGCGCCGCGGCTCGTTGCCGGAGACCTGCCCCTACCCGGTGCAGGTATGGCGGGTGGGGAACGAACTCATCGTCACCGCCCTGGGCGGCGAAGTGGTGGTGGATTACGCGTTGCGGTTGAAGTATGAGCTGGGAGCCGGGCATACCTGGGTGATGGGCTATTCCAACGACGTCATGGCGTACATCCCCTCCTTGCGGATCTTGCGGGAAGGTGGTTACGAGGGCAAGGACGCCATGGTCGAATATGGTTTGGCCGGGGAATGGCGGCCGGACATCGAAGAGCGGATCGTGAGGGAGATCCACCGGCTGGTGGACGCGACGGAGCGGTGAGGAGCGGAGGGATCGTCCGTATCCCGCCGGCGGGGGTTTTCGTGTACAATTTAAACCGTCGGGTCCCTTTCCCATGGGGCCCCCAAAAAACCGATAACCAATCGAGCGCGGAAATCATGGCGGTTACGGAAACCTTGGAGAGCCGCTTGGCCCATAATACCCGGGACGCGGAGCTCTGCGAGAAAGTGCCCGAAAACAAAGTGCGGTGTTTCGCCTGCGGGCATCTCTGCTTGATCCCGGAGGGCCGTCCGGGAGTCTGCCGGGTGCGGTATAACGCCGGCGGCGTGTTGCGCGCGCCCTTCGGGTACGTGGCGGCCCTGCACTGCGATCCCATCGAAAAAAAGCCGTTTTACCATGTATTGCCCGGCAGCCAGGCGATGAGTTTCGGCATGCTGGGCTGCGACTATCATTGCGCCTATTGTCAGAACTGGATCACCTCGCAGGCCATCCGGGATCCCGAGGCGGGCAGTTCCCTGCAAGCGATCACGGCGGAGGAGATCGCCGAGCTGGCCGTGGCGTATGGCGCGCGCACGGTGACCAGCACGTACAACGAGCCGTTGATCACTTCCGAGTGGGCGGTGGAGGTCTTCCGGGCCGCGAAAGCGAGGGGGCTTCATACTTCGTATGTTTCCAACGGCAACGGGACACCGCGGGTGATCGAGTATCTCCGGCCGTGGACCGATTTTTACAAGGTCGATTTGAAGAGCTTTCAAGACAAGAATTACCGCAAACTGGGCGGGAAGTTGAGCACGGTGCTGGAAACCATCCGCCTTTTGAAAGAGAAGGGTTTTTGGGTGGAAATAGTCACGCTGGTGGTTCCCGGATTGAACGATACGCCGGACGAACTGCGGGATATCGCCCGCTTTCTCGTGTCGGTGAGCCGCGAAATCCCCTGGCATATCACCGCGTTTCATGAGGAGTACAAGATGCGCGGCATGGGGAATACCCGTCTGGCCGCGTTGCGCCGGGCCGGGGAAATCGGGAAAGAGGAAGGATTGGCGTTCGTGTATCTCGGCAATATGCCGGGAGCCGCCCCCGAGTGGGAAAACACCTATTGCCCCGCCTGCCATGCGCTGCTGGTGGAACGCGTGGGATTCCGGGTGCTGGAGAGCCGGATCGAGGGGGGCGCCTGTCCCGTGTGCCGCCGGGAGATCCCCGGATGTTGGGAGTGAGGAAGGCGGGGATCGAATTTCCCCTGGGCGAATGAATTGATGCGGATGGGATGACACCGGTTTGGGAAGGCCGCGGCGATAGCCATGAAGCGTTTGCGCACCCGCCTCATAGTCGCGTTTCTCGGCGTCGCCGTCCTGGCCATGATCTCCTTGTCCCTCGTGCCGTATTTGACCCTGCAATACCGGAACAAGGGCGTGCGCGATTACGTGCTGCAATCGACGCTGGAGGAGTTGCAGGCGGAGATCAATCAGTACAGCAACGCGCCGGCCGGGGAGGTGCTGCTGCCATTGGCGCAGTATTTGGAGGAGCGCCTCGTGGAGCGTCCCGGCCTGTTGGAATTGCTGGAACAGACCGAGAACCTGGATGATCCCGTGGCCCAGGGCCAGTTGAACGCGTGGGAGTTGACCCTGTGGCGGAGAGTGCCCGATACCTGGAAGCAGGTTTTGACCCTGCAGAATTTGAAGTTGATCCCCCGCCAGCCCTACTTGGCCATGCGGGAGTGGCTGGATGACAACCTGCTGTACGAAGAAAACGGCCGGATCTACACCTACGCCATCCAGGAAGTGTATAAGGGGCAGAACCGGCAAGAGATGCAGCTGGTGGGGGCCCTGATATTCAAGACCCTGCTGATCGCCAAGGATCCCAATGATCCCAACCGGCGGCCGCTGCTCAATATCCGCAAGCAATACAGTTCGTACCTGACGGTTTTGAATCCCCAGCCCAGCCTGTTGGAGCCGTACCTGCCCCGGAGCCTGGCCGGGCGATTGTCCGGAATGGGTCCGAGGAAATTGTTCGAGGTAGTCGATGTGGAGCGGGTGGAAATCGCGGCGGATGACACGCGCTGGCCGCCCTGGTTCCGGAAGTCGCCCTTGCAGATGAAGTTGCTGCCCATCGTGAATCATCAGCGGCAGTTGGCGGCCATCATGGTGCTGGCGTTGCCGATCACGAGCATCATCGGGACGATCGGCTATTCGCTGCTGGCGGGATACATCGTGACCCTGGTGGTGATCATCCTGGCGGCGATCTTGTTCGCGCGGTCGATATCGCAGCCGATCCGGGAGTTGGCTTCGGCGGCGGAACGCATGTCGGAGGGGGATTTCGGCGCGCGGGTGATCGAGGCGGGCAGCGAGGAGTTGCGCATTCTGAGTTCGTCATTCAATCAGATGGCGGTGCGGATTCAAAACCAGATGGCGCAGTTGAAGCAAAAAACCAACGAGTTGGAGATCAGCAACCGCGAGGTGATCCAGACGCAGCGTTTTTTGGAAAACATCTTGGCCAATGTCCGCACGGGGGTGATGAGCGTGGAGAGCGGCGGGCGGATCAGCCATGTCAATCAGGCCGGCGTGAGCATCTTGCGGATAGCGAATTGGGAGGGGAAATCCATCCGCGAGGGGATCCGCTCGGCGGCCTTGGTGAACCTGATCCAGTATTCGCTCGAACAGGTCCATCCGGTGCAGGAAACCGAGATCCTGTACGAGTTGGCGGAGGGCGCCCTGATCCCCCTGCGGGTGAGCACGGCGCCGGTGGTGGAGAACGGGAAGTTGACGGGGCTGGTGGTGACGTTCCACGATTTGTCCACCATCCGGCAGTTGGAGGAACGGGTGCGGCGGCAGGACCGCCTGGCGGCCTTGGGGCACATGGCGGCGGGCGTGGCGCATGAGATCCGCAATCCGTTGGGCATCATCCGGGGTTCGGCCGAGCTGTTGAAAAAACGTTTTGCCCACCGGCCCGAGGAAGAAGGGCTGTCGGATTTCATTTTGGAGGAAGTGGTCCGGTTGTCGCGGGTGGTGAACGACTTTCTGCTGTTTGCGCGGCCGCCGGCGCCGCATCTGGAGGAGGTGCGCCCCGACGGATTGTTCGCGGATATCGCCGAATACTTCGAGAAACAGCCCACCCGGGATAAATATCCCGTGGTGATGGAGCCGGCGGACGGGGTTCCAGCCCTGGCCATGGATTTAAAACTCAGCCGCCAAATATTTCTCAATTTGTTCTTGAACGCGCAGGAGGCGATGCCGGACGGGGGGACGATCACGCTGCGGGCGCGGGCGTATTCGCCGCGGGAGGTGGCGGTCGAGGTCATCGATGAGGGGATGGGGATTCCTCCCGGCCGGATCGACAAGATCTTCGATCCATTTTACACGATGAAGGAGAACGGCACGGGGTTGGGTTTGTCGCTGGTTCATCAGCTCATGTCGAGTCATGGGGGGCGGGTGGAGGTGGAAAGCACACCGGGGCGGGGAAGCGTGTTCCGGTTGATTTTCCCGGCCTATGAAGCGTTAATGGCCGAGAATCCACCCG
>JBHGBC010000092.1:0-23330 GCA_041946805.1 bacterium
CGGATCGTCTATACCCATTATGTCAACGCCCTGCGGCGGGGCCATGGCGAAGGGCCAGTGGAAAAGGCCACGTTCGGCCAGGTGCTACAAGCCAAGATGAATTGGCGGTCGCTGCAGGAATTCAAGCGGGCGATGGGGATGGCCATGGCGGAGATGGAAGCCGGCGGGGACGCCGCGCAATTCGCGCCGGAAGTGCGGGCGGCGGCGCGGGAACTGGGCGCGATGATCCTGGAATTGGGGAAGCGGGCGCAGAAGGCCGGGCAATTGACCGGCGCCGAGATCGAAGCCGGGCTGCAAGAGGGCAAGGTCCATTACATGCGGGTGTGGAAGCACGAGATGGTGCGGCGGTACCGCAATGCGGTGCGGCAGATCTTGCAGGAACAGATGCCCACGGCCAGCGCCGAAGAAATTGATGCGGCGCTGAACTCGATCAGCGGCAGCCCGACAGGATCGATGGGGTATTACGATTTAAGCGAAGCCCAGGACATCACGCAGGTGGACACCTGGAAGAGCAAGTTCTTCGAACGGCGTGAATTGCAGGTGGACTACCGGAAGTTGGTGGGCGTGGCGGCGCGGGACCGGAAGGGGAATTCCATCACCATCGATTTCCTGGAGATGGACGCGCTGAGGGCCTTCGAGCGCTACGTGGACAGCGTGATGGGATCGATCGTGCTGGGCGAGCGCTTCGGCGACGTGACCATGCAGAAGCAATTCAAGGAACTGTGGCAGCATTACGACGAGGTGTTGCGGCAACAGGACGCCAGCGTGGATACCGCGCCGATTTTGCAGGAACGCGACGCGGTCTTCAAGGATCTGTTGGCCATGCGGGATATGCTGAACGGGACCTATGCCCGGTCGCATGGTTGGGATCCGGCCGGAAAAGCCATGCGGGTGAGCCGGGCGTTGATGCAGGTCAACGCCATGTTGTATCTCGGGGGCGTTGTTTTGTCGTCTTTGGCCGATGTGGCCCGGCCGCTTTTTCATTGGGGCTTGGAATACCACTTGCCGGCGCTGCGGAATTACGCGCAGGTGTTCCGTTCCGAAGCTTTCCAGCAGATGAGGCGGGAGATGAAAGAGATTTGGGGGGCGGCGCTCTCCGCCTTCAACCATGAGCGCCTCTTCGCGCTGGCCGACCTGGTGAGCGACGAGCGGACGCTGTCGCCGGTCGAACGGGGAGTCAAGTTCTTGTCGGACCAGATGGGTTTGTTGACCGGCATGGATTTGTGGAACGCCTCGTTGAAGGAAATCTCGGGCTACGTGGCCTTGCACGCGGTGATGGACATCGCGCACAAGGTGAGGCGCGCGGTGGACCAGGGCGCGGCGATGAACGTGGACGCGCTGGCCGGCGTGGCGCCGCGGCGGCATTTGGTGCACATCGCCTCGATGGGCTTGAGCCTGGAAGACCTGGTGGCCATCTCGCGCCAGGTTGAGAAACACGGGGAGAATTACGGGCCACTCATCCTGACCCGGACCGACAAGTGGGATGACCTGGCGCTCCGAAGCCGATTTGAAAGCGCCATGGTGAAGGAAATTGACAGCACGATCATCACGCCCTCAATCGGGGACAAGCCCTTGTGGACGCACTGGGGGATACTTCAGCACGCGGCGCAGTTCAAGTCATTTGGGCTCGCGGGCATGAGGGGCGTCATGATCCAAGGTTTGCAAGATATGGATATCCAGACCTTGGAAGGGATCCTGGCTAGCACCGCGGTGGGCATGGGCGTTTATTACCTCAAGCAATGGGAAGCCGGCCGCGAGCCCTCGGATAATATGGGGGAAGTGCTGCTGAACGCAATAGACAAGGCGGGCTTGACGGCCTATTTGATGGACCTCGATTCGATGGTGCACAGGGTAAGCCAAGGGACATTTGGGGTGCAATCCTGGATGACCGGCGAAGGGGCGACGAGGTTCTCGGCGAAGTCCACGTCGGACATTGTGTTTGGTCCATCGGTCGGGACGGCCGAGAACTTGAGCCGGTTCACGTTCCGGACGATCCCGCATTTTATGACGGGGAACCTGGTGCAGGGCGACGAGACGCCAGCCTTCCGGTTGTTCCCGTATGGGAAGGTCCCCTACATGCGCTTCTTGATGGAAAGGTTAAGAGAAGGAGCGAGGGAGGGATTACCCCAGGCTGAGAAGGAGGCGCAATGATGATTGGGGCCTGTGACGCGCAACTGTTTTACGTGCATTGGGATACGCGGGATTTCCATTACGCGGGCCCGGGCGCCACTTATACGGATTGGCTGGATGATTTCAAAATGACCGGCGCGGCCGGCCGATTGAAACGGACGAGGCGGGCGGGTGAGCCCTGGGCGTGGACGTACACGGCACGCAACCAGGCGCCTAGCGTGTGGGCGGGTGTCGACGCGGAGGGGAATATTCTGATGGCCTGGGAGGCGGAAGAATATTGTTTCCGGCCAAACGATAATCCGATTCATCCGACCGACGCCACGGGGCAACCGGTGCTGCCGGCCGGGGGCGCGTTTGTACAGGTCTTGCTCCCCGGCCTGGAGGTGGTGACCGAAGTGGAGGCCCTGCTAGCCGCGGCGAACCTGCCCGAGTGGGTGGCCGGCACGCTGGAAGAACTGTACACACCGGCGGAGTTGCAAATATCCCAATGGGAGCGGATGCGGATCCTGCGAAATCTGAATCTGGGGGATATCCGGACGATTCTGAACGGAGCAGGACCGTTGGCAGGAAAGAAGGAAATGATATTATTATGGTTGCGGGCCGCCTCCCAGGTGCTGTTTAATCATGAGGGGGAAACGGCCATCCCGCTGATGAAAGCGCATTTCAGTGTGGATCCGGCGAGTGGGGTGGTGGAGTGGAAATAGGGCGAAAATAGGGTAACAATTTTGTGTAAATCTTGTTGTATCAAGGTGTTGTAAATGTCTGAAAAGGAATGGCATTCAAGAGGTCAGGGGTTCGATCCCCCTCAGCTCCACTTTTTCCCCCTCTTTTCCCCCTTGTGACATAGAATGACTAATAAGGCCAAACGTCCCGATTTTATTTGACTTACTCTCAATAGGGTCGATTCTCAATAAAGTGTCATTTTGACACATAGCGACAGGAAAAGACGCCTGACTGCCGACAATATGCCGACACTTTGCCGATAGGGTTTCCGTACCTGTAACCATCGCTTCTTGTTTCCCTTCGTTCCCTGTTTCAAGTTGCGGGATTTTTTTAATGGCCTGGAATTGGTCGATGAGTTGAATATGCGAATATACCCCCAGGGTCAACCGGGGATCACTGTGCCGGGCCAGGACCTGGGCGCCCCGCCGCACAGGATCTTCACGGTCAAGCCGCGGCGGGCATAAAAATCCTTCTCCAGGGCCATGAAGTACCCGGCGAACTGGGCCTGCGGTTCCCATTGGGGGAGAAAGACGATGGGCCGCGGCGGGAAGGCCGGAGAGTCCGGTTCCGGCCGCGCCTCCGGGAAGGCCGCGCCTCCAAGGAGAACAATCCAGGCGAGTACAAAGCGCTTCATCCGCTTCCCTTCCCCAGCCGGGGAGAAAAACCGATTCTCCCATTCCCATCCAAAATCAAACTGCCACTGTATACCAAATCCTCCCGCATGGTATACGGCAGGAAAGTATTTTGGAATTATCATTCCACTGAGCACAGGGTTGGAAAAAAACCATTCCAGAATGAAAGCCCGGGATTCGTTCGCTGTTCGGATGGCGCTGAAAAACAGTACTCCATTCGCTGATTCCGTCCGTGTGAAATTCCGACAATATCGAATGATCGATCCGCCCGGGAATCCCCAATCCCCGCTCCCTCCCGCGATCGGTTCTGTTTCATCCCGGCCACCACCCTGTCCGGCATGCGGCGAATTTTGGTATAGTTCCGGAAATCTATGGGGTGAACCGGCCGCTGAACCATCGCCAGGAGAAAATCGAATGGAGACACTGGAACCAAGCCCGGGATTCATACGGATGGCTGGGCGGGAAACGCTTTCCCCGGCGGAAGAGCGGTTGGAGCGGATCCGCCGTTCGGTGGGATTGTTTCTCGGCCCGGCGCTGTTTTTCCTGCTGCTTTTCCTGCCCCTGCGGGGATTGGAAACGAAAGCCCACACCCTGGCGGCGATCATCGGATTCGTGGTGGTGTATTGGATCACCGAACCCATCCCGATCCCCATCACCGCGTTGTTGGCGGCGGTGCTGTGTATCGTCACCGGCGTTTCCGGCGCCCGCCAAACCTTTGCCCCCTTCGCCGAACCGACCATTTTTCTGTTCATCGGCAGTTTCATCATGGCGGAAGCGATGACGGTTCACCGCCTGGATCAGCGTTTCGCCTTCCAAATCATGTCGATCGCCTGGGTGGGCGACAGCACGGCGCGCCTGCTGTTCGTCTACGGAGCCATCGCCGCCGGCATCTCGATGTGGATCAGCAATACCGCCACGGCGGCCATGATGCTGCCGATCGGCCTGGGCTTGATCTCCGCCTTGAACGAAATCCAATCCCGTCACCCGGATTCCCGACGAACCCCAAAAGCCTCGTCCTACGGGATGGGCCTGATGCTGATGACCGCCTACGCCGCGTCGGCCGGGGGCATCGGCTCGCCGGTGGGCACGCCGCCCAATCTGATCGGCATCGCGATGATCGAGAAATTCGCGCATGTCAAAATCCCGTTCTTTCAATGGATGCTGTTCTCCGTGCCCATGCTGATGGCCGTCTATTTCATCCTCTACGCGCTGCTCTACCGGATGCACCGGCCGGAAGTGGAACAGGTGGAAGGCAGCCACGAATTCGTCCGGGAGGCGGTGGCCCGGTTCGGGTGTTTGACTCGCGGACAAAAAAACACACTCGCGGCGTTCGGGGTGATGGTGACCTTGTGGATCACGCCCGGATTTTTGGCGATGATCACGGGAACCGATTCCCTAGTCTCCCAAACGTACAATCGCTTGATCCCCGAAGCCGCCGCCTCGCTCATCGGCGTGATTCTGCTGTTTCTCTTGCCCACCGACTGGAAAAAACGCGAATTCACCCTCAAATGGCCGGACGCGGTCCAGATCGATTGGGGAACCTTGCTGCTCTTCGGCGGCGGCCTGACCCTGGGCAACTTGATGTTCGAGACGAAACTGGCCGAGGCGGTCGGACAGGGACTGCTGAATCTCAGCCATGCCAGCTCCTGCTGGAGCATCACGGGCGCGGCGGTTTTCATCGCCATCCTGGTGAGCGAAACCACCTCCAACACCGCCTCCGCCAACATGGTGATCCCCGTCATGATCTCCCTGTGCCAAGCCGGAGGCATCAATCCCGTTCCACCCGCGCTCGGGGCCACGCTCGGGGCCAGTTGGGGTTTCATGCTGCCGGTTTCGACGCCCCCGAACGCGATCGTCTATGGATCGGGATTGGTTCCCATCACCAAGATGATCCGCGCCGGATTTCTGTTTGACATTCTCGGCGGGCTGATCATTTGGACCGGCCTGCGGCTGATTCTGCCGTGGATAGGTCTCGCGTGACGAAACAAACCAGAAGCCGGATGTACCCAAAATTCCTGTTGATCCATCTCCACCGGACATGGTATAGTAAATCGTTTCGGTTTTCTTTTATTTCCCTAATAATTTAATACGTTCATCATGCGCATACCCTGGGAGTGCCTCCTTCTCATCGGTCTCGCATTGGCCTCCCCGGCCTTGGGCCAGACCAATTATCTTTGGCGGTATTGGACGGCCCAGGATGGAGTTGAGGATTCCGATCAAAGGGATATTACCTTCAGCCCGGCGGGAACCGTCTGGATTGCCTGCGGAAGTGTACCCAGTATCAGCAGGTATGACGGCTATTCCATTCAAAACATTCCTTGTCCCAACGATTTTTTGACCACCCGCGGGAACCGCGGCCGGCCGATAGGGTCCATGTACTGGAAAGATCCGGATACGATGACGCTTGGAGGTTTTCAGCCGTTTCGAAATAATCAATGGATCAAGTATGAAATGGATCTTTTCGCACCGGGGATTTATCCGGTTTTCTTTTGGCCCACAAGAAAAGATGAGTTGATGTTTCTGCTCCCCGAACGTCTCATGGGATTTAACGCCGCGCAACGGAAAACGTGGAAAATACTTTCTGTTTCCCCACCCGGGATGGAACGGTTTTCGGAGATGATTTTTCCCTCCTCTTTCGGAAGCATTGCGCTCCAGGCCCGGGGACTGGAAGGCCGCTACGCGGTCTTCGCCGACGGCGGCAAGATACAACGGGTGGTGGGCGGGCTGGTCGGCAACGCCATCCAGTACACTCCCGAAGGCGGGGAGGTTTGTATCCGAATTGAACAGGACCGCCATTGGGTGATTCTTTCCGTCCAGGACACCGGCATTGGGATGAATCCCGAGGAATGCGGTCACATCTTCGACCGCTTTTTCCGGAGCCGGGATTCCCAGGAAATGGCCAGGGGTTCGGGGCTGGGACTTTCCATCGCCAAGGAACTCATCGGCCTGCACGGGGGAACACTGACCGTGGAGAGTGAAGCAGGCGCGGGCAGCACCTTCCGGATGAGTCTGCCCGCCTCCCGGGAGGAACCGGACCATGCCGCAAGCCACCATTCTGATTGTGGATGACGAAGAATACCTGGCGGATAATTTGTTCGATTTCCTGGATCTGGAGGGATTCAATCCCGTCATCCGGTCCTCGGGGGAAACCGCCCTGGCCCACGTGAAAACCGAGCCGCCGGATCTCATCCTGCTGGATATTCAACTGCCCGGTATCGACGGAGTGGAAGTGTTGCGCCAGGTCAAGCAAATGTATCCGCAATTGCCGGTCATCGTCGTCAGCGCTTCCTCGCAGAAAGGCACACGGGAAAAAATCCTGCAATATGGCGCGGACGCGATTCTGATGAAGCCCTACGATCAGGACAACCTGTTGCAATTGATCCACAACCTGCTGCGCCGGAGAGGGAATCATGGCCAAACGCAAGCCAGCGGCGGTTCGTAAAGATATTCTGTTGATCGTGGACGATGAGGAAGACATCCGGCTGAACCTTTGTGATTTCATGGCCTTGGAAGGTTTTGACGTGCTTTCCGCCACGAATGGCGCGGAGGCGTTTAAAATTCTGAAAGACCAAACGCCCGACGTCATCCTCACCGACCTGATCATGCCACACATGGGCGGGCTCGAGCTTCTGGAAAAACTCCATCAAAAGAACCTGGACATCCCGGTGGTCATCATGACGGCCTTCGGCACCATCGATTACGCCGTGAAAGCCATGAAGGTGGGAGCCCGGGATTTTATCACCAAGCCCATCGACTACGATTACGTGCTGAAGGTCATCCACCGGGTTTTGAAAAACGCGCGGCTGGAACAAAAAATCAAGGAACAACAGCAGGAAATGGACGAGGATTTACATCTGGCGGGCCGGATTCAAAACGCCATCCTCCCCAAGCCCATCGACCATGCCCGTTATAGCTTGAACTACCGGTTCGAACCCCTCCTGGAGATCGGGGGCGACCGGCTCCTCGTGCATGAATACGGGGAGGATCATCTCTCCCTGGCTTTGTTCGATGTCAGCGGCCATGGAGTGTCGGCGGCGCTGGTGGCCAACCTGGTCCATATCGAACTGGTGTCACGGCTCTGCGAAGACCGCCCTCCCTTCAATGTCATCGAACACCTGCAGCGCTTCGTTCATAAAACCTTGGGCGAGGCGGAGATCTTCTTTACGATCATCATCGCCGATGTGAATTTGTTCACCCACACCTTGACGGTATGCAACGCCGGCCATCCGGATTTGCTGGTTTGGAAATACGGACAGGGAACGTTGGAACGGATTCACTCCCATATCCCTCCCGTGGGTTTCCCAAGCCGGGCCGCCGCCGAATCCACCGAAACGCGGATGGAACTGGCGGCCGGCGACCGGATCATCCTGTACACGGACGGCTTTCCGGAAATCCGGGGAAAAGACGGCCAGATCCTGGGATACGACCGCTTCACGAAACTGGTCCAAAAGAAAATCCGCCTGCGGGCGATCGATTTTTTGGACCAAGTCTTCCAGTCCATTGATTCCCTGTGCGCGGGCGAGATGGAAGACGACCGGACACTCGCCTTGGTGGAGATCAAGTAAAGGCATCCGGCAAATGACCGCGCCGCCGTCTCGATGCGGCTCAATCCCATCCGGTCATGCGGGGGGAAGATTCCGGATCATATCTATTGTTATTACCTGGTTCTTTCAATCCAGGAGTACCCGGCCGGCCTAACATTTCCAATCCATCCCCCCCAATCGTAAGAGAAGGCTTCATGCTCCCTTGTTCTTTGGGATAAGGAATTCCCGCAACCGCCGCGCGGACGCCTCCCTCCCCGGATCCAACCATGGGGGAGGGATCATGCATCGCACAATTATCATCATCGCGGATGCACTGGCAGGAAATTCCAGAATCCCCTCCCCCCCCATTCGAAACACCGGGAATGTCTTGAAACCCCGGGCGGTTTTATGAAAAAATGAGGAACGCATTTCCGGCGCATCGTGAATTGGGAATGGCCATCCAGGAGAATCCGTCTGTCTCCCGCATGACCCACACGTTCAATGACACAAGGGATACCCAGAGGAGGCCGTCATGAAGAAGAACATTTCCTTTACCATCAATGGGGATCTCCGGCAAATGACTGTCGAGGATGAGCGTACCCTGTTATGGTTCTTGCGGACCGATCTCGGCTTGACCGGCAGTAAATTCGGCTGCGGCGAGGGATATTGTGGAGCCTGCACGGTGCTGGTGAACGGGGAGGCGGTCCGGTCTTGCCAGGCTCGCGTAAAGGATATTGAAGGGAAGGAAGTCATCACGATTGAAGGTCTGGCTGAAAAGGAATCTCTTCATCCTCTCCAGAAAGCGTTCATCGCCCACAACGCCCTTCAATGCGGCTATTGCACTCCGGGCATGATCCTGACCGCCTACACGCTCCTGGCGAAGAATCCAACCCCCAGCCGCGAGGAGATCCTCGATCACATGGACAACAACCTGTGCCGTTGTGGATCCCACGCCCGGATCGTGCAGGCCATCCAAGCGGCCGGCCTCGAAATGAAGGGAGGGAAAAACCAATGAACGAACAAATCCGTGCGGCAGAGTTCGATTTCCATGATTCAATGAATGACTTCACTCCCAACCGCCGGGAATTCCTGAAACAGCTCGGGGGCGGCCTCGTGATCCTTTTCTTCACCGGGGAGGAGGCGGACGCCCAGGAACGGCGGCGCGGGGGTGGACAGGAACTGCCCGAGGATTTCAACGCGTTTCTCAAAATCGGAGAAGACGGCCGGGTCACCTGCATGACAGGCAAAGTGGAATTGGGTCAAGGAATCGTCACCTCCCTGGCGCAGATGCTGGCCGATGAACTGGATGTTTCCCTGGATTCCGTGGACATGGTGATGGGAGATACCAGTCTATGCCCGTATGACGGCGGGACGCATGGGTCCCGGACGATCCGTTTCTTCGGACCGCCCCTCCGGGCCGCCGCCGCGGAAGCCCGGGGTGTTTTGTTGGAATTGGCGGCGGAGCAACTCAAGACGCCCCAAGACCGGTTGAAGATCAAGGCGGGAACCATCTTCGATTCCACGAATGAACACCACCGTGTGACCTACGCGCAACTGACCAAGGGCCAAACGATTGCCCGGCGGTTGAAAGAGAAAGCAGTCCCGAAATCGGCTTCCCAATTCAACCTCATCGGCCAGCCGGCCCCGCGCACCGACGCCCTGGCGAAGGTGACCGGAAAAGCCCAATATGCCGCCGACATCCATCGGCCGGACATGTGGTACGCCAAAATCCTCCGCCCGCCCGCGCATGGAGCCCAATTGCGAAGCCTCGACACGTCGGCGGCGGAGAAAATCGCGGGGGTCCGCGTGGTCCGCGACGGCGGCTTCGTGGCGGTTCTCGCGAAGGATCCCGAGCAGGCCGAAAAAGCCTTGCGGCAAATTCAAGCGCAATACGATATGCCGGAACCCGCGGTGGATGATCAGACCATCTTCGATCATCTGTTGAAACAGGCTTCGGAGGGCGATACCGCCGCGCAAGGGGGCGACCTGGCCGCCGGAGAAAAACAAAGTTCCCTCGTGGTGGAAAAAACGTATCTGAATGGATATGTCGCCCATGCCCCCATTGAACCTCACTCCACCACGATTCAAATCGAGGGGGATCGTGCGACGGTGTGGTGCTCCACCCAAGGGCCTTTCCCGGTCCGGCAGGCGGCCGCCCAAATCCTGGAACTGCCGGAGGACCGGGTGCGCGTCATCACTCCATTCGTGGGAGGCGGATTCGGCGGGAAACGCGCGCGCAACGCGTCGCAGGCGGCCCGGATCGCCAAACTGACCGGCCTGACGGTGCAGTTGTCCGATTCCCGCGAGGATGAATTTTTCCACGACACGTTCCGGCCGGCCGCGATCGTCAAAATCAAGGCGGGCGTCACGGATTCCGGCCGGATGGCGTTCTGGGACTATGGCGTCTACTTCGCCGGTCAACGGGGCTCCGAACATATCTACGACATCCCCCACCATCGCACCGCGGTTTACGGTTCCAGCGGCCGGGGCTCCGCGCATCCGTTCGGCACCGGGGCGTGGCGCGCCCCCGCCAACAACACGAATACCTTCGCCCGGGAATCGCATATCGACATTCTGGCTTCCCAAGCCGGACTGGATCCCCTCGAATTCCGTCTCCAGAATCTGAAGGACGAACGCATGATCCGCGTATTGAACGCCGCGGCGGAACAATTCGGCTGGACGCCCGCCAAGGCCCCCAGCGGGCGCGGTTTCGGCATCGCCCTGGGCATAGATTCAGGGACGTATGTCGCCCATATGGCCGAAGTCGAAGTCGATAAAGCCACCGGCCGGGTGAAGGTGAAACGCGTGGTCTGCGCCCAGGACATGGGATTGTCCATCAATCCGGAAGGCGCGCGGCTGCAGATGGAAGGCTGCATCATGATGGGATTGGGCTACGCGCTGACCGAGGAGATTCATTTCAAGGGCGGCCAAATCCTGGATCTCAATTTCAACACGTACGAGATCCCCTGCTTCTCCTGGCTGCCGCAAATCGAAACGGTGGTCATCGAGGACCGCGAAGCGCCGCCCCAGGGTGGTGGGGAGCCGGCCGTCATCGGCATGGGCGCCGTGATCGCCAACGCCGTCCACGACGCCACCGGCGCCCGGCTGCTGCAACTCCCAATGACGCCGGAGAGAATCAAGAACGCCTTGTAAAGTAATCCAATTAAAAAACCGATGGGACTTTCTAGAACATCAGAATGCGGTCACCGGTGGAACCATCCGAAAGAAGGACAACCATGATCCAACAACAAAAAACAGGACAGCTTGCATCCCGGCGGGAATTCATGACCACGGCGGCGGCCCTGGCCGCTTTCACCATCGTGCCCCGCAACGTACTCGCGGGATCGAACGAACCCGCGCCGAGCGATAAGCTCAACCTCGGCTGCGTGGGCGTCGGCGGGATGCAGGGAGGCAACGATGTCCGGGGGGTCAGCAGCGAAACCATTTACGCGCTGTGCGACGTCGATGAAAACTTTCTGAACCGGATGGGAGAGCGCTATCCGGACGCCAAGCGCTACCGCGATTTCCGCGTGATGCTGGACCAGGAGCAGAAGAACCTTGACGGGATCACGATCACCATCCCGGACCACATGCACGCCACGGTGGCGCTGTGGGCCATGGAGCGGGGCATCGGCGTTTATTGCCAAAAGCCGCTCACCCAGAGCGTTTGGGAGGCCCGGCTGTTGACCAAGGCCGCGCAAAAATACAAGGCCGTGACGCAGATGGGCAACCAGGGCTACTCCGCGATCGCGACGCGGATCGCCTGCGAAGTGATCTGGAAGGGCGATCTCGGCGACATCACCGAAGTCCACTCCATGAGCAGCGGCGGCTTTTCGCGGGGGATTACGGAATGGCCCCCCGCCGAGGAAATCCCGGATACGCTGGACTGGGACCTCTGGACGGGCCGGGCGGCGGAACACTCGTACAGTTCCAAGATCCATCCGAGCAACTGGCGGGGATTTTTGGAGTATGGCACGCAAATGATCGGCGATTGGGGCATCCACCAACTGGGGCCGGCCAACTGGGCCCTCCAACTCGGCAGTCCAACGAGTGTTGAGTGCACCGCGGTCGATGAAGTGAATCCCGTCACCTTCCCGCATTATTCCTGCAAGTTCGAATTCCCGGAGCGTCCCAATCCGTATGTCCCCTCGGGGAAAATGCCGCCGGTGACTATTTATTGGTATGAAGGCAAGATGGCAAGTAATTTCAAGCCGCCCGAAGGTCTCACTGAAGAGGACGTCAGCGGTTTCAACGAGATATTCGCCGGCACGAAGGGATTCATGGGAACCAGCGGCCGGGGCGAGAGTGTCCACTTGATCCCCGAATCGAAAATGAAGGATTATCAGAAGCCGCCGATCCTCTTGGAGCGTTCGCCCGGGCATTACGAGGACTGGATCCGGGGCTGCAAGACCGGCAAGGCGCCCTGTTCGAATTTCAGCCTCGCCGGACCCTACGCGGAATGGATGCTGCTCGGGACAATTTGTTGGCGTTTTCCGAACGAGAAGTTGCTTTGGGATGGAGAAAACCTGCGCTTCACCAACAACGAGAAAGCCAACGAGTTTATCAAACCCCACTTCCGCAAGGGCTGGGAACTTCCGGAAATAACCGTATAGGGTTCTTCCGGTAAGTGCGTACATGATGGTGAAAAGGTATACCATGCACTTGAGGATAGGGGCGGACACCAAGGTCCGCCCCTGCAAAAATTCCCTCACCCTAACCTTCTCTCAGAGGGAGAGGGGATTCTGGGGAGGTTCAAATCGATCAATTCGATTGTAAACCAGCCGGACAATTGAGAAAAAATGAACGCGCTTGCGCGAGGAACCATATTTATTCACCTGCCAAGGAGTGCATAGTCACGGTTGAAGAAGTCCCCACGCCAATGATATGAAATCGAGACATTAAGAACCTCAGGTACAGAAAGGCCACTACCATGAAGCAACGTGTAATTTCCCTCCTGATCATGTTCACCATATTGTCCCTATCCTGGACGGCGCTCGGGCAGCCGGTGGACCGGGGGCCCGGCCTGGAGGCCCAGGAGGATCCCAGCCTGGGAAGACGCAGTCCGGGCGGCATGCGCGGCGGCCCGGGAATGATGAATATCGAGGCGGTCCGAAAGGCGGCCGCGGCGTTGGAAGAACAACTGGCCGCCATCAAGCAGGCCTTGGAAGGCCTGCCGGCGCCGGGAGAACCCGGCGGCGCGCCCGGCGGCCCTAATGCCCGCGAAGATTTTCGGGCCCTGATGGAAAAGATGCGAGAACGATCGGAGGCGGTCCAAAAGGCGGCGGCGGTGATTGCCGATCAGGTCCTGGTGCTTAAAGGACGCCAGGCGCGTATGGAATTGGAGGAGGGTATCGCCGAACTCCAATCGATCGCGGATTCGGCCCAGGCCGAGAATGCCTCGAAAACCGCGCAACGGGTACAAGGCATCATTGACGCCCGCCGCAACGCGTTCCAGGAAACCGCGGAACGATTGGGCATCCCCATGCGGGGCCGCCGCGGCGGTCCGGGCGGTCCGGGCGGTCCGGGCGGTCCGGGCGGTCCGGGTGCTCCCGGTGCTCCGGGCGGACTTGGCGGACCCGGAGGGCCTGGAGGTCCCGGTGGCCCGGTTAGGCCCAGTGGGCCCGAGGGTCCCGGAAGAAGGATGGGTGGCGGCGAGCCTCCCATCAAGGGCGGTTTCGAATGGATCGATTGATGGTCAATTCGTGTCTTGATACCGCCAATCAGTATAGCTTCATTGGGGATTCCGCAAACGAGGTTCATTCGATCGAAATGGAAAGGCCCATTTCCGTCCCCTATCTCTCTGGAAAAGGAGCAGGGTGAGAGAAGCCTTGTTAGGGCGTGATATGCATTTCTCCGTTATCGGACCTCTCAATGCGATTGGAGATCAACATCATGAATACATACGCATTCATATTCTGTTTCGTCTTCACCGCGTCAATCACCTCTATCCCGATTCCCGCGTTCGCGGCCAACGATTTGCCCAAGGAATTGGACATCTCCGATGAACAGGCCAAGGCCATCATCAGCCATATGCCGGCCCAGGCGGCCGCCGTGCCGGAGAAACCCCGCCGCTTGCTGGTTTACATTCAAACTGACCAGTTCCGCACTCCGGGCGAACCCTATGTCAACCGGGCATTGAAAGTCATGGCCGAAAAGACTGACGCTTTCAGCGTCGATTACAGCACGGACATCAATGTCTTTTTGCCCGGAACTCTCAATCAATACGACGCGTTTCTGTTGAACAGCACCGTGAATATGCCCGTGAGCCCGGAGACGACGCCGGAAATCTGTAAAAGCATCATGGACTTCGTCAAGGGAGGCAAGGGCGCGATTGGAATCCACGGCGCGGTGGACAACTTCCGAAACTGGCCCGAAGCGCAGGAGATGTTCGGCAACCTGTTCCGGGGTCATCCCTGGGACGAGCGCGGGGCCTGGGCGGTCAAAATCGACGAACCGGATCATCCCCTGACGGCTCCCTTCAAGGGCCACCGGGGATTCCGGATCGTCACGGAATTGTATGCCTCGACACCGCCCATCTATTCCCGCGGCAAGCAGCGGATTCTGATGAGTTTGGACATGAGCGATCCCGCGACCCGGGCGCGCGCCACCGAAGACCGGGACTTGGACACCGGCATTTCTTGGATCAAGAACTGGGGACAGGGCCGGGTGTTCTACACGAATCTCGGCCATGGCGGCAACGGCGCGGGCCTGGAATTGGAAAATACGCCCGTTCTCGAGCACTTGTTGCTGGGCATCCAGTGGGCCTTGGGGGATTTGAAGAATGTCGACGCGGCGCCCAAGGACGCTCCGAAGAAGAAGTGACAGATTTCACGACGCCAAGTGAAACAACGGCATCACGAAACTCCAGCAATCCGCAGGGCGGGCTTGATGCGCCGCGCAATCCACCGGCTATTCACACCGGGGCGGACACCTGGGACCGCCCCGATTCCGATTCTTTCCATATTTCCGGTTTTTGTACCGCCAATTCCTTATGGGGCGGACACCCAGGTCCGCTCCTACAGGTGATGGCCTGTCAATGTCTTCCATGAAACCTTGGTTCGATACTAGTATACTGTTTTTCGGTTTTGACGTAGATGAGGAAATCCAGTGGAGAAGAATGAAAATCCGGAGGCATCCATGAAACTGGTCCGTTTTGGAGAACCTCAGCATGAAAAACCCGGCGTGTTGACATCGTCCGGAGAAATCCTCGACGTTTCATCGTTCACCCGAGAGTATAACGGCGCGTTTTTCGAGGACGATGGCATCGCCCAGCTGAGGGCCTGGCTCGACGATCACGCCCAGTCCTTGCCCGTGGCCCCCGCCGGCGTGAGGCTGGGCGCGCCCATCGCCCGCCCCGGCAAGATCATCTGCGTGGGCCTCAACTACGCCGATCACGCCAAGGAATCCAACTCCCAGGTCCCCCCCGAACCGGTCATTTTTTCCAAGGCGGTCACGGCGTACAACGGCCCTTACGATCCCATCCAGATTCCCCGCGGTTCGAAGAAAACGGATTGGGAAGTGGAGTTGGCGTTCATCATCGGCCGACGGTCGAAATACGTGGCGGAAGCGGACGCGATGCGGCACATCGCCGGATTCGCCGTGCTCAACGACGTCAGCGAGCGCGAATTCCAGGCGGAACGCTGCGGCCAGTGGGTGAAAGGCAAAAGCCATGACACCTTCGCGCCCATCGGTCCCTGGCTGGTGACACCGGATGAAATCGCGAACGTGCAGAATTTGGCCATGCGCCTCGATGTCAACGGGCAGCGCATGCAAACCGGCAATACCAACACCATGGTGTATCCCGTGGTGTTCCTGCTCAGTTACATCAGCCAATTCCTAACCTTGGAAGCGGGAGACCTGGTGGGCACGGGCACGCCTCCCGGAGTGGGGATGGGAAAGAATCCGCCGGTGTTCCTCAAACCGGGCGATGTCGTCGAACTCAGCGTGGAACATTTGGGCACACAACGGCAGGAAGTCATCGCCGCGGAGTGAGTGACCCACCTCCCTCTCATTCGCCGTGATTGCCGATCCGTTGGTAGGCCTGGATCCAATCGATCTCCAGGGTGAAGGGACCGGCCTGTTTATCGGAAATCATGAATCCGAAGGTTTGGATTTTGCGGACATCGAGCGGCGGGGCATCACTCAACACCCGGCCCCGGAATTTGGGATCAAAGCCCTCAAAGGGCAGATGGATGACTTCCCACTCCCGGCCGCGTGTGGCAAACCGCTGCTGATACAAGATCCCTTCAAAATCGGTATCGTTTTTCAGATTCAGTTTGTACGCTTTGCCGTCTCCTTTCACCCGGATGACGATGCCGAGGTATCCGCTCAGATTCATCTCCCGGGGCGTGGATCGGATTGACGCGAAACCGCCGTTGTTCTCCAGGGAAACTGTCCCGGAAAAGACGGCCACACCATCCTCCGTGATCCGCAACCGGGTTTGAGAGACGCCGCCCATGACCGAGTCATCGATCGGCCGCCATAGATTGTGTTCATGCGCATGGTTGAACGTAAACAGAATTTTCATCACGGGACGATGACTCATAAGGAGTATTCTCCAGTCCCAATTCTTATTTCCTCCGGTAGGGGAGTACATTTTCTTCCTGAAAGCGTAACGGGTATCGAATCGGGCTGACCCAAGTGAACCACTCCAAATTCCCTCTCCCTCTGGGAGAGGGCGAGGGCTTTTTTTGTAGTGGAGGACCTTGATGGCCGCCCTCATCCCGGAGTGAATGGAATTGATTCTACCTCATTCAGTACGCGTTTACCGGATAAACCAAATTCTTTTTCCGATTTCTACTGGGTTGATACCCGCGGATGATGATTCCGCAATCGCCGAATGACACGGCGTTCAATCCCAGCGCGGATTATAACCGGTTATTTCCCCAGCACATGCCGCAGCGCGTCTTCCAAGGCGGGCGTTTGAAACACGTACCCGCTGTCCAGCAGCTTTTGGGGGATCACCCGCGCGCCGCCCAGCAGCATTTCCTCCGCCATGGGGCCGAAGACCGCCCGCGCCGCGAAGGCCGGCAAGGGAAAAAGCGTCGGACGGTTCAGGACCTTGCCCACGGTTTTGGTGAAATCCCGGTTGGTGGCTGGATAGGGCGCGGTGACGTTGACCGGTCCTTCAATACTCTCAGCGCGCAGGATGTGGCCTAGTGCTCCCACGGCGTCATCGATGGCAATCCAACTCATATATTGCTTCCCGCTGCCGATCACACCGCCCAGGCCCAGTTTGAACGGAATCAACATCGCGCCCAGCGCGCCGCCCCGGGGAGAAAGCACCATGCCCAGCCGCGCGTGCACCACGCGCAAGCCCCGCCGCCGGACCGGATCAGCCGCCGCTTCCCATTCCCGGCAAAGGTCCGCCAGGAACCCTGCGCCTGCCGCGCTGGATTCGGTCAGGATTTCATCCCCCCGGTTGCCGTAATACCCGATCGCGGACGCGCCGATGAAGACACAGGGCGGCTGTTCCAATCCGGCAAGCGTTTCGCACAGAAAGCGCGTTCCCTCCACCCGGCTCTCGCGGATACGCCGCCGGGCGTCTTCGGTCCAGCGTTTGGCGATATTCTCCCCCGCGAGATGAATCACCGCGTCGAATCCCTCCAGGCGGGCCCGGTCGAGAATCCGGTCCGCGGGATTCCATTGAATCGAGGGATCTCCCGGTTTGGCTTCCCGCCGTGTCAAGACGATCACCTCATGGGCTTCGTTTCGCAAAAAGGCGGACAGGGCGGAACCGATCAATCCCGTCGCGCCGGATATCAGAACACGCATGGCGGTCACTCCTTGCAAACCAGGATGCGAAGAATGAATTTACATTTCGATTGTGATGAACTGCCTGAGCCGCCCGGGATCCCAAAGGTTCCGACAATGACGCGTTACCTTATTTTATCCCGCTAATCCCCGGGAAACCAAAAACCAGGCAGGCAAACGGCCGCACTTTACGCTCTCTCTTGGAATTTCCCTGCGGCATCCCATCGCTTCATGGCCGCGGGAGCCGCAACTCCCGCGTCAGAAAGCCCGCCTGGTGGGGCGGCAGCCATGCCAGGATCTCCCCCGTGGGGCCGATGAAACCCGAGATGCCGGTGTTGGCCGCCCGGACGGCGGGAATCCGGTTTTCCACGGCCCGGAAGACCGTCTGCGAAAAATGCTGTTCCAAGCCGGCGGAGCGCTTGTACCAGGCGTCGTTGGTGATGGTGATGACGAAATCGGCGCCCTGATTCTTCGCCTGCCGCCACATCCACGCCAAGGTGGATTCAAAACAGATCGCCACCGCGAAGCGCGCTCCCTGGCGCGTGACGAACAGGGTCTGGCGGTCCCCCGGTTTGAAGATCCCCGCGCCCGCTTCTTCGATCAGGGTTTCGATCATCGCAAAGGGCCAATGCTCCCCCCCGGGAACCCATTCCCCGAAGGGAACCAAATGCATTTTGCTGTAGGAGGGCAACTCGTGAAGATCCACTTCCCGGCCATGATGTCCGATCGCCTTTCCGGGCGAGAACAAAATGGCCTGATTCAAATAGATGAGTGTATTCTGCGCCGTCGGATTGCCCCACACCGTCCCCGCGAGCAATTCGATATTCGCTTGATCGACAAATTGTTGGATTTGCTCCACGCCTTCGGGCCAGAAATTGACCGGGTAGGTGATGGTGCTTTCCGGCCAGATGATCAGATCGGGCGCGCCAGCCAAGGCCTGACGGGACAAATTCAAATAATCGGCCAGCGTCTCCTCCAGGGACGCCGTTTCCTTGCGGTCCTGTTCGTAATTCCCCTGGATCACGGCCACACGGATGGCAAGCGAACCGGCGGGGGGGTTCTGATAGCGCGCCATCACGGATTCGCCATGGAACCAATTGCCCAGCAAGATCCCCGTGAACACCAGCAACGCGGTTCCATCCACGCGTATCCGGCGCCAATCCCGTACAACAAGCGAGTCCGGTTTTCGCGGCCATGGGAGATGCTCCCAAGCGGCCGCCAGCGCGGCGTTGAATCCCATCACCAAGAACGAAAGCCCGGGGACACCAATCCAAAAGGCGAGTTGAATCATTTCCCGCCAAGGATACAATCCATGGCCCAGGTATCCCCAGGCAAACGAAAAGGGGCCGAGGGAGCGGAAATATTCCACGCCCGCCCACGCCAGCGCGGCCAGGGGAACCCAGGCCCGGAAGCGGCGGCATTCCCCGGTGACCACCGCGAGGAGGGCCATGTACCCCGCCAACACCACGGACAGCAACACCGTCCCGATGACCGTCACATAACCCAGCCAATACAACAAGACGGCGTGAAAGACCAAACCCATGCAAAATCCCCGCCACGCGTTCCTCCCGGCGCATCCCGCCTGGACACGGCACAAAAAAGGGACCAGCGCCACGCCGAGCAACGGGGTCACATTCCAGGGGGGAAATACGAGGGCCAATGCCAATCCGGATAATCCGCAGGCCAGCCAGTCATTCCGGCTCAACCCGGTTCTCAGGGGGGGAATCTTCTTCATCCAACACGAGAGGTTCACTGATGCGGTGTGCTCCTGTAAACCAGCGTCCCAGATCGATCATTTTACACCGTTTGCCGCAGAAGGGAAACGTGGAGGTCTTCCGCCCTTCCGGCAACGGCTTTCCGCAAGTCCGGCAGGTGAAGATGTCCGGCGCGCACATCGGTTGATCTCCTGTACGTTCCAAGCCTAGGCCCGGCGCGGGACATTTGATCCCATGACTTCAGCAGCATCGCGCTGTTTTTATTTTCCCCGGGCCCGGATTATATGATATACTGGGTAGAGAGAGGGATGAATGTGGCCAAGGAGGCAACCGCCATGATGGACTTCGAATGGATTCTGTTCTGGTTTGTGATTCTCGCCCTCTTCCTGTTTTCGCTGACTACGGGAAGCGAATGGATATCGTTCGTAAAAAAAGCGTATAATCACACGGTTAATGTCCTCAAATGGCAACCATTCTTGGAATACATCACCGGGGGAATACGCAAGGGCAAGCGGAACATGGATCCCGGCACGGCCGATGTGCACGGGCCGGCCCAAGCCAAGGGCAGCCGGATCTTCCCGCGCTCCCGCCGCAGCACATAGAAGAAACATCGATCAGAAAGACACGCGGGGCGGCCGGCCGGCCGCCCTGTTTTTTTGGATCCCGCGCGGCCCATTCCCTTCACCGCCCCGGCCCGGCTAGGTGCTTATGCAAGAATTGGAACGTCCCCACGCCGTGGATGCTGTGCGGGCCGTCGAAGAATTCAATCTCGGTCCGGTCCGCGAGACCCATTTTGACATAGAGGCGGCGGGTGTTCGCGTACTCGTAGGCGACCCAGTCGTCGGGCGCGACGCCGTCGTCGTGGCCCCGCTCCACCATGAAGGGGCGGGGGAAAATCAACCAACTGAGTTCGGCGTAATTGAACGTGTTGCCCAGGTTGAATTCCGGCATGTCGTATTCGCCCGTCCAGAGATAGCCATATTGAAAACGGGCGTCGTTGTTCTTCCAGATCCATTCGTTGTAATCCGCTGAACAGATGGAAAGACAGTACTGGGGCAGCACGGCGGGAATGCGCATGGCGGTTTTTCCCCCATAACTGAGACCATAAAAGCCGATGCGGCCGGCATCCACAACGGGCAGTGTGGCCAGCCAGTTCACGGTGACTGCATGCTGCCGCTGGATGAAGGAATACAATGTCAGTTTCAGCGGTTGGGCCTTGCGCAACGCCTGCCGGAAGGTGTTTCCGCCGATGTATGGATTTTGCGGCGCGTACGTGATGAAACCCTGCTCGGCCAGGCGGCAGGCGAATTGATGATAATAGGGATTCTCGTGATCCGGGTCGGCCACATCGCTGGGCCGTCCCTCCAATCCGTGCTGGCAGACCACCACGGGACGTTTTTCGCCGGGTTGGATGTCCTTGGGCAATAACAAAATGCCATACGCGAAAACCCCGGGATATACATCCAGTATCACCTCGTAGCCGGTGAACGCCGGAGTGTCATAGGTCTTCCGGGTACGGGGATTGGGGGGCAAGGAAGGTTCCGGCAGCTGGCCGATGATTTCATTCTTGAAATACTCCCGGTACCACGCGCTGCTTTTGACAAAGGCGTCCCGGCTCGACCGGTCGGCCGCGGCCCAGAATTTTTCTCGCACAAACTCGCTGTCCCGGGTCAGGGCCTGGCCGTCTTCATACAATTGGGCGTACTGCCGCCGCGCGCGCTCTTCCGGATTCACTCCCGGCCGCGGGATCCGGGGTGGACGGCCCTCCACGCGGAGTGGCTCCTCGATGCCCAACTCGCGCAGAAATAAAGTCAGCGTTTCCTCTTTCCCGATTTCGTCCGGCCGGCCTTCCACCCAATGAATCCGGGCGGCCGGTTGCATATCCTTCACCCATTCGCGCGCCCGGGCCACTTCGTGTTTTACCTGATCCGGATCGGGAATTCTCAACTCGCCCGGCGCGGTGCCGTCCGGCTGGGGATCTCCCGGAGTGGGATGGACCACCTGGGGATACGCGCCGCTTTCGATGATCAACGGGCGCGGCGCGACCAGGCCGGCGGTCTCCGCGTCGCCGAACTGTGTCAGCAACGACCAGGTGTTGCGGTAGATCGGTTCCTCCCAAAGGCCCTCGCGCGGCTGATAATATCCGGAAACCGCCGTGGCGCGGACGCGGGCATCCACGGCCGACGTGTAAAACGCGATCATCCCTCCTTCCCCGTATCCGAAGAGGCCGATGGGCGTGGATGAATCCATGGCGGCGAACCAATCCATCACCGCCATGGTTTTCTGCATTTCATAACCCGCCATCGTGCGGCCCATTTCGTAAAACGCGCGCCACAAAAATTCCCGCTTGGGCAGGCGGCTGGGACGGCCTCCGGGAATCCCGCTGCCCTCCGGGCTCCGGCCGATCAAACACGGAACAACCACCCGGCAGCCGTTATCGGCCAGGCGCCGGGCGAATTGGGCGGCTTCGGGTATGCCGGGCATAAGCCCGCACAGCATTTCCGGCGTCCAATCGCAATCCGGCAGCGCCACGACATTGGCCCGGGGCCGGCCGCGAGGTTCCAGCAACAGTCCTTCCCCCTGCACGCCGCGGAAAACCGTCCAGCGGATGGAATAGACGGTGTAGTTCGCTCCCTCGGCAACTGCAATCGCGTTGAGATGGGAGGAATCGGAATCGGAAACCACCATGGGGCGGACCAGCTCGGCGCGGACCGGATCGCGCTCATCCACAACGCCCAGGATGGCGCGGAGTTGCTTCCGGCACGGTTCCAGGGAGCCGCCGTACTTTTCCGGGGATGAAAAGTCACGCTGCCATTGGCGGGCACGGTTGGCGGCGGTTTCCTCCGTGAGGCGCAGCAGGTATTGATCGATGCCCGTGACCATGCGCGCGGCGAAGTCTCCCTCCTCGGTCAGTGGCGCGGTGCCTTCCAAGGGCTGCGCGGCCACCAAACCGGATACCCCGCATAACCATAGGGACCATATCAATAATCCGGCGCGATATTTCATCGGCATGGCTCCTTGACGCAATCGGTTTGAATTGTAGATGGTTTACCGCGGAACAGGGGGAAATGCCAGGGCGGAGAGTGTTTCCCCCGGGCAGGGCCGGTTTTCAAACGGGAACCGCGGTCTTACGGATATAACTCCAATTTTCTCACCTCAATCCGCCGGGGATCTGGAAGGCGCCGCGGGTTCCCGGATGACGGCCGTGTTCGCCATCAGATCGCCCAAGCGCCGCTTGTCCGCGCGGATGTTGGCGCAGAGAAGTTCGACCAAGGCCATATAGGGGATGGCGAAAATCCAGTTGCGGAGAAACGTTTGCCCGAAGCCGGCCGGCCGGCCGGTTGCGAGATCGATCACCCGCAATCCGGTCAACCACTTGCCCAGACTGCTTCCCTGAAAGGAATCCTTGATGGGGAAATACAAAAACATAACCACAAATTGCACATAACAGAACATCACCAAGGGATTGAAATCTTGTGTCAAATATGCTTCGGGAGGGAGGGTATTGTACCAAAACCAAACGGCGGTAACGGCCACGAAATTGCAGGCCATGGCTTCGATGAGAAAGGTCCATTCGCGGATTTGCAGGATGGAGCGGCGTTCCTGGGGAGTCAACGGGACCGGCGCCGATGACGGAATCCCATCCCCGCCCAAAGGGACCGGGGGGACGTGCCCGCGCAGTCCCGCCACAAAGAAAATCAACAAAAAAAGCCCAATCAGATTTAACACAAACGGCAGTTGCAGGAGGAGATCGAGGTACTCCACATACTCATTCAACCGCTGCGAATTCACCAATCCCATCAACAACCAAAAACAAAGATAACTGATGAGGTTGATCGCCAGGAACGCCAGGA
>JBHGBC010000093.1:0-23320 GCA_041946805.1 bacterium
AAAAGTGAAAATGCAACGGATATGTTCTATATATTGTGGTGCAGGCATCCTGCCTGCAATCCTATTTCGTGCAGACAAAATGTCTGCACCACCATCAGGTGACTTTTTGCCGCTCCGTCTTATAAATCGGGCTCCCTTCCAAAATACTCATTCATGGAATTCCTGGGGAGGATCCCGAATGGCATCTTTGAATGATGACTCTGCTTCCTCCGGGAACGGGACAATACATCATGAAAATCGTACAGGAGGGGAAGGGATATGCATGTTGTGAATCGATTTTCTTTCTGAATATATATGCGATATCTATTTTTTGGTTCATCCGCGAAGTGCGCACATCCTGAGGCAAAATCGACCCCCTTCTCTCCGGGATGAGGGCGGACACCCAGGTCCTCCCCAACAACAATACCCTCACCCTGGCCCTCTCCTAGAGGGAGTGCGTTATGGGGGGGTTTTCATCGATTCTTTCGAAGCAATTCGATCCGGCGATCTGAAAAAAGTATGCACTGGCCCGATGAACCGTATTTATGTTTATGGAAGGAGTACCCCGTAATGGTTACCAAATTACGGATGTTCATTCTTTACTCCTTGTTTGCCACCCCCACACTGGCTCAAACCCTGGGAAACAACCTGTTCAAAAATCCGGGAGCGGAAGAAGGACTGCTATGGTGGAATCATATCAGCGTGGTGGTTTTGCAATATCCGCCAGCGCACGAAGGAACCTACAACTTCCAATTTCCCTTTCTGGATCCCGGATACTTGCTTCAACATGTTGAAGTGAGTGACTACGCCGGAAAAATCGACAGCGGCGGCCTGCAAGCTTTGATGGGGGGATGGTGCTATACGGAGTTTTCCCCCAACGATTTTTGGATCGAGGTTCGCTTCTTCGATAGTGTGGGATTTGAAATCAGCCGCTGGAAGCAGGAAAACATCACTCCCCCGGCGCTGGAATGGGCCGAGCTGAAATTTCAAATCACTTTGCCTCCCCAAACCCGGTCCCTGGACGTCTATTTCAGGAAAGACATCAACAAGCAGCCGTATTTATTGGACGACCTTTTTTTCCGTCTCCTTCTACCAGATTCTCCGCTTCCCACGGGCACTCCGCCCTCCACTCAGCCCACCCCCGTTTTCGATCCGAATCACCCCCTGGGTGACAACCTCCTCAAGAATCCGGGGGCCGAGGAAGAACTGATCTGGTGGAATTCTTTAAGCGTGGTTGTTACCGCATATCCCCCTTCCCATACGGGTACGTACAGTTTCGAATTACCCTTTCTTGAACAAGTGAGTTATTTGCTGCAAAATATTGATTTAAGTAAATACGCGGATTTGATCGATCAAGGCCTTCTGGACGCCCTGGTGGGCGGCTGGCGGTACACGGAGTATTCCCCTAACGAGTGCTGGATTGAAGTCCGCTTCCTTGACCGTTTGGGATTTGAAATCAGCCGCTGGAAACAGGAACACATCTCCACCCCGGCATTGGAATGGGCCGAGCTGAAATATCAATTATCATTGCCCCCCCAAACCCGCGGGGTGGCTGTGTACTACCGGAAAGATGTCAACCACCAGGCCTATTCCCTCGATGATCTTTTCTTTCGTCCCCTGCTGCGGGAATCTTCCCAGCCAACGGCTACTCCACCCCCGTTTTCTTTGCCGACGCCCACGAATACTCCTCCACCCCAGCCGAATACCTCTCCCGGTGTCACGTACCACTTCAATGAATCCACTCCAGCGGGAAACCATCTGTTGATATTTCCTCCCGGGCGGCCCGGGGAATACAATTTGGGGGAAGTATTTTTCCGTCCCCTTAGCATCCCGGCCGGAAGCGAACGCTTCACCGATGGTTTCGGTTTGGTGGTTTCGTTGGATGCTGGAGAAGGCGTGACTCTGTTTGGCCCGCCGTATGTCATCGAATCGGATTATGCCTTCTTGCGGGTCAACGCCTGGGTCTCCGATGCGAATGTATCCCTGGCGTTGGGGGCGCTCGATGCCGACGCGGCCGATACCCTGGCCGGCGCCAACGTCAATGGCTCCATCGGCCTGAATCTGCTGCAAAACGCTGCCCGTTTCGTGAATCATTTTGCGAGTCTGGAAGCATTCTACAAAAGTGAGCGCCGGGCGATTGTCCCGGTGATTCAAGCTGTCAATCCCAATCCGGAAGGGAACTTATCCGTCCAGTTCGATAATTTGGAAATTTACCGGATAACCACCAATGACTTTCCCGTGCCGCCCAAATGAAGCCCGATCCTGGAATGGTCATCCCTCCCTGCTGACAACACTTTGCATACCGTGACTCCCCCCCTGGCGGATGAACCCGCCACGGCATCCCCTTCCCCTTTTCTGGATCTCGAGGTAGAGATCATATAGGCGAAACCGATCAAGGACCGTGGGCCGGCACTGCCTATTTTCCAAGCCGCCGATGGATTCTCCGGCAGAAGATCTCCCGCTGGCGTGAGACGAGTGGCGCGGCGGGAAAAATGGCCTCGTTTTGCGTACTCGGAATTCCGGCTTACAGGTCTTCGCGAACGTGTGTGAAAGCGTACCCATGAACCTGTCCCTTTACCGTGACGAATTCGAGCCGCCCCGGCCGGGTTTTGTGTATCTCAACCATGCCGGCGTTTCGCCGCTTCCCCGGCGATGTTCTGAAGCCCTGCATCAAATGGTGGAAGACAACCGGGCCCTTTCACCGGAGAGTTACAGCCGCGCCATGGCCAGGCTCAAGGACTGCCGGGAAGCGGTGGCGCGCATGCTCAACGTGACGCCGGATGAAGTCGCCCTCTCGCGCAACACCACCGAGGGTCTCAACTGGGTCGCCAACGGCCTGCCGTGGCGGCCGGGCGACCGGGTGGTGTCGATCAACCGCGAATACCCGGCCAACATCTATCCCTGGATGCGCCTAATGAGCCGGGGAGTGGAATTGCACCTCATCGAGCCCGTGGAGGAGCGGGTGAGTTTGGAGGCCCTTGCGCAAGCCCTGACGCCCACCACGCGCCTCGTGACCCTCAGCTTCGTGGAATTCGCCAGCGGATTCCGTTTCGACCTGGAGGCGGTGGGAAGCCTGTGCCGCGAGCGGGGCGTGCTTTTCCTGGTGGACTTGATCCAGGGCATGGGAGTGTTCCCTCTCGATTTGTGGCGCTGGAAAGTGGATTTCGCGGCGGGCGGCGGGCAGAAATGGCTGCTGGGGCCGCAAGGCGCGGGATTCTTCTATTGCGCGCGGGAACGCCTGGAGACGCTGGAAGTGTCCTGCGCGGGAGCGTCCAGCGTGGCACGCTGGACGCCCTATACAGAATACAATTACACGCTCCCCGGGCACGCGAAGCGGTTCGAATACGGCACGCCCGCAACCCTGCCGTTGGCGGGGATGGGAGTGTCGGTGAATCTGCTGCTCGAGGCGGGCCTTGAAAACGTGCGGGATCGCGTGCGCCTGCTGACCGATATTTTGGTGGACGGCCTGACACGCAAGGGATACCGCTGCCACTCACCCCGGGGCGAAGGCGAGTGGTCCGGGATCGTTTGCTTCACCCATCCCACGCGGCCGTCCGCGTCCGTGGTGAACGAGTTGCTGGGACGCGACATCTGGGCGGTGGAGCGGGAGGGCCGCATCCGCCTCACTCCGCATTTCTATCAAACCGAGGAGGAGATGAAGCGGGTGGTGGAAAACATGTGAAGGGACTGGCTTAGAAATGACGAAGCGGCAAAAAGTCATTTTATCGGCTCATCCGGCTAGTGCGTACTTTTTTTCAGATCGCCGGTTCGCATCTCTCCAAAGGGATCGATGAAAACCAACCCCCCCATATGCCCTCTCTCTCTGGCAGTGGGCCAGGGTGAGGGTCGTTCGGAAAGAGCGTAAAGCAATAATTCCCTCTCCCTCTGGCAGAGGGCCAGGGTGAGGGAAAGCCCTGAAAGAGCGAAAAAACGGCTCTCCGCGCAATCGGTTCCATCTTGGTATTTTTACTCAATAGAACCTCGCCCAGGGCTTTAGCCTTGGGAGGATAATTGGCGCTGGGTACACCCCTCTCCCTCTGGGAGAGAGAGACGAAAAGGGAGGTTGCGGATTTGAGGGATTACGTGCTGACACGCTAATCCATCCACTTATACTTGTGAGTTAAGATCACCCCAGGGAGTGAGGGAATTGATTACTTTTCTCTACCCTGGAGGAAGAGGGGATATAGGGAGTGGTTCTTTCCGGTCTGATCTATTGGCAACGAATCTCCCTTATGGAAAATGTGCACACACATCGGATGCGCCAAAAAAAAGGCCAGGGGCAGGCCTGGCCTCTCCATCAATAACCTCAGACAGGCAGGTTATGGACTCGCTTCTTGCGTGGCGGGGACCGGCGCCATGCCGATCGGTTCCGCTCCGGCCGGAGTCAATTGAGCGGCCAGGCTGGAGATTTCCTTCTGGATGGCCTCCACCTGGTCTTGGGTGGCTTGAATGGATTTGGCCATATCATCCAGGATGGTTTGAAACGCCGCGCGCGCCTCTTCCGATTCGGGATTTTCCATCCACGCCGCGGCTTGGCTCCGGGCCGCCTCGATTCCGGTTTTCAGGGCGCCATGCAGGGTTTGGATCTCCCCGCTCAGCGTTTGCAGGCCTTTGATCGTGTTACTGTATTCCTCCCGTTCCGTTCCCTCCGTCACGGATTGCGCGGCCAGGGTTTCCTGCACCGTGTTCAATTGTTTCGCGAGATCTCCATGGATCCCCTCCACCCGTTGCCCCAAGTCTCCGAGCTGATTCCGGGCGCTCTCCATGGCCAGCCGCGTCTGGGTCTGAATTTCCAAGGCGGCGGCGAAGTCCTGATCCCGCCGGGATTCGGTGCTGATCCATTGTTGAATCATTTCCCGGGACGAAGCGGCCAGGGACCGCGTGTCGGCTACGGCGTCCGCCAAGCCGGCGAGTGACTGGCTCAGGGATTCCATCCCCGCGGCCAGGGTTTCCCGGTTGGGCTCCGCCGGTTGCGCCGGGATTTGTTTCAGGGCGGCCAATTCGAGCCACAGATCTTCCGTACGTCCGCTAAGCGCATACTCCATTTCCCGGATATCGTTCCGGAGGATTTCCACGGACTCCTTCCCGCCCGCGAAACCGAACTGAGTATCATCCGCCAACGCTTGGATCTGCCCGTCGATCCGCGTTTGCCAATCAGTCAGGAATGTCTTTTGATCCATCTGGCCGGCGTGCAAGGTATCCATCAACGCGTCCACCTGGTTGCCCAACGCGGTTTCCACGCCTTGGGTATCGATCCGCTGGCTTTCCGCGTATCCGTCCAGAATTCCCGTGATCTGCGCCAGACCCTCGTGGGCGAGCGTTTCCAACATCGTCCGGCCGCTTTGCGTATCCGTGGAGATTCCCGCCAGCTGGGTCTCGATATTGTCGAGGCTGCGCCGCGAATCTTCCCGCAAGGCGGTCAGTTGCGTGTTCAGGGTTTTCGCCTGTTCGTCCAGACGGCTGCTGAGGGCCAGGTTCGCCTGCTGGCTCCACTCGCTCATCGAGGTGAGGCCCGCCATGAAATCCTGGCTGAGCTGCTGCACGCCGGCCCGCAGGTCCTGGCCGTTTTGTTCCACCCGCCGGGCCAGCGCCGCCAGCTGTTGGTCCACCGCCTGGACCTGGTCCTTGGCCTGCACAGCGGCCTCGCGGGTCGCCGCGGTGTCCTGCGCCAGGGTGGCGGCCAGCGTCTGGAGGGCGTCCTTCTGATTTTGGTCCTGCGCTTCGATCGCCTGAGTCAGTTCGGAGGTTTGCCGGGTGAACGCCTGGACGGATTGGGTCACCAGGGCCGACATATCCGTCAGGGTGGTGGAGAATTTCTGGGCGAACTCGGCGCTTTCCGCCCGGTTGCCCAAAATATCCTTGCGCGCGTTTTGAATGGCTTGCAGCGTGTTTTCGGTTTGCTTGGATACATCACCGGTCTGGGACAACACCCGGCTTTCCAGCGAGGTCAACCGCGCGTCGATGTAATACGCGACGCCGCCAAATCCGATCAGCATCACCCAGAGGATCCCCCAGCCGGTTCCACGGGAGGAACCCTTGTTGCGGATATCCTCCCCGGGATTTTCTTGCAGGTTGGTGTTCGACTCATCCATCGTTCCACTCTCCTTGCCTTCGTTTGGAATGGATCCACCCGCCGGTCCTTGGCCAGGCAAAATGGAGGACAAGGACCGGCGGCTCGATGAACCGATGGAAATCCGAGGTCAACCAGACAAAAATCCCTTCACACAAACCATCCAATCGGTTCGGCTTCGGTACGGACGCGGTCCGCCGGGGTTCATGCTGGATGGCCAGGAATGCGGCGCCCCGCCGGAATCCGTCCGCCCGCTTGAAAATCGCGGGATTTCATACCATTGGATGACATGTTGGGGATGAGGGAAGTGAAAACACAGAAACGCAGGAAAATTCAGGGTTTTGTCCACCCGGACCCGCCATCGCGGCATTCCCACGCTTCGCGGACGGTTCCGTCAAGTCCAAGATCCCTCAACCAACTGCATTTGTATATGGCTATATTGCACTGAATCTAACTTTTTGTCAATCCATTTTTTGGGATTTTTAGGAAAAGGGGCTTGGTTCCATATAGGGAATGAAATGGGGTTCATCCGGGAAGTGCGTACATCATGAAGTAAAATCGATCCACTTCACTCCGGGATGATGGCATGGAAGGGACACCTTTTCCCCAGTTCGGTACACACTCCCCGGTTAATCCAAATTTTTTATATGTTGACAAAATAATCATCATCTTGATATAGTATAAATAAAGATATTTGATCGTAAATTATGGGGTAATAATGAGTTCCGCCCCGAGAGCCACTTTGGGGGGATCCGGTCCCGGGCGCGCACGGCCATGAAACGCCAACGAATCCACGGAGAACCACTTCGGCTCGTGGGAACCAGCCGCGCGATGGTGGATGTCCGTGACCGAATCAATCAAATTTCCCAACTGGCCGAGAGTCACCTCACGGTTCTGGTCACGGGAGAGACAGGCACCGGCAAGGACCTGGTGGCGCGGCTCATCCACCAAACATCCGTGGGGGCGGAAGGCGGGGCGTTTGTTCTGGTCAATTGCTCCGCCGTGGCGCGAGGATTGGTGGAGAGGGAACTGTTTGGTCATATCCAAGGCGCCTTCACGGGAGCGGAAAAATCCCGCAAAGGCTTCTTTCACCAAGCCCGCCGGGGGACGCTGTTTTTGAATGAAATCGGGCATACGTCTAAAGCCTTCCAGGCGAAATTGCTTTCCGTGTTGGAGGAAAACATGTTTTACCGGGTAGGTTCACCGCATGCGGAAGCAACCGACATCAAGCGCTTTGTGTTCGCCACCAACCAGAACCTGGAACGGCTGGCCGCGGAAGGCCGCTTCCGCGAGGATTTGTACTACCGTATCGCTCAACACGAAATCCACCTTCCTCCCCTCCGCGAACGGGTTGAGGATATCCCCGTGCTGATTGATTATTTTACCGATTCTTCATCTCGTGGATCCAGTTTGAAATTCACCAGGGAAGCCCTGCGAGTGTTGTGTGAATATCCCTGGCCGGGAAACGTGCGCGAACTGAAAACCGTCGTGAACCGATGTTTTATGCAAGATTTTTCTGGAGAAATCGATGCTGGAGATTTGATTCGTGTCTACTCCCGGTTCTCATTTGCTTCGGTTAAACCCGGTTGCCGAACGCGAGGGGAGGAAGACCCCCCCGTTCCCTGCTGGCAGCCGCTTGAAACACTCCCCGCGCCGGATTTTGTCGAAAAGATCAAGAATTGTTGGTCATGTGACCGGTTCCAGTTCCAACGGCAACGACTGTTGAAGGAAGCGGCGGGTGACAACATCGCATCCTTTGTGCTGCGCAACATGCCGAAATTGCTGGAACAGCATCCCGGGGTTATCGAGTTGAAAAGCGTGAATCCCGGGCAAATCACATTGGAAGAAATCAAGGAAAAAGCGGAGAAACAGTATTTGCAATGGCTGCTACGAAAACCTGGCATGGACCGGGGAAAGTTGGCAACAGAACTCCGGTGCACGCGGCGTCACGTCAACCGGTTGCTCAAAAAACATGGCTTGATGGAAACCGATTGATCGAAAGACATTGAATGTCCCGCACGGGACATAAAATGTCCCCGGGATTATCCATTGATTTTCTTTGATTTAAAGAAAAGAAAGCCATTATGCATGGATTCAGGGGACATGTGATGTCTTAAGTTCTGAAGGTTGAAATTGTTGGATTATTATGTTAGTTCATTATTTTCAGAGAGTTATTGAATTTTGGAATTATGGTATTGGAATTGCGTATAAAAAAATAACTTGAGTCATGTTACAGAAATAATATTCTGGGGGTACATTCAATGTATAACAAAAAGTTTTTATTATTACTAGCAGTCCTTTGTTACCACACAACTGTCCAAGCAAGCGAAAATCAACAACAAGTCAACAAATTATCCGCAGAGGACCGCTTTGAGCGGAATCGATTGAAGCTTCAACAAGAAAGTGATCCCGAAGTCCTCGTTAAGGCCGCGCAAGACCTTGTCAATTTTGTCCATCTGAGCCCCACACCGGAAGAACTCATAAACAGCCTTGACCAACAAATCTCCAACCTGATAGGGAAGAATATGAAAATTTACCAAGATCTGGCCCTGGTCAAGGCAAACATCTTGGCACGGATTGGCCGTTGGAATGAAGCCAAAACTCTCTTTGAAACTGCGATCCAGGAAAAATGGCCCCAATCGCTACAATCCTACCTGGATTGCATGACCGCCACCGGACGAAACCGGGAAAGAGCCATTGAAGAGTTCAACCGGTGTGTGGATACGCCTTCCTACCTGGATTATCGGGGACGACGGGAAGATCTGAGCGTATTCATGACGATACTACTTTTCGCCCGGAAGGACGATCCTGATTTTCGAGCTGTACAAGATGTGTTTCCCAACCTGATCTTCAATGACAAAAATCCGTATTTATTAGAATTGTCACACGCAATCTGTTTGATTACAGATGATAATTATGAGGAAGGCATTGCCCGTTTCCAATCGATTGAATCCGCCTTGCGGGAAGCCAACACTGGTGATCCAGTATATAAGGATATCCCTCTTTTCATTGCTTGGGCTTTATTTAATGAAGGCAAGAATTACGATCAAGCCCGGGAATGGCTACGCATCTTTCAAGAACGTAATCAAGAAGACTTAGGACACGTCCTCGGCCGTATTCTACGCATTGCATACTATTTCGAACGGTACGCGGATTTGCGTTACAAGATCGTAGAGGTCACCGCATTTCTTCTCGATAACCTTATGTTCACCAATCCAGAAATCCGGTCTAAGTTGAATGCGGAAGTCCAAAGCAATACGAAAATGAAGGCCAAAATGCCCTCCGACCTGTATGCCCATGTTCTTGAACTGCATGCGCATAGTCTCTCGTGGAAATTCGATTGGCCGAACGCGGTAAAAATCTGGGATGAGATCATCGAGGATTATTACCCGCATACGATCACTGGAGCCAGCGCCATGATGAGCAAAATCGTGTACCTGGCTTCTTCCAACAATGTAGAGGGTGGAGATATCGGAAGTGCTTTGGCGTTGTTGGATCATCTTTTAGAGAATGCACCCTATGACGAAATCATTTTTCATGCCCTCCGCCTAAAAGCGAAATACAAAGGGATGTCAGGTGAATATAATGAATCCTTGTCCATTCTTCAACAGCTATATGATTGGATACCACCCAATCCGACGCCTGAACAAAAAGAGTGTCTTGAAAAAGCAAAACGGATGGAGGAAAATATCTACAAATCCATGGAGTATCAACGCATGGCCGATGAAAATAGGATGCGGCGGGAACGTTTTCGGAATATGACCCAAGAAGAAAGAATGAAAGAAGCCCTGGAAGCCGCGCGGAAACGAAAGAGTGGGGGATCCCAGTGAAAAGGGGGTGTGTAATCATGCAAAACGCAATATCGAAGTCAAAATTTAGAATCACCATACGGTTTGTATCGATTCCAGGATGCCTGATCCTCCTCTCACTCTCCATTATGTCTGGTCAATCTTGTCCTCCGCCTCCGGAATGCGAGACTCCTGGACGATATGTTTTATGGGCGAAACGTAATTCGGCTGTCATCGCGCAAACCGAATTGGGACAAAGCGTTTATCTGGACTCTTACTCATCACAATCTGACCGGGTGATTAAGTATGAATTGGTCTCACAAGTTTATAAGGATGGGCAATGGCAAATATGGTATTATGACCTGGCGGATTGTGGCACCTGCAATGTAAAACCTTGCACTTTCTCACGAAGTGGAGGATCAATCACTTCGTCTGGAAATAATTATATCATGGTGAGTTACGATTCCTCTCCGCTAGCAGGATACGTGCGGGGAACACACAATGGCTGGGAATGCTACAAAACGCAGTATGGCGGTTATATCATCCCCGGCGGTTCGCAGATCAACATGAATGTCTACGTAGTTAAGGTAACAATTCTAGGCGCGGATATTCCCGATGATCTCATTTCGGTACAGTTACAACCTTCCGGATTAACCGGTTTCATGGAACTCGCCCTGGATGGGGATACCTGGCATTTGATCCGGCAAGTGTCCCGTTCATCGGGAATCCATTCGGAATCCTTCGACATCCCCAACCTTCCGGAAGGAGAATTTGATTTTGTCTATGCCTCTTGGTGTCTGGAGGGAGAATATTTGTTTGATGACTTGTTAGATTATCACATTCGCGTTTTAGGGACTTATAACAATACTCGCTATAACATACCTTATGAATCAGACTGTACAGGTTCTATTTTGTCTTTTTATTTTACAAGTGGCAATTGTTCTCCTACGCCACCCTGCAATTGGAACTCAGGTCCAGGTAGAAGTGGATGGTTGGAAGAAACAAAAGAAAATGGCAGTGGGAAAGGTGCTTCCGGAAATTATTATGCTCTTGAATGGGATTGCGACCGTGGTTTAACTTATGAATTTAGAAAAATTCCAACTGAAGGTTGTCCATCTTGTGTTGGCGAAGCTTTAATTAAAGATAAGACGGTTGCACGTTATAAATATCATACTAATTTGCAATGTGGCGATTATGTTTTTGTGCATACGGTTGGAGTCCGGAAAGTAACGGATCAGGGATCTGGCTCATCAGGCTGGTCAGAATACGAGAAACAACATTGGTTGGATCATTATGATGGTTGCAGTGGATGCAACAAACCAATAAGTATTGGTAATAAAAAAGTTATTCTTCTGTATGGTTATTCAGAATAGATAAGGAGAGTTATAATGCTAAATCTTAGCATGTCTTTTATTCAAATTGCTATTATTATTTTCAACCCCATGGCCATTACCATGGAGGAATCTTCTTCCTACGTCAGCCCCAATTTCAAACTCGAGAACGATCAATTTGAAATCATTTCGATACAAGTAACCCCCTTGGAAGATTTAGGAAAATATGTGAAAGATGTCAAAATTGAGGTTCAAAACAAAATTGATCAAAAAATATTTCAAATCAAGTATCAGAACGCATTTCAAGATCTATATCGGGCCGAAATGGTTGATCAAAACCTGTTGCTGGTGTTCGCCAATCTTCCCCGGGACGGCGGGTGTATAACGATATGCGATATCCAGAAAGAAAAATGGATTGAAACGCTCCGTTGCCATAAATATGATTTCTCTCCTTCCCGGAACTATTTGATCTATGAGACCTGGTACCCCCGGCTTGCTCCTCCCGATGCCCGCAAATCGATTCTCATGCTCTACGATTTCAGCCGCAGTGAAGAAAACAAGCCGATAATGAATTCATTATCCGATTATCCACCGATGGCTGCCGGCTGGCCTCTATTTCCCGAAGAATCCGCTGCCTTGCAATCCTCCGATATTTCATTGCTCTCGGATTATTCAATTCTCTCTCCTTTTTTATGGTCATCTGGGGAAAAGGAATTCATTTTTTTTACTTATGATGAATCGATCCGTGAAAATTTCATTGTCCGGATTGATTTGAACGATGGAATCGATCATCCCCGGATTAAAAGAAAGCCGATTGACGTTGATTCACTGATTCACTGGGACCGAATGAGAGATAGCACCCGAAATGAATTTATGAAAAGACCATTCCGGTTTTTTGTGCGGGAAATGAAATGGATCGATTCAGATCATATTGAAGCAATCCCTGTAGTCGAAGAGGATTGGTTAAAGGAGAAATATGAATTCGAGGTGCCAAGAATTGAATAAATGCAACTATCTAATCGATCGCTGATAAAGGATGCCTTTTGCCCTTCCACGGCTTCCCTCACCCCGGCCCTCGCCCAGAGGGGAAGGGGAGTAATTACTATTGTTTTATCTTTCCCAAAGCTTACGCCCTGGGCTGCATTCTTGGCGCGCCGTTGGCGCTCAAAAGCAGCACTGCAAACCGGTAAGTAGTTACAAAAAAGAGGTGTTGTGCCATGAAACAAACTACATATAGAAAGCTAATTACCACTTTAATGATCTGCTTTTTCGAGTTTAATGGTTCAGCGCAGCCAGATAAAAAATTACATATTGATATGCAATTTAATAATTATCGGATCTCAGGATTATTGGAGCAAAAAGAAAAGAAAGGTTCCGATATAATTCAATTGAAGGCATTGCAAGTATATAATGCGATCCAGGATGCCACAAAAACGGTTCAATTGCCTTATTCTTTAATACAAATATATCAACAATTCGTAACATATAACGATTTGTTTTTTCTTCAAGGCGAAATCGCACCCCTTATTGAGATCAATTATATTATATCCCTTGAAAAGGGGTGTATAGGAGATTTTTTTGTGTCAAATTATGTTATTCCTTCACCCTTTCATAATTATATTGTTTATCAAACATCTTTCCCTCGAATGGCTCCTCCTGAATTCAAGTGTTCTTATCTCATGATTTATGACTTCAAAAAACTTGATGACCCGAAACCGATTCATACAACGAATCGAGAATTTCCCCCTACGACCGTGGGCTGGCCTCTTTATCCCCCTGAATATGTGATTGCTCAGGAACATTCAGCCCAAATACAGGATGTCCATATCAATCCCCTTATCTGGGCTCCTGACGAAAAGGGGATTATTTTTATCAGTTGGACCGATGATCCATGTGAATATTTTTTGGTTTCGATTGATATTTCTCAGGGTGTCGAAAGGTTATTGATCCGGCAAAAGAAAATTGATGTACTCGGTTTAAGCAAATGGGGCAAAATGCATGAACGGACCAAGCAGTCCTATGACAAAAATTGCTTGCCTTTTTCGGTTAGAAAACTGGAATGGGTGGATGAAAAAACAATATGTTTGCACATGGATCCTTCTCGTTCGTTATTATTTGATAAAACTATTATACTATCCTTGGAGGATATGGAAACTGTCTTGGAATAATTGGTTGCAAGATTTCACACGATTCCAGGAGAGAAATATGTTTCGCACTTCCACGGCTTCCCTCACCTTAACCCTCTTCCAAAGGGAGAGGGAATGGTTTAGCGCTCCCATTTAAGAATTGAGAAAGTTCTGCATTCGGGTAAATAGTTACAAGACATTTCAACAGTCCGCATAGCGAGGTTCTTCCAATGAGCAAAATATTCATCCCTATTCTATTTGGCCTTCTACTAGCCTACCCCTTCCCTTCTCGCGCGGATTCGGAATTCATCCAAGTCTTAACGTACTCCTTGCCCGATGAACCGAATCCGGCGACCGTGGACTACAGCCGTCAGGCTTTCTTTTTGGAATTCGTGAATCCTCAAATCCTCTCCGTCTATCTCCCCTTTTATTATGAAGAAATGGCCTATGCCGCCGTGGATCATGTTTTTCAGGTGGATTGGAACCTGACAGATCATTCCTACAAATTGTTGAAACCGGACACTTTGCCCGTCGGGGATCATCCATTGGAAATCAATCGCGAATCGAATTCCATCCGCTTGAATGAACATGAATTGTCTCTTGAGATCAATCCCGGCGCTTATCCCATCCTCGCGATTCTATCCCCCGATAAAACCTGTATCGGCGGAGTACTAAAGCAAGATGGGGATTTTTTCACCTATGCGGACATCCCGGTCCTTTGGAGCGCGTCAACCGGACGATTCATCCACAACTCCACCCAAAGTTACAGTTACGGCCATGCATCAGAAAATCAATTCTCCAGGGATGGACGCTATTTTTATTCCCGTGGAAACCGGAACCACTCCTTCGGCAAACCCCTCTCTTCCCATGAATACCGTATGATTCTCGATGTCTGGATGATTGATACCCAAACCAGGGAACCCATTGACGCCTCGGCGGATGTCGCCTTCACATCGGACCTCCGCTATTTCCTCACAGAAAGAGGTAAAGTCCCCACCTTAGTTGATGCGGAAACTCATCAATCCATTCAGCGCTATGATTTGGGTGGATTGCGAATGACCGCGGCAGTTTTCTCGGACGACAACCAATACCTCTACATCGCCGGGGAGGACAATAACATCTACGTCTTCCCCAGCCAACTCCCATCCGCGGTGAGTGATTGGGAAAACAATTGAACTTCTATCCTAAGTGATCCTGAATTACAAAGGCAATATCCATGTAACCGATTGCACTGTTATAGAGGATGAATTGCACCCTTTCACGGCTTCCCTCACCCTGGCCCTCTACCAAAGGGAGAGGGGATTAATTACTTTTGTTTTATCTTTCCCAGGGCTGACGCCCTGGGCTAGGCTCATGCCGCGCCGTTGGCGCTCGAAAAATTTTCTGCAACCCGGTAAATAATAAAGATAAACAGAGTCCGATCATTCAGCGCGTATCGCGTCAGCTATTTTGCGCTGATTTTTCCTCCTCTCCCCGATTACCCCCTCATTTCCGCGGCTTCTTCCCCATATAGAGAAGGAATTTTTGCATCCCCTGATTTCCCGCAGGAGGAAACCATGTGGCCCCGAATCCGCAACTGGTTCGCCAAGCCGTCATCCCCTGAAGGTCCCGCCCGCGCGCGCAAAGTGGCCTGGGCCACTCCATCCACACTGCCCGCCTCGCCCCGTTCGCGCCCTCTGTACGAAGGCTCCCTCTCCCTCTTCGGCCCGGACGGCGGTTATTGGCCGCCCCAGGGACTCGACCCGCGCATCCTGTTCCCGTTTCTCCGGCGGCTGCGCGATTACATCCCCGACGTCTCGGCCGGCGTGTGGGCGTGGGTGCGGCTGTGCTCGACGCCCCAATCCTGCTCGCTCTCCGAAGGCTCCGAGGCCGAGCAGGCGCGCGCCCGCGCGGTCCTGGACGCCCTGGACCGCCGCCTCGTGGATCTCCCCACCGGGCAGGACCACGGCGTGGAAGCCCTGGTGCAATGCTTCTTCCTCTCGGTGTTCACCTACGGCGCGTTTTGCGGCGAGGTGGTGCTGGAGGATTCCCGCCGGCAAATCGACCGCTTCCTGATCATCGATCCCGCGACCATCCGCTTCCGCCCGGATGTCCAGACCCGCCGGTTTCTCCCTTTCCAGATCCAGGACGACGGGACCCTGACGCCCCTGCATCCCGCCTCGTTCTTTTATTTCGGCCTGGACACGGACGGTCTTTCCCCCTACGGCCGCTCGCCGCTCCTGGCCTTGCCCCTGGTGGTGAAACTGCAACAGCAGATGCTGCGCGACATGGCCCGCGCCCAACACAACGCCGGCTACCCGATGGTTCATTTCCAGATGGAAAAACCCGCGCCCGGCATCCGTGAACAACCGGGAAACTACAACGCCCGCCTGCAGGAAGAACTGGAAGCCCTGCGCGCCGAAGTGCGCGGCCGCGAGGCCGACAGCAACTTGGTCACCTACGACAACGTGCGCGTGAGCTACATCGGGCCGGATGGGTACTCGCATCAGTGGCAAGAGAGTCTGCAGGCGATCGGAGAGCAAGTGATCTCCGCCCTGCACCTCGCGCCCTTCATGATCGGCCGCAACTGGGGAACCACGGAATCGTGGGGCACGGCGCAATACCAACTGCTCACCAACAACGCCCGCACGGTGCAAGAAGGAGCCAAGCGGCTGGCCGAATGGCTCCGCAACCTGGAACTGACGCTGCAAGGCTCGCCGCTGAGCGTCCGGCATCACTTCGCGCCGCATCACCACCTCGACGCGGACGGCCGCGCGCGGGCGCTGCAAACCATGGCCAACACCCTGGTGACGCTGACGGAGAAAGGACTGCTCGATCCCGCCGCCGCCCGCCAGCGCATCGAAACGCTGTTAAGGTTTTATTGATTACCGCACCATCCAATCGGCCACGGCGGCTTGCGCGGGCAGCAGGATGAGTCCCGTCAACTCGGCGCTGCTGTCCCAATTGCCGGCCCGGCCGGTGGTGTTCTGCTGATGCTCGCGCGTGGGGGGAATGTCATACACATCCGCGTCGTTCTGCTGGGGGCTGAGACCGATCACGTCGTTCGCCTTCAGCTGGTGAATCACGTTGAGGGAATCCGCGAAGAAATCCTTATAGCCGTTATCGATGTTGGCTTGGTCCGCCGTATCGATCCCCACGGTGGTGGTATTGAACATCTGGTCGAAGACCACGATCTTGAATTCCCAATTCCACTCCACGGCCGATTCGGCCCACATCGCGGGATTGGCGCCGGTGGCCCGCAGCATCGCGGCCGACTGGACATAATCGTCATTGAGATTGTACGGCATGCCCGAGGGGGTGATGCTGCCGTCGATGGCTTCCAGCACGGGGACCGAAATGAACTGCGAACTCACCGGAACGTCCGCCAAACCCACGGGCGCGTCATCGAGCGTGTTGGGCAGGTCGAAGGTGTACTGGGTGTGAAATTCGGAATTCTCCCCGTGGGTGGCTTCACCTGTGTTGAGCCCGTTGAGGATCAGCTCCATGCGCTCGTTCTGCCACCCGCTGTCGCCCGCCGAGGATCCCCGGCCGAGCACGTTGACGAACACGTCGTCCTTGATGTTGAACGCAAAATAAAGCGCATTGGTCTGTTGGTCCCAGGCCACTTTCATGGTGATATCCAGGTCGCCCGGCTCCGTGGCCGCGGGACTGTCCCCGCTGCCGGTGACGGCCACGGCCGGCACATTGGCCCAGGCCGCGTCGTCAAGTTTCCCGTCGATGACCGGCGTGGTGGCGAGTTCCGGCGCGTTCAGGGTATTGACATTCACGCTCGTGTCCTGCGCGAACGCCGGCATTCCCGCCAAACCGGCCACAAACCAAGCCAAAATTATCTGTTTATTCATGTACTGGCTCCTTTCAATATGAATACCGTCACGATATCCCCTTTTGGCCATCAATCAATGCCGCCCCCCCGCCTCCTTCCGGCCATCCATTTGGATTCGAAAAACATGTATCAAGGATGCATCCGCCATTCGCACCCCGTGCTCAGCCCCTTGCTTTTGTAGAATTCCACCCCGCCGTTCCGGTTCAGGTCCGCCACCTTGCGGATCAATTCCAGCCGGCTCTCCTCGCTCAGTTGCGTGAAGGAGCGGGCCAAGTCGATCTTCTCCTGCAGCTGCTCCACCGTGTTCGGGCCGGTGACCAGCGTGCTGACCGGCAGGGACCACACGAAATGGATCGCCTCGCGGACCGGCAGGCGGTCGGGGCAGATTTTCGGCTTGGGGCCGTTCTCGAAATACGTGGTCCCGCCGAAAAAGCCTCCGCACGCCAGGGTTTTCATGGCGATGACGCCCAGATCGCGCTCCACCAGTTTGGGCATGACGTTGAGGATAAAACTGCCGTAGTTGGGATCGGCGCAGTTGACCGGCATCTGGCAGGTTTCGAAGATGTCCGTCTTCCCCAATATATGCAAATGCGAATCAGGCATGTTGTGCCCGCTGAAGCCGATGTGCCGCGCCTTGCCCGAGGCCTTTGCTTCCAGAAACACATCGAGCACCCCGCCGGCCATGCGGGTATCGGCGTCCTCGGGATCCATGACCTGGTGCATCTGCCACAGGTCGACGTAATCGGTTTTCAGGTTCAGCAGGGAGGTATCGAGCTGCTTGCGCACGGTTTGCGCGTCGAACAAATGGGCCTTGGTCATCAGAAAAACATGCTCGCGGTATTTCGGGGTGAGATATTTGCCGTACCGCCGCTCGCCCTCCCCGTTCCCGTAACTCGCCGCATTATCGAAAAACCGGATGCCGCCCTCGATGGCCAGATTGATGGCCTTCTCCGCGTCCCGCGCGCTGAGGACCGACGCGACATGCGCTCCGCCCAGCCCCAGCATGGTGACGAATTCGCCGGTTCTCCCCAGGCGCCGCGTGGGGAGGATTTCACCCAACGCGTCGCTGGTTCCGAAGGAAGACCCGGGGGCGGCCAGCAACCCCGCCGTGAGGGACGACAACACCGTGAGAAACTCGCGCCGGTTGTACATGGGATGCGTCTCCTGGAGATGGATTTGACTCTCCGGTTCCTCGGACAACTGCATACTTGTTTACTCCAATTCCCGATCAAATCCTCATTGCATTGACCTATGAAAACCACTCTAAAATTCCCTCTCCCGCTGGGAGAGAGCCAGGGTGAGGGAAATTTTGCAGGAAGGATCTTCCTGTCCGCACGAATCATGGAATGGATGATAAAACGTATCCCCCTCACGGACTCGTTTCTCGGATGAACCGTATTTCTGGTAATTGGACTCGAGGCATCAACGCCTTTCACCCGTGTACTGGTTTACCTGTTCGACAGGTCATTGTCTATACCGCTCAACCATCCCCTGTCGCCGCGTTGAGAAGAACGAGATCATCTCCGCGTCTCTGGCCACACCAACTCAGCTCACATAATCCGCCCGTGCCATCTCCGCGGAAGCGGGGATCTTGAATATTTAATCATTCAATTCTCCGAAGGCTGATAAATCCGCTGAGGCACTTCAATCGGGCCCGCCACCGTCGCCGAACCGGCTGGATACCCCGCTTGCTCATGCATACCGAAGTTTACCGTGATGGTCACTTCGCCGCCGTTCAGAGGGAATACGGTCCGCTGGACCATCCGGTCCCCGCTCAGGCACTCGAAACGGATCAACGGTGACGCCGCCAGTTCGCGGTGCAACGGCCCCCAAAAGGCCAAATGTTGGTGAATCCGTTCCCGCCGCAGGGGAAACGATTCCCGGTTGAGATGGTATAAGGGAGGAACCATGTACAGGATTTCGAGCAGTTCGCGCTCCGTGGCCTCATCGCTGAACTTGAATGAATCGAAGCTCCAATGATGCGTGACGATCACTTCATCATGCAGCGCGGCCTGGTACAGGGGGACCCGCGTGGCGGGATCGAAATAAGGGACTTTCAACGATGGCGGCAGCGGCACGGCTTTGAAGAAACTGTCCGGCATATCGGGCGGCCACACGCGCCCCAGGAAGTAGGGGCTTTGCCGGTCGCGGAAGGCCGGCTCCAGATGGCCGATGTACGGCGTTTGCACGCCGTGGCCGAAATGCACGAGGTCCGCGAACAAGACGGATCCCTCCTCGCTGCCGATTACGAGTTCATGGGCGGACTCCAGCCAACGCAGCCGTTTCCGCCGCGCGGCGAGATCGTCCATGCGGGTGGCGGGATGCAGTGGATGGTAATCGTCGAAGCATTCCGCCGTGGCGTCGCAGTCCATGAACCAGACCGAATAGGCAGCCTGCCGCAACAGACCTTCCACCCGGCGCTGGACATACGGCCAAGCCATTACCGGAGAAAATTGAAAACCCCGCTTCAAAAAACCGGCATGCCCCGAGCCGTCGGCATTCATCACCCGGCCCTGCTCATACGCCGCTTCGTCGAACTGCGCCGTTTCCCATGTCTCGTCCGGAGCGGCGCCGGGGGAATGGACGGAGTGATACGAATCATACGGCCCGAACAGGTATCCCAATCCGGCGGCCCGGGCGGCCACATCCGGCCGGACCGCCCGTCCGTACAGATCGCTCAGCACCAGCAACGCGCACGAGATCCCGGCGGAATCCAGCGCCTCGAGCATCGGCAGCGAGGGGCCGTCGCCCCAGGTCTCCGGGGGGCGCGTATATGTGCCATAGGCTTGGAGGAACGCTTCCCGGTTGCGGCTATACACTTCCGCCGGCGCGGTTTCCGGGGGAAGATCCAGCAAGCGGGAATTGCCCAGGGCGGATAGCAGACCTTCGGACACTTCCACCGTGAGGTATTGGGCCGGGTGATCCGCGCGGGCCAGTTTCGCCAGCGCCTCCTTCTGGCTTGGCGTGAAAAGGCCCACGGCGCGGGCGCCCACATTCGGCTCGGCAGCAGCATACAAGGCCCGGGCAAAGGAAATCCACCGCTCCGGATCCACGTCATGGCGGCTGAAGAGCGCCGGCCCCCACAGATACACATGCGGCGCTCCAAACAAACGCGCCACGTTGGGCAACGCCTCGGCTTTCTCCAGAAGGGTCCGGGAGCGGGGAATCGCGCCGGTATCCGCCGCGGATCGCCGCCATTCCCGGAACACCCGCGCGGCCTCCAGGGAATCGGCCCCCCCAAGCGCGGCCACCACGTGATTGGGAGTCGCGCCAAGGCGGTCTTTCGGGAAGGCATAGCGGATCCCCAGGCGCTCTTTCACGATCAGCTCGGCGTACAGCGGCCAGGGCGCGATCACCACCAGCGTCCGCTCCCCGTACCGCGCGCCCAAAACCGGGAGCTGCGAAAGATTCCATGGCGATCCCTCCCGCAGCCAGCGCGTCAACTCGGGACGCGCGGTGTCCACCCGCACGCCGCCGCACAGGGGAAGGACATACTCGTCCGCGCCCGCCGGCAGCCACCAGGTCAGGTCCTTCACGTCATTCCGGCCGGATTCCACCAACCGGGGCTGCGGGCCCAGATCCGCCAGGGATATTTCGATCTCCACCGGCTCCGCGCCGGCCGTCACCTCGCCAGGCGCCGCCAGCCCAACAACCGCCAGGAGAATCCCCTTTAGCAAAACTGTAGGTACATGTGTTCTATCGCGCATGATTCACTCCAGCGCCCCTTCCGAGCGCATCCTGTATCAACGGGAAGATCATATCCCACGTTTCGTTTTTCGTAACTGTTTCCACCTTTGCAGAGAAAGGATGAATTCCGCCCTTTCCGGGCTTCCCTCACCCTGGCCCTCTCCCCGAGGGAGAGGGTATCAGTTCGCGTTCCCATCGAAACACTAATCATGAATAACGCACTGAGAAAGTTCTGCATTCAGGTAAATAGTTACATCTATACGCAAAGGCATCAGAAATGGATGCGCTACGACGCCTGCCTGGCCGCGGGGATGCCGGTGGCGGCGGGGGTGGTGGCATCGGCGTGCGGGTCGGTGGTGAAGAAACGGATGGAAGGGGAGGGCGCCGAGGCGGTCCTGTTGCTGCGTTCCCTGGAGAAAAGCGAGGACTATCTGGCCTCTTGGCGTTTTCACGCCGCGCAAGAACGGAAACGATTGTACAAAAATGAGCTCCACTATTCTCCGGTTATACAGTCAGCTCAGGCCGCCTGACAAACGGAAAAAAGTTACACACAACCAAGAAAACTTTTCACAATGCCTTAGGAGATTTAGTCGATAATAATGGAAGAAGAATTCCTTTGGACCAGCCTTGGTAATCAATATACCTTCTTCTTTCAGGATCAAAATCCTCGATATATGTAAATAATATATACCTACTGATTTATCCAAGATTTAGATGATATTGCCTCATGCTGCGTCAAGGAATCACTTCTTTTTTCCCCCTCGCGCGGAGAACTAATTCCCTTTCGCCCCGCTCCTTCTCCCGCCCGTAATGCTAGGCACTATATCTCCCCGCCACCCCTCTGATAGACTGGGGCGCAGCATTGGAATTCCAACAGGGAGAAAGAAACCGACATGGCCGATCAACTTCATCAAAACCCCGTGGAGGACGTGTACGCCAAGCCGGGATTGTACCGCTGGCTGGCGCTGGCCGCCGGACTCCTGGCCTGGACTTTCGACGGCGTGGAACAGAACGTGTATTCGGTGATGTCCCGGGCCGCGCTCAAGGACATCGTCCCCGGCATTCCGGAAAAAGTGCAACAGGCCGCCGCCCTGAACGCGCAGGGGATGGCCGCGGAAGCCTCCCGCCTGATCCGGGAAGTGGACGAGTCGGTCGGATTTTATTTCGGGCTGGCCATGGCCATGTGGCTGTGGGGGGCCGCCGCCGGCGGAGTGTTGTTCGGCCGCTGGGGCGACCGTTACGGCCGGACCCGGACCCTGCTGTTCGCCGTGATCACCTATTCCGGCTTCACCGGCCTGTCGGCCCTCAGCACGCATTGGTGGCACTTCGCCGCCTGCCGCTTTTTGGGATCCATGGGCCTGGGCGGCGCGTGGCCCTTGAGCCTGGCCCTGATCGTCGAAACCTGGCCGGAGAAGCACCGCTCCGTCCTCGCGGGGCTGATGGGGGCCGGGGCCAACGTGGGCTTCATGATCACCGCGCTGTATTCGCGGGTGATGCTGGACCTGAACTTCAACTGGCGGTGGGTGATCGGCATGGGCTGCGTGATCGGCCTGCTGAGCCTGCCCCTCATCTACATGACTCCGGAACCGTCGAAATGGATCCAGGCCAAAGCCAAAACGCAAAAGTCGCGCATGCGGGACCTGTTCGCGCCCGCCTACCGCCGCTCGGCCATCGTCGGCAGCCTGCTTTCGACGGTTGCCTTGTTGGGGACGTGGGGCTCGTTCCTGTGGCTCTCCACCTATGTGGACCAAGTGGCGGAGGGGACCCCGTACCAGAGCAACGCCAAGGCCACCATCACCATCTTTCAATCGGTGGGGCAGATCATCGGGGGCTTCATGGGCGGTGTGCTGGCCGGATTGATGGGCGGAAACAAGCGGTCCTGGGCGTTTTTGTGCGTTACCGCCTGGGCATCGGTGTTCTCCCTGTATTATTTCAACGAGACCTTCAACCTGCAATTGATGATCATGGGGGCGTTCGCCGGCTTGTTCGTCACGGCCTTCTTCGGCTGGCTGCCCAAGTTCCTGTCGGAATTGTTCCCCACCCGCATCCGGGCGCTGGGACAGGGCTTTTCGTTCAACATCGGGCGGATTCTGGCCGGCATCGGCGTCTTGGGAGCCGGCACGCTGACCAACAAAGTGTTCAGTGGTGACTACCGCCGCACCATGCTGGTCATGTGCTCGATCTACCTGCTGGGCCTGATCGTCATCCTCTTCGCCCCCAACACCGGGGGCAAGATGGTCTCGGACGAGGAAGACGAAGCCCGGATGCGGGGGAGCGCGTAAAAGCGTGATTATGGCCGGGGCGCACCTTGGTCTCCGCCCGGATGAATCACCCATGCGCCATGGGGGCGCGTTGCGAAGTGCCTCAGCGGTTTTTCACAGCCAGCCCAACGCATAAACATCCCTCATCCGGGTATCGGCAAGTGAAAAGGCTTTCCCTCACCCTCACCCTCTCCCGGAGGGCTACTCTCCGCACACATTCTTTCTACGGGCCTAAAGAAGTGGCGATCTGCCAGC
>JBHGBC010000094.1:0-30456 GCA_041946805.1 bacterium
CTAACATTCGAGACGACATTTTTTGAAATTGTGATGACGACTTTTTGCCGGGGCGTCTTTTAATCCAACACTAAAAACAGCCTTGCCTTCAGAAAAGATTTTTCGCCCGTAGCCATACCCGTTGTGATATTCGGGCAACGGGCGGATGGCTTTTCCTTGGGCATCGATTAAAATCGCACGGAAAACCATGACAGGTTCTAACAATCCGCAGAAGTTAATGCAGTACGTACATTTAGTAAAAACACACACCCGGGTATCCTTGAAGGCAGGCTCTCAAGAAACATCAATGGATATGTAAATATCCTAAAAATAGTATATTAACAATTTTGTCTTACAATATCCCCAAATCAGACCATTACTTCCTCAATCACCCTGGCAATCCGTGCGGCGTCCAGGGCGCCGCCGGGTTCGTCCCCGGTTTCGATCAGGGTTCCTTCGTCACCGCCTCCCTCGGGCCAGGGGAGAATCCCGGCCTCGGCGTACTCCCGACGCTTGCGCTCCCACCGCGCGCGGTACGCGGGATCATCGAGCATGCCGAGATGCTCCCAATAGAACGTCACGCCGCGCGCTGAATCGGCGATCGTGAAATCGGGATACAGCGTGCGCCCCGAGGGCAAGACCAGAGGCTGCTCATACGCGTAATCGATCCCCCGGGCAAACAGCATGTTGGCAATGACCAACTCCGACTTCGAACGGACGAGTTCCCCGCGTTCCGTGCGATGGATCAGGCCTGCTTCCAGGAAACGGGATCGCGCCCCGGCCGTAACCTCGCACGGCAGGGGATCGGTAAAGAGGTTGGTCATGCGCCGCGCGATTTCGGAGTATTCATCCCCGGAATAGCGGCGATATTCGGCGAGCGGCCCTTGGTGGAGAATCACCAGCCGCTCCTGGTGGCGCGTGAGCGCGGTGTACAGCAGCTCGCGGGAAAGCAGCCAGCAGGGATTGGTCAATACGACGAAGGTGATCCCGAACTCGCTTCCTTGGGTCTTATGCACGGTGAGGCAGTAGGCGAGTTCCAGTGGATTGGGACCTTCATCCCCGAACTCGCTGGGATAGAAACCGTATTTGTACCCCCGTTGGGTGGCGAATTCTATTTCAATCTTCCAAGGAAGCCCCTTCATCTTCGCCGTTTTGTATTGGCCGACGACGATACCGATATCCCCGTTTGCGATATAGGCTTCCCCTTCGGGCTTGGGGTACACGTCCCGGCGGTGTTGATTGATGACATTGATGACCTTGTCACCGTAGAGAAGCATTTGTGGGCCCATGGGCCGGGGGACCTTGCGCCGAAAGCCCTCCGCTTCGGCTAATTCCCGCGTCTGCCGGCGGAAGCGGTCCTGGATCATGCGGTTCAAGGCATCCACGCCGGCCAGCCCCGCCCGGACTGGTGATAAAATCTGCCAGGCTTCGGCTTTTGCCGCGGCACCTTTCTGATTTTCCTTTTCGGGCCAAAAGAAGGCCCGAGAGGCGTTTTCATACGGTGTGCCTCCGAGCGACATTTCGAATCCCAACTCGTCCTCCGGTCCCGCGAGACTCAATGCCCGCACCAGTTCGGCGAGGATCTTTTCATGTAACTCTTGGGGATGATTCCACTGCACGAGCCGTATGCGGCCGTGGCTTTCGGACATGAGCAGGTTCCACACGGCATCGGCTCCGGGATCGAGCGGCTGCCCGCTGAAATGGGCGGCCAGCAGCACATCCTCGCGCCCCTCACCTTGTTGCCTGCGCGGGATGGTGAGTTCCGCATACCCCGGTCCACACCGGGGGAACATGGTTTCAACATTCGCGGGCTTCAGATAGTTCACGATATCCACAAAGGGCCGTCCCGCCCCGATGGGAGGCAGCTGCCGCGGATCGCCCACAAGGATGAGCCGCTCCACGTTCGCGAGGGAGTCGATCAAGGCCGCGAGTTGTTCCTCGGTCAGCATGGAGCATTCATCCACGATCACGGTTCGATATTCGTTGCACCGGGATGCCGGGCGATTCGGGTAATACGCGCCGGTTTCACCGTCGTATCGTTGGTAGCGGATCAAGAACTGGGCCAGGGTATAGCCGGATCCGTGCAACCCGGTCCGTTCTTCCAGCCGGACCCGCGCTTTCCCGGTTGGGGCAAGGAGCAGGAGGCCCTTGGACGGAACCTCTGGAATTTCGCAAAGCATACGCAAGAGCGTCGTCTTCCCGGTTCCCGCCGGGCCGATCAGGACGGCGAGGCGCGAACGGAACATCTGCTCAAGCGCGGCGGCTTTCTCCTCGCGGGCGCGTTCCTCCATTTCCCGTTCAGCCGGATCCCGCGGACGGCGTTGGTTCTGGGCTGTCTCCCGGTCCAGAACCTCGTCCACGAGATCGCGCCACTCGTGGAGGGCGGCATGAGGTTTTCCTTTCTGGCGTTTTTGCACCTCCTGGCGGATGATTGTCCGACACTCCGCCAGACGCTCTACTTGATACGCAGGCTCACCACTGCGCGTGGTCACGCGTTCGATAATGGGAGCGAGATTCTCCTCCAGGGCTTCCAGCACGTTTTCCCCTAGGGGGCAGGGCGGCTGCAGCGAACGATTCCGGGCCCGTTGGATAATCCAACTCCGGGGCAGCAAGGTATGGCCGTCCTGGGCGGCTTCCTCCAGGATATCCACAACCAACGCCCGCACGCGCCGCAGATCGGCTGGATCATCGACGCGGCTGGGTTCGGGCGCCGGGAAGGACTCACGGACGGCCTCATCGGGGAAGAGGCCGCGATCCACCGCCCCAAACGGGATGGGATCGAGTGCCTGGCGGTCTTGTTCGTATAGCAGGTAGGGATTGGCCAGGAAGTCGGCGTCTTTCACCGCGATGCCCGCATTGTCTCTCTCGGTCCGGTCATAGATCCGCAGCGCTTGTTCCGCGGAGATGGCGCACCGGCTGAGCAGTTCCAGCAGCGCGCGCCGTTCGCCCGCGAGACGTTTCCAGCCTTTGCGTAGTCCCGCGGAGAGCAACTTCGCGACAGGGCTGTTGAGCTTCGCCGGTTCTTCCATTACGGCATCGACCATCGCCCAGGGATCGCCGCCTTCCCGTTCCCGCCACAGGTCGATCTCGTAAGCCAGAAGGCTCCCATGTTGGAAGCCCCATTCATACCCGAAGGCCGAGAGCACCGAGCCCAGTCCCGGAAACGCGCCCCGGGCCTGCCATAACCGGTTGAGCTGCGCATCGATCCACGCCAGGACCTGTTCCCACGGCCCTTCGAAACGTCCCCGGATGCGATGCAACGCCGCGGCGCAGGCGATCAGCGATGCCACCGCGCCGTCTTGCGTCAGCAGTTCCGAGCCGTACGAAAACGCGTCGAAATATTCGCGCGGGGCAAAGGCTACGAACTCCTCGGGATCGAATCCCCCTTCTTCGGCCTGGGCGAGGATGGCCGCATAGGGAAACAAAAACCCGTCCGTGAAATCCGGGCGGATGGAATGGCCCACGTTCCGCTCCCAGAGCACGCACCGAAGCGGGGAATTCTTTACCTTGTAGGCATACTCGGCCGCATTCCCGATTGAGAGTACCCGGCCCACACCGATGATCACGCGGCGGGACTGATCGGAAAGGGGCGTCCGCTTGGCGTAGAAAAAACAGAGCGATTCTTCCGTGTGAATCGCGCCGAAGAAGGTATCGAGCAAGGCAAGTTGGTTTTCACGCTCTTGCACCCAAGCGGTCTCCACTTCAGAGCCGCTTCGGTTACGGATATCCGGTTCGCGGTCCGGTATCCACCCCAGTTTTAACCGTTCCGCAAGACCCATCTCGCCGTTGTCCGGATCTCCTTCGACCTCCCTTCGCAGCATCCAACGAAAGGGTACGCAGGCCGCTGAATAAGGCGGATGCGGAAAGCTCGTGGGAGCGAAATGACCGTGCGTTTCCGGATAAATTTCAGAATAGGGGTGAGTCTTCTGGAGGCGTAATTCGAACGGCGCCATGAACGACACCCGTTCTTCCACACAAGGCGGGAAATCCCCGGACGCAAGCTGATCCAATCGTTGGCCGGCGCAACGGGCTTCCGCCTCGTCACTTTTTTCCTCGCCGATCCGCTTCAGAATCAGGCAACTCGTGTTATCAGTGGGGTGGGCGCAGACCAATCCCCTCCATCCGCCGTCATGCCAAGGGACCCGGATGGTAATGTGGTGCGCGGGCAACCGCCGGGCGCCGGAGGCAAGCGATCGCATGGCGTTTGGCTCCTAACCGCAATCAGGTTCCCCAAGAGGAACAATATCTTCTACGGCTCCAACATTTGCTATTTGACTATTGGATTAATCCTTGTACACAATCAATAAGCAATAACTACATATACCATATTCCGGAAATGAATTCAATCGGATTTTTCACAGGAATTGACATTCTGGCTGATCTTTAATCCGAGGAGGTTTATGAATCCCTCGTAGGATGAAACGCATAAAACCCAAGCCAAAATCGGGGGGGAGGCAGGCCGTTGCGGAAAGACAATCGCTACCCGCGCGAATAATGGCGTTTTTCGCATGTCATTCGCGATTTTTCGCGAATAAGGGGATTCGACTGCTCGGCCAGATCCGAAGGAATGGAAGAATGGGAAGAGAGAAATTGGATGGATCAGGAAGGAACGGGAGGATCGTGTGGACCGGCCGGATCGGTAGTGACGGGACCGGTCTGTTCCAGCACTTCGTCTGGATCGTCCAGTTCCAGGTCTTCCTTTTCGTATTGGATGGCTTCCTCCAAGGCGGGGATTTCGTGGGGATAGAGGTTGATGCCCCGTTTGGTGGGGATCCATTTCCCGCCCTTCAACACCCAGACGCGGATGTTCAGGATATCCCGGCCCTTGAACGTGTCGAGGTTGATGCGGACGATCTGCGTGGGCGTTCGTTCAATTTCGACGTAGGGAATGTCGTTGGGGTTGTTCAGGTCGTTCGGATACATGGCATTACCTCCCGGTTTGTAGTGTCAGTATTTCTTGTCTCACTATCGGTTCCAGCTATGGAAGGCTTTGTGGTTGGCTTCCTAGCGGGAGCGTGACCGGACGTGATTATTCACCTACATCACTCACAATCACTCCGCATTCTTCAAAACGGAGGGTATCTGCATTGAACAAAAATCCGATTTCCATGTCTTGTCCGGGACCATACCGGGTCTTGGCAAGTCTCACCGTGCGGTTAACGGACCGTTCAGTGCTACCTTGGGAAATGGAAGGAACTTTAACCACTCTTGGTTTCTTCTCCTTCACGAGCCAGATTACAGTTTGACTGAGACGTTGATGCGAGGCTCCTCCTGCCATGTCATTCAGTGTATAGCTGCGCGGCCCAAGCCGGGGATGAGTAACCAGGACGATCGAGCATCCATGCTTGGCCGCAGTACGCGAGAACGACCGCACGAATTCGAGATCGTCCTCCCAGGGACGCTCAGACCGGGATGCCACGCTGATAGGATCCAGACAAATGATACGGTGTCCTTCCTCGGCTCGTTCCTCTACCCATTTACTGAGGTCAGAGAGGGTTTCTGTGAATGTGGTCGTTGTGTAGATCATACTCCTATAGCGGGATAGGAGCTTCCGATGCTCGGCTAAATACGTTTTAGCCAAGGTAATGTTGTGCCATATCCACTCCAGATCCATTAGTTTGGCCCTACCTACTATCTGCGCCAGGAGACGTTGCAGGTGCCAATGTTGGTCCTCCTCCAGTTCGAAGACACAGGCCTTGATTCTGATTTGTTCCCAATAACGGAGACATTGGAGAAGAAAAAACGACTTACCCGATCCGGGAGAACCGCACAAGACCGTGACAGTCCCAGGCAGCAAGGCGCAGGTATACTTCGTCAACGAAGTCCAGGGCCATGGAACAATATTTCCTCTTCCGCTGCCAATGTCATCGAGACGCTGATCAAACTCCTCCATTCCATCAATCGGAGTGGCATGGTTGAGCACACGCAATATTGATTCCCACTGATTCTTGTTTAGTTCTCGATTATCTGATTCAGGCATTTTTTGAATGAAATCGAATGCGTCTCCCTTGGGAGGAAGATCCAGGGATGCTGGACTTGATAGGGCTGTTGCCATTCCTCACGATCTGTTTCCCAACGCCGTTGGTTGAACCATGTCGTGGCGTGAGGAATCATCTGGCGTGGCGCGGTCTGAACATAAACACTTGCGGCGTATTCCTGGGTAAGGGCTAGCAATTCCTTCGGGAGGATGGAAAGAACAGCCTTATGGATCGAAGTAAGGGCTCTTTCCTTTCCCCCGGCTTTTCGAGGGTATGTGGCATAGATTTGAGAAATCAATGTGCTATTCTCTTGCGGCTTTTCTTCCTTGGTCTCTTCTGTGTGACACGTTGGGTGGCATACCTCTATGCCGTTTTGTATGTCATACCCCTCTGACATCATTGGTGACACAGGGGGGGATGCCATAATGGATGTCATACCTGATGATGGTTTTTGAAAGATAACAACATACGAGTTTGATCTGCCCCGACTTGCACCTGAAATCCTCTTGATGTAACCATACACTCTCAGCCGGTTTATCACTCGGTGAACGGAGCGTCTCGATAGCCTGGTCATTTTCGATAAGCGATCCACTGAAGGATGGCATTCATTTCCATTGAAGTGGGAGCATATTACATGCAGGATCTCCCAATCACTTAGCTGAAGTCTCTCATCTCCAGAAGCCTGTAGTGGAAATAAACAAAACGTTCCTGTTTCAGGCATATCCAAGACTCCTGCTTATCGTGGCTAAAACGTGTTTTTGTTCAACCAGGTATCAATGGCCCCCTTATCGAACCGCAAGATGCCGCCCAGTTTGGAATAGGGGATCCGGCGCATGTGGACGCGGTTGTAGAGAGCCTTCAGGATTATGCCGAGATATTACGCGGCTTCCTTGGGAGTCATCCAGCGTTTGGTCGGAATAGGCATTTTTCTCCTCCGCTTTTGTTTTCTCGCAGAATTTCCTGCTCTGGGGGAAAAGCGTAAACGGAGTTGAAAATTGGACAGGGAAAACGTCTAACTTTTTACCGCAATTGTCTAACTTTTGGTTGGGAGGTGGGAAAGGTGGATGGATGAAGATTATCGACTATCTGCTTCAAAATAGTGGACTTACTGCCTGGATGCTTTTTAGCGTCACAGAAATATTTTTGTAATTTGTGATCGTCTAATTTTTGCCTCTTTTTATTCACAAAATGGGTTTGAACTTTGGTATAAATGGTTCTGTTCAGAATGAGCCCTTTCTCGATTAAGAGAAGGAAGAGGGTGGCAAGTGAGCGTTTCGATCATAGCCAGATGATTTGTCCTTCACGTCTTTTCCATAAGTTATACTCGTTTCGATTCACGCAATGGGAGATAAACAAATCATCGGCAACCGATTCACACACGAATCCATTTTCTTTGAGTTGCTTCATGAGAACCATACCCTTCTTTATTGAACCTCCCCACTTAAACCAGTAGGAGCTCTCTTTCTTTTTTAATGGGGAAACCGGGGCAGGGACAGCTGGAGGAATGGGATCATGATCTCCCGGATCCGCATCGGGATTCTTCTCGCCGGTTTTCCGAAGGAGAAATTTTTCAAGAAGTTCACGGTTCCCTTGGTAATGCTTATATTTTGTATGGATATCTTTTCCTTTGGGGATCAGATCCTTCGCCCTGTCCCAGAGGAATTCTTTCCTGTAGATGATTCGCAAATTGTCCATACATAATTTCATCAAGTATCTGACTTGTTTCAATCATTCTGCCACTGTAATCGGCTCGTCGCAATCTTCCATCTCAAACATGCAAGCATATTCGGTAAAAACAATTTTTAGAAAATGGTCATATTCCTCATATTGGAGATATGGTAAGTGTGGGGCAATACGAATGTTGTATTCAGCTCTGCGAATGATAGTGCGGTCTGTTTTTTGAATTAGCGAAATCACGTCTTCTTTTATTTATGAGTTCAGCAGATTTTCAACATCCTGTTGAAACTGTCTATGCGGAAAAGAGTAATGATCATGACGCCCCGGCAAAAAGTCCAAATCATAAAAACTGCATACAAGATGCTGTATGAATACTGAGAGGACACCTACAATAGGTTGTGGTCATGTTTTCCAAAACCGACTTTTTGCCGGGGTGTCATGATCATGAGTTATTACGTCACTTTCATAAGGATGATCCGTGAACACCTTCATGGTACCATCGAGCAGGACAAGTGATTTGCGGAGAAAATACAATCCTTTTCCATTAGCGGGCCGACTCATCCTTTCCACTCCTTTGTGTACTTCAATCCATTCACCGCCTCCCGCAGGTGGCTGGGCGCCAGGTGGCTGTAGAGGCGCGTGGTTTCGGTGTTGCTGTGCCCCAGGAGGGCCGCCACGGTGTAGAGAGGTGTCCCGGCCATCACCAAGTGGGAGGCGAAGGTATGCCGCAGCGTGTGCGCCGTGACCTTTTCCTCCCCGGCGGTCGGGAGCCCCGCCAGTTTCACGAGTCTTTGGAAGCGCTTTTTCATGCCTTCATAGGAGACCTCGATCACTCGTTCGGTCTCAGGATTGGATTCTCTCCGCCGCTTCAAATAGGCGAGCAGTTCATCATTGAGCGGCACCACGCGCGTGCGGCGGGTCTTTGTGGTCCAATCGTGCCGCGGGGCGATTGTGATGAACCGCTGGTCGAAGTTCACATCCTGCCAACGGAGCGCCAAGGCTTCGCCGGCTCTCAAGCCCGCGAACAATCCAAGCATGACGAAGGTTTCGACCGCGGGGGAGAGTTTCGCCGCGGTTTCCCGGATTTGGGTGATTTCCTCTACCGACAAGAAACGCAACCGGCCTTCCTCTTCCTGGAGTTTTTTCACCTTGGGGATGGCGGTCTCCGGAATCATGCCCCATTCCGCGGCTTTGCGGAGCATGGCCAACAGGACATGATGCGTCTCGATGTTCACGGTACGGGGCTTGACGGTTTGCAGGCGTTCCCGCTGATAGGCCTCGATCCGGGCGGCCGTGATTTGCTTGATCGGTGTGGATTCCCCCAAAAACGGCAGCAGGTACTTGTCCAGCAGCAAGCGTTTATTATGGGCCCACCGCGGGGCCATGGTGGCCGCGCAATGGTCCAGGTACTTGTCCGCAAGTTCGCGCAGGGTGTGCCGTTTGTGTTGGGTGGGGAGGTCGTTAAATTCCTTGGCCTCTTCCACCTTGTAATGGTTCAGGGTTTCCAGGGCGATTTTCTTTTTGTCGGTCTTGGTGGAAACCCGCTTCCACTTGCCTTGGGACTGATACTGAACGTACCAGATGTCGCTCCCCGGACGTTTTACCAGACTCGCCATGAGTTCATCTCCCCCCTGTACACAGAAATTTGTGTACAGCGCCATCGGTGCGTGAGTGATTTCCGAGAGAGAAAAGCCAAGGAAATATTGGCTCAAATCCCGGAAGTACACAGGATTGTACACAAGAAAACCGCGAAAATCAAGGAAACCGGGGGATAAGCCGGGAAGCGGCGTTTTTCGTAAGTGCTTGTATTTGAGGTAATTTAGGGGAAATTTGGGTAAGCGGGAGGCGGGGGTCGAACCCGTAACCCTCAGCTTGGAAGGCTGATGCTCTGGCCAATTGAGCTACTCCCGCGTGATGGGGCCGTGAGAACTAAACCGGTTGGCCATCTGTCCGGCAACCGGGAAATTATCTCTTGCATCCACCGCCTGTCAAGCGGCTTGGTCAGGCGAAGGGAGCGGACCTGAACTCACTCCACGCCGGCGTCCGCGGAAAGCGCGCGGCGTGTCACAATCCGGGCATTTCACATCCCGATCAGCAGCTGGCGGATCGGATCCACGACCACCTGCAAGTAATAACCGAAAACCGACACATTGAAGACGAGGCTGATGCCGATCAGTCCGAAAAAGATCATCACCGAATATTGCCGGAATTCTTCCATTTTGTCGGCCTGCTCGCGGGGCAGGATGCCGGCCAGGATTTTTTCGCCGTCGAGGGGAAAGAGCGGGATCAGGTTGAAAAACGCCAGGGCCAGGTTGATCAGCACCCCGTAGCTGCTGACCAGGATACCGGCATGGAAAATCGACTCGCCGGTCGGCAGGCGCATGATGAACTCGGCCACTGGCTCATACAAAAAGAGGCGGAAGAGGAGCGCCAGCGCCACGGCTTGAATCAGGTTGCTGACCGGGCCGGCCAGGGCGATCAGCATGGAATCCCGGCGGATGTCCCGCAGGTTCAGGGGATTGAAGGGAACCGGTTTTCCCCAGCCGATGGGGGCCATCAAGATGAACAAAAAGCCCATGGCGTCGAAGTGGACCACGGGATTGATCGTCAACCGTCCCAGGCGGGCGGCGGTGTCATCGCCGCAATGGTAGGCCATCCAGGCATGGGCCATCTCGTGCACCGAAATCGCCAGGATCAGCATGGCGAACATGGCAAATCCGGCCTGCGGATTGTCAAGGATGATTTGCAGCATGCGTTTGGGTCCTTTACCCCGAGAATGGGAGTATTATACCTGTTTCGCCGGGAAGGAGGAATGCGAACGGGACCGCCGGGCCGCGGGGTGCTTGAAGAAATCCGGCGGTTGCAGCACAATGATGGCTTCATTCAGAGGCGCGATGAAGATAAACCGGGTTGCCTGCCGGAAGTTCAAGTCCGGGATGCGAATACTGAGCCGGGCCTGACCTTCCCTGCATTCTCTCTTCCACGGCCGGATCGAAGCCGGGAGAGGGAGAGGAAGCGCATCATCGCAGCTTGAATCAAACCAGAAGAGGAGGATCCTGTTCATGTCCCGGGTGGCGATCGGAATCGATTTGGGTGGAACGGATATCAAGGCCGGATTGGTCACGGATGACGGTACGATCGTGGAGTCGTACAAAAAAGCGACGATGGGCCATCTGGGCGGGCGCAAGGTGGTCGACCGGATCGGTGATTTGATCCAGGAAATTCTGGATTCGGAAGCGATGAAAGGCCGCCGGGACCAATTGGTCGGGATCGGCATCGGCAGCCCGGGGCTGATCGACCACGCGAAGGGGGCCATCACGCGGCCGGTGAATATCACGGACTGGGATTACTGGATCAACGTGCGGGAGATTTTTCAAGAGCGGTTCGGTCTGTTTACCTGGGTGGATAACGACGCCAATGTGTGCGCCTTGGGTGAAGCGCTGTTCGGCCGGGGCAAGGGTAAGAAAGTGGTTCTGGTGCTCACTTTGGGAACCGGGGTGGGCGGCGGGATCGTTGTCGATGGGGAAGTATACCACGGCGCGGCGGGCTTCGGGGGCGAGTTGGGGCACATCATGGTGAATCCCGACGGTCCTGTCTGCGGTTGCGGCAACACCGGCTGCCTGGAGACCTATGCGGCCGCCAGCGCCATCGGCCGTCACGGCCAGGATTGGGTGCGGGTGGAGCATGTGCCCACGCGGTTGCGGGACATGGCGAAGCAAAACAACGGCACGGTCACGTCCAAGATGGTGTATGAAGCGGCGCTGCAGGGCGACGAAATCGCGCTGGAGGTGGTGGCCCGGGCGGGAAAATACTTGGGGATCGGCATTGCCAGCCTGATCGTTTCGTTCAATCCCGAGATTGTCTGCATCGGCGGCGGGGCCTCGAACATGGGCGACCTGTTGTTCGATCACGCCCGGCGCGAGACGAAGCGGCGGGTTTTCTTCCATTCGCATTATCCCACGCCCATCGTGCAGGCCCAGTTGGGTGAAGAGGCCGGCCTGGTGGGGGCGGCTGGGATGGCCTTCGCGTAAAAACCGATTATGCTTTGGGCATGACGAAGGATGAGCTCAAGGCGTTTGCCCGGCAATGTGGTTTCGACGCGGTGGGAGTGGCCCCTCCCATGCCCCGGACCGGGGAAGCGTTCACCGGCTGGCTGGCGCAAGGCTGCCACGGGGAGATGGGCTACCTGGAGCGCCACGCCGGATTGCGCCGTGATCCCGAATTGCTGTTTCCGGCCGTTCGCCGTGTTCTCGTGCTCGCCCAATCGTATCGAACGGAGGACCCGCCCCACTCCTCCCCCGAAAAGCCATTTCAATCCGTGATTTCCCGCTATGCCTGGGGGCGTGATTATCATAACATCCTCCGCCAGGGATTGAGAAAAATCGTGGATTTTATCCACGAGCGCACCCAGGGAGCCCACCAGGCGCGGGCCTGCGTGGACACGGCGCCGGTGCTGGAGCGGGATTTCGCCGCCCAGGCGGGCATCGGCTGGATCGGCAAGCATACCAACCTGCTCAGCCGCCAGCAGGGAAACTGGCTCTTTCTGGGGGTGATCCTTACTTCGCTGGAACTCGAACCGGACCATACGGTGAAATCCCATTGCGGCACGTGTGCGCGGTGCCTGGAGGCCTGCCCCACGCGGGCGTTTCTCAGCCCCTACGTCCTGGATGCCCGCCGCTGTATTTCGTATCTCACCATCGAACTCAAGGGCCCGATTCCCCGGGAATTGCGCCGCGCGGTCGGACAGCGGATCTTCGGCTGCGACGATTGCCTCGCGGTCTGCCCGTGGAACCGGTTCGCGGCGCGATCATCCGAACTGGATTTTTATCCACGCCACCGCCTGCTGACTACCACGTTGGTGGAATGGATGACACTCACGCCGGAGAAATTCCGCGCCCGGTTCCAGGGCAGTCCCATCCTGCGGGCCAAGCGGCGGGGTTTTCTACGCAACGTGGCCGTGGCCTTGGGCAACACCCGGGATGCCCGGGCCGTGCCGGTGTTAGCGAACGCGTTGCGCGATCCAGAACCGCTGATCCGGGGACATGCCGCCTGGGCATTGGGGGAAATCGGCGGAAAGACGGCTCTCCGGGAGTTGGTGGAAGCCCGGCGCGGGGAAGAGGAACCGTATGTCCGGGATGAAATCGAAACGGCATTGCGGGAAGGCTGTACCGTGAGCGGGGAGACGGATCATTTTTTGCGGGCGGGTGATTCCAATTCCGGCGTTTCGGCTTCCTTGGATTTGAGTTCCTCGGGAAATGAGCGGTTGGCGAGTTGTTGATCGTTTTGCTGCGCCAGATAGGACAGCATGAGGATGGATTTCATCACCTCGTTCTCGTCCCGGCGCTCGATGCCATTTTTGATCCGCTCCAGCTGGTCCTGAACCAGTAAAACCCGTTCATTTTTTTTCCCGCTCTGGGCTAGGTTGGGAAGATGGCGGTGTTCGAGTTGCACAAATGCCTTTTTGAGGCTGGACCAGGGAATCGCGAACCGCCGGCGGCGGCCCCAGGATCCCAAGGAACGGTCGAAGTAGAACAACAAACTGAAAAAGATGATCAACAAGGCCAACGGCCACCACATATAACTCAACAGGGTGGCATAGGCCTTGGTGAATTCCACCACAAATTCCGCGCCGTTCATCCCCAATTTCTCCCGTCAATCTTTGCGCCGGGTGGAAGGGTTCCGTACCCGGCGAAGCCGTCCGCGTACGGGCTTCATTTTCAGGTCAACACCTTGGCGCGTTTGTCACCTCCTGTCAATTCCATCGTCCAGCCCCGGGCGCGCAGCGCGGAGAGCACGGTTTTCACGGCGGCGTCGAGGGGCGTGTTGGCCGTGTTGATCACCATGTCGTATTGGGTGGGATCATTGATGTCCTTGTGGAAATAGCGTTTGAAAAAATCCGCCCGTTCGCGATCCACCCGTTTGATGTCCGCGGCGGCCAGGGCTTCGGTCATGCCCTCGAGTTCGACCAGATTCCGGATCCGGACTTTTTCCGGCGCGACCACTCGCAGATGGAACGCGTTGGTTCCCGCCAGGATCGAATTGGCGCCGCGGCCCACGATGACGACGCTGCCTTGCAGGGAGACAGTCTTCAAGACCTCGATCAGCGCGTGAATATAGTGATCATGACTGAAGATATTGCCGGAGAGCATGCCTTTAACCCACAATTCCAACTCGGAGCGGTCGCGCTCATCCAACGATTCAACCAATTCACTGCGCGCGCCGATATGGTCGGCGATGAAATTCACGATTTTGTGATCGAACAACCCGTAATTCAATTCATGAGCCAGCAATTTCGCCAGTTCATGTCCGCGGGACCCCCGTTGGCGGGAAACGGTGACCACCGGTTTGATTTCGCAGGGCCGCAACGCTTCCTGGTGTTCCTGCCGCGCCCGCTCCTGGATCTCCCGGTCCTGCATCCAGCGCCGGACTTGCCGGCTGACGATGTGATGGATATCCGGCATGACGGTTTCTCCTTTTCCCCCATGAATTACGTATCCGGTCCTGTTCTTCATTGTAGCATACTTTCCGCGCGGTTTGTCTATAAAAGTATGCTTTTACATGATAGTGGGAAAAACAAGCATCCTCCGCCGGAGAGCAGCCGGGGAAAATCCACGGTAAATCCGGCGCCATGCCTCCAAACCCAGCGGATTCGATGGTATTATAGCTTTGGTTATGGCGGTGTGTGCCGCCGGCCCAGGGATCGAAATCGCACGAACAGGGGATACGCACGATGAGTTCGATTGATCTACGAAACGAAGCCCAGGCGATCATCAAGAACCGCTCCATTTTCTTCATGGCCACGGACGACAACGGAATTCCCCGGGTACGGCCCATGACCTGCCTGCATTCGGACGGCTTCAAGATTTGGACCTGCTCCCACAAGGACACCGCGAAGATCGGCCAATTGAAAGCCAATAACACGGTGGAACTTTGCTTCCTCGACACCAACAACCGGCTCCTGCGCATTACCGGCAAGGTATCCATGTTCGATGACGAGAAAGCCTGGGCCGACCTGCCTATTCAAGCGCAATACATGCCCATGCTCGAAGATCCCAACTTTATTCTCCTTTTGATCGAACCCACCCAAGTCCGCATGACCAACGATTGGAGTTTGAACTACAAACCCATCCCCATCGAGTGAGCAGAATCCGGCCTCATGGCCCGGCCCAGCAGGAAGAGTCCGCGCAGGGCGTGGAACTCCTCGGGAAGAGGTGTTCGATCTTTCCTGATGAAATGGATACCAACACATTCCCATCTTCCCGCCCTCTGGAAGAGCCAGGACATGGGAAAGAAGATCGCTCCGGCGTGAAAGCAGGGGTACGTTGCTACATGCTCCTGCTTTGTTTCTGGCAACCTGGATGGATATGGATAATCCATTACCACTCCCGGATGGTTTTCTCCACGGCTTCCATGCATCCCGCCGCGACCCGGTAGCGGTTGGCGAAACGGGCGTTTGCCTTGCGGGTGTGATAATTCACACTGGATTCGGAGAATTTCAGGCCGGTGGCGGTGCTGATGACCGCCACGGTGTCGGTTTCCTTCACCGTTCCGTCCGCCCGCGCTTGAAGCAGGGCGGAGAGGCCGATGCCGGTTTGCGGACAGATATCCACGCCGCCGCGCGTGACGGCCATCTGCGCGTCTTGGATATCGTCTTCCGGGCAGCGGTAGAAGTGGGCGTCAAACGAACGGATCAGTTGATTCACCCGCGGGAACGAAACCGGATCGCTGATGTTGGCCGCCGAGGCCACGCTGGGTTGATGTTTTCCCGGTTGGTAGGCCTCGGGCCCGCGGCCGTTTTCATCCCACCGCACCAGCGTGTCGCATACCTCCGCCTGGCCCACGAGGATGCCGGGCAAGCGGTCGATCAAACCGTGTTCCCGGGCGCGGATGAGGCCGATCAGCAGGGCGGTCAGGTTGCCGGCATTGCCCACGGGAATCACCACCCAATCGGGGGCTTTCCAGCGCAGGTCCTGGCAGATTTCCAGCACGATGGTTTCCTGGCCCGCGACCCGGAATGCGTTTTTCGAGTTGACCAGCACCAGTTCCGAATGCGCCTGACTGAACTGCTGGATGATGCGCATGCAGCCGTCGAAGCCGTCTGGATGGTCCACGGCGATAACTTTCGCTCCGAATTGCATGGCCTGGTTGAGCTGCGCGGGTGAGATTTCGTTATGCGGCACCAGGATGACGCATTCCAGGCGGTCCCGCGCGTACGCGGCGTACGCGGCGGCGGCGGCAGAGGTATCGCCGGTGCTGGCGCAGCAAACCCCGCGGATGCCCAGCGCCGGATAGTTCAACTGCAAACGCAGGATTTCGCTGATGGCCACCGACATGCCCCGGTCCTTGAAACTGCCGCTGGGATTCTGCCCCTCGAGTTTGAGGAACGTGGGGCCCAATCCCAATTCCCGGCGCAGCCAGAGCGGGATTTCAAACAAGTCGGTGCAGCCTTCCAGCATGGCCATGCAGGCCTCGTCGGGGAAGCCGGGGAGGATCAGGTCTTTCCACTCGAATACACCCGACCCCGCCGGATAATGCCGCGCCTTTTCGCTCCAGCGGATCTGGTCGAAATACCGGCGCGCCGCGGGTCCCGAGCCGATGACGCCGCGGATGTACTCCTCGTCGCGTTCCACCAACAGCAAACCGCCACATCCGGGCTGGGTGCAGGTATAGGTGAACCGGTCGGTGGGATACCTGGTTGAACAAACGATGCATTGTTGATAATATCGGACGGGCGATGATTCAGTCATCGGCGGATTCTCCTGGGGCGTTATCCATTTCCTGCCTGGTCCGTTTTACTTATGAGTCGCGGACCTCTTTATCATAGCCCGTTGAGGCGGCCCGCTAAATACACGCCCTTCTTTTTCCACTATCCAAGGTGGAGGGGGAAAATGGGAAGTTCAGAGACCCAACCGGTTTTGCAGCGCCCTGGAATCAGGGGGTATTCTGGATAAACATAGAGAGATTTTTAAAGACATGGCCATAGGATTTTCCCAATACTCCGGCGCCTTGTCGCGGCATCTCCGGTTTCTCGCCGCCGGTTTGGTGTTGCTTTTTCTCACTTCTCCCGCTCTGGCCGCCCCTTGGTGGTCATTGGAAAAAGTGGAAGAAACCCGCGAAGTGGACGCCGGCGTGGTGTACGAGCGCGTCCTCTTCCAGCGCGTCACCAACGAACCGGTCCGCGCGCATATTCTGAGCGTCACGGGAAACGGCGGTCTGTATCAGTTTGGTGTGCTGGGAAGTTTCGGCGTGTTGTTCCCCCCGAGTGAATTCGCCAAGCACAGCGGTGCGATCGCGGTGATCAACGGCGGCTTTTTTTCCGTGCATCCCAACCGCGCTCTGGGCCTGGTGGCCGCCCATAATCGTGTCCTCTATCCGCCGCACGCTGGCACGCAGGAGCGCGGGGCGGTCGGCTTTTCCCCCACGGACATTCTGATCGATTGGATCAGCGCCGACGACATCCAGAACAACCGCTTTCAATCCGGCAAGGCGGAATGGAACCAGTGCTACGCCGCGCTCGGGGCCGGTCCCATCCTGATCAAAAAGGGCCAGTCGCGGCTCGACACCTCTCTGGAAGGATTCAACAAAACCCAAACCGCGCCCCGCACCGCCATTGCCAAAACCAAGGATGGTCACGTGCTGCTGGTGGTCATCGACGGCCGTCAGCCGGATTGGAGTGCGGGCGTGACCCTGGAGGAGCTCACCGAGTTGTTTCTGGCGCGGGGCGTGAACGAGGCGCTCAACCTGGACGGCGGCGGCTCGTCCGTGATGGTGGTCCAGAACCAGGTTCTCAGCCGCCCGTCCGACATGGCTCTCCCCGGTTTCCCCGGCAAGGAACGCGCGGTCCCCAACGTGATCTCGTTGTTCAAAAAATGAGGGAATTTTCTGATTGTTCAGGGAGTAGAATGAAATCCTGCGGGGATGACATTCTACAGAATGAACTGTTCTTTTGAGTTGAGTAGGATGGATTAGCGCGAAGCGCGTAACCCATCAATATCCTGGTCATCCGGCACATCCTGGCCATCCTGATTCAGACAATAAAAATCCTCCACTCATAGCCAGAGGGGCGGAGGATGAATCGTAAGATAGGTGTACGTTGCCACATACCCCTACTTCGTCTCAACCGGGTCCTTTGGTAGGGTGGGCTGATCTCCCCACCCACCAAAAACCACCTGCCTTTTACCATCCCCTCTCCCCCTGGGAGAGGGCCCGGGAAAGGGAAAACCCTTGAAACGCAATCTCCCATCGGTATCTTTTTCGATACCCACCATAAGGCCAACACTTGTAGGGGCACTTTGGAACGACACCCTACGGAAAAGTTCGCTGGATCCTTGCTTTCGCGGGGATGACATCCATGGCAGACTTGTGGGTAAGGATCAAACGGGGGGAGAGGGATTTTTTTCCGTTTCGTATTTTCACGAACCCATAGCATACACCCGGGGCTATTATCAAGTGAAATGCCGTGGAGGGGAATCATGAAAGCCTTCTTTTATTTCGTGGGCGGCATGGCTGCCGTATCGGTACTGGCCTGGTTCCTGCTGACTTTTGTGCTGGTGTCCGATGAAGAGCGGATTCACCGCTTGATCGAAAAGGGATGCCGCGGCGTCGAAAGCGGATCGCTCTTCATTCTGGGCAACCTGCTGGCCACGGACTATCAGCACGAGGGCGGGATGAGCCGCGCGGAAGTGCTGGGAGGCCTGCGCTCCCTCTTCGAGGATACCACCGGCCGCCGCGTCCGCGTGCTGCGGAATGAAGTAAAGGTTGAGGACGGACGGGCCGAGGCGGAGATCACGTTTTTGTTCTCGGCGCGGAGCCGGATCCCTAATGCCGTCCACCAGGAATTGTTGAACCAGGCCGGTCGTGATAAATCCATTGTCCGCGTCGAGCTGGTGAAAGACGGCCGGTCTTGGAAAATCACCCGTACCGCGTTCCGGCACTCTCCATGACCGGATAAGATCTTTTATGGTTCATCCGGCTAGCGCGTACCTTTTTGAGTAAGGCGTGATCGAGATCCAATCAGGCTGGCGTAACAGATCAACCCAAATCCCCTCTCCCCCTGGGAGAGGGTGAGGGTGAGGGTATTTTGCCGGGGCGGACCTTTGTGTCCGCCCGTGTCATGGCGTGGATAGAATACTTTTTTCACCATCAAGTAGTACTTACCGGATGAACCATTTTTATTACCTTTTTGATTTTTTTCACACTCCCACCTTGACTTCACCGTAATAATCCCCCATGGTAATACGAATCTATCAATCGTATTACAGAAGAGGAGACCACAACATGACCTATAGGCATCTGGGGCGAATCCTTGGGGGGATTGCGATAATCGCCGCCGGAATGGCGGAGGCGCAGGAAGTGAAATTAGTCTCCACCGCGGAAATCAACCAGGTGGATGCGCAGGGTAATCCCACGTTTCCCGGCTTGCAGACGTTGGACAAGTACACCATCCAAGGCCGCGTGTTGAACGAACCGCACGTGTTCAATGGACTGAATGCCAATGGGGAGTTGGATACATCGTTCATCCTGTTCGTCCAGGATGGAACCGGGGGGATTCAGGTCTATTCGGGGGCGTGGTACGGCGGCGGGATCAATTCATATCCAGATAAATATGGGCCGGGACTCCTGGTCATGGTCACGGGACTGACCGGGCATTTCGGCGGGAAGACCAACATCAACGAGCGGCACAATCCCGATCAGAAATTTGAAATTGCGGTCTACACCACTCCGCCCGAAGAGCCTGTGCCGATGGTCATCGAAAGCCTGGCGGGATTGAACGATTTCGACGCTTCCCGGCAGTCCGGTGGCGAGTATTACCAGGGGCGCCTGGTGGTGTTGAAAAATGTCCGGATCGTGGAAGGCGAATGGGGGCCGGGCGCGATGCTGAAGGCGGCGGACGCGGCGGGCCATACCTTCGCGGTGGAACTGCGGCATGGATCGAAAATCGGCGAATCGCCCCAACCCCAAGGATGGCTGGATATCGTGGGCGTGTTCAACCAGGAAGATCCGGAACCGCCGTTCACGGAAGGGTACCGGCTGTGGCCGCGTTCCATCAATGATTTCAAACCGTCCAGCAACCCCAGCGCGGCGCCAGGGTGGCATGAATACCGGTAACGATCGCTCAATTCGCGGTTTCACGCTGATCGAGTTGCTTATCGTGGTGGTGGTCCTCGGCGTTCTGGCGGCCATCGCCGTGCCCAACCTGCTCAACGCCCTGGTGAAAAGCAAGATCGCGGCCGCCAAGAGCCAGATCGACGCGTGTTACAAGGCGCTGGAATCCTATCGCCTCGATCGGCTGGGATTACCCCCAACCCGGTATTACTGCCTGGCCTGGGGCGAGGAGAAAGCCAAGAAATACTTCGAATTGCCATGGGAACTGACCACGCCGGTGGCTTATTTGACCAATCGTCCTTTGGATCCGTTCAACACCTTTCCGGGCGCCTCGGAGGAAGCGCCCGGGCAGACGATCAAGTACCGCCATCCGGGATTCGGGTATTTCAACGGGATGCCCACGGAGGAGGGCATTTGGGTGCCGCGTGGCTTTCCCGTGGATGACGGTGATTACATTTTCTACAACAACGCCTCGGAGACCAATCCCGCTTCACGAAGCCCGGTGCAATACGGGCTATGGAGCGCCGGACCGGTCCCCAAGGTGGATATCGGCTTGCATACCTTGGAGCCGGTGCCCTCGCATACCTGGTACGAATCCAGCAACGGGATCATCAGCTCGGGCATCGTGGTCCGCCTGGATACCGGCCATCAAGCCCCATGATCCCGAGGCAAGCAATCCATTGGGAGTAACCATTTACTCGAATACAGTTCTTTCTTAGTGCTTGCTTCGTGGTGTGAGACTGGATGGGAACGCGTGGCGATTCCCTCTCCCTCTGGGAGAGGGCCAGGGTGAGGGAAGCCCTGAAAGGGCAAAATTCATTCTTTTCCAGTAATTGATTAATCAGTTGCCATTTGGAAAGCTAGGGTACATTGCCACGTGCCCCGGCTATGATCACATCAATACAATAAAGAGATCCTATATAATGACTACCAAACAACTCATTCTATCCAGAACGTTGTGTTTGATTCTCGTTTTTGGTTTCGTTTCCATGAGCATAACCGATCCCGATCACATGCACTCCAAATACCCCTTTCGCCCATTGACCATGGAAGAGTTGGCCCGCTTTCACGGCCACTTGGGACCGTTCATCGTGCTGGGCACGCGCATCGGCGAACACGCGGTAACCGCGCATCATTTCCCCCGCCATTTTGGATTGACAGTGAAGGTGGAATGCCCAGACCAGCCGCCGCAATCGTGCCTGATCGATGGACTGCAACTCTCCACCGGGGCGACCTTGGGCAAGCGGAACATTTCCCATGTGGTGGCGGATGAAATCCGGGTCACCCTCCGGGAAAACAACAGTGGTCATACCTTGGTCTATACCTTCAAGGATTCCACCAAGGCCCTCCTCAAGAAATGGGAGGAAGATAAAGTGGACGTAGAGAAGCGGGGAGAAACACTCTATGGCATGAAAGCGGAGGACCTCTTCAACATCGAGTCATCCGGGGAAGAGGATCATTGAGGAACGTGGATCATTGAGCGCGTTAGGTTGGGCTTCAAGCGAAGCGCAGCCCACTAACGATAACCTGTCTTCATCGCCTCCCTCTCCCTCTGGGAGAGGGACGGGGTGAGGGAAAAAATCTTGCTGAAATGGCAATCCATCGGCTGAAAGAAATACCTGGTTTTGAGAATGGGAGGGCGAGGCTCCCGCCGAGCCGCTTGGTTATCCAAAACCGACGGATTATATGACGGCTCACCAGGAGATTCGCATTCCCGGTCTTCACAGGAATCCAGCAAGATCCTGTTCATCTTGTTCATCTTGACCATCCTGATTCAGACAATCATCTAATCCCTGTCCATATAAAAAAGCAGGGGCACGTTGCCGCGTGCCCCTTTCGTAAGGATTGAATAGGAATGTTTTCGCGCTGGGAAGTATTCCTTCCTCAGTAGAGCGACGAATTCACCACCGCGGAGACGTCCTGCATGCCCATGGCCCAGCGGCAGGCGCGGATGAACAACGTCCGTCCGGTTTCGTTGAGCGCCAGGAAGTTGCGGTGCGGACCGCCGGAACCTTCCTCGTTGGTCAGCCAATGGACCATGCGCGCGGGCGCGGGAGTGCCGTCCGCCAGAAGGCCGCCCTTCTCCACCACCGCCAGGCATACCGTCATGCCTTCCGCGGGTGCGAGTTCGGCGGGAATCTCGGCCAGAATCACGGTGCCGTCCGCCTTGTCAGCCACGGGACCCAGGGGGATGCGGTTTTCGTAGAGGCCGTCCTTGGCGACGATCTGCTTGGGCGTGGTATTAAACCAGCCTGTGAAAACTCCTTCGGTGGGATACGGATCCCGAAAGACTTGCACGAAACCTTCCGCATCGGTGGCGATCCCCTGGGTGATGGGGTGGTCCTTGTTGACGATCTTGATCTTGCGGATATCGCTATTTTCTAATTCTCCATGCCCGGTGCTGGCGCCTTTGTACATCTTGATGCTTCCCGGCTTTGCTTCTTCGGCCAGGCACACATGTTCGCCCATCATGATGGGGATTGCCTGCTGGAAGAGCGGCTGCACATCGGGGACGTCGCTGGAGCCGCTGCTGCCGGAGAGGATCGCCAGGTCGGCTTTGTGCGCTTCCCCCGTATCGATGTCATCCCAGACGTCGCCTAAAACCGCGGGATCGTAGAACGACTTATCGGGAACCACACGGGCGCTGATCCCATTGTCTTGCAAAAGGATTTGCATGGCGATGTCACCTGGCGCGGCGCCCTGGGTATTCGCGGTGAAGTCCAGGGCGTACTCGCCGGCGGCCCGGGTGGTAATGGTGACGTGCTTGCCCGTCGTGCCCTGGGTCCAGCCAGGCAATGCTGCCAGCGCCAATACGGCAATGATCAAAATCCGGTGCGTGGTTTTTCGAGTCATGATCCATCCTCCCTTAGTAGGTAAAATATAAAGTCTTCTTGATCCTTTATAGATTGATTCTCATGGCAACGCAACGCTGGCTGGGAATTTGGAGCCAGGAGAATGAAGTCTTTTCGACATGCAGGGAATGAGATCAGATCAAAACTATATACCTGAACGCAGAACTTCCTCCGGGCTGACAAAACGCCAAAAGTAAAAATAATACGGTGATGATCTATATATTGTGGTGCAGGCATCCTGCCTGCAACCATATTTTGTGCAGACAAGATGTCTGCACCACAATAAAGTGACTTGTGGACTGCGTGGTGGTCTGTTTCAGGATGGGCATCAGGAGAGACATCTTTTCCTGCACATGCACGGCTTCCACCTGGGTTTTGATCAACTCCAGCTTGCCCAGAGTTTGCTGAGTCGAGGGATCCGTGATTTCTCCTCCTTCCTCATACACGACGAACCGGTCACCCATCGCGACGCCTTGCTCCAGACCCAGATTCACGATCAACCGTTGATCATCCAGTATGGAAACCACTTTTCCCCGGAGAAATTGCCTGACCATGGTCTACTCCTCGATTTATTTATTGAAATATTTCTTTGTTTCATCTTCCAGTGAGCTCGGACTTCGTTCATTCATGGCTTGAAGCGAAGCCGAGTTTCATCCTTCATGAAACCATAATTCGGTCAATTTAAGGATCCAATCCAGACCCTCTTCCTTTGGAAGAGGGCTCCTTAAAATTCCCTCTCCCTTTGGGAGAGGGCCAGGGTGAGGGTATTTACCCGGGTCATATCCTCCTCTCCTCCCCCATACGGAGTGGCCGGCCTTCTTCAATCACGCGCGCATTTCCCGGATGCCCTTGGACTTACCGCACCCGTTCCCAGATGGGCGGATAGAATTCGTTTTTGAGATTCCCGAGCACCACGGGGGTGATGCCGGTGATTTCACAGAAATACACCAGGGCCCGCGTCTGATCGCCGATGACGCCGAGGGCGTGGTTGCATGGGAAGACGCTGAGGAATTCCTCGAACTCGCATTCCAGCCGGGCGTGGACATGCGGCCAGGTGGGATCGGTCATGGCGTTGATCCGCTTGCGTTCCTCGGCGGGCAGGCCGGCCGACTCGCCGCGCGCGATAACCATGTAGGGTTTTTCGTCCCAGAGGCCGAGACGGGCGAAGGTCATTGGTCCCGGGGCGGCGTCAAATTCGACCGAGGCCCCGCCGGCCTTGAAGTAAAACTCGAGGGCGGGGTGGAAGGTAATCTTCTTGAAATTCTCGGCCGGATCCATGCTGCGGGCGGCGTACCAGCTGGAGTGGTTGCCGGAGTTGCACCAGTCCCACAAGTCCAAATCGGGATGATAGAGGCGCACGTCCATAAACAGCGTGGGCAGTCCGCCGGAAATGTATTTCATGACCTGCATGGTGAGGGCGGCGTAGAAATCGGCCTCGGTGGCGCAGACCACGGATTCCTTCGGCCCGTTCCAGTCGTAGGGGTCGTTCATGATCATTTCCGGCACGTCGCCGAGGCAGACATGTTCGGTGAGTTCGCGCTGGCCCTTGAGGCCGCAGAAATCGAATCCCTTTTCCTGGTTGACTTGCTTCATGGCCAGATAGAGGCGAATTTGGGTCTCCAGGGTTTCTTCGTTCAAAATCCGGCCGTCGTAACGAAGACGGTTGCCGAGCAGCTTTTCGAACCACTGACGGCCTTTTTTGACATCGCTTTCATCGACGGTGTCCATGATCTTGACGAGCAGCAGCTGGTCGATTTGCTGGATGGTGCACCCCACCGATTTCAGTGTGGGCGTGAGGTGCGCGAAGCCGGTTTCCATGCCCATGGAATGGCCGCCGTACAGGCCGAAGACCTCGTTCTGGATGGTGGTGCGGGCCTCACTGGCGCGGATCCAGGAGAGAACCTTCTGCTGGGTTTTCGAATCCTGCAGGTCACCGATGATGCGGTGGGTGCGCTTGCCGGCCTGGCGTAGAGCGCCGTCGGTGGCGAGCAGGCCGACATTGCCCGGAAATTTACCGTTGTTGTTGGAGAGGCTGAGGATAGGAACGTCGCCCAGGCTGTTGACCAGGGGCCAGCACAAGAAGGGAAAGTTCCAGACGTTATACAGCATGATCAACTGTTTGCAATTGGCGCGGGCGAGCTGCTCTCCCACTTTTTGGGCCGAGCGGGCGCTGACGATGATTTCACTGCCCACGGCGATTTCCGGGGCGGAGCCGTCCACGTTCTTCAAGTTCATACGGATGAAGTCCGCCCAGGCGTTCACCACGGCCTGGTTCTCCGCGTTGTTCTTGGTATAAACGTGTTCCCGCTCATCGTTGAGCATGGCTATGCCAATCGGGGTGCTTCGCATATTCAACCTCCATCCCGCCCCGCAGGCCGGGGATCGCTGAAATGAATCGTGTTTCGAACCACGGATCCATTCTCTCCACATTCCCGGGATTTGTGAAGAGAGGGGGAATCCAGCCCGTTTCCCCTTTTTCTTGGTCCCCCGTTCCAGAGTATGCTATGATGGCTGATCTGTGTTTTCTGGAGGGGCAGGATCATGAGAATCAGGCCGGGATTTACCTTGATCGAATTGTTGATCGTGGTCGCCATTATCGGGATCCTGGCCGCGATCGCCGTCCCCAACTTCATGAACGCCCGCACCCGCGCCAAGGTTTCCAAATGCTTTTCCGAAATCAACATGCTCTACAATCAAAATATGATTCGCAAAGTCGACACCGGTGTATGGATGATTGACGGCAACGATTACCAGGGGGACTCCAGTCTGCCCGCCGATAAATGCAACTTTCCCGGCGGGTATCACTACTGGGGTCAAACCTGCGAAAAGGCCGGCTCCCAGCCCGGTTGTTACGATCTCCTGCACAACGGGCAGATTTACGCCTTGCTCACCACGCCGGTGGCTTACTTGACAAGCATTCCCACCAATCCCTTCCTGCCGGGTTGTTTTTATGAATACGGCGATGGCGGATGCGCCAATTACAACGGTTCCTTCTGGGTCTTTTTCTCCGGCGGGCCGGATCTGGACATGGTGGACATGCACTGGTCGCCGGCGCACGGAGACACGGCGCCTTACCATCCCTCCAACGGCTTGCACAGCAACGGCGATATCTGGAAAGCCCACCCCACCGGCTCGGACCGCGGCGGCCTCGTGGGCGTGCTCATTCAGGACAATTCGTATTTTTAATCCGGCCGCGTCGCGGGAGCCAGTGATTTCAAGCCGCCTGGCCGGATTCGATAACCTGAATGGGTTCTCTCGTGATTATACAGCTGCACATTTACCCAAATGCAGCACTGATTGTAGACCGTCCACGCCGCGTTTAAACTAGCTCCGGGCTTTGGCCCTGGGATTTATGCGGCCGGCGTAAATGATTCTGGCTCATCCGGCCAGTGGGGAGCATGATCGGTTTTCAAAGGATCAGGCCTGCGTGAACCGCCCCAACTTCCCTCTCCCTCTGGGAGAGGGCCAGGATGAGGGAAAGCCTTCAAAAGGCGGAATACATTTCTGTGCAACCGGGTAAATAGTATCCTTGACATTACCTAATCCATTTTCCCCCGGTTGATATTCTCGAATCGGCGGATGATGGTCTTTTTCCCGTTGGGATGTTCGGCTTCCACCACGATCGTGAATTCTTTGGAAAGACTGACATTCTCCATGAACAATCCGTCCGGGCTGACCGGCAATTCCTCGCCGTTGACCTGGATCCGGGCGCCCGGTTCGGCGTAGCCAACCAAATCGATGGCGCAGTCGCGGGCCACCGGCGTCCCCTCGGCCGGATTCGTCTGCACGAGGACCACCGGCTTTCGGTCCAAATCCCATATTTCCTCGATGACCTGCTTTTTCGCGGCGGTCAGCGCGGCGAGATCGCGGGTGAATTCATGTAGGTTCTTCACTACCCGTGATGCGATTTCCCGTCCGCGGCGAGCGGGATCGAACATGAAAAACCGGTCCCCCAGGGTTTGAAGGATCCGGCGGGTTTTGTCCTCCAACAGCCACAACGCCTCGTAATCCTGAATGCCGTTCCGCATCTGCTCCCAGCGCAGCGAATCCAGCAGACCGTTTTGGGTGGGATAGACATGCCAGCCGTCGCCGTTGTGCTGTCCCGGGGCTTCGAAGGGATCCTCGGTCCAATGGTTGAATCCCCAATGTAAGTAACCGGTCAATCCGTACCGGTAATTCAGCCAATGCAGGACGCGGGATTCGATCAAGGCAACATCCACGGTTTTATTGGGGAACGAACCTCCCTGAAAGATTCCCACGGTATAAAACCACATTTCATTACCTTGTTCTTGCGCCTGGCGGTAGGCGTCAAAAAAGGTCGCGAGATGGTCCAATTTGGGAACCCAGACTTCCAGACGGCCTTGGCAATGGGGGGTTTCGATGGCGTCCATCCGTTTCAGGGAAGGCGCGTGCCGGCGCACGAAATCCGATGCCTCCCGCCAATCCATGATGTTGTGGTTCGAAGGCTCATCCGCGATATGGAACAACGTCTTGTCCAGCCACCCTTTCTCCCTCAAATGTTGTTCGAACGCCGGCAGGAACTGGGGCAGGAACTCGTTTCCCGGCATGGATTCGACTTTCTGGCCCGTTTCGTTCCGGACACTGAAATCCCGCAGCGTGATGGTGCGGCTGGACCAGTCCCCCTCGCCGAAGCGGGCGACGAATCCCGTCTCCAGGCGGTCCATTTTTCCGGTATTCCAAAAGACCTCCGCCCAGCGGTCGAATTTCGAAAAATCGAACCGCAAACGGCCCTGGGCGTCCCGCGCGGCGGCGATCAATCCCAAATCCAGGCGGAAGACATTCTGCCGGTGGGCCGCCATGTTCTCCGCGTACAGGGCCAGCATCTTATAAAATTCTTCCGAGTCACCGCGTTCGATGCCGTGGAACTTTTTGAAATTCCCGATCGAATACCACTCCGTGACCTGCAGATGCCGCTCCTCCGGCAGCGCCAGGGGATACACGGTCAGTTCAATCGGAAGCGCCCGGCTGCCCTGTACGGACGAAGCGGTAATGGTTCCTTTATATAGGCCCGATTCAGCTTGGGGCGGTATCGCAATGGTGATATAGACGGCCTTGTATTCTCCCTTCCGTAAGGCCATTTGTTTTTCCTCACTCAAAAAATCCGGAAAACGGGCCGGCGCGGCGCGCGTCAGATCGGTTTTATTCAACTTGGATGTGTTTTTTGGGATGAAAATCGAGCCGACGAAATTCCAGCGGACGTTCTCCGGCGGCAGGGAATATGCCGGATCGGTATGGAGCAATGGGCTGATGGATATTTCTACGCCCTGCAAATCCTCCCCGGCCTGGATGAAGCACTGCGCGGATACGGTTTCGTTCCGCAAGCCGAAGATTTCAACGGCTTTTTGGGATGGCGCCAGTCCATATCCGTCTTCAAAGACCCGAACCATGTCGCTGACCGCCCGGAATTCGAATGGTCCTTCCGCTCCAGTGGCGCTTAGCCCTCCGAGCCACGCCAGCATGCCCACGAATCCATAACACCAACCCTTCCGTGATCGTTTTCCGAACATGGCAAGTTCCTTTCCACGCGCAACAATCATTCTTACCCCGTAGACCAGATTGTTACCCCCTCGCCGTATCGACTGGTCCTGGAGCCCACCCCCAGGCGGTTTTCATCATCATGAAACCAATGAGTGGCGTCAAGGTAACTTTTCACAAGTGCCTTGCTATCGGGAAGGGATTTCATTTTTCTCCCCCTGGCAAATGATCAGGTTGAAACAAAAACCTATCATCAGGCTCTCTCGTCCCGGCTGGCGTGTTCCTCCCACTGTTCCATCCGCGCCCCTTTCAAGGGGCCGCCTACACCAGCCTAGGGTTTCAAACCTGGGCCATTCAACCCTGGATTACCTGGCACGAAAACGACAGCCTCCCTCCCTCTCCCTCTGGGAGAGGGCCAGGGTGAGGGAAAGCCTCATGACAAGGGGTTCGCTCGGCCCATTACGAAGATCCTTACGCGAATCGGAAAAATGAGTCCGCTTCCGGGGACAGTTTGAAAGCTGCCCAGGGGTACAACCCGGGGCAAAATTCTTAGGTGCGCATTTCCCGGATGATCCAAAAATGGAGCCAGGATTCAGCAATCCGCCGGCTTATGTCACAATAAAGCGGGTGGATAGCCTGCCTCGTCAACTCCGGAGAGGGAAGGAAACACCATGGATACGGCATCTGGACCCGCGCGGAACCGGCCATCCCCGTTGCAATACGGTCAGACTGCATGTTGGTTTTCAGCCCTCGTGGTGGCGGGGGTGTTGCTCTTTCTCATCGGCGGGAGAACTGGTTCACTCGACTCTCTCCTGATGGGAGGCCTCCTGGCCGCGGTGGGAGGCTTACTCACGTTTTACATTCTGCGTTCGGGTAAAATCAACTCGGCGCGCTGGCTGTTATTCGTCGGCACGGGACTTTTCTTCGGCATCGCCTTTACCTTGGAACACCAGGTAAACCGCGGCAGCATCCTGCTGTCCCCCGCCATCATCGAGAGCAAGGAAGTCCCGATCTGTCCCATCACCATCCCCTTCGTGTTACCGCCGTATTACCTCCGGGGAGAATGGATTTTTCCCACTTCGATGAAGGCCATTCTGGGTATTCTATTGTTCTGGTTCGCCTTCGCCTGGCTCTTCGGCCGGGGATGGTGCAGTTGGTTGTGCTTCTTCGGCGGGATCGACCAATTTTTCGCAAGCCTGGCCAAGCGGCCCTTGATCAAACTGGGGCCCTTGGGCCCGGCCGGCCGCATGTTCCCCTACGCGTTTCTGCTGTTCCTGATCCTGGTGGCGGTGGGCACGCTCTATCCGCTCTTCTGCGCCTGGCTGTGCCCGTTGCGCATCGTGTACGATCCCCCCGCGGTGAATACCACCAGCGAATGGCTGTCGGCGATTGTCTTCGTGACGGGCGGCATGGTATTTTTGGTGGCCGGCCCCTACGTGACCAAGAAACGCTTGTTCTGCAGCCTGGTGTGCCCCCTGTTGCCCGTCAATTCGCTTCTGGGGAAACTCAGTCCCTTTCAGTTGCGGATCGATCCGAACCGCTGCAACGCGTGCGGAAAATGCGCCACGGAATGCGAGATGTTCGCCGTGACCGCCGAAGCGGCCTCGGCTGGAGCGCCCCACCTGGAATGTTCGCGGTGCGGCCGCTGCGCCGACAAGTGCCCGTCCGGCGCAGCCGATTATTACCTGATCGGCACACGCGACCGGATCCGGCCCGTGTTCGTTTCGCTGGCGGTGATCTTCAACCTGCTTCTTACCAGCTCGTACATTTCCCTCCTGGTACAGTATTGGCGGACCGGGACGATTCAGTTCTTCCATTGAGGCTGCCACCATGGCATGGCATACGATCATACGCGCGGCGGCTTACCTGTACATGATTCTTGTGATCCTCACCGCGTTCGTCTTGTTGATGCGCGCCTAGGCGGGATCGAATCCGGATCATGTTCGGTATCTTTTTCCAAGGGCTTACGCTCGGCCTGTCCACCGGCCTGTTTTGCCTGACCTCTTGCGCGCTGGTATTCGTTCCCCTCTTGATCTCCCAGAAGCGAGGATTCATGCAGAATCTGGGGACCGTGGCAGAATTGGCGGCCGGCCGGTTCGTGGCGTATATGATTTTCGGGGGAACGGCGGGCGCCCTGGGGAAACAGCTGGAGGGAGCCGCCATCCAACGGATTCTCGGCGGGATGATGGTGCTGCTGGCCCTGCTGCTGCTGGCCTACTCCATCTCAAGGAACGCTCCTCCCGGATCCTTATGCCGCTGGGCGCGTCTGGACCGGCTCCGCTATCCGTTCGTTTTCGGCTTTTTGACCGGGATCAATCCCTGCGCGCCTTTTTTGTTGGCGCTCTCGTATGCCCTGGATCTCGGGGGCG
>JBHGBC010000095.1:0-22826 GCA_041946805.1 bacterium
CCCGAAGCTCCGCGTGACCCTCATCCGCGCCCCCCGGCATGAGATCGAGAAGGCCTTCAACCGCCTGGCGCAGAACCAGCGGGAAATCCTTTTCGGCCTGGAGATCGAGCGCATCGTGGATATGCTCCATTCCCAGGCGGATGACCCGGTGGTGGTGGAACGCTTCCTGCGGGCCATGATTCCCGCCGTGCGCGCCATCTATCCCTTTGTCCGGGCCTGCGCATACCGGTACGTGGCGGACGAGAATCACTTCGTTCGCTACGAAAACGGTGACTCCCCGGAGAAAGACGGGTGTCCCTCCCCGGCCTCCGAGGCTTCCTGGCCGGGCGGAGAAGATCCCCTCCAGGTGGGAGACGGCGGCGCCTGCGCCATCCGGCTGGAATCCGGTGAACAACGGATTGGGGGAATTCAATGCTGGCCCGCGGAGGAAAACCGCTTTTCCCACGAGGATCTTTGGCACATGTGCCAGGAAATCAAGAAACAGGCGGAGAACGGCCTGGCCCGCGCCTTTACCCGCAGCCGCGCGCTCACCCAGGAACGGAACCGGTTTGGCATCAATCTGGCCACCAACATGGGCCATGACCTGACCAACATTATCGCGTCCGGAAAATGGGATCTGGACACCATCCGCCGCGCGCACCGTTTGGGAATCGTCTCCATGGATCCCGCCAAGGGAACCATCTACCTCCAGGCCGTGGAAGGTCTGGAAAACAACCTGCATTTTCTCCAGGAAATGGTGGATATCTACCGTTCGTTCGGTTACACCCGCCGCCCCCGCTATGAACGGGTCGACCTCATGGCCCTGATCCAGGAATTGGCGGATTTGTTTCAACTCTCCAGTTCCCAGCGCATCTCCATCCAGGTGGTTGCTGGCGGGCCGTTGGAAACCGCCGCCGAACCCCGCCTGCTGCGGATGGCGTTGTTCAACTTGTTGGCCAATGCCGCCCAGGCGATCCGGAATGACGCGGATTTCCGGAAACAGGGAATCGTCCAGATCCAGACGCGCATGACCGTGGAGGGCAAAGTCATCATTTCCATCCAGGATAACGGGCCGGGAATCCGTGATCCGGAAGGCCGCCTGCTGCCCGATTCCGAAATCGGCCGCATCTTCCAGTCCGGGTATTCCACCAAAGATCAGAGCAGCGGCGGCGGGCTGGGCTTGTCCTGGGTCAAATCCATCATCGAGGATTTCCACGACGGTTCGATCCAAGCCGTCAACCGGCCGGAAGGGGGAGCTTGTTTTACCCTGACTTTTCCGGCTGTGGCCGTCCACCCGCCCGCGGAGATGTGATCGATCGATTCTTTTTATATTATGAAAAATTCACGCCTGCTCCTTACTTCATGCCATTGAAGTGGTATGATGAATCGTTGAAAACCACCTAAATTCATTCCATTGAATTATTTATATTTAATTTGCTTCCGTAAAAAAATATCGGGAGGAGATGGTTTTGTTCAAAAAATCCGGCTTCACCTTGATTGAATTGCTCATCGTGGTCGCCATCATCGGCATCCTGGCCGCCATTGCCGTGCCCAATTTTCTGAACGCCCAGGTCCGGGCCAAAACCGCCCGCTCGTACGCGGATATGCGCAATACCATCACCGCCATCGAACAACTGCGCATGGACCGGGGAGTGTTGCTGGTGGATTTCTGGGATGATGACTCGGATTGGGGCCGTGACCGGATCCAGAACGTTTTCAACGGCGTGGGCAATGAACCGGAAGCGACCCGCCGTCAAATTCACGTTCTTTCCCCTCTGACCAGCCCCGTCTCTTACATGTCGTCCCTCCCGCGGGATCCCTTTGCCCCGGCCAACGCGGAAAGCTCGTCGGGCGGCAATTCCGAACGTTTCGGACTGACGGGGAACGACATTTATTATTACGCGGACAACGATCCCGCCAATCCGGGTGGAGATTATGGTGATACACGCTACGATCCGCCCCTTGGGGAAGGGGATTATATCCTTTATGCCTTCGGTCCCGCCGCGAAGGTCATGTACGGCGGCTCCAACGGCATCCGGTACGGCATTCCCTACGATACCTCGAACGGCACGGTCAGCATCGGAGACATCATGATGCGGTCGGGCGGCGGACCGGTCCGGCAAAACCTCCTGGGAGGACGCAGCTAGGCCTTCCATCCGCTCCGTGTTTACTGAATCGTACCAGCCGGGAGCGTGCAACCACGCTCCCTTTTTTTATCTCTCCTTGTGGCCCCGTGATCATCCTGTAATCTCCTATCTTGCCCATCATGCAACTTATTACACATCAATTCCCTGAATAGGGCCGGAGCGATTACACTTCCGGTAGGGAATGGAGAAGGATGGGGGAAGGGGCAATCAGGATCCGGGAAAGGATAAAATCAGATGAACAAGACCGCCTTTACCCTGATCGAACTGCTCGTCGTCGTGGCGATCATCGGAATCCTGGCTTCCATCGCGGTTCCCAATTTTCTAAACGCCCAGGTCCGCGCCAAGACCGCCCGCTGCTACGCCGATATGCGGACCACCTCGACCGCCATTGAACAGATGCGTCTTGATAAAGGTGTCCTCCTCGTCGATTTCTGGGATGATGACCTGGATTGGGGAAGGCAACGGATACGGGAGGTTTTCCATGGGATCGGAGACGCGCCGGAAGCCACCCGCCGGCAGATCGACGTGCTGGCGCCCCTGACCAGCCCCATCGCTTACCTCTCCTCGATTCCCAAGGACCCGTTCGCTCCGAAAATCATGCAAGCCCAATCCGGCGGCCAATCGGAACGGTTTGGACTGCTGGGCAACGATGTCTATTACTATGCGGACAATGATCCCGCCTACAATGGGCCGGATTATGGTTCCACCTTATACGATCCACCCCTGCGCGAGGGCGATTATGTCCTCTACGCGTTCGGTCCGGCGGCGGAGACCATGTACGGCGGCGCCACCGGGGTGCGCTACGGCATACCGTATGATCCGTCCAATGGCACCGTCAGCATCGGTGATATTATGATGCGTTCGGGGGGCGGACCGGTGCGTTCGAATTCTCTGGGCGGCCGGTCATGAAGCGGGAAAGTATTTGTCACAGCGATGGGAAACCTGTTTTTTATTTAATCGAATCATGATATGATGTAGAGATGTTCTTAGAATTCATTGGCTTCCGGGAAAGCGTCGAAGGGGGTGGGTAGTCATTACAATTTTTTACATGATAAATCCGTTGGAAGGATGGAATTCTGAATCGGTCTTGCGGTAGAATCATTCAGTTCAAACCCATCGGTGGGGAGGAGGTTCTTTCATGAGGAGGAAATCGGGTTTCACCTTGATTGAATTGTTGATTGTGGTTGCAATCATTGGCATCCTGGCCGCGATCGCCGTCCCTAACTTTTTGAACGCCCAAATCCGGGCCAAGGTTTCCCGGTCCTATGCGGATATGCGCTCCACGGTTACGGCCATCGAGCAACTGCGGCTGGACAGGGGAGTATTGCTGGTCGATTTTTGGGATGACGACACGGAATGGGGCCGTAAGCGGATTCGCGAGATTTTCAACGGCGTGGGAAACCGGGATGAATCTTCCCGCCGGCAACTCGATGAGTTGGCTCCCCTTACCAGCCCGGTGGCTTATATGTCGTCCGTGCCGGTGGATCCCTTTGTCCCCAAAAGCCAGCAAGCGGTTTCCGGCGGCCATTCGGAGCGGTTTGGCATTCAAGGGAACGAGGCGTATTACTACGCGGACAATGATCCGGAAGGGCCCGGCGCCGACTACGGCGGTACGATGTATGACCCGCCCATGAAGGAAGGCGATTATATTCTCTACGCCTTCGGACCCGCGGCCGAGTTTATGTATGGCGGTTCCAACGGAATCCGGTATGGGATTCCGTACGATGTGTCCAATGGAACGGTGAGCATCGGCGATATCATGATGCGTTCCGGCGGCGGGATTGTGAAAGACAACCGCAAGGGCGGGCGCAGCTGAGTCAAGAGGGCGGAAGCGGACGGGGACCATGAATCCGTAGAGGATTCGAGATATCCACTGTTCCTATCGAGAGGCCAGGATTTCCCAAAGAGCGCTTAAGGGCGCTCTTTTTTTTGAGACAGGACTCTTTTTTTTTGATATGATGGTGTATCGGCAAGCCGGGGCCGGGGGTAATGACGGGCGTCATGCCGTAAGCGTGATTTTTGAATATGACCCTAGTCTGCTTCGTCCGTTATACAATTGAGTTCTATAATGGAATGGAGCGTGATCGAGGAAAAAGCCGAATCGCCGGACCAAGATCATCCATAAAAAGTACTAGCAAATATGGTCTTACAGTGCTATGCTTAGCATGGTTTCTAGATTCATGCTGGAATTCTGGAGGAGGTTGAAAGCGAATAAAAATCAAGGTTAATTAAAAAAATATTGCAAAAAATTGGAATTGTGATAAAGTTTTTTTGTTTTTTTATGACTATTCTGGATAGAAGGTTGTGAATTGGATCAGAGATGTCCTCTTGGGTACGAGGGAGCGTGGCGGTCTTACCCTAAGAAAAACGGAGGTTAACGCTATGCGAACGATCTCTTGTTTTCTCTTCAGCATAGCCGTCATTTCGTTAGGGTTGGTGTCACTCCCGGTATCCGCTCAAACCGAGTATATCACGAAAGAGATGCTGAACCTGGAAACCATCCGGCAGGAAGAGCATATGCCGGAGAACAGCCAGTTGAGCCTTCTCTATATCTTTCTGGCGGTTCGCGCTCATCCCGGGGAAAATTTCACCATCTATTATACCCGCATTGATTTGGATCTTGACAACGACGGGAAAACGGTGCTGGACGAACCGAATGACTTGGCCGAATACCAAAAATCCGAAGTGAGCTTTCAAAAAGACATCAACATCCCCGGCGTGGAAAGGATCTGCTATATCACGGCCTTGCCCCATTTTTCCGATCTATATCCCAAGGAGCGGGATCCCTTCAAAGAGAACAATATCGTGGAGGTATCAGCCCGCGCCGTGAACGGCGACGCCAACCGCCTGGTGGGCGCCGCCACTTTTCCCATGATCAACGCTTATGGCGTTACCGACGGGATCGAACGCTACACAGTGTTTTACAACAAATCTTCCGAAAACGGGGCCAATGGCGCGGTGGTTTTCGTCTCGTCCTACGGAATCATTCTCATGGGCATCAAGGAACCGTCTAAATAAGATTCATCCGGGAAATGCGTACACCTGAAACAATTTGTCCCGGATTGAAATTCTGGGCTGCTCATTAGCCCTCCCCGGAAGAAAACTCTATACACCGATGAGCAAAAGAATTTGCGCAAAATAATAAGTGGAGAGGGAAACAAAGCGAAAAGGTTTTCCTCCCCCCGGATCTCTTCCCGAGGGGGAAGGAATGGGGATGGTTCTCCCTGGTTTGTTCGATTGGATACAGATCCCAACGCTTGGGAAAAGCACGCACTTGCCGGATGAGCCCTACCTGACAGATGTCCCGCGATTTCAATCCCGTCCGCTCCACCCCGCCCCGGTTGTATGGTAGCATGCCTCTATTCCAATCCTGGGAGGTTGACTCATGCGACGCATCGGATTTACGGCATTCGGTTTGCTCTTATTACTCCCCTCCGCGGGTTTCACGCAGCTGGATACTCTGCTGGGGAACCTGGCGGTTCCCCCCGCCTTCGAGTCCCACCGGATATCCAGCTTCGACCGGACGGGCGGCAACGACGACCGCCTCTCCATCGAACCGGGCGAAACCAAGGTCCTGGCTGAGATTCAGGGCCCTGGCGCGATCACCCACCTTTGGAACACCATCGACGCCGAAAGTTATTATCCTCGCTTGCTGATCTTGCGCTTTTATTGGGACGGCCAGGATATCCCGTCCGTCGAAGTGCCCCTGGGGGATTTCTTTGGAGTCGGACATGGTCTGAACCGGCCGTTCCAAAGTTTCCCCGTGGATATCTCGTCCGATGGGCGCGCCCGCAATTGTTACTGGTACATGCCCTTCCAGAAATCGGCGAAAATCACGGTAACCCATGAAGGATTTCAGACCGTGCGGGCGTTTTATTACTATGTCGATTATCAGACTTTCCCTTCCAGGCCGGAGCCGCGGGATCTGCTTTATTTCCATGCCCAATACCGCCAAGCCACGCCCAATCCATCCTTGAACCTGGGTGGTAAAAATCCGGACGGCCGGGTGAATTATGTCCTTCTGGAAACGGAAGGCCGGGGAAAATATGTGGGAACCGTCCTCAGCGCCCAATTCAACGCCGACGGCTGGTTCGGCGAAGGTGACGATATGTTCTTCGTGGACGGCGCCGAAACCCCCACCATGACCGGGACCGGCACCGAGGATTATTTCAACGATGCCTGGGGATTCCGTGAATTTTGTCACCCGTTTCACGGCGTCACGCTCTGGGAAGGATATAAAGCCGGCGACCGCTGCACGGCCTATAAGTGGCATTTGGCCGATCCCGTGGCCTTCTCGAAATCGCTGAAGGCCACGATCGAGCACGGCCACGCCAACGACCGTCAGGATGACTATTACACCGTGGCCTATTGGTACCAAACCTTGCCCAGTCCCAAACCGCCCCTCATGGCCGGCGCCATCGACCGGCTGCCCGACGAGGGACAACTGCTGGCCAAGAGCCTGTTTCTGAACAAGGAAATCGCCATCCGCTGGGATCAGGGGCAGCAGAAGGATGCGCTCGCCCGGATCGATGAATTCATCGAGCAGAACAAAAACGCGGATCAATACGGCTATTATTCCCTCCGCAAGGGGCTGTTACACAAGGAGATGGGGCAGCTGGACGAAGCCCGGACCGAACTGGCGGAAGCCCTCAAGCGCAGTGAACCCTCCGATCCCAAAGCAGTGGAACGGGACGCGCCGACGATCCATTGGCTGACGGAACGGGAAAGCGCCGTCATGCAAGGGAAAAAAGCGGCGCATATTTACGTGGCTGGTTCCGGAACGCATGAAATCTTTGTGGATGGGAAATCAGCCGGCGCGGGCAGCGGCTGGCAGACCATCCGGGATTACTCCGTGGAACTCTCCCGGGGCAACCATGTCATCGCCGTCTCCTTGAAGTACGAAGGCCAACCCGTCGGCCTGATGGTCAAGATCAGCCATCGCGGCGGCTTCGTCACCACCGATTCGACCTGGAAAATCTCCACCCAATCGGCCAAAAACTGGAATTCGGAGCGTTTCGACGACAAATCGTGGGCTTCAGCGGCCGAGGTGGGAAAAATAGGCGAATCGCCATGGGTTTCCTTCCGCGATCCGTTTCTCTTTCTGGCGCCTTTCCTGCAAACGAAGTTCATCTGGAGTTCCGAGACAGTAAAAGAGGATCAGACGGTCTATTTCAGGAAAGAATTTCGCATTTGATGACGCATTCTATAACCGGATTCGTTGAATCATTGTATCCTGTTTGAGCATTTTTTCACGATGATTCCTCGAGGCGGCGACTTCCTACAAGGCGCCATTTCGGCCTTATTTCCCGGGAAAGGCTCCCGGATCATTCCCTTCAGCGAATGGGGTGGCGGCCACAAGGTTTCCGGAACCGGGCGCGCCCGCGCAGGCTGTCTCCCGTACCCCGCCATGCCAATCCCGCATGATATGAACCTGACTAGATTCAGTTGAGTTTTCGCAATACATGCTTCATCGGAATTCCGTATTGTGATACAAGCGCCAACGGCACGCAAAAGACGCGCAAAAAAACTGACCCGGGGCAACGCCCGGGGAAAAGGACGATAAAAGGAATAATTCCCTCTCTCTGAGAGAGGAGCAGTGAGGGTAGTTCGGAAAGGGTGTCATACCGAACAGGCATGCGACCGGAATGGGAGTTACATCTACTTGTTTTATATCAACTTGGAACAACTCAACCGAACCATGGGAACTTGCCGGTGATGTTGCTCACCGCCCGGTCTTGTTGGCGTGAGGGTGACGAATTTTCTCATTGATTCAACTTCGACAGCAATTTCTCGTAACGGGTTTGATAGGTCTGGTTGGCGGGATCGAGGGTCATGGCCATGCGCATGGCATCCACGCTTTCCGGCAGCCGGCCGTTCACGTAATAGGCATAGCTGAGGAGATCGTAATGCTCCGCGCGGTTCTCTTTTTGGATCACGGTTTCCATGAGTTGCGCCGCCTGCGGGAGGTCCTGGCCGTTGTTGATCAAAACCCGGGCCAACGCCACCGCGGCCGTTGTGTTTTCGGGGGTGAGGGACAGGACTTTTTCCAGATATCCTTGCGCCTCGCTCCAACGTTTTTGGTCCGCCAACAGCAGTCCGAGGCCCAGTGAATACCGGGAATCCTGGGGATTCATGGCCAGCAACTCCCGAAACAAGCCGGCGGCCTTGTCGGATTCTTTCCGCTCCGTGTACACCTGGGCCAACAGGTAGCGGGCTTTCTCGTTTTTCGGATCCAGGTTCAGGGCTTTGAGATAGTGGCTGATTGATTTGGCGTCCTGCCCGTAGCGGTACCACAGCGTGCCCACATCGATGTGGGTGGTGACAGCCGCCTGCAAGGCGCGCTCCTGGTCGGAAGGCTGGGGAAGGGCGTCGTAAATGGCCCGTTCCTCGTCTTTCTTTTGCTGAAAGATTTTCAGCATTTCGTTGGCTTTATCCTGGTTTCCTTGTTTGAGATGCACGCGGGAAAGCAGATAGTACGGTTCGGGATACCGCGCATCCTGTATCGTGGCCTCTTCCGCGTGGTGGATGGCGTCTTCCAGGCGGTTTCCGGCCAGGTAGCGTTCGGCCAGGTAGACGTGGGTCGAAGCGTTGTCCGGATGGTATTGGAGTTCCCGCTCGAAGGCCTGGGTGGCCTCGTCCATACGGTTTAATTTTTGCAGAGAAAGCCCCAGCCGTTCGTTGGCGCTGGGAGCGTCCGGCTCCAGGGCCAGGGTTTTCTTGTACCATTCCACCGCTTTTTCATCCTGGTTGAGCCGGGCGTATAGAAACGCGGCCATTTGCACGATATCCGGCTGGTTGGGTTTGATCGCCAAACCTTTCAGAAAGGCATTGAGGGCGTCCTCGAAGCGCGTGGCCCGGTAATAGACATACCCCTGTGCGAAGTACGGCTCCGGCGCGTCCGGTTTTTGTTGAATGGTTTCTTGTACTAATTTAAGCGAATAGTCCAGGACCGTTGCGGGGGTGACCTCCTGGCCAACGGCCGGCGCGGCGGCATGCAGGAGAATCCAGAGGCCACCGCAAACGGAGAAGGTTATGGTGGGAGAGTGGATCGTGCCTGACAGCATGGAGGTCTCCTTGGTGTGGAATTCCTTTTTTTTATTTCTCTTGCTGGAAGGGCGAGGTTCCCTACGAGCCGATTCAAGTTGGTGGGCTACGCTGCGCTTTGAGCCTACCCTACAACGACTTCGTCCTTGAATGAGGGCGAAAATCCAACTCTGCCCCTGAAAAAAAAACCTAATCCTACCCCTCTCCCGGGGGGAGAGGGAATTTTAGGGAGAGTGGATTTCATCGATCACTTCGAAGAGATGCGAGCTCCTGGCTGAAGCGATCCCTCATTATACCTCATCCCGGGGGGAGGATTCCATATGTATTGGACGAGGGAGGGGGGAAAAGAAAAAAACATGGGACCGGAAAAGTATCCGGTCCCGCGGGGTGATGCGGGAAAAATCCTGGTCAAGGAATCCGTGAGTTAGGGAAGGGCCTTGATCCGGATGTTCTTGAAGTAGGCCGCTTTCTTGTAGTCGTTACGCTGGAAGGCGATCCCGCCCTTCTCCAGTTTGTGCTTCAAGCCTTCGATCTTGGTAAAGTCCACACCGTCCTGGACCACTTCGCCGTTGATGGTGACCCACAGTTTCGGACCTTCCACCTTGATTTCCACGCTGTTCCATTCGCCAACGGGCTTCATGGCGTTCTTTGCGGGAGCGACCTTGCCGAAAATCGCCCCGCTGATCTTTTCGTTCTCCTTCACGCCGGTGTCGTCCGCCAATTGGATTTCGAAACAGCTCTTGTAGATCTCTTTTTTCGGAGTGTGGAACAACACACCGCTGTTGCCCTTGCCATCCAGCTTCACATCGAAGCGGAGGATGAAGTTCTGGAATTCTTCCTTGCTGATCACGGCCCAGTAATCCCAGCCGCCCACCGCCAGGACGCCGTCTTCCTGCACCTTGGGACCGGCCTTTTCGAGACCCTGAATCAACCATCCATCCAGGTTCTTGCCGTTGAACAGGGGCTTGAAACCCTCTTCCACGTCCTGGGCGGGACTGCCCAGGGGCAGAACCACCGCCGCGCCCGCCAGCAATATCATTACGGCCATGAAACGATGAATCCAGTTCGATTGCGTCAATGCCATGGTATCCTCCTGGTTATGTGGGTCTCGATTTTCCGTGGCCGGTGACTCCCCGCCGGGTCTCGCGCCTCAGGGAATACAACTTCCCGGCATTAGAACTTTTTATCCACTTCCCGCTCGTTTTTCAAGGCGCGTGAGTGCCATGAAAAACGGGATCAATCCGGCAGGCTCTTGATCCGGATGTCCCGGAAGAAGGCGGCTTTTTTATAGTCGTTGCGCTGGAAGGCGATGCCGCCCCGGTCCAGTTTGTGCTTCAAGCCTTCGATCTTGGTATAATCCACGCCATCCTGGACCACTTCGCCGTTGATGGTAACCCACAGTTGCGGACCTTCCACCTTGATTTCCACGCTGTTCCACTCGCCGGCGGGCTTCATGGCGTTTTTCGCGGGCGCCACCTTGCCGAAAATCGCTCCGCTGATTTTTTCGTTCTCCTTCACGCCGGTGTCATCCGCCAACTGAATTTCAAAGCAGCTTTTATAGATCTCTTTTTTCGGAGTGTGGAACAACACACCGCTGTTGCCCTTGGATTCGAGTTTCACATCGAAACACAGGATGAAATTCTTGAAATCCTTCTTGGTGATGACCGCCCAGTAATCCCAGCCGCCCACCGCCAGGACGCCGTCTTCCAGGATTTTCGGCCCGGCTTTTTCCAATCCCTGGATGACCCAGCCATCCAGGTTCTGGCCGTTGAACAGAGATTCGAATCCTTCCTCGCCGCCCGGAGCCGCCGGTTCCGCGGCTGAAGCCTCCGCCACGGCTGGGCTAACTACCAGGGACGGTATGGGTAACGGCACATGCACCAGATGGCACCATCCGCCATCTTCCACCGACCATTCCACCGCGTGGGACGCAGGCAGGAATAGCCAATAAGCATAGAGAAAGACCATCGATCGTCTTGTGGTTTGGCTCCCAATCATGATTTCATCCTCCTTATTCAGATGTTAGATGATTTCAAACCCTCGTTTATTCGATAAATGAAGGCGCTTCCTTTGTGTCCGGTTATAAGCCGGATTCAGTCAAGATGTCAAAGGGAGACAGGATGGGAATAAGTTATATCATGCGAGAATAAACGTTGCGGCCGGTCTTTGCGTTAACAGGGAGGAGCTTGAAATCTTTCTAAGACGAGATGGCATCTAGCGAAAAAGATCCTGAAATGTACCATATATTGTGACGCAGGCGTTCCGCCTGCAACAATCCCGCCTGCAACAATATCTAATGCAGACAAGATGTCTGCACGGCCATAAAGAGACTTTTTTCCCGCTGCGTCTTCTAAGGGAGAGGCGGGAAATATACGGTTTCTGGTTTATCCGGGTAGTGCGCGCACCCAAGCCATAGGTCCAGGATTGAAATCCTATCTGCTCTGAAGAAATACCCGGAAGGGGATTCATTTTCCGATCAGCGATCGATTATACGCAACGGGAAAAAGAGAATAACAGTACAATATGTCTTTCCCTTACCCTGATCCTCTTCCAGAGGGAGAAGGAAGTTGGGGGGTATTCGGATTTGAGGCTCATCCGGGAAGTGCGTACATAATGAAATAAACTTGATCCCTTTCATTCCGGGATGAGGGCGGACATCAAGGTCCAGTCCAACAAAACTACCCTCACTCTGGCCCTCTCCCAGAGGGAGAGGGAATTTTGGGGGTGGTTTTCATTGATCCTTTTGAAGAGATGCGTTCCGGCGATCTCAAGAAAGCACGCACTGGCCGGATGAGCCCTGAGAGATGGGAGCCGTTTCCTCTCTCAATGGGTTCTATCCATCTATGCCTTGCGGTACTATCTGCTGGCGGGCCACGGAACCTTGCGCGGTCCTGGATATGACCGGGAGGAAACCGCTCTCCCAGAAACTCGGTAACGCCATGCCTGCCTATTTCTTTCAACTGGGGCATTGTCCCGACTTGTCCCACGCGGAACTCCTCGCCGCCAGTGCGCGGGTGCCCGGCCGTTTGGACAAGATTCAACGAATCGGCGGCATCACGGCGGGGGAGGGCCCCTCCCTCGAGGCGGTCCGCTCCCTGTGCGCGGAATTGGGAGGAACCATCCGGGCGTGCGAGTGGCTGATCACGCGGGAAGGGATGGAGACTCCGCAAACGGAAATCCTGACTGGAGCGTTGGCGGATATCCAGGCCGACGCCTGGCTGATCGAACGGTCGAAGCGGCCGGTATTCGGCCTTTCCATTCTGGGAGGCAACGAAGATGCGGGCGCATGCCGGCGCTGGCATGCCGTTCTGCATGACACGGCGTCCTGGCTCAAGGAGAGGCTGCGGGAGAAGGGCGTCTCCAGCCGGTTCGTGCTGCCCGATCCCGCGAATGATGGAACCTGCCTGGGCGGGGCGCGGGTGGAAAAGAACCGGATGTTGGAAGAGGGCGCGGAATTTTGCCTTTATGCTCCACCGGGGCAGGATCTGCTGATCGGCCGCACGGTCTGGTTGCAGGATTACGAGACCTATTCCAAACTGGATTACGGGCGGCCGGGCCGGGACGCGCGCAGCGGCCTGTTGCCCCCCAAACTGGCCCGCATGCTGATCAACCTGGCGCGCTTGCCGGAGACGGTGACGATATTGGATCCCTTTTGCGGCAGCGGGGGAATTTTGACCGAGGCGGCGCTGCTCGGCTTGTCGGCCACGGGTTTCGATACCAGTGAAAAAGCCGTGAACGATGCGCTCCGCAACTGGGACTGGCTGCGAAAACAACAGGAAACGCCGGCGGGCGCCGTCCGGGTACAGATAGGCGACGCGCGCCTGTTGCATACCCTGTGCGAGCCGCTGTATTTCGACGCGTGCATCACCGAACCGTACTTGGGTCCGCCGCAAAAACGGCCGCTGAGCCGGGAGGCCTTCGAGAAACTGGCGGGGCGGCTGGTTCCCTTGTACCTGCGGGCGCTGGGCGAGATCCGCACGGTGGTGAAACCCGGGGGGCGGGTGGTGTTCATCGCGCCCCGGTTCCGCCTGGCCGGAGAGGAGAAGATCGCCGCCTTGTCCATGTTTTCAGAGATGAAGTTGCAGGGCTACACGGTGTTGGACCCCCTGGCGGGATTCGCGCCGGTGACCGGAAGAAAAACGCTGATCTATTCGCGGCCGAAGCAATTCGTGCAGCGGGAGATATTTGTATTACAGGCATGATCCACGGATGAAACCAATCATGGTGGAGATTTCATATCAAGACGGCGTGTGTGTCTACCTGGAGCAGTTGCGGGCGCTGGGGATCGAGCGTCTGTACCTGCCGGAGGAAACACTGAAACAGACGCTTCCGCTGAGCCGCCGGGAACTCCTGGAGCGGCTGCATCACTCGATCAAGGACTGCACGCTTTGCCGTTTGTGCGAGGGGCGGACGCAGGTAGTGTTCGGGACGGGGAATCCCAACGCGGAACTCGTGTTCGTGGGCGAAGGACCGGGGGCGGACGAAGACGCCCAGGGGATTCCCTTCGTGGGCCGGGCGGGAAAGCTGTTGACGGACATGATTCAGAAAGGGATGCGGCTGAAGCGCGGCGATGTCTATATCTGCAACGTGGTGAAATGCCGGCCGCCGGACAACCGCACGCCTCTGCTGGATGAAGCCGCCGCCTGCGAGCCGTTTTTGTTCCAGCAGCTGGAGATCATCCGGCCGAAATACATCGTGGCGCTGGGGAAGCCCGCGGCCCAAACTCTTTTACGGACCACGGCTCCGATCAGCCGCCTGCGCGGGCATTGGCAGGACTTCCAGGGAATCAAGGTCATGCCCACCTATCATCCCGCGTATCTATTACGGAATCCCGAAGCCAAGCGCGAAGTGTGGGAGGATCTGCAAAAAGTGATGAAGGAAATGGGCTTGCCGGTGAAGGGGCCATGAGCTATTTTGCCGATATCGGAAATCACTCCAAAATCCCCTCTCCCTCGGGGAGAGGGCCAGGGTGAGGGAAAGCGTGATAGGGCCGAATTCATCCTCAATATCCGCGCAACCGGGTAAATGGATACAGGTATGGATGTCATACCCGCGAAAGCGGGGATCCAGCTCCTTGTGATGCAGGCATCTTGCCTGCAGCCAATCCCGCAGGGATTGAACAGGAATAGCCGGGGGTGACGACCCCCGGGAGGTTACAGGAAGATAGCGATCCCCCAGGGGTCGAATAGGGTATTCATCCCCTTCGGGAGTGGTGCTTTTTTCGTACATAACCGTAGGCTGTCGCCTACGGTTATTCACATTCATCTCCTGGGGAGATGAATTTCAGTTGAGTGAAAAGGACTTTTTGGGTAAAAATAAGCCCTCAGGGAAAAACGTCCGGAGTGAGGGAAATCGAGGTAAGGCGAACGAAACTTTTTTTCCATCATTCCGGGAACCCATCCCAAGAAAGGATACCCGAATCGCGATGTTCAGGGCGGTCAGCGTCGTGATTCCCGCATACAATGAGGCGGAATCCATCGGGCCCGTGGTGGATAATATCCATGCGGTGCTGCGGGAGCACGAGCACGAAATCATCGTGGTGGATGACGGCTCGCAAGATGGAACCGGGCAAAAGGCCGAAGCGGCCGGCGGGCGGGTGATCCGGCATCACGCCAACCGGGGCTACGGGGCCTCGTTGAAAACCGGCATCCGGGCGGCGAAGCACGAGTGGATCGTGCTGGCGGACGCCGACGGCCAGCATCAGGCGGAGGATCTGCTCCGGATCCTGGCGGTGCTGGACGAAGGGTATGACACGGTGATCGGGGCGCGCGAGCCGGGGTCGTTTCAATACGCCGCGCGCATGCCGGGCAAGGCGTTTTTGCAATGGTTCGCGGGGTACCTGGTATCCGAAAAGCCCCGCGATGTGAACTCGGGATTGCGCGTTTTTCGAAAAGCGGATGTCTTGCGGTATTTCCCCATCCTGCCCAATGGATTTTCGTTCACCACCACCCTGACCCTGGCGATGCTCAAGGACGCGTACGAGGTGGGGTGGATTTCCATCCAGGCGCGGGCGCGGCAAGGGCGGCGGAGTAGTGTTTCGATCCAGGACGGCGCGCGGACGCTGCTCTTGATCATCCGCATCGCCATGCTGTTCAATCCGCTCAAGGTGTTCGTGCCGGTCAGTGGATTGTTATTCGGAGTGGGTTTTCTGTACGCGGTGTGGAACTTGTTCCGGGAATGGAATATCCCCGACGGCGCGGAAACGATGCTGACCGCGGGAATTTTGATCTTCGTGTTCGGCATGCTGGCTGACCAGGTGGCGTCTATCCGCCGGGGTGGATAAGGGCATCGAAGGCCGGCCGTTGCTCCAGGGGCCAAGGGTGATAGGGGACGAACACGCGGATGGCGGCCCGTTCCTCGGGCTTGAGCTCCCGGGTCAGGCGGGTGTGGCCGAAAAGGGTTTCCGGCGTGAGATCGCGATAGGGAAGTTCGGGCACCCGGACCAGGGCGATCCGGTCCCAACCGGGGCCGGCATCCACATGGTATACGATCGCGTCTCCGCGAAGGAATAGCGAATCCAGAAAATACCACGTGGCCGCCGGATTCCAGGCCGGGGTAGCGGAGAGGACCGCGCCAAACGCGGGCGGCGCGGGGGCCAGAAGTACACCACGGAATCCGGAGGATGAGGATTCGCCGGCCGCGGCGGTTTTCCAGGACACCCACAGGTGCGTTTGAGCCTTGGCGGTGGAAAGATTGGCGGCGGTGACCTCGATCACCCCCACTTTCGCGGCGGGATTTTCAGTTCCCGCCAGTTGGTGGAAGCGGAACTCGTACTCGCAGGCCTTGTCCCGGGTGACGGCGGCGATTACTCCCCCGGCCAGCGCCTGCCACGTGGGGAGGGTTACCGGAACGGGAGTCTCACCGAGTTGGATACGCATCTCGCCGTCCGCGCACCGCAGGGCGGCCTCCGGCGTGAGGAGCAGATCGGCCGATTTCGGATTTTCGGCGGCATTTGCGGTCCAGGCGAATGGCAGGCAGGCCAAGAGAAGCGTGAGCGGCCATATCGTTTTCCCCCACCAATCCCCGAATACCATCCGATAGATGAAAATAAAAAACCCTGGGAACGTCCAGTGGACAGTTTCCAGGGCCCGGTTCGCCTGGAGGAAAATTTGGAGAATGGGCATAGCCGGCATGGCCGCCGCAGGGAATCCGCGTCCCGAGGTTAATTTTCTACTTTGACCACCCATACCTTGAGATGGGCGGAGATATCGCCGGAGAGGCGGACCTGGACGGTGTAAACGCCCAGAGCGCGGATGGGTTCGTCGAGAACGATCTTCCGGCGGTCCACTTCGAATCCCTTTTTGGCCAAGGCTTCGGCGATGTCCTTGGACGTGACGCTACCGAACACGCGGTCTTCCTCACCCACCCTGACCGGAATGTTGACGGAGGTGGAGGACAGGCGGTTGGCGAGGTCCTGTTCGGTTTTGATCCGGCGTTTGTGCTGATCTTGCACCTGGCGTTGCCGGTGAGCAATCTGGGCAGCGCTGGCGCTGGCCGCGGGATACGCCAAGTTCTTGGGAATCAGAAAGTTCCGGGCGAATCCGCCTTTGACATTGACCACTTGCCCTTCCTGGCCCAGGTTGGGAATGGTTTCGGATAAAATGACCCGCATCGTGCTCATAATCGCCAAATGAACTCCTTAACAGGTTCTCGAACTGGTAAACAGTTGGGGATTCGTTTGATCCGCATGGATTAAAATCCACGCATGCCACCACGCTCTTCCAAACCAGAGATGGAGAATATCTGAATTCCCGTTTTTTTCCAGTTCCTCAAACGACACAAGGGTTTATTATTTTCTCGTCCATCGCTTCTGGCAAGGGGTATGGAGTAACGTAGGGACGGGGGGATGGCCTCATTTTCGGTTCATCCGATAAGTGCGTACAGTTTTCCGAACGCATGGCCGGATATCGATTCGACGGGTGGGAGAGAGCCACCATAAATCCCCTCTCCCTCCGGGAGAGGGCCAGGGTGAGGGAAGCCCGGCAAGGGCGGAATTCATCCTTTTCCTGCAATTGAGTAAACCATTACCCTGATTGACGACCAAACCTCCCCGGGTGACAAGCCTCAATGCGCCGCCACGCCGCGCAAGGCTTCGGCGACGCGCTGGGTGACTTCGCCCAGGCCGTCCGCCACCATGAAGGGGAAATCGGATTGCTTGAGAATCTCGCGGGCCTGGACGGCGTTGGTGCCTTGCAGGCGGACCACGACGGGCACATGGACCTGGACCTGACTCATGGCCTGGACGATGCCGCGGGCCACGCGGTCGCAGCGCACGATTCCGCCGAAGATGTTGACCAGCACGGCCTTGACATTCTTGTCGGCCATGAGGATGCGGAAGGCGGCCGCGACCCGGTCCACGTTGGCGGCCCCTCCGACGTCAAGGAAGTTGGCGGGCATGGAGCCGGAGAGTTTGACCAGGTCCATGGTGGCCATGGCCAGTCCCGCGCCGTTGACCATGCATCCCACTTCGCCGTCCAGTTTGATGTAATTCAGGTTGTGCATGCCGGCCTCGATTTCGAGCGGCCGTTCCTCGGAGAGGTCGCGGAGTTCGAGGTATTCCTGCTGGCGGAAGAGGGCGTTGTCGTCGAAGACGAATTTGGCGTCGAGCGCGGCCACGCGTTCATCCCGGGTGATGACCAGGGGATTGATCTCGGCCAGCGACGCGTCGCAGGTGGAAAAAGCCTCGTAGAGGTTCATGAACAACCGGGCGCAGCGGACGGCGATTTTCCCCTGGAGGCTCAAGCCATAGGCCAGTTGGCGGGCCTGGAAGGGCTTCAGGTTGCCGGAGCAATCGACGAAGGCCTTGAGGATTTTTTCGGGGAACCGGGCAGCCACTTCCTCAATGTCCATCCCCCCCGCGGCGGAGGCCATGACCACGGGCCGGCCGGCGGACCGGTCGATGGTGACGCCCACGTACAGTTCTTTTTCAATGGGCAAACCTTCCTCCACGAGCACTTTGAGAACTTCCTTGCCCTCAGGCCCGGTCTGGGGAGTGACCAAGGTCATGCCCAGCATGCTGTTGGCGATTTCGCGGGCTTGGCGCGGGGTGTTGGCGATTTTGACGCCGCCGCCCTTGCCGCGGCCCCCGGCGTGGATCTGGGCCTTGATGACCACCGTGTCGGCGCCCAGTTCGCGGGCGACCCATTCGGCTTCCTCGGCGGTGGAGGCCACCTGCCCCTGGGGCACGGGGACCTGGAATTTCCGCAGGATTTCCTTGGCCTGGTATTCGTGGATTTTCATTGATCCTCTCCTACGGCCCGGTGGTTGCCGGATCGTTGAATAGTATTTAGGTTCACATGGCAAGTGAGTGTTATTTACCTGGATGCCCGGCCGGCATTCCCTCGAAGGGATCAATGTGAATCACCCTGGAATCCCCTCTCCCTCTGGGAGAGGGTCAGGGTGAGGGAATGCGATACATCGATGCCCCGCCTGCTTCGGGCTGGATCGGACTTAGTTGTCCTGCCGGATCGCAGGGGGATGAACTCTTTTCCAACCACGCACTTCCTGGATGAACCGTATGTTTTCAATTATTTTTGTTTTTTTCTTCCTGGAGTTCGGTAAGGCGCTTCAAGTTGGATTCCAGTTCCTCCAGGCGTTTTTCCAAATCCTTGTTTTTCTTTTCCAACTCATCGATCCGCCCGGCGTTTTGCGCGGCCTGGTTGTTATCAAGGCCTTTACGGATTTCCGCGATGGCGTTTTTGGCGGCTTCGCGGAGGTTTTTATCCACGTCATTTTGCTCTGTCCACTGGAGATGGGGAATGGCGTCCTTCATCCCCAGGGATTGCAATCCCTCCACCGCGGCCCGGCGGAGAGCCTCGGATTCGGATTTTAAGATCGGGATCAGGAGATCCAGCGTTTCCTGTTCGGATTGCCGGGTCTCGCCAGCCAGCTTTCCCAATCCCTGGAGGGCGGAGACCTGGACCTCCCGCGGATATGGATCTCGCGCATAGCGGTCCAGGGCGGGATAAACCCTGGATTCCTTCAAATCCACCAGGGCGTCCATCACCGCCAAGCGGATGGTGTCCATGTAAGAGTCCCGCTCGAGTCCCGGACTCAGGATTTCATAGGCGTTGTCGCATTTCACGCGCGCCAGGGCCCGCGCCGCCGCGGCCACGACCTGGATGGCGCGGTCGGTTTCAAACCGCTTCCGGAGGACGGGGTACACCTGCTCATCCTTGTAGTAATTCCCCAGCGCGGACACCGCCGCGGCGCGCAGCTTGGGCTCGGCATCCCCGCTGAATTCGATCAACGCGTTCTGGACCCGCTCCCCCGGGATGGCCGCCAGCGACTCCACACACGTGGTCCGCAACCGGAGGAAGGATTCGCTCCGGACCGCCTGGCTCAAAGCCTCGATGACCTGATCGGATTTCTGGTCTTTCAAGGCCCGGGCGGCGCGGATTTTAACGATGATGGTGGAGCCGTTTTTCAGATCGCGCAGCAGCATATCCTCCGGTTTTTCGTGTTCCAGTTCCATCAATACATTGAGCGAGGGGTCGATGACCACGCTGAGGGGTGGCGTGGGGCAATCGAAAAAGGCGGTTTCTTCTTTTTGGGAGATTTCAATGGTCTCACGGATCGTTTTCCCGTCCGTTTGGATTTCAATATCGAGGGGAAACGCGAAGGCGGCTTCGCCTTCCTTCATTTCCTGCGTTTGCGTGAGGACCAATTTGACCTGCCGGCGTTCGGGAATCCACTGGTGTTCCACTTTCAGTTTGGGATGTCCGGGGCGGTAGATCCATTGCTCGAAAAAGCGGTCCATCGGCTTACCCGTGACTTCCTCGACCACCTGCATGAAATCGGCGGTGCTCACCAGGCCGGGCGCGTGTTTGACCAGGAAGCGGTTCAGGATTTTCCGGAACAAGTCCTCTCCGGCCTGGTTCCGCAACATGTGCAACACGCTGCCGCCCTTGGGGTACGAATGCGAATCGAACATCTCCCAGGGCGATTCATACTCGTTGGTGACGATGGGACGGGTGTAGCCTTGGCTGGACCCGATGTAGCCTTCCATCATGTCCAGCACCGATTCCAGGAACGCGTCCTGGCCTTTTTCGTGGCGGATCCACAGCGGTTCGCTGTAGGTGGCGAAGCTTTCGTTCAGCCACAAGTCGTTCCAGGATTGGCAGGTGACCAGGTCGCCGTACCATTGGTGGAACAACTCATGAGCCACCAGGCCGTCCACGTCGTTATCGAGCCGGCCCTCCTCGTCGAGGACCGCTCCCTGGAAGAGAGTCGTGGCGGTAGTGTGCTCCATGCCGCCAGCGTTGAAATAGCGGACCGCCACCTGGGCGTACTTTTCGTAGGGATAAGGATAATCCAGGTAGTTGCTGAAGAACTCGATCATGGCCGGGGTCTTGCCGAGGCTGGGGCGGGCATCGGCCTCCTTGCCCGCCTCCACGTAATATTCCACGGGAATGCCGCGCCATTCATCCCGCACGATCCCAAAGCGGCCCGCCGCCAGGCTGACCAGGTAAACGGCGTGGGGCAGCTTCTGTTTCCAGTGGTCCGTGCGCCATTCCCCGTCCTCTTTAGAATCCACGAGAAGGCCGTTGGAAAGCGTCACCATTTCCTTGGGCACGGTGACCATCATTTCAGTAGTCATGCGGTCGTTGGGGTAATCAGCGCAGGGGAACCAGCACGAGCCGCCGAACGGCTCGTTGAGAGTGAACATCTGGTCCGGAGTTTCAGCCACCACGTGTTTGGAATCGGTGAAGTACATGCCGGTGTCCATCCAGGCGGGATTGGATTGCGGCGGCTTCACGGAATAAGCGATGGCGAGCGAGGCCGTGGCGTCCAGGGGCAGCGGTGCGGGGAACTCCACATGGACGGCGTCTTCGGAGTAGGTCCATTTCAGGGAAGGCTGGGAGGGGCAAGTGACCGAGGCGATGTCCATCCGCATGGCGTCGAAGCGGATGTATTTCACCTGGTCATGGATGGGCCGGAAGTCGTAGCGGGCCGTGCCTTCCACCCGCTTTTCGTTCATGAAAATTTTCAGTTCCAGGCGCAGATGCTCAAAATCCACCGTGCGGTCTGGACGGTAATGGCGGGGATAAACGCCGTCCTTCAACTTCGGAGGAAAATGGAATAAGCCATCCATCGAATCCAGTGAAAAAACCGGAAACGAACCAAGCCACAGAAACCACATGGCTGCCATCACGAAACGCCGAAAGCACGGTTGATACATTACCAGACCTCCCACCAACAAGTTGCGTACGATTATAAACAGCGGAAGCACGGGGGCTAGGCCATGCCGAAATCCCGTTTTGCCCAATCGACTTCCCTTTATTCCCCCGGCGGGGATTGGAGATAATACCGAAACACCAAACCAAGGAGCGAAACAACCATGCCGATCCTGTTCGGACAGAACTTAGCACGCGCCCAGTTGGAGCGCTACACGGGGGCCGCCTGGCAAGTGGGGGGCGTACGGCATTTGCGGTTCGCGGAGGGGCCGGAGGAGGGAACGGAGGTCGTACAATTCGATACGGGCACGGGATTGACGTTCAACGTTTTGCCCAGCCGGGGTCTGGATATCGCCTCGGCCAAGTTCCGCGGCGCGTCGCTTTCATACGACAGTCCGGCGGGGGAGGCGCACCCGGCGCATTTCGAGCCGGGAGGGCTGGGCTGGCTCAAGACGTTCTTCTGCGGGTTGCTGACCACCTGCGGCATGACCTGGGCGGGCGCGCCCTGCGAGGACGAAGGCCAGCCGCTGGGGCTGCACGGGCGCTATTCGCATCTCGCGGCGCGGTATTTGAAAACCGGTGACGAGTGGGTTGGCAACAACCGTCGGTTGTGGGTCTCGGGAGAAATCCGGGAAGGCTACCTGTTTGGTCCCAACGTGGTGATGCGCCGCACGCTGTCCACCGAGGTAGGCTCGAACACCATCCAGATCGAAGACGTGGTGAAAAACGAAGGCTTCGCCAAATCACCCCTGATGTTGATCTACCACATCAACATCGGATTCCCCGTGCTGTCCGAAACCACGGAATTCGTGGCGGTTTCCCAAGTCCGGCCCCGGGACGAGGAAGCGGAGAAGGGCTTGAACGACTACACCCGCTTCGACAAGCCCATCGTGGGTTACAAGGAGCAAGTCTTTTATCACGACATGAAACCCGACCGCCGGGGATTCTGCCGCGCGGCGCTGGTGAACCCCGCGTTCAACCACAATCAGGGGCTGGGGATTCTGGTTTCGTACCGCAAGAAGGAATTGCCCTGCTTCGGCCAATGGAAAATGACCGGCGCGGGAGCTTACGTGTGCGGGCTGGAGCCGGCCAACTGTTCCGTGGAAGGACGTGCCAAAAACCGCCAGACGGGGACACTGGTATTCCTGAAGCCGGGCGAGGAGCAGACTATCCGCGTCGACATCACCGTTCTGCCGGACAACGAGGCCATCCAGCGGGTGAGGAAGGGATTGTAACTGATATTTCAAAACGTATCCCCCCGTCCGGGGGAAACCGGACGGGGGGCGGATTTGCCGGAGGAGGCAGGCCGGGGATCAGTACAGCATGAAATCCCCGACTCCGGTTTTGTCATTCCCCAGGGTGATGGCGAAGATACTGAGGATCGGAGCATCCCGGGGGATGTCGTTGGGCATCACCAACGCCGTCAAGGTTTTGGTGTTGTCCAAAATGTACTTCTTCTTGATCAGGATCAGGCCGCCCT
>JBHGBC010000096.1:0-22363 GCA_041946805.1 bacterium
CCGAAGCCTTCGCCCGCGCGCAATATCTGCGGCAACGCTTCGCCGGTCCGGCGGTGATTTCCCTCGAGAACGAGGCGATAACCCTCGATCTCCACCCCGGCAACGGCCTCTTCTGCGTCCAACTCGTGGAGTCCGGCGGGATCTGGCAAAGTGCGCCCCAAGCCCAGGGCCTCGGCTATCTCCAGGCCCAAAACCAAGGCAGAAGAATCCGGCTTTCTCTCCAGGGATTCGAAGTCAAAAGCCACAATGCCCGCCGCTGCGTCCTTACGAAAATTCACGAAGGCGTCCCGCTTCTCGATCTCGAATTCCGGCTCGAATCCAACACGCCGGCCCTCACCGTTTCCTGGAAACCGCACCGGACCTGGACCCTCGACGCCCTCGAATTCGATTCGCTCCTCTGGACCACCGAAACCTTGGGCGGCGGCGCGGTCATCCCCCGCATGACCGGCCAGTTCTTCGACGCCGCCTCCCCCATCGAGATCCTGAAATCCTACAAGACCTACAACGGCTGGGATGGACTCAACATCCCCATGGCCGGCCTGGCCCGGCAAAACAGTTCCGCGCTCGTTTCCTGGGAGGACCCCGCCATCGCCGCCGTGTTCCGCTCCCTGCCCATGGATTCCGAAACCCTGCCCGGTTCCAAGATCACCTCTCTGGGACTGCAGTGCCCCCTGCCCTCCGGTAACTTCCGCCTGGAATGGATGAGCGGCGGCTCCTACGTCCGCATCGCCCACGCCTACCGGGAGATCGCGAAGGCAAACGGCACTTGGATCCCCTGGACCACGAAAATCCAACGGAACGAGGAAGCCGCCAAACTCCTGGGCGCCGCGGAATTCAAGCCCTTCGTCTGTGTCCGGCACCTCCAGACCGTGGACGGCCAGACCACCGAGCGGGTAACGAATTCATACACGGAAGAAGATAGCCTCGCCCTCGCCCGCCATCTCCATGACGATCTCCAACTCGAAAAAGTCCTGTTCGTCCTGGCCGGATGGATCCACCGCGGCTACGACAACCAGCACTCCGACATTCTCCCCGCCGCCCCCGAAATCGGCGGCAACGCGGGGCTGCAACGCATCTCCGAAACCGTACGCGGCTTCGGGTATCTCTTCGGCTTGCATGACAACTACCAGGATCTATACGAGGACGCCCCCTCCTGGGATCCCTCCCTCATCATGATGGATCCCTCCGGACAACGGATGAAAGGCGGCGTCTGGGCGGGCGGCCAGGCCTGGCTGATCGCCTCCAACGAAGGCTTGAAACTGGCCAAACGCAACCTGCCCGAGGTCAAGCAGATCTTTTCGCCCAACGCCTATTTCATCGACACCACCTTCGCCGCCCCCTTGTATGAATCGTTCGATCCGAATAATCCCTTGACCCGCCAGGACGATCTGCATTACAAACAGGCACTGAGTCAATACGCCTCCCGCCTTTTCGGCGTCTTCGGCTCGGAAAACGGCATGGCCTTCGGCGTCCCCGTGGCGCACTACTTCGAAGGCCTCCTCAGCGGCGCGCCGCTCATCGCCAACTTCCCGGAACCGGGCGCCTATGAAGTCCCCCTGTTCCCCCTGATCTACCATGACGCCATCGCCCTCTTCACCCACCAGGGTGACCGCGTGGGACCGGGTGACGCCCGCCGCATCCTGAAACATCTGGTGCAGGGAACCATGCCGCTCTACCTCATCGGGCCGCACCGCTATTGGGAGACTCCCCAGCCCGAACCGGATCCCGCCGATCCGAACTATTGCTTCGCCCGGGGCGGGAGCGGCTGGGGCGAGGGCAAACCGGTCATGGACCGCTTCATCAAGAACACCTACAGTTTCCTCTCGCCTTTCGCCGAAGCCGTGGCCACCCTCCCGATGACCCAGCACCGCTTCCTGCTGGATGACCGCAGCGTGGAGTTCTCCCAGTTCGGCCGGCATTGGCAGGTGGTGGTCAACTACGGCCCGCGGGACTTCCGGTACGGCCAAACCCTGCTTCCCCCCATGGGCTTCATCGCCCTGGGCCCGGATTTCCTGGCCCAACATTATTACCCCGACATCGGGCAACCACGCACTTCATTGATCGTGAAACATGGAGACAAAACCTATCTGGGTTTTAAATGAGGAGAGTTGTGTATCGATTCGCGGGCGGATCCGGATGAGGGTGTAATGGCATTTCGCTCGATCACGGGCCCGCCCCCGGCATCCGGGCCAGATCGCGCGAATACCCGCTGAGCGGAACGGAATTGCATTCCGATGATCCCCGCTTAGAACTGGTCTTCAAGGATGACAGGATATTGTTCATCCGATCAGTGCGTACATTTTTCCGGGAGCCTGACCGGTTATCGATTAGACGGATTGGAGAGAGCAGCCTTAAGTCCCCTCTCCCTCTGGGAAAGGGCCAGGGTGAGGGACAGCTTTTCCTCGGCGCCGATCCCCTCGGCGGGTTCCTAAACGCTGAGCATGAACGAAATTAGGATTTTTCGATTCAGAGTCAGGGTATTGAAATACGATTTTCCACATCCTGAACGCATCGGCCGGATGAACCACTGGTTCCGGATTTTCAGGTTGAAGAAAATCCTGGCGTGGTTGTTCCCGATTTCATGAAGACAGGTTCTTGTCGATGACATTTCCTTACCCTGACAAACCGGCCGGTTCCAGGCTATCGTACTATGCACCCACTACATTCCGGATTTCCCGTATTCCGGTTTTCACCGCAGGAGGATCGCTGGCATGTCCAAAACAACTCCCAACTCCCTTACCCGCCGCTCGTTTTTGGAACGGTCCGGCAAAAGCGCCGCTCTCTTTGCCGCCATGACCAAGGCCCCCGCCGTCCTGGCCGCCAATCACAGCCCCAATGACGTCATCGGCGTCGGCCACGCCGGCGCCGGTGTCCGGGGAGGGCAACTCATCACCGAAGTCGCGGGCGAACCGGACAAGAACCGACCCGGCGTTCCCAATACCCAGGTCAAAGCCATCTGTGAGATCTACAAGGGCCACATGGAAAAAGGCGTCAAACTCTCCGCCAATCCCAATGTCAAACAATACCACGACTACCACGACATGCTGGCGGACAAGGAAATCGACGCCGTGGTCATCGCCGTCCCGGACCACTGGCACTCCAAGATGGTCATCGACGCCGCCTTCGCGGGCAAGGACATCTACGTCGAAAAATGCTGGACCCGCACCCTGCCCGAAGCCAAGGCCATGTACAAGGCCATCAAGATGAACAACACGGTCATGCAGCTGGGCCACGACCGCTCCAGCGCCGCCGCCCTTCAGGCCGCCGAATTGATCGCCGGGGGAATTCTCGGCGAAGTCACCCTGGTGCAGTCCGGATGCTACCGCAACCGCGAACGCGGCAAGGACGAATGGCGCTGGTACGGCTGGTACGGCGACTTCAACCGCCCCGACGAAGCCATGGTCCGCCAAAACCTCGACTGGGAGCGCTTTCTCGGCGACGCTCCCTACCACCCATTCTCCATGGAACGCTTCTGGCATTGGCGCTGCTACTGGGATTACGGCACCGGCATCGCCGGCGACCTGCTCTCCCATTCCTTCGACTTCGTCAACTACGTCCTGAAACTGGGCATTCCCCACAGCTGCACCTGCTCCGGCAGCCTCAACCTCCTCAAGGACGGCCGCGAATGCCCCGACACCTGGATCACCACGTATCAATACCCGGAGCGCGGGCTGACCTACACCGACACCACCCTCTTCAATAGCGAGATGTTCGGTCTCAACACCCATGATTCCGTCATCCGGGGCAAGGACGCCCTGCTTAAATTCGGCGAAAACAACTTCGAGATCTACGCCGAGGACACGTCCCAGAAATACAAGCCCCAGATCGAGAAGGGTGAAATCCAGCACGCCAAGCCGTTCCGCGCGTTCGACCCCAAGGAAACGCCCGAGCAGCCCAGCCACATGCAGGATTTCTTCAACTGCATGCGCTCCCGGCAAAAACCGAAGGACAACGAGGATGAGGCCTTCGCCGAGGCGGTCACCTGCATCATGTCCGTCCAGGCCTTCTTCGAACAACGCACCATCACCTGGGACAAAGACCGGCAGGTGTTTGTGTGAGCTGAATTCATCGTCCGGCGGGACTATTGCCATACGGTAACTATTTACCCGAAAGCAGAACTTTCTCAGTGCTTTATTCGTAGAATGAGCATAGAAGGAATCGCTTAACGATTCCCTCTCCCTCTGGGAGAGGGGTAGGGTGAGGGAAGCATTGAAAGGACGACATTCACTCCTTCACTGTCATGGAGTGAACAGTTACGTACCATGTCATTACCTTGAAGGGGCGCGCGAGCGCCCCTTCGGTTATTCTGCTGCGCGTTCATTGTCATTCCCGTGAAAGCGGAATTCCAGGCGATCATCCCGGGATGGATGCCTGGGACTTGTTTCAGCGCTCAAAAACCGCTATCCGCTGGAATTTTGTAAAAAATTTCTTGTTCTTGGTTCCCAAGGAAATATACTTATATAGTCATCCGCACCTATACAGGTTGATGATTCCGATGGCGGCGTGGCTTCGCGGATCGGGAAGGTTTCCGGCCGCGGAGAGGGGAGAAAATCGCGCGATTCCGTTCCTTCGAAAGGATCACTGGGCGGTATGGAAGGTAAACTGTTTTCAAATCTGGGCAATTTCATCATCGGCCGGCCGCGAGGGCATTTTCTGCCGGGTGAACCGTATGAAAAAACGTGGCCGGTCACCCAACAATTCCGGTACCGGATATTTTGTAAAATCGTCCCATCCTTAAAAGAGCGGGACCGGCTCGAATCCCTGGCCTGCCCGAAGGGCCGCTGGGGCCACTTGCAGGAGTATTTCTTGACCATGCTGAAGGATCACGGCTTGCGGCCCGGGCACTCGCTTCTCGATATCGGCTGCGGCCCCCTCTCCGCCGGCATCGTGTTGATTCCCTATCTGGACCGCGGCCGCTACCACGGTTTCGACATCCGCCCGAAATCGTTGAACGAAGCCTACCGGCTCGTGGCCAAAATCGGGTGCGCCGATAAGAATCCCACGATTTTCTATTCCGAAACCTTCGGGCGGGAGGAACTGGGCAGTCTCCAGTTCGATTACTTTCTCGCTCACAGTGTGTTATATCATTTGGACGAAGACAAACTCGAAGCCTGCCTGCAAGAAATCTCCCGCCGCATGAAACCCCATTCCAAATTCTACGGCGACACCATCAATAAAACCGAAATCCCCGCCGTCGTGGGGCGCTGGGCCGAGTTCACGTATTACAGCCGCCCCCGGGAATTTTATGAGCAAGTGGGGAAAAAATTCGGCCTGCGTATGAATTTCATCGGCCCCTTCGACCATCCCGGTTTTCCGTTCAAGGAAAACAACCTGATCGAATACACGAAAGCCGCGGCCCCCTGAAACGGGACCGGGCGCTTATCCCCTCCCCGCGCGGATTGATTCCCACCCGGCGCTGAAGTAGCCTGAGCCAATAATCTACATTCCACGTGAAAGAACCATGCCTCTGTTTCGCGACGGGAAATGCCCCCCCCTGCGCCGTTGGTCCGAACCCGCCCAGATCGCGGGTTTTGCCGCCTGCGCCTTGTTCATCAACCTGCTGGCCGGATTCGCCCTCGCTCCCCTGGGATTCACCAATCCCATCCGGGCGCAGCAGTCGGCCATCAATCTCCAAAGTCCGGTCACCTCCACGCTGGTGGAGGTCGTCTGCGATCCGGCCGTGGAAACCCTCTACGGCCAGTGGCTGCCCCTGCTCGCCGCCCGCTTCGCCAAACGCTCGCCGATCGTACAAATCCTCTGGTCCGCCATCTGGTTTACGGTCTTGCACATCCGCTATGGCCCAGCGTATATGATTCATACCTTCCTAGTGGGTTGGATCCTGGCCAGCGGCTTCCTTTTCTGCCGCCAGGAGAGCTGGATCAAGGCCTACCGCGCCACCACCCTCGCCAGCGTCGTTCACAAGGCGGTGATGACGGCGCTGTTCTTTATGTTCCATTGACATTCACTTTACAGACGCCGGATGCCGAAACCGCCTCCCACCTCGATTGATGCCCCCGTCGAGTAATCGAAATCCCCCCGGGCGATCGCGCTGACCGCTTTCCCCACGTCTTCCGGCGTTCCCCAGCGCGCCTGCGGCGTGATCCCCTCCGCGAACAACCGGTCGTATTTCTCCCTGACCACCGCCGTCATATCGGTCGCAATGATTCCCGGCTGGATCTCGTAAACATAAATCCCTTCCCGCGCCAGCCGGTCCGCAAAGAGTTTCACCGCCATCGACAGCCCCGCTTTCGACAAACAATACTCGCCCCGGTTGATCGACGACGTGTAGGCCGAGATCGACGTGACGAACACGATCCGCGCGGTTTCCATCACCCCCGTCCGGCGCAGTTCGATCATCCGCCGGGCGGCGGTTTGCGTCAGAAAAAACGGACCGGTCAGGTTAGTCTCCATCACGTAGCGGTAACTGTCCTGGCTCATGTCCAACAGATCCGCCCGTGTCTTGGGGGCCACGCCCGCGTTGTTCACCAGCAGGTCCAGGCGGCCGAACACGGCCAGGGTCTCGCCGATCAGCCGCGCGCGGTCCCCTTCCTCCGCCACGCTGCCCTGGACCACGGCCGCCCGGGTTCCCTGCTCTTCCACCAACCGCCGGGTCTCTTCCGCCGCCGACGCGTTGCCCGCGTAATTGACCATGATGTCATAGCCGGTTTTCGCCAATTCCACCGCGATGCCCCGCCCGATCCCGCGGCTCGAGCCGGTCACCAACGCGCATCGTGCCTGTGTCATCGCGTTATTCTCCTGGAATGTTCTCGGGTGCTTCATTCACTGGATAGTAAAGGATGGAAACGCGGCGGTCGAGTGGTGAAAACCTGTCACAATGGCTTAAAAAGCAAGGGGCCCTGAAGAAACCAAGGGACGTAATGCACAAGAAAGGCGGAACGCCCGCGGACTGCCGCGTCTTTCCCATTTTGGGATATGATGAAAGAGAAATACCCCTAGATCCAGTTCCGATCGGGAGTTGACGAATCCATGCGTTCCCTGACCGTGCAAATCCCCTGGTCCATCGAGGTCCTCATCGCCATCCTGACCGTTTTCGGCCTGATCACCCTGCTCCGCCGCGGCGCCGAGTTCCTGCGGATCCTCTTCGCCCTGCGCAAATGGAGTTTCCGCCAATACCAAAAGGAACAACAAAAGGTCCTCCGCGAGTGCCTGAACGAAGCGGACCGTCAAGCGCAGGAGGTCCTCGATCAAACCATCCAGAAAATCTGGTACACCTTCACGCCCGTGGAATGGCTCAACTTCAAGGCCATCCAGTTCCAATGCCAGGAACTGGTCGGCCGGATCGCGGCCGTCTATTATCCCGATTCGAAATGCCCCGAGTTCGAGGTCACCATCCTCGACCTCCTCAAACTGACCGAACGGATCGCCTTTGACGTCAGCTCCCTGCTGACTGAATTCCCCACGTTCCGTAAAATTTCCGTCCAAAACATCCTCGAAGCCAAGGCCCTGATCGAGCAGACCAAGAAGACCATCGACCGCAAGGGCGTTCAATCCGGCCGCCGCCTGGCCAGCCGCGTCTGGGCCGCCCTCAACCTGATCCAACCGGATTACTGGATCCGCCGGGCGGTCATCAAGGGGGTATCCGAAGTGGTGGGACGTAAAATCCTCACCTCCATCTACCGCATCGTGGGGACCGAGGCCATCCAGATCTACCGCTCCGCCATGGCCGAACGGGTATCGCCCGAGGACCTGGTGGAAATGGAATCCGAAGCGGAAACACCCGTACCGGAATCCGCGCCCAAGGCCTCTCCCGCTTCCACGGCCTCCCCCGAAACTCCCGCCGGGGAGGACATCCCTGATGCGGTTGAAACCGAACCAACGCAGGAAGAAGCCATCCGGGAATCCCGCGCCCTTGTCGTGATGGGGAACTCCCCGGATTCAAATTCCGGTTCCGAATCCACATTCAACACCGAATCCGATCCCATGAACGAAGACGACGCGTCATCCGAATCAACTTCCCGCTGGATATCCATCACCCGCTTGCTGGCCACGTTCATCGAGGGTTCCATGAACCTGTGGGAAAAAATGGTCAATCCCGAGAAGATCATCGCCCGTTTCCAGCAAGAGAATCCGGAGGTCAAATGCCTCTCCGACATCCGCCTGCTGGACGTGGACCTCGTGGACGCCGTGGCCGGGGAATACATCCGCAAGGGCCGCTGGTTGTCGGCCGCCGAGGGTGCGGCCACCGGCTTCGGCGGCTTGTTTTTGCTCTCCGCCGACGCCGTTTCGCTTCTCGCCCTCCAGCTGCGCACCATCCAGCAAGTCGGCTATTGCTACGGATTCGACGTCTCCCGCCCCGAGGAAAAACTCTTCGCCGCCAAACTGCTGACCGAGGCCTACCAGCATCCCGCCAAGCAGGAACGGCAATCGCTCATGAACGAAATGCGCACCGCCGCGTCCCTGCTCGCCGGCCAGACCCCGTTCCGCCTTTTGCAGAAACGCCTCTTCGTCCAGGGATTCGCCAAGGCCGCGCAAAAAATCGGCATCCGCATGGGGGGGCGCAAAGCCGCCCAGTTCGTCCCCGTCCTGGGTTCTCTGGCCGGGGGGACCATCAACCAAAAAGTGACGTATGACATCGCCTGCGTCGCCCGGGACGTGTACCGTGAACGATATCTCCAAATCAAGGATTCGTATGACAAATATACGCAATAACACGGCCGGAGAGGCAAGCAGGAGTATATTGCACATGCCCCCATGGGTACAATCCAGCGTCCCTCATGCGCGGGAAGGACCGATGCGGTAACGATCCGGGTCTCCATCCGGAGTAAGGAGTCCGGAGATATGAAAATCCTTATCAGCGGGATTTCAGCCAGAGTATATCCGTGCCGCGGGTGAGGGGTTCCAGGATGGCGGTCACGGTTTCAGCGAAGAGCGTTTCGCTGAAATCATGACCGATGGTGATTACGTTCAGCCGGTTTTCCTTCGCTTCCCAGAGATAGTGATACCCCATTTCACCCGTCAGGAAAACATCCACATCAAGAGGATAGATCAGGGGCAGCATTGAATTGCCGCTGCCGGTGGAAAGCGCGGCGCGGCGGATTTGCCGCCGGCGGTCCGGCCGCACGCCGCCCAGGGATTTCAGTCCCGGCCGGCTCTTCATGATCCGTTTCTCGAATTCGCTCCACGAGAGTTTCCGATCGAACTCCGCGATCCACAGGGCCTGGCGCATGTCACGCGCGTCCTCCAGGGCGTAAAGATCGTAGGCCGGTTCTTCGTAGGGATGGGCTTGGTACAATGCCTGGATGACCGCCCATTTTCGGGCAACGGGCAGCACCATCTCCAGCCGGTCTTCATCCGCCCGCTCGAAGGCCCCCGCCCGGCCCAGGAACGGATTGGCGCGCCCGGATCCACGAAACGTGCCTGTTCCCCGCGACGTGAACGAGCATTGGTCGTACTCGCCGATGATCCCTGCCCCGGCGCGGCCCAAGGCTTCGCGCACACGGTCGGTATGCTCGGGTGGAACGAAGGTGACCAGTTTCAACCGGGCGGCTTGCGGTTTGGCGGTCAGAGGGGTGACGCGGGCGCATCCCAGCTTGCGCGCCCAAAGCGGAGCCATGCCCTGGGGATGCAAATCGAGGTTCGTGTGCATGGCGTAAAGCGCCAGCTCCCGCCGGATCAATTCGCGCGCCAGCCGCTGCACGGGATCGCTCTCCAGCAGACGGCGCAGGGGGCGGAAAATCAAGGGATGATGCACCAAAAGAAAATCGGCCTGGAGCCGGACCGCTTCCTCAAGAAAATGAGTGGACATCTCCAGCCCCGGCATAATCCGCCGGATCTCCCGCTCCGGATCGCCCACCTGCAAACCCACCGGATCATCCGGCAAGGCCCATTCGAGAGGAACCGCGTGTTCAAGAATGCGCGTCAAGTCTTTGATTTTCATGGCGGATTCACCGCGGAGGCGCGGAAAACACGGAAAAAAATATCAAGATTCATTCGGCAAGCTCTTACATATTATTAAGAAGGCGCGATCGGTATCCAATCGGGTTGGCTTGAGAGATAAATCCCAAATCCCCTCTCCCCGCGGGAGAGGGTGAGGGTGAGGGAAGTCCTTTCTTCGGCGCCCCTCACCCCGGCCCTCTCCCAAAGGGCGAGGGGGAAAGAAGTCTCTTTGTCATTTCATTTTTTGAATCATGCCGCCGTTGGCTTCCCCGCGATTGGATTGGTTTCTTCCTGATGTATACACTTGCCGGATGAACCGAAAAGGATGATGTCCCTGATCTTCATCGGTTGCCATTCTTGGGAATCAACAAACCCTTGCAACGGCGTGTGGGTATCAACAGGGTTTCAAAGGAATTCCGTACCTGATCGAGTGTGATCGATTCCAGCACCTCCAGGTAATGGACCGCGTGTTCGATATCGGTGGTCACGCGGCTGTAGCCATAGGTGTTGGAGATGTTGATGACCTTCTCGTTGGAAAAGTCGAAATCGGCCCGGGCGATGTTCTTGGCTTTCCGCAATTCGTCTTCAAAGATGCCCCCGCCCACTTTTTCGATCTCGCTCTGAATCTCGGCCTCTACCCTGGCCAGTTTATCGGTATCGGTCACCGCTTCCACCAAAAAGAGGCCCGCCCGCGCCAGCGTCCAGCAGGAGGAACTGATCGAGGAAACCAGGCCGAGTTCATCGTGCAGCCGGCGGTGCAAGCGGGAGGAACGGCCTTCTCCCAGAATAATGGAGAGGAGATCGAGGGCGTATTCATCCGGTGTTCCGATTATGGAGGGCGTGGGATACCCCGCCAGCAGATAGGCCTGGTTGACGTCCCGCTGGATGGTCACTTCCCGGGGTTCTTGGATCATCTCCCAGGCTTGGGCCACTGGGGAGGCCGATGCCGAATCCGGCTCCCCGGCCAAGGCGTGGACCGCATCCGTGATTTCGTCCCGGGAAACATCGCCCACTACACAGAGCGTCACGTTGTCCAGGCGGTAGCGGGCGTGAAGGTAATCCAGGAACGTCTCGCGGGTAATGGTTTGGAGCGATTCCTCCGTGCCCAATACGCGGCGGCTGTAAGGGCAACGGGCGAACGCCGCCTGGGTGAACTCATCGTAGATTTTCGAGAGGGGATTGTCCTCGTGGCGCTTGATCTCCTCGACGATCACCGAACGCTCACTCTCGATCTCGTTCGGGTCGAAGAGAGGACGGCGGAGCGAATCCATCAACACTTCGAGCGCCACGCGCCACCCGGCGCTGGGCAGGACCACGTAATAATGGGTGAAATCCAGCGATGTGGAGGCGTTGTTGTATCCCCCCAGGGCGGTGATGATGCGGTCCATGACGCCCACCCCAAAGCGCTCCGTGCCCTTGAAGAACATGTGCTCATAAAAATGGGAAAGGCCGTAATGCGGCTCGGGATCGTGGACCGCGCCGGTGTGGATCCAAAAGTCGACCGCCACGATGGGGGCCACGCGCACTTCCTTGTGCACCAGGGTCAGGCCGCTGGGCAGCGTTTGTTGCGTATAGGGAAGCAAGGGATTGCCGTGTTTCTGGTTCATGATTCATTCCCGGTTGTTCGCGCCGGTCCGGGCGACCAGGCAGCCGGCTTCATGCAGGGATTGGCGGGTTTCGCCGCAATCGGCCCACCAGCCCTCGAGGATATCGTAGGCCAGCGCGCCTTCTTCCAGGTAGGCGTTGTTCACATCGGTGATTTCCAATTCGCCCCGGCTGGACGGCTTGAGGCGGCTGATGATGTCGAACACGCGGTGATCGTACATATAAACGCCGATGACGGCATACGGAGTGGCCGGATTTTGCGGCTTTTCCGTGATCTGGATGATCCGTCCCGAATCATCCAGGGTGGGGACTCCGTAGAACTCGGGATGCTCGGCCTTCGTGAGCAGAATCCGCGCGCCCCGTTCCTGCCGGCGGAATTTTTCCACATACGGGACAATGCTCTTTTCCAAGATATTGTCACCGAGCATCACCACCACCTGGTCGTCCCCCACGAAATCCCGGGTGAGGGACAACGCCTCGGCGATCCCCCCTTCCCGCCGCTGATACGTGTACCGCAACTGCTTGAGGCCGAATTCGCCGCCATCGCCCAGCAGGGGTAAAAAATCGCCGGCGTGGTTGCCGCCGGTGATGATCATGATGTCGTCGATGCCGGCCTGGACCAGGGCTTCCAAAGGATAAAAGATCATGGGCCGGTCATACACCGGCAGCAGGTGCTTGTTCGTCACCCGGGTCATGGGCAGCAGCCGCGTGCCCAGCCCGCCCGCCGTGATTACGCCTTTCATAATCGCTCCGGAGGATGAAAATTTCGTTACGAAGTTAAGAAATGGTCAGGAGGACGATGGATTCCGCGCGCCGCCTTAATTCATCTCGCTGCGCGAGTGGATTTCACCGCGCTCAATCCACCCTGCCGCCTATATAAACCACCGAAATCCTCTCAAATAACCCAAAACCCCTTCTCTGCTCCTTCTCCCTCTGGGAGAACGCCGGGGTGAGGGAAAACCTTCCGATGGAGCATCACCTCAGTTTCAACTCCACCCCCTCAGCCGCCATTCACTCTGTCCGTCAGGAACGCGTAACGGCGTTCCCCTGCTCTTCTCCGTTCACCGCTTCCTTTTTCGGCAGCCGTTTGCCGTATTGGGTCTTGTAGTAGTTCTTGAAATCGGATTCCTTGATCTTTTTCCACCAATCCTTGTTCTTTTTATACCAGGCCACGGTTTTGGCAAGGCCTTCTTCCAGGCTGACGCGGGGTTCCCAGCCGAGAGCCTTGATCTTGGAGCAATCGAGGGCGTAGCGGATATCGTGGCCGGGCCGGTCCTCCACGGATGTGATGAGTTCCCGGCTTTTTTTGAGGAGATCGACGATCGTCTCGGCGATCAGCCGGTTCTGTTCCTCGGAATAACCGCCGATGTTGTAAATTTCGCCCGGAACCCCCTCGCGCAACACCAGGTCGATGGCGCGGCAATGGTCAGCGACATACAGCCATTCGCGCACTTGGCGGCCATCGCCGTAAAGGGGCAGCGGCTTGTCTTCGAGGGCGTTGGTGATGAACAGGGGGATGAACTTTTCCGGGTACTGATACGGCCCGTAGTTGTTGGCCGCGCGGGTGATCACCACGGGGAGCTTATAGGTCACGAAATAGGCATGACACAGCAGGTCCGCCCCGCCTTTGCTGGCCGAGTACGGGGACGAGGGGGCCAGGGGGCTGGATTCCATGGCGAAGCCTTCGGGCACGGAACCGTAGACCTCATCGGTGCTGATCTGCACGTAGCGGCCGATGGAATAATGACGCGCGGCCTCCATCAAGGCGAAGGCGCCGAAGATATCGGTTTTCAAAAAGTCGTCCGGACGCAGAATCGAGCGGTCCACATGGGTTTCGGCGGCGAAGTTGACGATCGCGTCGACTTTTTTGCGGGAAAGCAGTTCCATCACCACCTGGCGGTCGGCGATATCGCCCTGATAAAACGAGTAGCGGCTGTCCCGTTCCACCGACCGGAGATTTTCCAGGTTGCCGGCGTACGTTAATTTGTCCAGGTTGATAACCTGAAGGTCCGGATACGTTTCCAACATGTATTGAATGAAATTGGAACCGATGAAGCCGGCCCCGCCGGTGACCAGTATGCGTTTCATCGGATAAGGAATCCTCCTGCTTCGTTGAGAACGCGCCTCGCAAACGCCGCCCGGCGCCCCTATGCGTGAAATTAGCCCGAGGATCGATCCATCGGGCTATCGAACTTCTTCCTCTCCTGAATCTCCACCATTTATCGTAGCATGGAACCGGAGCCGGGAAAAGCGGAACCGGCTTGCCGCCCTTCCCCGGAGTTCTGGTTCCGGTGCATCTCCCGCGCGCCGGGTTACAAACGAGGGCATTGTATTGTTTAATAAGGATTTCAACCGCCCCGGCCGGCGGCATCGCCCTAGGGCCCGGGAATCGGGCGGTTATCCCGATTGCGAAACGCGGATTCATAGAAGGAGCCTGGGTCATGTCCGAGCCTACGGGCTATCTCAATCTGGTCTTGCACGCGCACTTGCCGTTTATCCGGCACCCCGAACACGAGGGATTTCTCGAAGAGGATTGGCTCTTCGAGGCCATGAGCGAAACGTACATTCCCCTGTTGGACATGTTCGACCGCCTGGTCAACGAGAAGGTCTTTTTCCGGATCACCATGTCCGTGACGCCCCCCCTGGCCGAAATGCTGGCCGATCCGCTCCTGCAGGACCGCTACAGCCGCCGCCTGGAGAAACACGCGGAACTGGCCGAGAAGGAAGTTCACCGCACCTCCCAGAAGTCGGCGGCCGAATTCCATGACGCCGCCCGGCTGCACCGGGATATGGTCCAGACCGCGAACCGGGTGTTTCACGACACCTATCACCGGAACCTGGTGGAGGGATTCAAGCGCTTCCAGGACGCGGGCGTGCTCGAGATCATCACCTGCGGGGCCACCCACGGCTTCTTGCCCCTGATGGCCACCGACAAGAGCCGGCGCGCCCAGATCCTCGTGGCCAAGAAGAATTACGAAAAATTCTTCGGACGGCCTCCGCGCGGCATCTGGCTGCCCGAGTGCGCCTACGACTATGGCATCGATGATTTCCTGGAAGAGGCCGGCATCCATTACTTCTTCGTGGACTCGCACGGGATCCTCTTCGGCAAGCCAAGGCCCAAATACGGCGTCTTCGCGCCGGTGCTGTGCCCTTCCAATGTCGCCGCCTTCGCCCGGGACATGGAATCGTCCAAGCAAGTCTGGAGCCGCGACGCGGGCTATCCGGGCGACTTCGAGTACCGTGAATTCTACCGCGACCTCGGCTATGACATGCCCTACGAGTACATCCGTCCCTACCTGCACCGGGACGGAGTCCGCCGCAACATCGGCTTCAAGTATCACCGCATCACCGGGGACGTCGATCTGTCTCAGAAGCAGCCCTACCGCCCCCGCTGGGCCCGGGACCGCGCCGCGGAGCATGCCGGCAACTTCCTGTTCAACCGCCAGGAACAATCGAAATTCCTGCGTCCGTTTCTGGACCGCCCGCCGGTCATCGTTTCCCCGTACGACGCGGAACTGTTCGGCCACTGGTGGTTCGAAGGCCCCCTGTTCATCGAATACCTCTTTCGCAAGATGGCGTTCGATCAGACCGAAATCCGCGGCATCACCCCCAGCGAGTATCTGGAGGCCCACCCGGTCTTGCAGTCCATCCAGCCCGCGCCGTCCTCGTGGGGGGACAAGGGGTATTACGAAGTCTGGCTGAACGGCAGCAACGATTGGATCTACCGGCATCTGCACCGCTGCGAGGAGTGCATGCTGGAACTGGCGGCCGCGCGTCCCGCCGCCCAGGGTCTCGAGGAACGGGCCCTCAACCAGGCCGCGCGCGAACTGCTGCTGGCGCAGAGCAGCGACTGGGCCTTCATCATGACCACCCAGACCGCCACGCCTTACGCCCGCCGCCGCACCCGCGAGCACGCGCACCGCTTCCAGGTGCTGTACGAGCAGATCAAGGACAGACGCATCGATGAGAATTTCCTGCGGGAGTTGGAATGGCGGGATTCCATCTTCCAGGAGATCGATTACCGGGTGTACGCGTAGGTAAGAGGCCTTCCCTGAACCATCAGTAAATCTCCCATGAATCCACCCGCGCGGGCGGCGTGTATTGGATGATCAGCCGGGGCCGTCTGCCGGCGCCCGCCGATGTGTCGTTCGAGGAATGAAACCGCTTGGCGGTGGCGTTGTCCGTTTCGTTGCCGAGCAGGATCCAGCCGGAATTTTGGCGGGGATCGTCGATCCATTGCTGGACATCCGCGGCCATTTGTGTCCCGGTGATTTGGGTCCGGGATCCCGCGCTCCCGGCGGAACCCGTGCCGCTGGTCTTTTCATCGAAGTCCCCGCCGGGCGTATTCCAGGGGATCGTGGAAAAGACCGCGTGGCTCCAGGTGGCGTCCCCCTCGCCGGCCCGGACGCCGCCGCCTTCCTCGCCGGGGGCGTTGGCCGTGCCTTCGCTCCAGGCCATCAAAAGCCGATGGGCCGTGACCGGTTGCGAAGCGGAAACGGTCTTCGAGACGGTCAAGTCCAACTCGGCGTTTTCAATGGCCGATCCCGGCGGGATTGAACCGAAGTCGAAACGGATCAAGGCGCGCCGGACCTGCCCCCGCGCGGTTCGTCCCACGAACAGGCCGGTTCCCAGGCCGTCCGCGTTGTTCGCTTCTGAATAAATGGTGGTGTCCTGAACGCTGGTTTCCAGAACGATTTCCTCGCCGCTGGTTGGGCGCGGAAAAATAAGGATGCCCATCATGATTAGCCAGAATAATCTTTTCATGACAATCCTCCAACCCATTTTTTGACACGGATGGATTTCACAATCGAACACCCTGTGTTTAGGAAGAATATTTTTATGCAAAATTTCTCCCAGGGAATGGAGGAGATCCGGATATCCTCTCTTGGGAGATGATGATTATATTTTATAAAATTCGTGGTCAATGAAAATTGGTGCAACGGCGCCGCGCCGCATCCCGTGGCGGAGATCCCCCGTGGCCGGGGTCGTTTCGGGGAGACGGCGCTAAAACAACGAAAAGTTGCTCAGGCTGGAAGGTTCAAACTGGCCGCTGATGAGGATGATCAACGTCCCGCCGACGTCGTTCACCAAAACATACAAACCCGCTTTGCTGTAACTGATTCCCGTGATGGCCGCGCCGCCCCGCTCGGACTTCAGTTGAGCGAACGCCGCGCCGGTATTGGCGGTTCCGGTCGTATCGAAGGTGTACCGCTGGATGAGGCGGGGTGGATTTTCACCTTCCGACAGCACGACGAACAAGCCGCCGTTGAACAGGCTGGCCAAATTGTCGGTGAACGGTCCAGGCAGGCTGGTGTTGTCCGGCAGCCGTCCCACGATTTTCTCCGTGAATCCCGAATCCGTGAAATCGAAATAGCCCGAGGTGGGGAGCGGGGTGCGGGTGGGCGTGGGCGTGCGGGTGGGAGTCGGCGTCACCTGTGACGGGGCGCCGCGTTCGGTCACCTGGGCGAACCAGCTGATCTGGCCCTGGCCGTCCAGGCGCAGGAATGTATCCAGCACGCCGTCGGAACGCAGGATTTTGTAGCCGTCATCGGTCAAGACCATGTCCGTGACGTCCTGCGCCGGCCGGATTTGATACGGGAAGGGGATGGCTTCGCCGAACTGCAGAACCGTCCCGTCATTGTATGTCACGTAATACCCGTTTTCCACCAGTTCGAGGTCCACCGCCGCGAGGGTGGTGGAAACCGTAAAACCCCGGTCGACGGCGGTTCCGAAGAAGGCGATGGTTCCGTCCTGGTAAAGCACGTAATAACCCAGCAGGTCGGGAGTCAGTTCCAAGTCCACGGCTCCCGCCTTGGCGAGTTGCCCCCAGTTGCGGCTGCCGCCCGCCGTGATGATCGCGCCGTCCGCCTGCAGAAAGATGGGATCATTCGTGTCGCCGAACAATTCCAGGTCCACGAATTCCGTCCGGCTGCCGGAGATGGGCGACGCGATGGTTTTCGCGTCGCCAAAGGCGTACACCGCTCCGTCCGCGGCCAGCACGTAATACCCCTTTTCGGTGGGAGTCAGTTCCAGTCCGGCCGCCCTGATCGCGCTGGGCGAACCCTGATACACTGCCCGGCCCCCCGTTTGGATGAAGCCATCCTCGTAGAGGATATACAGGCCCGCCTGGCCTTGCACCACTTCCACGTCCACGGCCTTGGGGGTGGCGGCATTCCCTTCCCAGGCCCCGATCAGACACGCCATGGTCAGAATCCGGATGATCGTTTTCATCGTCGCTCCTCGCGGGACTGAGACGGGAATTCAATTGGTGATTTCAAAATAGTCATACACGAATTCCATGCGCTCCATATAACGGGTGGAGTTGTCCACGGAAAGGGGCGGCAGGGAGAATTTCACCGGCGCCACATTGTAGAACGTCACCCGGAGCACGCGTTGATTTTTCGAGTTCATCAGGTCCACGTCCACGGTCCGCTTGGTCACGGTGCCGTTGATCACATCGGCGCGCCAATCCCGCATGAGTTTGTGGAACACGCCATGCAGCACCAGGGGCGGATAACTCGTGGTTTTGGAAATTTCATACGTGCCGCCGGCTCCACGCGTGGCCGAGGTCGTGTTCTCGATCCCTTCCAGCATGAACACCTGGCCGATCTGGGCCATGCCCCGGAAAGTGATGTTGATCACCGTGGTCTGGGGCCGGTCCGCCGGATCGCTCGGAACGAAATCCGCCGGACTGATCGAGGCCGGTTCGGACATGCCGCGCACCGCCAACGCGCCGAGAATGGTGCCGGCCATGAATATCCCAATCAATGCCAACCGCTTTTTCTGCCACATGGTTCCAACTCCTTTTCATTGCGGGGCGGGACCCCTCGCGTGACTTGGCCAGGGAAAAAAGAATCGAGTGGATTGTAGTCTTCGATTCGTTCATTTGTCTACATGCGCCGCGAAAAACCGCCGGCGGATTCGGGAGGGGCGGAGTGAAAAAATCAGTTGAAAAACCCGGGGGCTGAGATAAAATAAGCACCATCCCCCGGTTCCGCGGGCGGAAACACACGGTGATTTTCTCTGCGGTGTTGGTGATGCAGACGGTGTTCAAAGGCGATAGCGAACACTCGGGATCTCAATCTCGGCGGGATGCCAGGCCCCGGAACGGGGAAGGTTGAAGGCGGAGTCAGGGATCCCACCTGTTCAGGCAGGTCTTTTCCAAACCCTCTCACACGGCATTCGCGGAGTATGGTAAAAGCGGCTCATGCGCATGGGCCGCTTTTCATTTCGGCCCGCATCCTGTACGATGTAGGGCATCGGTTTGACTTGCCGCGGGAGGTATGAAAACGATGACGCATGGAAAACGATTGTGGATGGCCGTGGCGGGATTCGCGCTGCTCCTGCCCCTTGCCGCGCAGCCTCAGTCCGATCCCAAAATCGGGAAGAACATCGAGGCCCTGCTCCAACAGATTCTGCAAAATCAAGAGCAGATGCGGGCCGACATCGAGATGCTCAAGCAAAAGCTCGCCGTCAAGGACGAGGAAATCGCCACGCTGCGCAAAACGGTCCAGCAGCAACAGGAAACCGTGCAGGAACAGGCCAAGGTGATCGAGAAACAAGCGGAAACGGTGGCCTCCGGCGGGGGTGACCTCTACGGCGCGCGCGTGCAGTATGAAACGGCCCGCCAACTGATGCACGATACCATTTTCAAGGTCCGCAAGGGCGAGCAGAAACCCTGGTTCGAACGCACCATCGCGGAGTTCCGCAAGGTCGTCGACAACTACCCCAACGCGCCCGAGGCTCCCGAGGCCCAGATCCGCATCGCCCGGATTTACCGGCGCTACCTCGACAATACCGCCCAGGCCATCGAGGAATATCAGAAAATGGTCGAAAAATTCCCCGACAACGAGTATGTGGAAGAAGCCCAAAAAGCACTGGGCGACTTGAAATAGGGGGGGAGGCAGAAGAAGAAGCGAGTTTGATGGGTTTCGCGCTGGCGCGCTAACCCATCCTACGTTTCAACTCCCTCCTAACCTCCCCCAATCTTTGGGGGAGGAAGCATAGGGCCCTAGGGCATGCAGGCGGGAAGCCGGCGCTACAATACCCCCTCACCCTGGCCCTCTCCCGGGGGGAGAGGGGAGATGAAGAGAAGGGGCGTCTGGATGGGTGATGGGTTACGCTTCGCTAATCCATCCTATTTTTTACCTTTCATTTCCCAGGCTCTGTAGAGTTTTCGTAATACATGATTCCACCGAATTCAGTACTGTGATTCAAGCGCCGGCGGCGCGCCTGAAACTGGCCCAGGGCAACTCCCTGGGAACTGGACGATAAAAGTAATCATTCCCTCTCCCATTGGGGGGAGAGGGCTAGGGTGAGGGAAGCCTTGAACGGGTGACATACAGATCAGGCGTACAATCGGCTTTCTCTTACCGAATCAACCGGCTTTCCCATGATCCATAACTTGGCCATTGTCACCACCGAAGCGCTTCCCTGTTTCACCACGCCGTGCGCGGGGGGTGGAGTGCGGATCTGGGGCATCGGCGAGGCCTTGCGCCGGCGGAACGTTCCTTGCACCTATTTTTTGCGGGAAGGAACGCCGGGACTGTCCCATCCACCCGCCGGCCTTCCTCTGCGGATCTACAAGCCCGAACGGCTGCGGGAGGAAATCCGGGACGCGGGTTGTGACGCGGCCCTCTTCGAACAATGGCAGCCGCTCACGTTTCTTTCTGAATCCCTGGCCATTCCGGTGATCGCCGATTTGCCCGGCCCGCTCGCGCTCGAGTATTACTGGCGCGATCCCGCGGATTTTTATCAGCACATCGTCGATAAAGTCGAATGCCTGGCGCGGGCCGATTATTTTCTCTGCGCGCACGAACGCCAGTGGGGCTACTACATGGCCTGGCTGACTTGGGCGGGCGTATCCCCCGAGGACCATGGCCGCCTGGCGGTGCTGCCGTTCCTCTTGCACGAAATGCCCGTGTCGCGGCAAGGCCATGTGGAGGATGAACCGCTCTTCTTTTGGGGCGGACTCTTCTGGCCCTGGCACGACCGCGCCCAGGCTTTTCAGGTTTTGGTGGAAACCGTGAGCCGGCTGCGGCAAGGGCAAATCGTCGTGGCGGGCAGCGAAGGCGAGGATTCTTTGCGAGATAGGCAAGGGAACACGTACAACCCGCATCCCCATGTCTCGTGGCTGGGATCCCTGCCGTTTTCGGAATACGTGATCGAACTGAAACGCGCCACGGTGGCCGTCGATATCGGACGTCCCACCGCCGAGCGCTGTCTCTCCTCCGACCTTCGCACGGGAACCGCCTTGTGGGCGGGAACGCCCTGCATCGTGACGCCCGAATCTCCCTGGGCCGATTGGATCGAGAAACACAACGCCGGTTGGATCGTCCCCTATCACGATACCCGGCAGCTGGCCCGGCTGATCGAGGAAATTGCCCTGGAGCGGGGGGACATCAAGGCCAAGCGGCGCGGCGCGATTGAAATCTCCCGGTCGATCTCGGATGAATCCCACCTAGATCCCCTGTCCCGTTGGCTGGAAAACTCATCCAAGCGCGGTCCTTCCGCCACCTTCTTCACGGCCCGCGAGGCCGACCGCGAACACCGGGTGCGGGACATGCGGCGGGAAATCGACCGCCTGCGCCACGAAAGCGACTCGCTTCGCCACGACCTGGAGGCGATCCGCTCCCAGCCCTTGTTCCGGCTGTACAAACGGTTGATGGGATGGCGTAAGAAATAAACCATTTTGATCTTCCCTCTTTCCCCGCCTACAATGAAATCAGCAGCTCAGGATCTCCCTCCTGGTTCAATTTGATTTCAACCCATTCAAAGGAGTTGGAAAAATGGACGAATCGAGGGTAACTCGTTGGGGCCGGAGAGAATTATTGTGGAAAGTCGGGGGCTGTGGTTCCCGCGGCCGCGTGGGCGGGATGGATCGCCTCGCCCATGGCGGCTCCCGCCGCCGAATCCGAAGAACACGAAGAAGGGATGATCTCTCCCGCGGAAGACCTGATGCGCGAGCACGGCGTGCTCAACCGCGTCCTGCTGATCTACGAGGAAATCACCGCCCGCATCCGTGACAACCAGGATTATCCCCCCGAGGTGCTGGCCAAGGCCGCGGGGCTGGTACGGAAATTCGTGGAAGATTATCACGAAAAACTGGAAGAAGAGCACCTCTTCCCGCGCTTCGAAAAGGCCAATAAATTGGTGGATCTGGTGGCGGTTTTGCGCGATCAGCACAAGGCGGGCCGCGTTCTGACCGACGCCATCCTGGCCCAGGGTTCCATCGTACCGAAAGAGGCAGAGGCACGCCGGGCCTTGACGCGCCGCCTGCGCTTGATCATCCGCCTGTACCGCCCGCATGAAGCGCGCGAGGACACGGTGCTCTTTCCCGCCCTCCGCGCGATCGTCCCGCCCCACGAGTACGGCGCGCTGGGGGAGGAATTCGAGGACAAGGAACATGAACTCTTCGGCGAGGGCGGCTTCGAGGAGATCACCGCCTCCGTCGCCGGACTGGAGAAGCAACTGGGCATCGACGATCTGGCCCGGTACACGCCGAAGGAGTGACGCGCCGTGGGTATTGAATAAAGATTACTGGATTCGCGGCTTACTGGATTCACGGCCCGCGTTTGACCTCCGGCTGGTCCTTATCAATACCAAAGACTTCCCAGAGCGGAATCTCGATGCCTTCCAATGATTTCAAGGGAAGGGACTGGCGGGCGTCAAACATTTCACCGGCACTGAATTGCCGGTTGTCTCCCAAGACGTAGCGTTCCGCGAATTGGGCCGCCGCCTCGATCACGATGTACTCCCGCACGCCGGATTTTTCATAGAGCCGCTTCTTTGCCCATCGGTCTTTTTTGGCCGTGGCGGGGCTGAGGACTTCGATCACCAAGTCGGGCGCGCCCTGGATGTT
>JBHGBC010000097.1:0-22092 GCA_041946805.1 bacterium
CGGGCCATGGTGTAGTATTCCTCCACCGTGAAACGCCTTTTGGTCACCGAAACCGCCATGGGGGCCACCTTCCTTTCGTTTCTACACAAAGTATAAACTGGAACGGACCCAGGGTAAACTCGAAAAAATGGGTGGAAACCTGGAATCCGGATGCCGGCGCCGGGATTCCCAATCGGAGAACCGTGTGGATTTCAGTCCGGCGCCCCCTGCGGCGGAATCCATCCTAAATCCTCAAAACTCCTGGATTAATCGCGGTGGTACTGGCTAAATTTCTTCAGTCAGGATATGGACCAGCCGATATTTCCCATGAAGGAGCGCATCCTCATCCCTGGGTATTGTGATTATGTATGCCATTATTGGTATGATTCTGGTTTTTGCCGCCGTGGTGGGCTGCTTTGTCCTTGAGGAGGGGAATCCCTTTCTGTTGATCCAACCGGTGGAGATACTCCTTATTTTTGGAATTGCCGGGGGGGCGTACCTCATATCCAACCCCATCTCGGTCGTGATGGGCGCGATCAAGGCTCTTCCCTCGATCTTTACCTACAAAAATAAAACGAAACAAGAATTCCTCAATTTGTTGTCCTTGTTGTACAAATTGTTTGTGAAAATGAAACGGGACGGCCAGATCTCGATCGAAGCCGACATCGAGAATCCCAAGAAAAGCGATTTGTTTCACGAGCATACTTCCTTGCTGAACAATCATCATGCCATCAATTTCCTGTGCGACAATCTGAAAGTCATCATCAGCACGAATCTGGCCAACTACGAATTGGAGGATCTGATGGACAAGGACATCGACACCCACCATCAGGAGGCCAACGAGATCGCCCATAGCGTGGCCCGGGTGGCGGATGGCATGCCGGGCATCGGGATCGTGGCGGCGGTCTTGGGCGTGGTGTTGACCATGGGACGCATCGACCGGCCGCCCTCGGAAATCGGACATGGAATCGCCGTGGCCATGTTGGGCACCTTTTTCGGGATTTTGATGTGTTATGGGATCATCGGGCCCATGGCGGTCTGCCTGGAGCATAAATTCAAGGAGGAAATCTCTCTTCTCAACGTCATCAAGGTGGGCATCGTATCGTTCGTGGGCGGAACCGATCCGATGATGGCGGCGGAATTCGCCCGCCGCATCATCCCTGCTTACGCCAAGCCCAGTTTCGTGGAACTCGAAAGCACCCTGAAGGGAAAGGGCAAATGAAAAACGAAAACCTGACCCTCATCATCAAGAAAATCTCCCGCCCTAATGAAGGGGGCGCGCATGGCGGCGCGTGGAAGGTGGCTTTCGCCGACTTTATGACCGCCATGATGAGTTTTTTCCTGGTGATGTGGCTGGTGAACATCGTCACTCCGGACAAACGGGGAGCCATCGCCGAATACATGCGCAATTACCGCGTTTTCTCGTTCCTCCAGGGATCCAGTCCAGTGGGTAAAGCGGCGATCCTGCCCAATGCCTCCCCGAATCCTCCCATCGACTCGTCCAATTCGAAAAGTTTGATGTCGCTGCTCAAGGTCGTAATCGATACGAAGTTGCTTGATCTTCAGAACTCTATCGTGATCCGCGCCCGGGACAACGGGGTGCGCCTGGACATCCTTGATCCAGATGACAACCTCCTGACCGAGCAGGGAACCACCCGCCTGAACGAAAAGGCTCAGCGGACCATCCAGGCTGTCAGTGAGGCGATCGGCAATTACGACTACAAAATCGCCCTGGAAGGGCACACGGACGACCAACCCCCGGCATCCGCGGATTACACCAATTGGGAGTTGTCGGCAGGACGGGCCTTGAGCGCCCGGAAGGCGTTTGTGGATCACGGGATCGACAACGACCGCATTACCCTGGTGGCCGGTTATGCCGCCTCGCGCCCGCTGGTCGAGAGCGCCACGGCGGAAGCGAAGAACCGGCGCATCAGCGTTTATATTTCCAACACGGAGCCTACCGATCTCGGTGATATGCTGCCCATTTCGGAACGGCCGCGAACATGGAAACCAAACGAAAAGGAAGATAATTCGGAGGACCTGTCGAAGCCGCTGGAGAAGCGGGTAACTTCCGGATGAAACGGGGGGAGGATCACCGGGCGGCCGAATCCGAAAACTTGGCGGGGGTGGCGTGGTATTCCATGGGGAACAGGATGGGGACTAGGTATCCCATCCTGCCTGGATACGGGGGGACACCCAGATCCGCCCCAGCCAAAATTCCCTCCCCCTAGCCCCATCCCCCCGGGCTGCTCTCCGTACACATTTTCCTATGAGAATGCCGAAATGGCCATTTTCCAGCCCATGAACAATTGATAAAAACACTCCCACCCGCGTTTCATGATGACCGGACCCGGCGGAAGCAGCCCCCGGGGAGAGGGAATCGTTTCGCGATCCCCTCTATACACAGAATAAAGCCATGAGAAAGGTAGGCGTTCAGGTAAATAGTTACAAAAGAATCACATATATCCCATCGCCAATTGCCGCGAGATGGCCATGGCCTCTTCCGCCTCGGGGATCATCCCTTTTTTTACCAGCACGCGTGACAGGTTGGTGTAACTCAACGGTTCGCGAGGGCTCAGATCGACCGCACGCCGCGCTGCTTCCAGCGCCGGATCCAGTTCCCCTAACATTTGGAAGCTCATCGAGATGGCCATGTAGATCTCGCCGTCATCCGGATCGATTTCCAAGGCCTTCCGGTATTCTTCGATTGCTTCGCGGTGTTTCCCCTGGCCGTAGAGATCAAGTCCTTGGTTGTAATGGTCGTCTTTGGTCGCCATTGTTGTCCTTTACTCCCATTGAAATGGTACATAACAGTGTAGCATGGGGAAAAATCTGGACAACGTAGGAGGTTTGTGGGCGGGATACTCTTGCCAATTTGTTTGCCGCGCTAGTAGAAAAGATGGAGGAAACTATGAGAGGCCGAGGCTCCCGCCGAGCCGGTCATTCCGTAAAAGTGAATATTCACCTATGGACGGCTCACCAGGAGGTTCGCCCTCCCGCAAAATTTTTCCCTCTCCCTCCGGGAGAGGGCCAGGGAGAGGGAAATTGCGGTGCAGGCATCCTGCCTTCAAACATCTTGCTTTCATTTTGCCATGGGAGCAACCGCCGAGGAGGGTACCACCGCGCTGGGGGGAAGGATGATGGTGAACGTGGCTCCCTCGCCGGGGACGGAATGGACCGTGATCCGTCCTCCCAGCAGCTGGGTCAACTCCTTGGTGATCGTCAAACCCAGGCCCACGCCCTTGGGCCCGGAGTTGGAATTCGGCCCCCGGGTGAATTCGTGGAAGATCCGGTCCTGGTCGCCGGGGGAGATCCCCGGGCCCGTGTCGCGCACCGCGATGGCGACGGAAGCGTCTTCCCGCGGCTCGGCCGAAAGTTCGACAAAGCCCTCGTGGGTAAACTTGATGGCGTTGCTGATTAGATTTTGCAGGATCAGATAAAACTTGTCGCGGTCGGTGTGGAGGCGGGGGAGCGCGGGATTGGGCTGATAGCGCAGTTCCAGGTTTTTGCTTTCCGCCAGGGGCTGGAGATTTTCCACCAGGTTCCGCAACAAACTATCCAGTTCGAAGGTCTCGGTTTCCAGCGTAACATGTCCGCTTTCGACACGGGACAATTGCAGGATGCCGTCGATGAGGTGCAGCAGCACCTGGACGTTGCGGTGGATGATTTCCGTGGCGTGCGCCTGCTTGGGGGTGATTTCGCCGTAGATTCCATCCGCGATCAGGCTGCTGGCGCTCAGGATGCTGTTGAGGGGGGCGCGCAGATCGTGCGAGAGCCGGGCATACAGGCGGTTTTTCTGTTGCTGCAGACCGTGGAGATTCTCGTTGGTCTCCTTGAGTTGGGCGGCGAATTTTTCGATTTCGCGCGTGTGTTCTTCGATCCGCCGGATGTACATGTCGCTCTCATGTTCATGGTGATGCATGAGGCGCGCCGTGAACATCCCGAAAGGAATCACGATCGCCAAAAACAAAAACGATCCCACGGCCACAACAAACGGCACGATCTCCTTGAGCTGCTCCTGCACGGTGTTTTCAAACTGGTGAATGCCGATCAGCCACTTCTCCCCGTCGATGTTGATCAGCCGGAAATCGACCAACTGGTCTTCCTGGGTGTTGTGCCAATGGCCGGAAATTTTGGTCTCCGGCGTGGAGCGGATCAAATCCTCGGTGCGCAAGGTGCGGCTGTAATCCAGTTGACCGTTTGAGGGCGAGACGGGGATGAACTTCCAATCCTTGGCCAACACCGGCGGGGCGGAGGGGGCGCGGCCGGGCGCGGCCTGCAGGTAGGCGTTGGAATCCACCAGGCAGATATAACCCCGGTTGGGAATCTCGTAATTGTTGATATATTCTTGCACCAATTTGATCCATTCCTCGCGGCTGTAAGTGATGCGGCGCGTTTCGCGCAGGAAACTCTCGAAGGTGTGAGACAAGGCGTCGTTGTCGCGCATGACCTGGTCGAAAAGAATGATCCGGAAGCGGCTGACGATCTTGTATCCGGTGATGGGCAAACCAATAGCCAGAACCAAGGCCAACGCCGCGACGATCAGCCAAAAGAGGCGCCGGCTGGATTCAAAGGTGAGGAATTTACCTCCATGGGCAAGTGGTTCCATGGTATCCTTGTATACATTTAATTCCATGGATGTTCTTATTGTGCTTGTGAATCCAGGGGTTGTCAACGATGAAAACGGCGGATCACGGCATGCTCAACGATTATCCGCGGGCCACCGCGCTGCTCCTGTTCCTGATCGCGCTGACCTTGCGTTTTTACCACCTGCCGGACAATCCCGCCGGCTTTTTCCGCGATGAGGCCGACAAAGGCTACACGTCGTTTTGCTTATTAACGAATGGGCAAGACCAAACGGGACGCTCCTGGCCTCTTTTTGTCCGCTCGTTGAACGTTGCGACCTCCGGATTTTATCAATACGCCGATCTGCCTTTTGTGGCGGCCTTGGGACTGACCGAACTCGCCGTGCGCCTGCCCGCGTGCCTGGCCGGAGCCGGATCGGCGCTGGCCGCGTACGCCCTGGCCGCCCGGTTGTGGAATCCCGCGGCGGGCGCCTGGGCGGGGCTCTTCGTGGCGTTGACGCCTTGGAGCCTGTTGCTCAGCCGTTGGGCCAATCAATCGATTTTCTTGACCCTTTGGATTCCCCTGGGGCTTTTCTTCTTCCTGCGGCAAAAGGACCGTCCCGTATCCGGACCCGGCCACGCGGCGCTTTCCGCCTTGTTTTTCCTGCTGGCCCTCTACACCTACGCGCCCGCGCAGCTCTACGTCCCGGTATTGGTGGTTTTGCTATGGCTGGTTTCTCTCGGCCGGGAGACGCTCGCGCCAGTCCACCGGGGGAAATTTATCCGCTCGTGGTTCGTTTTCATTGCGGTCTTCCTGCTGGGTGCGCTGCCCCTGCTGTATCATATTCTCTATCAGCCCGTGGAAAGCGGCGCACGGTTCTCCGCGATTTCGATCTTCGACGGGCGGCCCCTGGCTTCGGTGGCGTTCGAGTGGCTGAAGAACTATTTCCTCCATTTTTCTCCGGGATTTTTATTCTTTCATGGGGATAACAACCTCCGCCACAATACCGCCGTCTTCGGACAGCTGCACTGGTACCTGTTGCCCCTGCTCGTGGCGGGATTTTTGCGCATCATCACCCGCCGTTCCCGCGTGGACCGCATTCTCCTGGTATGGCTGCTCTGTTTCCCCATCGCCGCGGCCTGCACCCGGGAATCGATCCCCCACGCCTTGCGGAGCATCTTCGCCGTGCCGGTGTTTCAGGTCATCGCCGCGTATGGCCTCGTGTCCCTGGGGGAGTGGAAGGACCGGATGGAACAATGGACCTCCCGGGACCTGGTCAAGGCGTGCCGGTATCTGTGGTTCGCAGCGGTGATATTATGTCCATCCGTCTATCTTTATGATCTCTATGTCCGCTATCCCGTTTATTCGGCGGTGGATTGGGAATACGGCTACCGGGACGCGGTGGGCTGGTGGCGGGAACATCACCACGAGGCCGGGAAGGCCGTCGTCTCCGGCCTGGCCGAGTATCCGTATATCTTCTTTCTCTTTTATGACGCCTATCCACCGGAGAAGTGGATTCAGGAGCAGAAAATCGAAGGGGTCGAGTTTGTTCCCACCGGCGCGCCCATCCATCCGTATCTCCAAAAGACGGAACACCGGGTATTTTATTTGCTCCGCGCGCAGGAACTTCCCGCCGTCCAGCCGGAGAAGGTGATATACACCCCCGCCGGGGAAATCATCTGGAAATGGGCGGCCTGGGGGAGGAAGGGCGGGTGAGTTTGGGGTAATAATAATCCGCCGGCGGGACGCCCGCGCTACAAAGTATTTATGCAGGCGGGCCGCCTGCGCTACAAGGGTGGATCATCACCGGATGACCGGGGCGGATTGATGGGTTACGCCCGGCGGGCTAACCCATCCTACGGGTCCTAAATCCCGGTCCCCTTGGTGCTCTACCCGTCCTTGGGTATAAGTTAAAGAGAAATGATCGAGATCATCCAATCTTCATCCGGGAATGGAAACCAAACGGGCATGGACCTACAGCGCATCGTGCAAGAGATGCGTCCCGTGATTTATCAGGCGGGCCGTATCGCCATGGATCACTTCCGGAATGTCAAGGCGGAACGGAAAGCGGACCGCAGTTTCGTCACCGCGGCGGACCGCGATGTCGAACAATTCGTCCGGGAGGAATTGCATCACCGGTTTCCGGAGCATGGCGTGTACGGCGAGGAAACCGGGCATCACCGGATGAAGAACGCGGAATATGTCTGGGCGATCGATCCCATCGACGGTACCGCTCCGTTCGTGTACGAGCTGCCGGTGTGGTGTATCTCCGTGGGATTGCTCAACCGGCATCAATCCCTGGCGGGCTTTGTTTATCTGCCAGTGACCGACGAACTCTTCTGGGCCATGGACGGCGGTCCGGCCTATTTGAACAACCGGGTGATCCAGGTAGCGGAACCACGGGAAATGGGGCGGGGCAGTTGCATCGTCGCGCCGTCCATCACGTTCCGCGGTTTCGAAGTGCGCTACGAGGGGCGGGCGTTGTCGTTCGGCTCGGCGGCGGCTCATATCTGCTGCGTCGCCCGGGGCAAGATTCAAGGTGGATTTCTCAACCAGGTCCGGGTGTATGACATCGCCGCGTCGGCCATGGTCCTCAAGGCGGCGGGCGGCGTGATGCGCTACCTGTCCGGCCGGGAGGTGGATTTGTGGGAACTGATCAACGGCGATCAAACCCCCGAGCCGTTCGTCATCGGCCATCCCCAAAACGCCGAACAACTCCGGCAATTGTTCCTGCTCAAGGAAGTGGTCCCCGAACCGCCGGAGTGAAATCCTGCCTTCACCGCTGCTTCACCACGCTCCACAAGGTTTGCATTTCCCGCCAGGTGATGCCCTGGAAGGCGGCCAGAGCGGCGAGATACGTCCCCCCGCCGATGGGCACTTCGATATACCAGGCGAAGTCGATCAGGCTCAGCAGCGCCGCCATGACCAGGCAGGCGGCCACGATGGCCGTGTAGCGGGGCAGGCCGGTGAACAGTTGGAAGTCCCGCGTGTACGCCAGCATGATCAGGCAATAGACGCCCTGCGACACCGCCGTGACCACCGCCGCCCCGTAGGCTCCGAACCCGTAAATGGCGGGGACATTCAACACCGCGTTGCTGGCGAGTCCCCAGGCGCTGGCCTTGAAGTTGAGTTGCTGCCGGTCGGTGGCGTTCAAGATGGTCCCCAATAGAAAATTGGCGTAGATGAACGGCAGCGACCAGAGTAACAGAATGAACACAATCCCGCCCGCGCGGCCCAGTTCCGGCGTGAGCCATCGCATCATATTCATCCCGGTGCAGCTTCCCCCCACGGCGATGGGCAGGCTGATCAGAAACAATCCGCGCAGCAAATCGGCGGCGGACTGGGTAAACGGTTGTTGCTCGTGGAACAACTTGGAAAAGATCGGATACGCGGAGATCGCCAGCACCTGCGGAAACAGAAACAGGCCTTCCAAAAAGCGGTAGGGGGCGCGGTACAGGCCGGTTTCGTCATCCCCGCGGATCCAGTTGACCATCACCGTGTCCTCGCGGTGCAGGAGGAGGATGCACACGGCCGACAATCCGATGGGAACGGCCAGCTTTTGCCAGCCGATCCAATCCTGATAAGTATACGCCGCCCGGTGAAAGCCGTAGCGGCGCAGGATCACCCACAGGTAGATGGCCAGCGACACCAGCGCCCCGCCGGTATAGCAGAGCACGATCAGCGGCAGCTGGGGCAGGACGTACAGCAGCGCGATCGCCGTCCCGATATGCGCTACCTTGTCCAGGATATTCGCGGCGCCTTCGTAGACCATCAGCTCCAATCCCCGGACGATGGCCCGCACCAGCATGATGACCGAAATCACGAAAAAATAGGTGATGGAACAGAAAATCAACAATCCCGTATGCCCCGGCTGGGCCAGCAGCCATAGAAACGCGGCCATCGCCACGCCCCCCGCCAGCGCGGCCGCCAGCCGGAACAGCAGGAGCGGATACAGCATTTCCCCCGCTTCCTCCCGCCGCCGGGACGCTTCCCGCGTGACCGTCTGCTCCAGGCCGAAATCGATCAGCACGCTGAAAATGATCGCCATCTCGATGAAATACTCGATCCGGCCGAATCCCTCGCGTCCCAGAATCTCCACCGCCAGCACGGTGTACACCAGCAGCATGATTTTGCAGACAATGCCGCTGACGGCGAGGATGGTTCCATAGCGGGTGATGCGCGTGCCGATGCCAGGAGGTGGAGAGACGAGGTTCATGGAGGAGTCCTTGGGAAAAAGGCTATGACAATGTACGGTACAATTCGTTCAGGCGTTCCGCGAAACGCTCCCAGGTGAAATGCTCGAGCACCCGTTGCCGGCCCAAATGACCCAAACGGACCCGCTCCGGAGGATTGTCCTTCAGCCAGGTAATGCGCTCTGCCAGGCTGGTGTATGAATTCTCTTCGAACAGCAATCCTGCGTCCCCCAGCACTTCTGGAATTGCGCCGGACCGCGCCCCGATAACCGGGATGCCCGTGGCCATGGCTTCCAGCGCCGCGCGCCCCAACTGTTCCTGCCACAGGCTGGTTTTGCGGGAGGCGAGCACGAAGGCGTCCATCCGCCGCAGCGCCAGGGGCACCCGGCGCTCGTTCACGGAGGGCAGCCACTCCACGCGGTTCTGGACTCCCAGCCGTTCACTCATTTGGCGGTACGTGGTTTCGTCTTCTCCGGTTCCTACCAGCAATAAGTGTACGTCCGGCAGGCGGGCCAGGGCTTCCAATAACAGATCGATGCCTTTCATATACAACAGGCGGCCCACGTAGCCGAGGGTGAACGGCCGGCCCACGGCGGGCAGGGAAGCGGCCGGCGGCTCGTTCAGGAAGAACGCGGGGATGCCATAGGGGATAACCGCGATGGGCTTGGTGTATCCCTTCCGTTCCAGCACGGCGCGCGCTCCCTGGGTGGCGCATACCGCCGCGGTGGAAACGTGGTGCGCGATTTTGTCGATCCCGGCGTACAACCGCGATGCCCGGGAGGGGTAGGTCCACGGCCGGAAGATGTTCTCCCACGTGTAGAAAAGAATCTTGGCCCGGGGCGCGAAACACGCCGCCGCCAGCATGGTTTGCATGGTGGTCACCGCCCAGGGCTCTTCCAGCAGCTGGATGATATCCGGTTTGGACCGGATCACCGCCCGGCTCAGTCCCCCAAAGTATCCGGTCCGCGCGTAATAATCCTTGAAAAACACCCGGCCGGGATGCGGGGTATACAACGCGTCCGGGGTAATCCGCCATACCACCGGCCGCCGGTTCTCGATCCAGTACCGGGGCCCGAGCACATGCAGTTGCAGATCCCGCTGCCCGGCCAGGATTTGATGGCGTTCGTGCGAGGCTTCCAGCCCCGCGGTTTTATCGATGATCAACACGCGCATGGTGATATCATGGAAATTAGGCTATTTTGGTTCATCCGAGAAGAGCGCGCACCCGGGGCCATTTGTCCAGGGTTGAAGACCTGGGCTGCTGTAATGCCGTCCCCTGATGTGGACTCATTTTACCGATAAGCGAATGGATATACACAACCGGTAGAAGTAAAATAATTCGAAAAGGCTTTTCCTCACCCGGAGGGAGAGGGAAATTGATTACGTTTGTCACGAAAATCCCAGGGTGAAAGCCCCGGGTTAGTTTAATCGAACCGCTGGCGCATGAAAAACAATACTTCAAGTTTATCCGGTATGTGCGTACCCCTGTGAAAGCGACCATCCAATCCTGGAGAAAAAAACGAGGGCATTATTCCGCCAAGATAATGAAAGAGAGACATCTGCCCCCCTCGCCCTTTGGGAGAGGGGATTTTGGGGTTACTTCTCAGGCCAACCGGATTGGATTTCGGGCGCGCCTTCTTGAAAATCAGTACGCACTGGCCGGATGAACCATATTTCATTTCGGTCTATCATTCATAACCAAATCTCAACAGAACCTTAGAACACGATTCCATCATGTCTCCCGATTGGTCCGCCTCGTCTCCCTTTTGGCAGCGGAACCTGGACGCGCTCCAGCGGCGCGATCCCGGCCTGGCCCGGTGTTTGAGCGCATCGGACCTGTCCCTCTGCCGTTTTGCCGCGGGGCGGGCGCGGGACGGCTCGCCGGTGCTGGGCATGTTGCTGGAATCCGGGAAATCGGCCGCTTTCGATCCCATGAATACGCCCGGACCGAACGCGGAAGATTGGGTCGCGCGCCTGGGCGATGATTTTCTGAATAACGCTCATGTTCTCCTGTTCGGTTTCGGATCCGGTTATCATCCCCTCTATCTATTTCGTTTGTCCGATGCCCAAACCTACATTTGGATTGTGGAACCGGATCCCGCATTACTCAAGGCGGCCTTTCACCTGATGGATTTCACTTCCCTGATTCTCTCCCCGCGTGTGCGGTTCGTTGTGGGTTTGCGCGAGGACGAGACCGCCCGGCTGCTCTTTACCGAACCCGGCGGCCACCGCACCCGCGCCCAGGGCATCCGTCTGGCGTACACGGGAACCGCCAAAGCCCTTTACGCGGACCGGATCCAGCGTTTGGCTCAGGCCATCGAGGAGATCCTGCGCGTGGAGGGCTTGAAATTCAAAACGTCGGAAATCCAGGGCGAAATCATCCTCCGCAACCTGCTTGCCAATCTGCCCCAGGTTCTGCGGGGAGCGCCCTGGCTGCGTCTGCTCGGGGCCGCGCCGGGCGCGCCGGCCTTGGTGATCAGCCCCGGACCCAGCCTCGAAGCCGCGCTGCCTTCAATTGCCCGGGCGCGGGATAACGCCCTCGTGATCGCCGTCGACACCGCGTACCGGATCCTGCGCCGCCACGGCCTCGCGTCCGACATCGTGGTAAGCCTCGATTTCACGGAACTCAACGCCCGGCATTTCGACGCCATCGAGCTGGACGACGCCGTCCTTCTGGCTTTTCCGGGTGTTCATTCTTCCATCCCCGCGCGGTTTCCCAGCCGGACCTTTTTTTACGACCACGCCGGAACCGCCGCTTACGGCCCGGGAGCCACTCCGCTCCTCAAAACTTTCACCTGCCTGGGCCGCCTGGGTGACCTGGTGTCGTATGGCTCGACCGCCCATGCCGCCTATCACGCCGCCCGGATGATGGGTTGTTCGCCCATCATTCTGATCGGCAACGACCTGGGTTTCCCCGGCGCGAAACAGTACGCCCCGGGGGCCATGCAGACGGAATTCCCGGCGCCCATGGACGTGGACGATTCGCTCGCCACGGTCCCCGCGAATGACGGCCAGGCCATTTCCACCAGCGGATTATACAAGTTCTATCTGGATGGATTTTCCGAGTTGATCCAGGCCACTGGCGGGGAAGTGATCAACACCGCTCCCCATGGCGCGGTCATTCCTGGCTGCCGGTTCATGCCCCTGGAAGACGCCCTGGCCCGGCATGTCCGCCAGCAGATGATCGATCGGTCCTTCTTGCGCGATGCCCTCCGTCCCACCCTCGAAGCGAAACGGGGTCCGCTGATTCTCGAATTAGGCGAACTGGCAGGAGAATGCGGAGAGGCGCGGATGCATTTGCGTGGACTGGAGGAACGATTGAACACCTTGGATCCGGCCGCGCCCACTTTTCGTCAGGAATTGATACAAACGTTGAAATCCTTCGCCGAAATCCTGCGGCAATCGCCCCGAGCGGTTTCGCTGAGCCTCACGCTCTGCGCCCGGTCGACCCATGGTATGCTCGGGCAGTTGAATCAAGGTAGTTTTTTCGGAGGAGACACCCCCGCCATGAACCTCCAGGCCCGCGGCCGTTGCCAGGCCTTCTTTCAAGATCTGGAACGGGGGATGGAAATCCACCAGCACGCCTTCACGCGCGCCGCCGCGGAATTGTCCAATCCAAGGAAATCCAAGGCGGAGATGGGAATCCCCGGTTAGACCGGATAGATGTTTTTCAACGGTTAGCTCATGGGCAGAGAAAGGATGAATTCCGCCCTCTCCGGGCTTCCCTCACCCCGGCCCTCTTCCTGAGGGAGAGGGAGGAGAGAAGGGAGGGTGTCGTTTTCGTGCCGGATTGCCCGGGTTGGATGGTTTGAGATTGAATCACGCCCAGGGTTGATTTGCTTCCTGAGTTGAACCCCGGGGCTACTGGAGGCGGCCCGTTGGAAGGGGCGCAAGGTCCCTCACTCTGGCTCTCTTCCAGAGGGAGTGAGGACCGGGGATGGATTTCTCCGGCCTGTTTTTGGGAGACCAATCCCACCTCCTGATAAGGAAAACCCTTGCCGGATGAACCAGATTCTTTTTTTCTCCTCTTCGGGGCTATACTTAAAGAGGGGATATAATCTCTCATCGTTGCCTCGTTGGCTTCTCTGCCGTTAATTCTCCACCAAGAACTTTACAGCGAGCGCGGATTGCCGTCCCGGCGTGTTTTAAAATTCCATGGCCGTCCTTCCGTATGATTTCATGAAGGCCGCCTTGAACGGGATGCGCCCGGGGGTGTTTGTGGAGTTGTCAGATAAGAATCTCTTTGGTAAGCTGAAATGAAAAGTAAACTTCGGGAGTATTTAATGCCGAACCGGAAAAAGAACCTTCCCATCAACAGGCGCGGTTTTGGTTTAAAGGAACAAGTCGCGGGCACGCTGGCCAAGGAATACAAAAGCGGATTGGTCCAGTATCTGCGGGAAAACGGCTCCACGTTGCAAGTGGGCGGCCTGCGGATTCTATTGGCCAAGGAGTTTGGTTTTTGCTATGGCGTGGACCGGGCCGTCGACTACGCCTACGAAACGCGCCAGAAATTCCCGGATAAAACCATCTACATCACCACGGAGATCATCCACAATCCCCAGGTGAACCGGAAACTGCGCGAAATGGGCATCCGCTTCCTCAGCGGCTGTGAATCCGGCAATTACACCTTCGACGATATCAAGCCGGAGGATGTCGTGATCCTTCCCGCCTTTGGGGCCAGCGTGGAAGAGATGCGGAAGTTGATCGAAACCGGCTGCGTGCTGGTCGATACCACCTGCGGCTCGGTGATGAACGTCTGGAACCGGGTGGAACGGAACTCGCGCGACGGATTTACCTCCATCATCCATGGCAAGTATTACCACGAGGAAACCATCGCCACCAGCTCGCGCGCGCTGCAGTTCGAAGGCGGCCGCTACATCATCGTCCGCGACGAGGAAGAAGCCCAGGTCGTGTGCGATTACATCCGGTTCGGCGGCAGCACGGACGGCTTTCTGAAGCGCTTCGAGAAATCCATCAGCCCCGGCTTCGATCCCGGCCGCGACCTGCAGCGGGTGGGCCTGGCCAACCAGACCACCATGCTCAGCAGCGAATCCCTCCACATTTCCAAGATGGTGGAGCAGGCCATGCGGGACCGCTACGGCGAGGAAAACCTGAAGGACCACTTCCGCGCCTTCGACACCATCTGCAGCGCCACGCAGGAACGGCAGGACGCCATCATCGAACTCGGCGCGAAAAAACCCGACGTCATCATCGTCGTGGGCGGCTACAACAGCAGCAACACCAGCCATCTGTGTGAAATCGGCCTGCGTTACGCCCCCACCTTCCACATTTGTGGCCCCGGTTGCATCGTTTCCCGCGGAGAAATCCGCCATAAGCCATTCGGCCAAAACGCCGAGATCGTCACCCGCGATTGGCTCCCCTCCGGCCCTGTCTCCGTGGGTTTCACCTCCGGCGCGTCCACGCCCGACAAGGTGGTCGAGGAAACCATCCTGCGCGTTCTGGAATGCCTGGAAATCGACCTGAGCCTGGCCGTGAACCTGCCCGAATCCGCCCGGGTGAACGAATTCGCCGTCAAGTAAGAGTTATTCCATTCCATCCACCAAAATTTAGGGGAAGGGGATTATAAATAGAAGATGGATTAGCGAATGGCAATCCATCATGATCTTTTTCCTGTTCATTCTGATTATACTGGCCGTCCGGCTTCAGACACTTATAGGAATCCCCTTCCGGGGACATCTGGAGACCAGCCCAGGATTTCAATCCGGGGTGTCGCAATCCTGAACCATCCATCCATTCTTGTTACCCTTATGGATGCGGAATGATCCGCGCCTCCCGGACCGGCTGTAAGACATCGCGTCAGTTCCATCGGCAATCCGTGATGTTTCCCCCTGCCCGCTCCATCTGTACATTCACTCCGAAAAACGGTAGATTTTCTCCGGCTTGGAGTATCCAGATTCCTGTTTTTCGGACAGGGTAACGCCATGGCGGAGACGTTCGCGTACGATTTGGTTTCTTTTTTGCGGGTATTGTACCGCCGCCGGAGGTTCATTCTGGTGGGCGCTTTCGGGATGATGGTGCTGGCGGCGGTGGCCTCACTGGTGTGGCCGCAGACCTGGCGCGCAAACGCCCGGATCTACGTCTCCACACCGAAATTCAAACAAACCTTGAAGCTGGTCCCGGAACCGTTCGACGTTCTGACCTACGAGGCGATCATGCGGTCGGACCGGCTGTTCCAGCAGATCATCGAACGTCTGCGCTGGTACCGGGAAGCCACCCATCAACTGCACGACAGCCAGGCCTACGGTGAGCGGATCCGCGCCCACCTGGGGCCAAAAGCGGTGGGCATGACGCCGTTTCTGCTGATGCAAAACACCAATCAGACGATCCTGGCCGAGTTTTTGGTCCCTGAAAACGAGCGGGACAATCCGGAATGGATCAACCGGATCAACGGTCTGGGGAATCTGAGCGCGGAAGAACTCGAACTCGTTTATACCATGACGGACGCCGAATTAGACCAAATGAGCGTCTTCGAGTTGCGCAAGGCGCTCCTGACCAGCGTCGCCAAGGTGCGCGAAACCAACCTGGAAGTCGAATATTCCCGCGTGATCCAGGTGTCGGGCGAATCCGGCACCGCCACGGGCGCGCGGCTCATCACCAACACCTGGCTGGACCTCTTTGTGGCGCGGGCGGAAGAGACCGTGAAGGGAAACATCCAGCGCTACATCCAACTGGCGCAAAACCGCTCCGAGTCCCTCAAGAGAGATCTGAAAGCGGCCGAAACCCAATTGGCCGTGATGAAGACCGATGCCCAATTGGAGAGCTTGCGGGCGGATATGGCCTCCCGGCTGGTGCATCTCACCGGCTTGGCCCCCAACCGCCGGATCGCGGACCAAGTGGAGGAATCGTTCGATCTGGAAAACGAAAACGAACCGTTCATGAAGGAACGCCGGCAGCAAACGGACACGCTCTCGTTTTCATTGACTCCCCAATACGGCGACGCGTTGATTCCCGTACAAATGGAACTGGAGCGGGATCTCGCGGCGGCCAAACTGCAGGCCGAGGCCTCCACCGATCCGGAAGTGAAGGCGAAACATCAAGCCCGGATCGCCGAAATGGAAGCGCAATGGAAAGCCGTGACCGGGCGAATCGCCGCGCTCTCCGGCGAAATTGCCATGCTCCTGCAAAAAATCCGCGCCTTCGAGACCGATATCGCGGTGCAGGAACGGGTGGTGAACGGCTTGCGCGCCAACCTCTCGGCGATGCAGCCGCTGCTCGATGAAGCCTCGCTGCTCGAAAGTCAGGAGAAGGATATCCGGTACGCCGATGTCAGTATCGACCGGGCGATCAAGCCGGACAAGCGGGTGTTTCCCAAGCGCTCGCTCATGACGGCGATGGGACTGGGACTAGGCTTCTTCCTCTTCTGCGGACTGGCCTTTTTCCTGGATATCTGGAACGAAGTGACCCGCCGAGAGGAGACGCCGGACGCGCGGCGCTCGTGAAGGAGGCCTTCTTCGTTCATGCGTGCGGGGCTTGGCTGGCTCTTTTCTGCGCCGGACTGACGGTTTTCTCGTTCCATGCCGATCCCACGGGAACGAGAGAGGAGATATTGCTCCTTCTGGCGCTGCTGGGTGCGATGGCGGCGGGTTACGGGACCGCCGTTTGGAGGGCTGTCCGCCGCCGCGCGCGAATCCCCGTGAAGGCCGTGCTGGCCTGGGCGGCCGTCTTCCGTTTACTCCTTTTCCCCAGCCTGCCGATCTTGGAGACCGATTACAACCGCTATTTATGGGATGGTTTCGTGCTGTCCCACGGCGTCAATCCATATATGTTCGCGCCGGAAACGGTTTTGTCTGATACGATTGATTCCAGTTTGAATCCGGATCAACAAGAATCTTTGCGCGTGTTGCGAGGGACCGCCGGCGCCCATCCCCGGGCGCGGGCGGTTCTCGAGGAAGTCAACAATCCCGAAACCGTCACGATTTATCCCCCCTTCGCCCAGATTTTATTCGGTTTAGCGGCTTGGCTGTTTCCGCTGTCGCTTTATGGGTGGCGGGCAGTGGTGATGTTTTTCGACGCGCTGCTCATCGCCACGCTGGTGTTGCTTTTGATCCGGTATCAGCGCGATCCCGCCTGGGTTCTGATCTACGCCTGGTCGCCCCTGGCGCTCAAGGAGATTATCAACACTCTGCATTTCGACGGCATCGCGCTGTCTTTCTTGTTTCTGGGGATTCTCCTGGCTTCCACGAATCCTGGTTGCCGATCCGCGGCGGCCTTCGCGTTCGCGGTCCTGACGAAAATCATTCCCATCGCGCTCGTTCCCCTATGGCGGGACCGGCTGTCCCGGAAGGCGTGGGGGTTGTTCTTGCTTATTATCGCGATGATTGCCTTCATGTTTTCGGGAGTGGGCGCGCGGGGACTGAGTGGGTGGGTGGAATTCGCCCAGCGGTGGGAAAGCAATAGTAGTCTGGTGGCCTTCTTCGAGTGGGCGGCGGGAGGGCTGGGCGCGCCCGCGTGGGGCGGGGGACCGGTGATCGTTACGATCCTGGATTTCGAGTTCCCCTGCGACGCCTTTTTCACGGCTAAATCGCTGGCCGGCGGATTTTTTCTAGCCGTATTACTTTTTCAAATCCGAATCCTCTATTTACGTCCGGACATGGAGGACGAAGAGCGGCTCGCGCGGGCGTTGGCCGTCAACGGCGCGCTGCTGCTCTGCAGCCCGGTATGTAATCCCTGGTATGTGGTTTGGATGCTGCCGTTTATGTGTTTCATACCCCGGATTTCCTGGTTGTACCTGAGTGTATCGTGCCTTCTGTATTACACGTTTTTCATCCCGGATCCCCGCGCCTACTTGACGGGCATGCGCGAGTTGGAATACCTTCCTTTCTTTGGCTTGCTGGCTTGGGAATGGCGGAAGAAACCGAAGGCCTCGAAATGGATTTTATCCGCTTGAATGAGATAAACTAACGTGGATGGGTTGGCGCGTCACGCATAATCCATCATGGAATGGAGGAGAAGACAGGGCGGGTTGAACCACGCGTACCCCCATGGGCAGAACGCAACGTGCGTCTGTTTGCAAAGATTGGATAATCACGCCACTACCCAAATCCCCTTTCCCTGTGTATTTCAAGGGAATTAGACAGAAAAAGACATCTGGGGCGTGACAGATTATCTTGATCGGATTATATTGATATAGTAAATAATCGGAAGAGTATGTCTCAAAATCCGTAAAACTAGAAGAATATAACATGGCATCCAGGGAGTGCAAAATGAATCGATTTCAGACCGGCCGGGTACAACGTGGGTTTACATTGATCGAATTGCTGATCGTCGTGGCGATCATCGGGGTGTTGGCGGCCATCGCGGTGCCCAACTTTTTGAACGCCCAGGTCCGGGCGAAGGTCGCCAAGGTGAAGTCGGATTTCAAGGCGATTTCGACCGCCATGGAAATGTACCACATGGACTTCAACTGCTACGCCCCGGCGTTCAAACTCAGCGCGCTGACTTCTCCCCAGCCCTATATGTCTTCCGTGCCGCAAGACGTCTTCCCGCCGCATTGGGATTACGCCAGCGCGGGCGGCCAGGGCGAGGCGGGCGCCAAGGTGACGTGGTACCGGTACGTTCTGGGATCAAAGGATCCCAAAATCGGCGGCAGCAACGATCTACGGATCGCGCATTGCGCCGACTACTGGGCGTATTTTCCCCCGTTTCTGCTGCGTTCCCCGGCGGTGGCCAAGGGAACGGCGGAGGGTTGCCCCACCGAATGGCTGGTGAAGTCGTTCGGCACCAACGTGAACAAAGCCGCGTTGTGTGGCAACTATGGGGATGACTGCACTTTCCGGTACGATCCCACCAACGGGCTGGTGAGCATCGGCGACATCGCGGTTTTCGGACCGGGAGGCCGGATCGAATAAAACCGCCGGGACCAGACGTTCGGGTTGAATGGGCTGAAACGGCCGGGAAGAAGGGAACGTACCTTCGGACCGGCCTTTCCATTTTAATAAAATATTGCTCTTGTCGTTGATGGCGCGATGGAAAACCCGGATTGCTAATCTAATTTTTACAAAATAGATAAAACTGCTAAAAATATTTCGCGGTATCTATACGTAGATGGAAAAAAACCGATTACAATATTCACGTAAAAATTATTTTTGAGGGGTGACTTTTGCTTTTTGCCCTTGGGATGATCGGTCCGGCGGAGTATGCCACACCACCTCTGATTGCTCACGGCGTGGAAGCGGATTTCGATATCACATGCCTGATCCATGGGATTGTTAGGGCGTGTCCCTTGTGATGCGATGGTCATTATGATCGACGAACGAGTTCTCTTTTATTTGTTTTTGACTATATTTTCCTTATGGTTCGTGGGAAATATCATGGAAGTCAATTTGTTTCAGGTGCTTTTCGATAATTTCCTGCACGCGATGGAAGAAGTGGGCAATATGATCAAGTATTTCTTGTCGGAAATCATCGACCGGTTTTTCAGCCGTTAAAACTCTCCCCGGTCCTCATCCGCTTTCCTCATTGAATTCGCCATTCCTCTCCAATCCGGTTCATCCTGGCCATCTGGCTTCGGACAAATCCATCTCCCCCAGAAGACCGGAAGGATGAAGGTTCTTTGTGATGCGGGCGTCTCGCTAGCGTTCTTGTGGTACGGGCATCCGTATAGAACCCTGCGGATTTTCAATATTTCTTCTGAATCCCCGCTTTCGCGGGGATGACATCCATAAAAGACTTGGGGTAAAGATCAGCCCTCTGGTAGAGGATTTGGGTGAGGGAAGGTATGTAGGGGCGGATCTTGGTGTCCGCCCCTCTCATAAAGTGGATGAAAAAACAGAATCCCATCATTCACTCAATTCTCGCCTGATCCTTATTTTTCCTTCACGACCTTCATATGAATATCCAGCACATTGGTGGAATGCGTGGGCGTGCCGGTGGAGATGACATCGACCCCCGTGCGGGCGTAATCCAGGATCGCCGCGTTCCGGATGTTCCCTGACGATTCGAACAGGGTCCAATCGTAGGTGCCGTCTTCCCGGCACTTGTCCAGGATTTGGACGATGAGATTGGGGGCGAAATTGTCGAGCATGATGGAGCAAGGATAATAATGGCCGTTCTGGAGGTTTTTCAGCCGGTGGGCGATGATGGTGGCTTCCTTGGGCGTCTGGACTTCGACGATCAGCCCCGTGGATTTTTCGCGCTGCCGCCAGCAATGCGCGATGCTGCCCAGGATCCACTCGATGCGGGCGGTTTCGGAGTCGGGATCGAGGTCGACGTCCTCCAGAAAATGCCAGAAGTCGATTTCGGTGTCCTTGATCATCATGGTGTTGTAGAGGCCGCGGCGGTGGCTGAGGCCGCCACCGACGATGAAGGCCTTCTTGTCCATGCGCCCCCATTGCAGTTTGCGGGTGGCGGCGAGCCGGCTGGGTGATCCGCAGGCGCGGATCTTCTCCTGCTGCTCGTACACCTCGGTGGCGATGCCGCTCATGCGCTGGAGGATGTTCAAGATCGTCCGTTCCACCTCCAGGATGGTGATGATCCGGCCCTCGATGTACAGAATGGGATCCTCGTTTTCCTCGAGGGGATCGCCGTCCTGGATGGGCCGTCCATGCTTGACGGCCCGTTGATAGCGCAGGTGGGAGCGGTAATTGTCGAGCAGGAGGCAAGCCTCGTCCAATCCGGCCAGGATGCCCTTTTGCTGGGCGCTGATCATCGCTTTCCCCTGGTCCTGATCCTTGAAGATGGCGAGGGCGGTGATGCAGCCGGTTTCGCTCAAATCTTCCCCCAGCATGCTGTTCATGAAGGCGATGATCGACGTTTTGTAGAGCGGGCTTTCCAGGGTGTAACTGTCCTTGTAATTATACAGGTTCTGGACCATGGTTTCGCGATCGGGTTTCATGGCGGTTTCCTATCGGCCAAGCCAGGGAGTGAACACGAGGGGTGGTTTGAAACCGGATAAGGGTTTCTTGCCTTGCCGCTCATCCCCGTTCATGGGAATATGTTCCGGAGCGGATCAGCGGAATCATTCTCGACTTGCAACTATTGACTCGATTGCAGAGAAAGGATGAATTTTCCCCTCTCCCAGAGGGAGAGGGAATGGTTTAGCGCGCTCATCCATACGCATACGGCGTATCCAGCATTGAGAATGATCTGCCTTCGGGTCAATCATTACCTACACTTTTTATACTATGCATCGGCGGGAGGAAAAAATGAAGGATTTCAACGCCCTATTGAAGATCAACCGGCGGGAATTCGTGCGGATCAACGCCCTGGCCGGGGCGGGGCTGCTGGTGGCTCACCCGGCCCTGGCCGCGGAGGAGGCCTGGGAATTGAAGCCCACCGAACTTCTGGAGGGCCTTAGCCCCGAGGCTGGTGAAGCGCCGCTCGCGGGCGCGGTCTGGTATGTGGCGGAAAAGGAAAACGCCGGGATGCTGTATGCTTTTCCCAAGGGCGCGCTGGCGGACGCGGCGTACCTGTCGGCGGACCTGCTGGTGGATGGCAACCGGCTGGCCGTTTTCCTCATGACCCTGCAGGAGGGCGGGAACGGGCCGCGCTTCACGCTGCGCTACATGAACCTCACCCAGGTGCAGTCCCGCATCCGCTTTCCCCTGGAGAATGTAAACCTGAACCGCTGGCGGCTGGAGCGCGAAGGGGCCTGGCTCAAGCCGATGTGCGGAGGCGACCGGGTGGATTTGCGTGAAGTCGATCGTTTGATGATTACCATTCTACACAAGAGCAGCGCGCCGGTGCGCTGGAGCCAGACGCCTCTACGCGTGACGAAAAATGAACCTCCACGGCTGACGAAGCCGCTCCTCACGAAAGGTCCCCTGCTGGACGAACTGGGCCAGAGTACGCTGCACACATGGCCGGGAAAAATCAGCGGCACCGAAAACGTGATTAAACTCTTGACCGCCCAAAAGGACGCGGTTGCGGAGAAAAAATGGCCGGAATCCTTCAACCGCTGGGGAGGCTGGAAGGACAAGAAAATCGAGGCCACCGGCTTTTTCCGCGCCCATCATGACGGGAAACGGTGGTGGCTGGTGGATCCCGGCGGCGGCTTGTTCTGGTCCACGGGATTGGATTGTGTCCGCCCGGGGATCGACAGTTATTGCGGGGATCTGGAGAACGCCCTGACCTGGAGGCCGGACCGCGATGGGGAATACAAGACCATCTTTGGCAACCGGGCCGTTGATTACCTGAAAGCCAACTTCATCCGCGCCTTCGGGCCGGAAAAATGGCATGACGTGAGGGCGGCCATCGCGCTTTCGCAACTGCGGGAATTCGGCTTCAACACGGTGGCCAACTGGTCGGAATGGCCAATCGCGCGGGCCGCTAAGGTCCCCTACGTGCGTCCATTGTCCACCCGGCTGCGGCGTTCGAAGATGATCTACCGCGATTT
>JBHGBC010000098.1:0-21968 GCA_041946805.1 bacterium
GGACGTTCAACGAGGTGGTGCTGACCTACGATAAAACAACATCGATAGCGAATTGGGAAGTATTTTAGATGGCTTTTGCACTTCGGGGCAATAAAAATATATAGCAAGGAAGAAAAACATTGAGTAAACATATAGGATCGATTGCTTTCATTCTTACTGTTTCTTTAGTGGTCCAGAGAATCGAATAAGACAGCTCATATACGGCGAACTACTGAAACGGGAGGATAGGATGATGAAACATCTCCTTTCGGTTTTGTTTTTCGTGCCATTTGTTCTACCGGTATATGGTGCCGATGTCCCGCTTCACCCCGGCACGGTCGTTCGCTTTGCCACGGTTGAAGAAGGGCGGGCGATTCTCGGCACCCTAGATGACTATGCACGGAACGTGAGTGCTTTTGAACTACAAGCCATCATGGGAAGCCAGAATCCTGTCTCGGTAGAGCAGTTTTTAGAATTTAGTGCTAAGGGAGTGGAGCCATGGGATGACACGCTGATTGCCGAGACTACAGTCAGGATCAAGAGAGCGGCGTGCATGTTGGAAAAACTCGATTTGAATCTGCCGGAGGTCATTTATTGGATTAGAACGGAAGGAGGTTGGTGTACACGGCAAAACGCGATAATTGGCGATAGCTGCAACGAATGGATCTTCGTTCACGAGCTCTTTCACATTTTCAGCCGCTACAATCCCGCCATTCGGGACAAGCTCTATTCCATTCTCGGTTATCATCCTTGCGGCGCGCCGATCAAGTATCCGGATTCGGTTGTAAGAATAACCAATCCCGACGCGCCGGTGACCGAGCATTACATCACGGTGAGTTATCGAGGCGAGCCACTCGCGGTCGCTCCCATCTATTATTCTAACAGTGAAACATACAAAGGCGGAGGTCTCTTCGATTATATCCAATATGGCCTCATGGCGGTCGAGGAGTCGAGCGAAGGATGGAAGTATAAATTGGTGAACGGTGAACCGCTGATTTTAAAAGAGAGCGATGTGGAAGGATACTGGGAACAAGTCGGGAGGAATACCGATTACGATATTCATCCCGAAGAGAGAATGGCGGAGAACTTCAATATTCTATGCTCTGGGCGGCCTGGACATTACTGGAACCTGCCAATGCCCCGTATTATAGAAGAGATGGATGCCTTGCTTGCGAAACCACGCGAATACCCCGAGGTTGTCACGGAGCCGCTCAGAGAATTCACCGACTCGCTCCCGTGGATTCAGACAATGCAATTTTCAGCGAATGATTCTGAAATTCTGACCTGCTCCTCTCTTGTTAATCCAGCAGGAGAAGCGAAAATCACCCGATGGGACACGGAATCCGGCCAGCGGCTCGATACCTTTTCGGTTGACCGCTGGGATTCTATTGGATTTTCCCCTCATGGCAAGTATCTATTGCATGTGATTGAGGGAGATATTACGATATGGGATATCGAAAATCAACACCCCTTGTACACTCTCCAGCACCCAGAAATCAATGTGAGTGGGCGACTAGAAATATTATATATTGAACCCTCTTGGGCTTTCTCACCCGATGAAACAAAAATGGCGATTTATTGGCGGTACGGGATCGGTTATGAGTCAGCTGGCGTCGTGCACGGAACCACCAGCGGCACTACTGAGACGGCATTAAGGGATATGGTTACTGGATTAGAGCTGATGACTTTCCCAACAGACGATTCGGTTTATACACCACCCGTTTATACACCCGATTGTTCTCAAGTATTGATTGGCGGTTGCTTATACAACATTACAACCGGGCGCGAAGTGAAAAGATTTGAACTGTGGCCATATCCGGAGGTGTTCTCTCCCGATGGTGCCCGGTTTCTATCGACGGTATTTGTGGCGTTCTTCATCTCCCCTAGAGGAAGCGTACAATTGTCGGACGTTGCTACTAGCGAAGAGCTGCGCTCTTTCGCCTTTGTATATGGGTCTCATCCTTCGGCCCAGTTTTCGCCGGATGGAGAATTAATAGTAACTACGGACAGATATACGGTGAGCATCTGGAACAAAACCGGCGAAAAGGAAATCAGAGTGTTGCAGCATCCAAAAGAATCTTGTAATGCCATCTTTTCTTCAGATAGCAATTACATCCTAACCAGCTGCGAGGATGGAATTGTGCGGCTGTGGAACATTCAAAACCTGGCCGGCACATCGAATGTAAGTGAGTTCATGCTGTATAGGTGAATCATACAAGGATCCAAAATAGAAATATATTTGAAAGGAATCCGATCATGAAAAAGTACGTTGTCATTCTGCTTGCCGCCATGATATTTACGTTTCAAGCGGGGTGTGCGAAGATCATTTATGTATCCCAAACGGCCACCGGCAATCAAAGCGGTGAGGATTGGAATAACGCGTGCGCCAGCATCACCCAGGCGCTGACGGCCGCCAAAAAAGATCCGGATCTGAAGACCGAGATCTGGGTCGCCGCGGGGCAATATCGCGAAACCATTGCGATGAGAAATAAGGTTAAAATCTTTGGCGGCTTCAGCGGGACCGAAAGCAACCAAGAGGACCGGAATTGGCTAGACCATGTTACCATCATCGATGGAACCGGGCTGGAGTCATCCACTGTCTCGGCGGTTGGCATTGGGGAAGCCGATTCGCAAGGATATATCACCGAATTGAACGGATTTACGATCCAAGGTTCATCCAAGAGCGGCATTTACTGCTCGAATGCCTCCCCCAACATCCTGAATTGCATCATCACTGCGAATGCCGCCCCGGAGGGAGGTGGAATCTACTGCGACCGTTCCTCTCCCCTCATCAGTTTTTGCGCCATCCTGCACAACACGGCGGAGAAAGGCGCGGGCGTGTATTGCAACCAATCCTCGCCGCGGATCACCAAAAGCGTCTTGGCCATGAACACAGCAACATCCGGGGGAGGGCTGTACTGCCAGAATCAATCGTTCCCGGGGCTGATCAATTGCACCCTGGCGGACAACGCCGGCAGCGGAATCGAGTGTGGATCAAGCGCCTGGGTGCGATTGCTCAACTGCATCGTGTGGAATCCGGGGATTCAGATCGCGGGGGAGAATGCCGCGTCCTCGCGGGTGGAATACACCTGTCTCAGGAATGGTTGGGCGGGTTTAGGCAACATCGCCGAGGATCCCTTGTTTGTGAATGACCAAACCGGGGACTATCACCTGCAGCCGGTTTCCCCCTGCGTCGACGCCGGCCATCCGGATCCGCTATGGAATGATGAAAAATTGCCTCCCGGATTGGGAAGCGCCCGCTGTGACATGGGCGCGTATGGAGGTACCGGCATGGCCGGCCTCCCGCTTCTCTTCACGGATTCGGGCATCCTCCATGTCCGGGCGGACGCCGCGCCGGGCGGAAACGGCTCGTCCTGGGAAACCGCCCTGCCCTCCATTAATGCGGCCATCGCGTTGCAGAATTACGGAGAAATTTGGGTTGCGCAAGGCCGGTATCATGAATCGGTCCAGTTGAAATCCGACGTGGCTGTCTATGGAGGATTTGCGGGGAGTGAAAAATCCCGCGACGCCCGCGATTGGTTGGCCAATGAAACTATTATCGATGCCTCCGGCTTGGAAAATTCCGCCGTGGTGGGCGCCAACCGCGCCCTGCTGGACGGCTTCACCGTGACGGGAGGAAATGAATCCCGAATCAAGTGCACCGAAACGTCTCCCACGGTGATGCACTGCACGATTACCAGCTCGGCATCCCTGACGAACGGAAGCGGTGTGCTTTGCGAACGATCGTCTCCCTTGTTTAGTTATTGCATCATTGCGGAGAATCATGTGAAAGAATTGGAGGGTGGTGGAGTACAATGCTCCGGGCTTGGTTCTCCGAAGTTTCTCAACTGCGTAATCGAAGACAACTCAGCCACTAAGGGAGGCGGGATTCATTGCTTTGCCGCCACAACGCCCCTGTTCATGAATTGTATTATCGCCCGGAATACCGCCACGGAGAAAATGGATAATGAGCCCAGCGGAGGCGGAATGCATTTTGTGGTTGAACCGCCGACTTTGATCAACTGCGTCATCACCGGGAACCACGGTACGGGAATTGTTGTAGTGGACGATAAGATCACCATTATAAATAGCATCATATGGAATAATTCGGATAAGGCGATTTTCGTTGGCGAGAATATGCAGGAGAAAGCGAGGGTCAGCTATAGCTGCATCGAGGGAGGCTGGCCCGGCGAGGGCAACATTGATGCCGATCCCTTGTTCATGGATCCGGAAAACGGCGATTACCATCTTCAAAACGGTTCTCCGTGCATCGATGCCGGGCTCGTGGCGAAGGCGCCCAACGAGGACGTGGAAGGCCGCGGCCGCCCGGGGAGCGACGGATTGGTGGACATGGGCGCGTATGAATCGATGCCGGAATACAGCGCCATGGTGTACGTAACGGATTGGGAGATGCATGATTGAATGATTGAAATAGGTACATCGGGCCAGAATGGACTGGTTTTCCCGACGGCGCGATCCTTTCCCATCGAACGGACCGGAGAGAGTCACTCCCAATTTCCCCTTCCCCCGGGAGCCGGCTCGGGGGAGGGAAAGCCCTATGCCTCCCGGGCGGCTCCCAAATGACTCCTATATCCAAGCGGATCAATGAGTTGAGTTCCCTTCCAGGGAAAGTGTTCCAGCAGCCTAGGATTTCCATCCTGGGCCAAGGCTTTTTCGGAATATTTCGGCCGGTTCTTACCTATTTTACGCCGTTGTGTTGACGTTGACCCCGGGTTTCCTATAATATTAAAGTACAAGAGAAAGCAGGGCCGAGTTCTGTTTGTTGGACGGGAGCATCCATATGCCAACGTATTCGTATAAAGCGCTGGACAAGGGCGGGAGAGAAATCAAGGGATCGATCGAGGCCACGGGCGAGGAGGCGGTCGTCGAGCGGTTGCGCAGCATGGGGTATTACGTCACCCAGGTGAGCCGCTCGCGGGCGGGAGTCGGCCAGGTCGACATCATGGACATGCCGATCGTCCGGGGATTCCAGAAACTCATTTCCCGCGGGAAAGTCAAACTCAAGCACATCTCCGCCTTTTCCCGGCAGTTGGCCACGCTGATCGGCGCGGGCCTGCCGCTATTGCGCAGCCTCCAGATTTTACAAGAGCAAGTGGAAGACAAAAACCTGAAGGAAGCGGTGATCGGCATCACGGAATCGGTCGAAGGCGGCAGCACGCTTTCGGAGGCGATGGCCAAATATCCCAAGATCTTCAACCGCCTCTACGTCAACATGATCAAGGCGGGCGAGATCGGTGGCGCGCTCGAGCAGGTTTTGGACCGTCTGGCCCTCTTCCAGGAAAAGGCGCAGGCCGTGCGCTCGAAGGTCAAGGGGGCGATGTGGTACCCCGCGGTGGTTATCACCATCGCCATGACGGTCGTGACCATCATTTTGATCTTCGTGGTACCCAAGTTCGCCGACATGTTCAAGGGGCTGGGTTCGGAACTGCCCTGGCTCACCCAGAAACTGGTGGACTTCAGCGACAACCTAGTGATTTACTGGTACATTCCCGCGTTGATCATTGTCGCCATCATCGTGCTCTTGAAATTGACCGCCAAATCCAGCCAAGGGCGCTACATTCTGGACCGGATCAAACTGCGGATGCCGGTCTTCGGCGGCATTATTCAGAAATCCGCCATCGCCCGGTTCGCCCGGACCTTCGGAACGCTGCTGGATACGGGCGTTCCCATCCTCCAGACCCTGCTCATTGTCAAGGACACGTCCGGCAACGAGGTGATCTCGCGCGCGATGGTGGACATCCACGCCTCCATCCGCGACGGCGACACGGTTTCGGAGCCGATGAAAAACTTCTCCATCTTCCCGCCGCTGGTCGTGCACATGATCGCCGTCGGGGAGGAAACCGGCGCGCTGGACAAGATGCTGATCAAGGTGGCGGAAGCGTACGAACGCGAGGTGGATGACGCCGTCGACGGCTTGGCGAAGCTGATCGAGCCGCTGCTCATCGTGATGCTGGGCGGCATCATCGGAACCGTCGTCGTCGCCTTGTACCTGCCGATCTTCAGCATCACCAACGCGATGGGCAAAAAATAGCCCAACGTCTCACCCTATTTCCTGCCGATTCACACCCCCGCGGGAGCCAAGGTCCGGCGGGGTTTTTTTATAGCCATCCCAAAGTAAGGGCAAGATGAAGATTGTTCCACGGCGTCTTTTATCTATCTATCTGACTTACAATTACTTATGCCTGATGATGAAGCGGGGTGAGGAGTGGAAAAATTGTTGACAAAAATCGTATGATCTGAAATAATCCTGATGCTCTAATACCCTAATGCCCGATGCATACCCGCATGGATGAGAATTTATCCATGGAGGAGCGCCTTTTCAGAGGGGTTTCACGTGCCTCTGCCTTCCTAACATTTTTTTATTTTTTAAATGATATCGGAGGAAGATGATCATGATATCTTTTATCCGCGCATTTTATAGTGTATTATTTGTCGTTGTTATACTTCTATGTTTAATCATTAGAATCACTTACGCCCAAGACAGATCGCCGCTCGCGGTATACGAATTCGATCAATCCATCCTGCTGGAGAATGGCTGGAGTGATCCCACTGGCGGATACTCCGGCCGGCTGGCGGGATCGGCATCGGTCATGGCTTTTCCTCCCGAAATCTTCGTGTCTTCTCTAGATCAAAAAGGATTGGCAATCACGGTAGAACCCAACGAAGTGGCTTTCCTTTATCCGTTATCGCCGGTGAACACGGAGGGCAGCCCCATGCTTCTGCGGTTGACAGTGAGAGCCAGTTCTGCGGACGCGGCGGTCGCCCTGGCGGCGCTGCGGGGAAATCTGAACGACATGAATGAGGTCGATGGTTCCATCGCCACGCATATTCCCGCCAACGCGTCAGGTTTCGTGAACGAGGAACGCCGTATTGTATTGGTGTATGAGCCGGACCACGGGAATCTCATCACCCCGGTCATCCAAGTGGCAGCCACCGGACAAGCAGGTGCCGTCACGGTCTATGTCGATAAATTGGAGATCATCAAACTGGATGAGGCAGAGTTCGGATCCAAATCAAATCCAGCCCCCACGCCGACACCGGCATCAACTCCCAGTGATACAATTCCTGCCACTACTCCCGATACACGCCTGCAAACGATAACCGTTCCCCTCCCCAACCTGCCCGAAGGGGCCAAGCCATTGGAGATGGTGCTGATTCCAGCAGGGACGTTTCTGATGGGATCACCCGGCACGGATCCAGACCGGCACACGGATGAAGAACCCCAGCGCGAAGTGACCCTGACCAAGCCCTATTACATTGGGAAATATGAGGTTACGCAAGCTCAGTACCTGTCCGTCATGGGAAGCGCTCCCTCATTTTTCAAGGACAATCCCAACAACCCCGTGGACCAGGTGAATTGGTTTGATTGCGCCAGGTTTTGTAATCGCTTGAGCCAAAATGAAGGATGGACTCCGGTTTACAACGAATCGGATTGGTCAACGAAGGGGAATGCCTCTGGGTATCGTTTACCCACCGAGGCGGAATGGGAATATGCCTGCCGCGCGGGAACCACTACCCGGTTTTATTGGGGAGATGATCTCTCCGAAGCACACATCAATGACTACGCTTGGTGGAGTGGCAATACGCAAGACAAAACCTATGAAGTCGGTTTGAAATGGCCGAACGCCTGGGGATTGTTCGACATGAGCGGAAATTTGTATGAATGGTGCGAGGATTGGTATGGCTTTTATCCACCCGGAGCGGCGGTCGATCCCGTGGGGCAAAAGACAAGTATGTTTAACCGAACTTACCGGGGCGGGAGCTGGTTCAGCTCCACCGATCAATGCCGGTCGGCATCCCGTATCCAATGGCGCGGCACCGGGCCGCCGGAGTCAGGCGTCCTCTTCCTGGGCTTTCGGATTGTACGTTCCCTGTATGAGTAAGTCTTGGATTTCTCGAGGCTGGAACGGTCAACCGTGGTGTTCAGGGTAGGACAGCTCCCGGAAAATCTCATCCCCCAAAAAAACGGGGCAGAACCTGTTGATCAGGATCTGCCCCGGGGGGAATGCATGGATTTCGAATCAGCGGACGAAGTGAATCTTGACCGGCCTGAGTGGGGTCTGTTCATTTTTGGGCAGCAGGATGGTCAGCACGCCGTTCGAGAAGCAGCATCGGACTTCGCCGGCTTTGACCGGCGCGGGCAGGGCGATACCTCGCAAGAAAGGGCCGGATCCTTTTTCGGTGACCGCCGCGGCCGCTCCAGTGCTGTCCGTTGTCCACTGTTTGCGTCCGGAGATGGTGACGTTGCGCTCCTCCACGGCCACGTCGACGCCTTCGGGATCGATGCCGGGCAATTGGGCGTCCACAATGAAATGGGAGGCGTCTTCGTAGATATCCACCGCGGGGCTCCAGGACGAATCCATGGCGGTGGTCGCCTCGTAGGGACTCAGTTTAGGAATCTGGGCCAAAGAAAGCCGGCCGGCTTCCGGCCCTCCGCAAGGCGATCGATGGATCGGAGGAGTGGTAAACATGAGATTCTCCTTTGCTTCCAATCAGTACTCAGTTAAACGTCCGGGCCGGGATGAAGTAATCCTGAGCCGGTAACAACGTGACGCGCCGGGTGACTCGAAGACCAGAAATTCGAACTGTCCTCATTTTCTTAAACTCGACCAAATTCCTAAATTATTGAACGTCTCTCAATAAATTGTAGGAATAATATTGCTCCATGTCATGTGAAATCGGTCGGAAATAGGTTGCCATTAAAATTAGCAATATTTGGGCCAAAATAATATTGAATCGGCGGAAGGAAAATATTTCGTATCGGCGTACTCCGTGGGGAGTGGTAAGTCGTTGAATTGCGGTTGATTGAGACAAAATGGCCCGTTTGGGATCGAATTGGCGCAGGATTGACAGATTCGTGTTTTGCGGATGAAATTCTCTATTCTGGATTCTTTCCGCTTCGATTCATTCCTAAATTGGAATCCAAGAAACACACCCGGTCCCGTGCGGGAGACGATTCCGGCCGCGCCGGGAGGGAGAGTCCATGGGCGGCGGCCGGGATGACCGCCTTGACTGCGGGTCCATCCGAGTTATGCTTGGAGATGCTCTAAATCTCTTAAAAAACTAGAATAAAGTACGATAAGGGACGATGAAACGAACCTATCAACCCAGTAACATCAAGCGGATACGGACACATGGCTTTCGGGCCCGGATGAAAACGCGCGGCGGCCGCGATGTGCTGCGCCGCCGCCGGTTCAAGGGGAGACACTGCTTGACGGTGTCGGAATCCATGGGTTTGAAGATGCTGTAAAGCGGATCGTACCCGGGAGTCGGCCTGCGCCGGGCGCGCCGTGGACTATGCTTGTGCGCGCCGGGATGGGCGGATAGTAATGGGATCCGGCGGAAGCGACGATTTTGGATGAACGGTTTCGCCCAACGGAGCACTTGCGTAAGAAAACCGAGATCACAGCGGTTTTACGGCAGCCCGGCCGTCAGGGGACGTATTGCGTCCTGCATGTGCTTCCCTGCGGCCGGCCTTATTCCCGGTTGGGATTGGTTGTGAGCCGGGCGGCGGGTCCGGCGGTGTCGCGCAATCGGGCCAAGCGGCGGATCCGCGAAATTTTCCGCCGCGTGAAAGGCCGTTTTACCCGGACGGCCGACCTGGTTATCCGGGCCAGGCGGACGATCAGCGAAGCGACCTACGGGCAACTGGCGGCCGACATCACCGGTTTAATGATACGGGAACATCTTTTGGAAAAGCAGTGAGCCTGCCATCCATAAAGGGATTATTCCGGAGGATGTTTACCTCATCCGGCCGGAGTGGAAGCGGGCGGCGGAGAAAACGTGGCGGAAAGCACGCGCGGATTGTGTTCCATGCCGGCGCGGGTGGTGATGGCCTTCCTGCGAGGCTATCACCGCTGGATCTCTCCCTATTTACTTCCGGCGTGCCGGTTTTATCCCACCTGTTCCGTTTACGCGGTGGAAGCGATTGGCTCCCATGGATTGATCAAAGGGGGATATCTCGCTCTCAAACGGTTGATGAAATGTCATCCCTTCCACCCGGGCGGCGTGGATTTCCCGCCGAAGCCTTCCGCGGAGAAGGACCGGCCCCGGCCGTAACGGCTGTTCATTCATGCATGTGGCGGTTTCATGGATACAGAAAAACGACTGGCTTTATGCTTCGCGTTGTCCATGCTGATCATCCTGGCGTTCAGCTGGTTTAACGCCCAAAAACTGTCCGAACAACGGAAAGCCCAGGAGACGTCCGCTCCCGCCGAAGTCCAGGGGACCGCCGGTGAGATCATTTCCGGAGCCACGGCCGGCGCCACGCCTTTTCCGGAACGGGAGGAGCCGGCGGCGCGGCCGGGAGAGGCCACCGCGGCGGTTTCATCATGGGGATGGCTTCCCTGGCAGGCGGAGGGGGGAGCCGCTCGGGAGGTGGTCGTCGAAAGCGGCCTGTACCGCGTGACGTTCAGCACCCGCGGCGCCGTGCCAGTATCCTGGCAACTGATCCAGTATCCGGAATTGCTTTCCGACCCGCGTTATCTCCGCCTGCAAAGCACCCGCGGCCCGGTGTACCTGCAGCAAAAAGCCCAGTTGGAACTAAGCCGCCTCGAAGCGCACGGGGACGGCAAGCCTCATTACGTGGATGCGATCGATCCCCATTTCGAGCCGGGCGAGGTGGGCCTCGTGATCCGGTGGGGCCGGGCGGGGACGGACGCGTCGTTGCTGTATGACGCGCCGTCGGATCATTACACGGTCACGGATCCGGCGGGAACCGAAGTGCGGTTCAGCCTGGAATCAAAGGGGGTGAGACTGGAGAAAATCTATCGATTCTATCCCGGGAGTTATCATCTGGATTTTGAAATCCGCATCGCCAATCAAAGCGGTCAACCGATACCTTATGATCAGGATGGATTTTATGACGTGGTCTGGTTGGGCGGATTCGGATTTCCTTCTTTCCGTTGGGATGCCCAAAACAGCATTTATATCCAGCAGGAAGGATCGATTCTCACCGAACCGGCCACGTCCCTGCTGACGGAGTTGCAAAACGCGGGTACGCCGTATCTGCGTGAATACGGTCCGGAATCTCCCACTCAGTTGTTGACCGGAAAACCGGCCGGCTGGGCGGGGGTGGGCGAGAAATATTTTCTGGCCGCCCTGGTTCCCCACACCCCCACGCGTCTGGCGCTGAAGGGGGTCTCATTCCCGAAGAAAAGCGAAGCCCAGGCCATCTACAAGCCGCACGCGGGGGTCCGCATGACGATGGCGCCCATTCTGAATGGGGCCGTGTATTCAGACAAATACACTGTGTATGTCGGCTCCATGGACGAAGACAGCCTGGCGAAAGCCCAGGCGGGATTGGAGGATGCGCGCCAGATTTTCCTGCGCCGGATCGTCGGCCCCATCGCCAATCTGATGCTGCGGTTTCTGCAGGGACTGTACGCCATCGTCCCCAACTACGGGGTGGTGATCATTTTGCTGACCGTGATCATCAAACTGCTGATGCTGCCCATGTATCACAAGCAGATCCGCTCGATGAAAAAAATGCAGGCGTTGCAGCCCCAGATCAACGACCTCAAAAACCGGTACAAGGACGATCCCCAGAAGCTGCAAAAAGAGCAGATGGAACTGTTCAAAAAGCACAAGGTCAATCCCCTCTCGGGGTGCCTGATGATGCTTACCACGGTTCCCATATTCATCGCCTTGTACGCCACCTTCGCCATGGCGGTGGAGCTGCGGGGAGCACCGTTCGTCGGCTGGATTCGCGACTTGTCCGCGCCTGACGGAGCGTTTTTCCTCCCCCTCGGTTCGACCATCTTCACCGTAAACATTCTGCCCATCGCCTATTCGGTGCTGATGCTGTGGAGTTCCAGCCAGCAGAAGGTGGAAGGCCCCAATGCGGCGATGATGAAAATCTTCCCCCTGATTTTCGTCTTCTTCTTCTGGTCGATCGCCTCGGGGGTCATATTGTATTTCGTCATCAGCATTTTCATCGACGTCGTCCAACGCTTAGCAATGGAGAAATTCAGCCCGGATCCGGTTCCCGCGGGCGGGAAAGACAAATAAACACCCCTTTCGCGGCGTTTTCCCGCGACTGAACGTTACCCGGCCGCCCGCCACGATCCCCTCCGCCGCCATCACGCGGCGCGGGCACGGCCGGGCGCCTGGACCGCATCCGGGTCAGATGGAGGAAACCCTATGAAAGAAGTGATCGGTAAAGGCAAATCATTGGACCTGGCGACCGAGGACGCCTTAAAACAACTCAACGCGGAACGGCAGGAGGTGGAAGTGGAACCCCTGGCGACCGGCTCGCGCGGCTTTTTGGGCATCGGCGCCCGGCCGGCCCAGGTGCGGGTGACCTTGCGCCCGGACAACCGCATCCGCACTAACGTGTTCCTGCGCAACATCCTCGGGCACATGGGCATCACCACTTCCGTGCAAATCCAGGAGGAGGGCGAGACCATCACCATCACCCTGGGCGAGGAGGCGGCCACGCTCATTGGCCATCGCGGCCAGACGCTGGATTCCCTGCAATACCTGATCGCCCGGTACCTCAACGAAGACAAGGAAGAATGGCGTAAGGTGGTGGTGGACATCGACAACTACCGCGACCGGCGGGAAGAGAACCTCAAGGCCATGGCCGAGCGCATGGCCGAGCAGGTCATCCGCAGCAAGCGGGACCTGCGGACCGAACCACTCACCGCGCCCGAACGGCGGATCATTCACATGACGCTGAAGGAAAACGCCGCCGTAACCACGTTCAGCGTGGGCGAGGGAATGCGCAAGCGAGTGGTCATCACTTCCGCCGAGAAGTCGTCCGAATCGCCGCGCCGGTACAATCCACGCCGGGGCGGGCGGGGTGGCGGTCAGTCGGGCGAACGGCGTCCGGGAGGCGGGCGCGGGCCGGGGGGCGGTGGACGCCGGAGCGGCCAGCCCGAGGGACGAAGCAATTCCGTCAACCGCCGGGGCGGACGGAGCCGCCGGGGTGGAGGCGAGGGCCGCCGTTCCGAGCCAAGGCCGCAGAGCGAGGCTTAGCCGGCCGGGAATCGTAGCAACTTTCCGTATTCCGGGCGCGGGATGAGGTCCTGTACCGCGCCCGGATTTTTTTCTTTCCTTACCTGCAACAACACTATATAGTATTACTGGGGGGTGATTGCTGAAACAAGGAAATGGAAGGCTGGAGGTTTTCTCATGGTACCGGAACTTACGATTCAGGAAAAATTGGATTATTTAGTCAAAACGACCGGCCTGGGGACGAGGGATGTAATCGCGGATGCATTGGAACAAGGTATAACTGAACTCTACCGGCGTCAGATCAAATCCGCCTATTTGAATGATGCCATTAACCGCAACGAAGCCCTGGACCGGCTGGGGGAGGAATTCGTGGCCGAGATCGATTACGCACGGGAATCCATAAAACGCGACGTACTTTGGGGGCTGCGGCGTGAATAATGTGGCCTTAGCTGATACAGGACCCTTGCTTCATCTGGTGGAAATTCAACAAGAGTCATTACTTTCCATTTTTCCGATCGTGTACGTCACAACGGAAATCGAAGCGGAACTGCTCCGCCTCGGTGTGCTCGCGCTGATTCGGAAAGTACTCTCCTCCAATCTGCATATTATGCAATTGGCTTCTCATGTCCTCCCTGTACATTCCCAAGAAGGAAATACAATGCGATTACCACCGGCGGATCGGAGTGTGATAATTCTGGCAAACCAAATCAAACCAGATATCCTTTTATGCGATGATCTGTTTCTCCGGCGTATTTGGAAACCATAGGTTATCAGGCAACCGGTAGTGTAGGGATTTTGATACGAGCCTTCCAGATGCAATCTATTTCCAAACCAGAACTTCAGACACACCTGAACCGTCTTTTTAATGTCAGCAGTCTGTATCTCAGCCGGGAGTTTTTCACATACGTGTGCGGCATGGTGGAGAATCTGTGAGAATACAGTATTGTCTTAAATTCACCAATTTTTATTGCTGCTGTATGAATTCGGTGATGTCTCAGGCGGTTCCGCGCCCGGATTTTTTATGGCGGAGCGGAATCCGCGTCTCGCGGGAATACCGTTTTCCCGGCCCGATGCCCCCCGTGGGTTCTGAAAACTACTTCCTTTGGGACGCGCAGGCGTAGTACAATTAGAATGGACAAGAGGGGGAGATCGCGATCATGCTCATGCTCATTGTTCTTGTCTTTGTCCATGTGAAGCCGGATTGTATCGAATCCTTCAAATCCGCCAGCATCGAAAACGCGCGGAACAGCCTTCGCGAAGCGGGGATTGCCCGGTTCGATGTGATCCAGCAATCCGATGATCCCGCCCGGTTTGTGCTCGTGGAGGTCTACCGCGATCCGGACGCGCCCGCCCGGCATAAGGCATCCGCCCATTACCAGGTCTGGCGGGATGCCGTGGAACCGATGATGGCGGAGCCTCGCCAGAGCGTAAAGTTCCAGCCGGTTTTTCCCGATGATGAGGGGTGGAAATAAGAGTGCGGCCGGTATAGCCGGCGGAGTGGGGCGTCCCGTGAGCGGGGAGGAAGAAGTGACGTCATTTCTCTATTCCCATTGACAAATCAAATTTTAATTTGCCATAATAAATGCGATTGAGGTCAGCCATGGAATTCCTGGGGCGGTTCGGTTGACGAAACCGATCTTAGGGCACGGAGTATAACAAGGAGCGGCCGATGGGTTTGGAATCATCCTTTCAGGAATCCTTGCAAAAAACCCTCTTCTCCGAGTACGTCCGTAAACATCCCGATGTGGACCAGGACCAACTGGCCGCCCGGTATGTCAACGGCCGGATCGCGATCGACACCATCGCCAACATTTTCCAAGACGCGCAGGTGCGGCGCAAATTCGTCGAAGTCCAGAAATCCCAAAAAAAGGTGTTCGCGCAGCATCTGGAGGAATTTCTCTGTGTGGACGAAAATGAGCGGCACGCGGCCTGCTTGAAGTCGGTCAAACATTCCAGCCGGATCATTGATTATTTGTTCCAATCCCGCTATGCCGGATTCGATCTGATCAAAAAAACGGAGCACTTGACCTACTTACGGAAAAAGGAGCGGATTTGCGTTACCAACGCCAAGGACATCATCGAAAGCAAACGGAAACTGGCGAATCTCGTGGAGTGCCAGGACCGCAAAACGTCGTTGATCCAAACCCTGATCGGAGAATATCTGGAGGCGTCGCTCAACCAGCTCAAGAGCCAGGTCTCGGTTCTGGAGCGTGAGATCGATCTGGGAAATCAATATTCGAATTATGTAAAGAAATTTCTGCAGGACAACATGGAGAATCTCTCCCATCACCTGGAACCGAAATACGTCAAGGCGATCGCCAAGATTCATGCCATCTTGGCGCAGAAGGAGATCGACATCCTGAATATCGCCAAGATCACCCCCGGCCAGTTGAACGAGACGTTGAACCAGTTCACCAGTCAGTTGGATGACAAATTCGAAAAACTGGACGCGCTCAAAAACGTCATCACCATCGTGGAATCGGTGGTGGAAAAAATTCGGCAGAAACAAGCCGCCGTTCCGGAAGATCGATCTTCCAAAGAAGACGCGCCGGAATCGGGTGAACGCGGACGCCGGATGGTCTTCGCCACCAAGATCCTCCACAAATTCAAGTCCCGCTGAGTGGTTGCGGCTCGCGAGGTCCTTCTCCCCCGGCGCGCGGGGTGAAATGAATGAGGATAGTGATTTGGATTTATTAGTGATCATGCCGGATGGAACCCATCGGCGAAGAACGGCAGGAACCTTGTATATGAAATTATCGGATGTCCCTGTACCTATTGATTTTACCGTGTCCACAGAATCAGACTTGCGAAAACATGGGGAGAATTAAAGCCTGATTTATTATCCCGCCCTGAGAGAGGGAATAGAGATTTATGCGACCTAATTTTGGAAGTCCGGAACACGGGTTACTTTATGCCAAAAGCGACTTGGCTATGGCCAGTCCACCCCATTCATGATTCTCCATTCTCTTCGCTTCTATTTCCAAATTTTCCCGTGATACTTCTCGAACATATTCCGGGCGATCGCCACGGTGTCGCCTTTGGGGGCGGCGGGATAGGCCTCGGTTTTCCGGGTCCATTGTTCCTCCAGCCGCTGTAAATCATCGAGGAGCGCTGCTTCATCCAGCGGCTTGTCTTCCAGTAAGGATTGACGCAGCCGGTCGAAGAACAATTGCCAGCTGGGCCAGTATAATTCGGTCAGCAGGCCGGACCATTCCTTGCCGGCGTAATCGTGAATACTGGATTTCCGGTCTCCCCATGAAGTGAGGATATTGCGGGCGTTCCATTCGAAAAGGCGCTTTTCCGTGTCGTTCGCTCCCCAGCGTTTGGCGTCTTCCAGCCACGCGCCCAGCAGGAATTCCGGCCGGGAGGCCAGCAGTTGATCCAGGTCACGGATCAGGTCCACCCATTCGCGCGATGCGGACTCCAGGGCTTTGGAATCCTTGGCCTGATAGGCGGCCATGATTTTCGCGTGCAGTCCCCGGGTGAGGTTGGCGAGCGCCTGCCGGGTGACATTCGCCAGATCGTAGCGATACGTGTCAACAGCGCCTAACGCATCGGCGCATTGGAGCAAATGTTCCCAGGCCTGTTCAAACGAAGCCCGGTCGTAAGGCCAGTCCGGGTTCGACTCCCTGCCGAGGCTGGGGCGGGTGATCAGGAGAGAGTTGCCAAATGTCCCGCTATAGGCAGTTTTCAATAACAATTGCCATGCTTCCCGGGCTTCTGGAACCGGGCGGCCGTAGCGGCGAATCGCGTATTGGCTGATCCACTCATCCAGGTTGACCGGCCCGGAGCGCCAGATCATTTCGGACATCAGATCGAAGACCACGGGATTGTAATCCAATCCCTCGTGGATGATCCCGATGCCCGACAACCTTCCGTGTTGGGGATCCTTCATCGCGGCCCAGAGATCGTCGTTGATCTTGGCCAGCGGGCCGCTCAGGCGAACGGTATTCCCGAAGCTGGGCAGGATACACCAAACCCAGGGCTTGCCGTAAAAGGCTTCCGTCTGGTTCCAGACCGGCGCGACATCGCAAAAAAGGTCGAGCAGGATCATGCGGTCGTTGGGCACGCCGCCCAGAAACGCCCGGGATTGCGGAGGCTGCCAGAACTTGGCGTTGTTATAGAAGATCCATCCCTGCATCACCCAAAGGGCTTGCGGATCGGCCGCGGTCATGGTCTCGGACAACGAGCGGCCCATGTCGCGCAGGAAGGCAGGATCGTTGCTGGGCGGCGACATTTCGATGAAGGTGTCCGCCGCGTAGAGATGATCGGTCCCCAGTTCCCGGTTCTGGATGTCCAGATAGAGTTTCCCCACGCGTTGAAACAATGGGTCAAGAGGATCCACAAAAAAGGTCTCCCACTCGATCCAGCGGATTGAGTGCAGTTTGGCATCGGGGAATTTTTTCTGGACCGCTGGGGGGACATGGCCGGTGAAGCCCTGCAGCACCGGGGTCATGCCCAGTTCCCGTTCGCGCGCCAGGATCTTCTTCTGCAGATCCAGGTGCGCGTCGATCCAGCCTTGGGGCAGGGGGCCTCCCCACCCATCCAGGCATCCCATCCAGCCGAAGGGCAGGTAGGGAGGACCGGCCAGGAATTCGGTGACGGCTTTCCCGGATAGGCCCAGTTCGCTGAGCACTTTTTGCCAGATGGCCTCCTGCCCGGTCACCGCCAGGGGCATGTTGTATCCGTTCAGCGCCAGCCAGTCGATCATCCGTTCCCACTGCGCCCAGTCCCACCAAGGCAAGGAATAACCGAAGCAGCAATAGTTGAAAAAGTAGCGGTACTGGTGCGGGGTAACCTGGCGGATTTTGTTTTCCACCACGGGTAACTGATCAGGCAGGTTGATTTGCATGCCGTTCCAAGTCACATCGGCGTGGCCGTAGTTTTTCAAGTACCAGTTCAGCGCCGAGCAAATTGCCACGCCGTTTGTTCCACGCAATACGATCCGGCCGTCCCGGCTTTCGATTTCGAACGCGTCCCGCCCGTTGTCCGGGGGAATCGCCTCGAACACGAATTGTCCGGCTTTTTCGGGGATGAGCCGCGCGAGCACGCCCTGGGCCGCCTGGATGGAGGCGGCCGCGGACGGATTCGAGGCGGCCGCGCCCAGGGATGGGGCGGGGCTAAAAATCAATCCGGCGGTAAGAAGAAAGCCAACGAGCCGAATGGAAATTGATATGTGGATCATGACCGGTCTCCAGGATCGAGGATGATCGTTCATCTTACGAAATCGCGCAGGAGAGTGGAACGGGAGTAGACTCGGATGGCTGCTTTCATCAATTCCGGCGCCGGTTGGGATTTGTCCTGTATAACTCCCATTTGGTTCCGGCTGGTGACCTGGCAGTTCCTGTTTCTCCAGGTGGCTGGGGATGACGTTTATGTGGCGGATGGCCTGAAGGCGGCCAAAGAGGGCCGGAAGAGGCCGGGTGTGAAAAAACTGCACCAGCCGCCCGCGAACCACCATCCCGTCTTTTCACGTTCCCCCCTCTTTTGCCCGGCCATCCAGGCTTGAACTGCCCGTTGCGCCACTACCGTCCGGACTACAAATCTTACAAATGACATAAAGAGGCCAAGTCTAAGTCTTTATAGATATGCGCTCTATGGATTGATATATGAATAATAATGATAGATTATGTAATGTATAATCTATTTTGTTGCAGATATACTGTAACTTTTTTTCACTTATTCTCATTTTTCCTATTGACAAGACCGGTAAACCAGTGCTAATATTGGCTTTATTTAATTTCGTATATTTAAATAATTTTTGTTTATAATTATTATATACAAAGTCATATTTACAGACGAGCGTTGGATTGAATGTTTTAGTGAGTCACCGATGATTGATGAATTTCTTCGTTTGTTGATACGTTAACGAGACTTCGTATCACTCCGTCTTTCCCTGTTATCCGTATCTTGCACTGCTTTCCTATGGGTTGATGGCGAGTAGGGATGTTCCAATGACTCGCATCCTTGGGAGAGGAAGGTGGATCCGCTACTCACCACGGCCGTGGGCGGCCGTGCTGGGTTTTCTCCTTCTTTTCCCGGCGGCGGGGCGGGTGCAAGAAATCACCGCCCCGTTGCCCCCAATCCCTGAAATGCGTCCCATCGAATTCGGCCTGAACCTCTCCACCCTGATCCTGGAAGAAACCGGCACCGAGGGCGAATACCTTTCGCCGGAGACCGCCTCGTTCCGCCTGCTCAGCTGGATCGACGATTGGCGGGTCTCGTGCGTGGCCGAAGCGGCGGTTGGTCCGGAGGGAGAGACCATCCCGCCAACCCATTTTTACCTGCTCGGGGGCGCCAACGGCGCTTCCGCCAGCCTGGAGCAGCCGGTGGTGATCGCGGAAGGGGGGCCGTTGGAGGGCAAGCCGGTCGACGCCGCCTCTTTCCGGCTCTGCGCGCGGATCGATCCCCTGCAGCCGGCAGGCGAATACCGGGGAACCCTTCTGTTCTATATCGAGACCGGGCGGAAGGGCACGGTGATCACCGGCCCGTCGTTGCCCTTCATGTTTCAATGCCGCGAGTTCATCAAGGTGTGGGTGAGCGAGGACATGGCATTCGGGACCTGCCAGCCGGGGATCAACCAGCCGCGGGACCATATATCCCAGACCACGCCCAAGGTGACGGTGCTCACCAACCGCCGGGGCGTGAAAGTCCACGCCGAGATGACCGACCTGAGTTACGAAGAGGGACCCGGCGGCGGGGGCGGCCCGATCACCGGCTCGCAACTGGCGCTGGCCTACGGCGAAACCCCGGGTTTGGCGCGCGGCAACGCGGCTTCCGCCCCCTTGGGAGGAACGGCGATCGACTGGTACCCCTACCCGCGCTCGGGCGCTTGGCCCTTTTGCGACCGTTCGATTTACCTCGGCGGCAAGGTGAGCATCGACCTGCACAACTCCGCCGGATTTTACCGGGGCGTGATCTACGTGACGTGCGAGGCGGAATGATTCCAGGGGCAAAATGCCAGGGGCGAAGTGCCAGGGGCGGTGCCCCTGGCTAAGCTAAGGCCACCCCTTCGGGGTTCAAAAAATGAAATGAAGCCCTGGAAGGGCGCATTCTGATTAGCCAGGGGTAAAACCCCTGGCGAGGAGGAATGCCAAGGATTTTGAGGCCAGGGGTTGTACCCCTGGCTAACCTTGGGTCACCCCTCCGGGGTTCAAAAAATGAAATGAAGCCCTGGAAGGGCGCTTTCTGATTAGCCAGGGGCATCGCCCCTGGCGGGAGGAACGCCAAGGATTTGCAAGTCAGGAGAATCGCCCCGGGCGGAGGCCCCCTCCGGGGGATAAATACCAATGCCGTTTCCGGACCGTTGTTGCGCCGGGTAGGAAAATCGTTGGGAGCCGGTTGCAAGGGACGAACGTCCCCAAAGGTCCCGCTCCAGGAAAAAGGTCCAAAACCTGGGATGTTCCATGCGGAGCATCCGAACCATAGTCCGTTCCCCCGAAGACCGGGGAACGATGCCGTTCGATCGCTCGAACACCGGACCTTATTTCTTGGAACTTGAAAACACGGGACTTGGGAAGAATTCGACCTGGAGCCCGCGAAGGGGAATACCCGTGGATCAAAGGAACAGGAAAGCGGTGAAAGGAGGTGAAAACGATACCCGAGACAAAAAAACCGCCCGGAGAAAGGCTAGTTTCCCCGGACGGCCGGCCGTGAGGCCAAGGCTCCGGAGGGCGCTGGTCGCGGACCCCATCCGAAGGCCTGTGCTACATTGAAGCACGAATCGCGTTCCGCGGCAACCAAGAAGTAATGCGAACGTGGAGGCGACGATCCGCCGTCCCGAATGTGGTCATCTATGGGACGGCGGGGAGCCAGTGGTGAAACCGGCCGCGCAATCCATGCGAAAGGAACACGATCATGAAATACTTCATTCCCATGTTCGCACTGCTGGCGTTGTTTGCCGCGCCGGTGATTGTTGCAGATGATACTTCGGTAGCAATTAACCTTACTGTTGATGAGGTAATGTATGCATATTTTGGAGATGGATCTGATATGGCTGATGTTGTTTTGGAATTTGATCCTCAAACGGGTTTTAAAGATCCGTATTCGGGAACACATGCAGATATCGATTTAACTGCTAAAGCGTATGCGAATGAAAATTTGGCAGTGACTTTCACTCTAACTAAACCAGAGGGTTCATCAGCACCAGGAACATGGACACTTAGTGTTTATAAAGATTATGGATATGGTTCGGGTTCCTGGGTAGTAGGAAACCCTAGTACTCATTATCAACCTCTAGGAGAAGATGAAAGAAATTATTCAATTGCGGTAGATATTGATATTCCTTTAAACACTCCTGCTTTTGTGACTACAACAGCTGGTACTTTAGTTATTACTTTTGCTGGATATTAAAATAAACGATAAATATCTTTTTTATGTTATTAATATCCGGGAAATATTTTTCCGGATATCTTTTTTAAGAGTTATCATAAATAGGTAATGATAGATATGAAAAATAATTATATATACATTATAGTCTTTTATCTATTTGCTGTAATTGATTTTCCTCTACCTGTATATAGTCAAGGTTTTTTAATAAAACCGTTGAAAATCCATTGTTATCCTTATCCTGGTAGAATCATTGAAGAAAAACTTGTAATAAGAAATATATTATCGAATAAAAACATTATTGTTGATCTTAATGTCAGTGATTTAACTCAAAATGATGAAGGTGCTTGGAAAATAATTGATTCCAATAATTCACCAGATAACAAATATTTATATTCGTGTAAAGACTGGATTTCATTAAATACGAATACCTTAGAAATCTCACCTTTAAACTCCGTTACGTTAAACATACGTATAAAAGTTCCTGCGAATAAATATGGATTTTATACAGCTTGTCTTCTTGCTCAAACAAGGAAAGAACCCAATGTAAAAGGCATTGCTGTTGTTATCAGATATCTGATTCCAATTTTAGTTGAAATTAAAGGTCCTGTTCTAAAAAAACAAATTGAAATAACAGATGCTAATATTAAAAATTTGGAATCTAATGATAAAATCAAATCAAA
>JBHGBC010000099.1:0-21954 GCA_041946805.1 bacterium
GCGGTTGACGCATCGCCGGAATTCGGATCTCGGCAAGAAGTCCATGATTTGTGAGAAAAATAAAAACGATAAATAGAAATAGGCCGAAATGATATAACTAACGGAATATAAATAACTTATAATTCTTTTTACATCAAATAATGTGATTGCATATGATTAAAATATATGAAAAATTTAATTCCAAAAATTCTTAAAAAAAACCACCCCGCCCTGGCCGCGCTCGTCCAAAACGGCGGCGAGGACGCCCGCGTATCGCTCCAGGATACCCCCTCGGGCGCGCCCACGTTGATCGTTCAGACTTCAGGAAAGACGTATGCCCTGCATCATCCGGAGGATCCCCTGGGTCACGCCCGGCAATGGCTCGAATCCCGGCCGGAATGGAAAAAGGCCCGCAATATCGCCGTGCTGGGCTGCGGCCTGGGATATATCCCCATCCTGCTTCATCGCGCGCAACCAAAACTACAGCATCTTTTTGTGCTGGAACCTTCGCTGAGCGTTTTTCGCCAGGCGCTGCGGATTGCTGAAATGCAGCCGCTCCTCGTAGATCCCCGGGTGCATTTCGTTGTGGGTTCCGAACCGGGAGCGGTGTATAAGGCCATGCTCCAATGCTTAATGGACCTGGTGGCTAATCCGCTTTTTTTCCTGGGAGTTGCCTCCATCACCACCGCGTTTCCTGAATGGGCGCGTTCAGCCGAGCAGGAAATCCAAGATGTACTGCGGCTCGGGAAAAGCGGCCTGCGGACCAAGTTCCGGGACGCGCCCCTGACTTTGCATAATCTTTTTCGGAATCTGGCCGCCGTGGCCGCCGCGCCCGGTCTGAATTCCTTAGAGGAACGGTTGCATGGCGTTCCCGCCATCATCGTCGCGGCCGGCCCGTCTTTGAAGAAAAATATCCAGGATCTTAAGAAAGCCGGCGATCATTTTTTGATCATCGCCACCGATACTGCCTTCGAGCCGCTGCGCCGGGCGGGAGTCACGCCCCACCTGGTGGTGACCGTCGATCCCACGGAACTCAATCTGAAGCATTTTCAAACCAGCGCGTACGGGCCGGAAACCGTGCTGCTCTTCGATCCCGAGGCGCGGCCGGAACTGCCTCCCCGTTTCAGCCGGTGGATGACCTTCCTGACCGACAAACATCCCTTTTTCGAGTGGCTGAAGCAGCGGATCGGAGACAAAGGCATGCTCCACAAAGGAGGCATGGTGTCGCAGGCGGGGATCTACGCCGCCCATTATTGGGGGTGCCGCCCCATTATCCTGGCAGGCCAGGATTTGGCCTTGGATCCGGACACCGGCGACACCCACGATCCACGCACCGCCTTGTGCCGAAACGCGCGCTACTTGGAGGGAGACATGAACCATGTGGATTTTCCTCGGGGCGTGGATGAATCCGGGGCCGATCTCTCCCGCGAAGCCCTGTACTGGGTGGAAGGAGTGGACGGCCGGCCCGTCCCAACGCTGCATAACCTGTTGGTTTATCTTCGGATGCTGGAAGAAGACATCCGGATGATGCGGCTGGACGTGATTGACGCCACCGAGGGCGGGGCGAAAATCCAGGGGACACGGATTCTGCGGCTGGCCGACGCGATTGCACGATACTGGAATGATTCCATCGATGTCCGGCGCGTCCTGGACAAGGCGGGGAAGGTGTATGGTACTCATCCGGACTCGACGATCCCAATCCAGTTGCTGGAACTTATGCATACACGGGTAGAGATCGCCCATGCGGGTTTGCAGTATTTAAACCAGTGCATTAATCAAGCACAGTCAAACTTATCCATATCAGCCATATCCGGCTTGGCAAAAGAGTTCGAAGAATTTCGCGTGCGGATTTTTTCCGATCCGGTGGCGGATTACCTGATTGAATACGCGGCCCCGCGTGAATTGTTTGAATTTTTGAAGTCAGGCCCCGCGGATCTGACGGATGAAGAGGAGCGGAAGCAACTGATAAAACGCTACCGGGCTTTGTTCACGGCCACTCTCCAGGCGGTGGAGAGGATTGGGGAATGGCTTAAGGCAAAGTAATTGGGGGTCCAAGTGATTTCCCGATTGACAACCCATTCCTTCAATTCTATTATTTAGCTCATTAGCGAAATACAAAAATAAGGCCGCCATGAATCGTGTCTACAAAGCCCTTGCCGATCCCACCCGGCGCAAGATCCTCGAACTGCTGCGCCGGCGGGATATGTCGGCGGGTGAACTGGCCGGGCATTTCGACCTGGCCAAGCCCACCCTCTCGCGCCATTTCGCCGTGTTGCGCGAAGCGGACCTGATCCACAGCGAGAAAAGCGGCGCCACAATCATATACAGCCTGAATGTCTCGGTCCTGGAGGAAGCCTTGCTGGCGCTGATGAGCGCCTTTCATATTGGCATAGGGAGTGAATAATCATGAACAACGAATCCCGGTTGAATCTTAAACCGATTGTTTACGTTGGTTTTATTGCAATTACCTTGATGTTTATTCTTTCTGCCTATGGTTGGCTGCATGTGCCCGCGGATCAGCGGATTCCCGTCCACTGGGGTATCAACGGCCAACCGGACCGGTATGGCTCCAAGTTCGAGGGATTGCTCAGTATCCCGCTGGTTTCTTGTATCCTCTTTGCCCTATTCTTGGCGATCCCCTGGCTGGAACCCCGGCGTATGAATCTGGAACGCTCCCAGAAAGCCTATAAGGCGATCATCATCGGCCTGTTTCTCTTCATGCTGGTTCTGCAGGGAACCATGGTCTTCAGCGCTCTGGGCTATCCGTTCGGCATGAGCCAAATCGTTCCCACCGGCGTGGGCCTGCTGTTTTTACTTATCGGAAACTACATGGGAAAAATGCGCAGCAATTTCTTCATGGGCATCCGGACGCCCTGGACTCTCTCCAGCGACCTGTCCTGGAACAAAACCCACCGCCTCGGGGGCAAACTGTTCGCCGGATTCGGTGTGTTGATGATGATCCTCCCCTGGCTGGTTGATGGATCGGTCTTGTTCGGTTTCCTCATTGCCGGCATCGTGATCGTCGCCCTGGTCCCGATTGTGTATTCGTACGTGGTCTGGAAATCGGATCCGGACAAGCAAACCGCCGGGCGGTGACCGTTATATTTCGCGTTTCCCTCCGTTTATATTTGTATAAACTTGAGGGAGGATTCGCGAAATGAGAAAAATGGCTCATTGGATGATCTCACTTTTGCCCCTCATGCTTTTCAATTGTTCCGATCAGCCGGATAGTGATAAAGGCGCCGTGCCCGGCAGCGCTGCGGTGCGAGAGCTGCAATCCGTTGAATCGCCAGTTCCCGGCCCGGAAATCCAATCCGCCGTCTCCAGTGGGGATTTGGCGGGTGTGGCCAAAATGTTCTTGAAACTCGTATCCGGAGGGGATTTCAACCATGCGGTGACGGCTTTTTCTCCCTCATTGAAGAAGAAAATGCCCCCCGCGCAACTGAAAAATTGGTGGGAGCAGGAGAACCGGGAAATGGGAAAATTCCAAAGCCGCGGCGCGGTGGGCATCGCCTCGGAAAACGGCCGTTCGGTGATTTACATCGGCTGTATCTTCGAAAAGGGAATCCGGGATTTGCGAATTGCGTTCAACTCCGATTCCCAAATCGATGACCTCTCCCTCGTGCCTTCCGGCGTTTTTCATGAATTGCCGCCGGAAATCCATGAAATAGTGGAACCGGCAAGCCAACCGGAGAAATAATATTCTTTCTTAGACCACAACCATGGAATCCATACTCAAGGAAGCCCAAGCGCTCGCCGCATCCGGCCGGTTGGAGGAGGCGGGATCGCTTTTGGAACGGAAGGCGGCGGAACACCCGGATTCATCCGAACTGTTAGCCCACCTCGGTTATTTCCATTATTCCCGTGGCTGTTATGGCCGGGCTCTGGAGGCCTATTCCCGGTATATCCAAATCGCCAGACCGGACGCCGGGATCTGCGAAATCCTGGCCGATATCCACCTCCACCGCCGGGATTACGCCTCGGCCCGGCATTGGCTGCGGCAAGCGCGGGACCGCGGCAGCCGTCAAGGACATCACGGCTTTCGAGTCTATTACACCTTTCTCCAAGAATCTTTATCGGCCTTGGTTCGATTCATCCAGTCATCCTCGCGTTCGTCTGGAATTGTGGGAAAAACCGTGTGGATGACCGTTTTGGGCATCAAATCCCTTCTTTCGTCTACAGCCATTCTACCGGTGCGTTGGTTGGAGAGGCTTTTTCCCGATTGGGCATGTCCTGAAAAAGGAGAGAGTGATTTCCGGCTGAGCGATTTTCTCGCTTTCTTGAAACGGTACGATACTAATTTTTCCAGGGAAAGCCTGGCCTATCACAAGATCCGTGAAGTGATCCTGGCCTCCCGCCACATCCCCTTCCAAGCTCATCAAGCGAAAATTCTTGACATCGGCACCGGCTTGAATCCCTTGCCGCTTTACTGGTCTTCACAAGGAGCCCAAGTCCTGGTCCTGGACGGCTCCACTTACTCGTTCGCGCATTTGAAAGAGGTTGAAGTATACGCCATAACCGAATCCAAATCAACCAGATGTGATTACCTCGCCGGTGACGCCCGCGCTCTCCCCTTCGCTTCCAACTCGCTGGACGCAGTCACCGCGCTGTGCGTGATCGAACACATTCCCGGATCGGGAGACATCGATTGCCTGCGGGATATTCACCGGGTCCTGCGGCCGGGTGGAATCGCGGTGGTCACGGTGGAAACGTCCAGCCAATATGAGGAAAACTGGTTGGAAGTGCCCTATCCCATCGGGTACCAGACCAACCCGGGTGGACCACCGGCTCAAGGACGGGGCTGGCACGAAGTGTTTTGCCGTAACTATTCACCCGGGCAGGTCCGGAAACGGCTGTTGGAATCCGCTGACTGGCTGGTTGTGGATTCCGGATACTATGATGACCGGCGGCTGCCCATCCGGCGATGGTTGGATCCCGCGCGGCATTCACCCCTGGCGTTTCTGTTGCGGCCCTGGCAGCCGTTGTTATCATTGCTGTTTTTTCGTCCGGCAGGTAAAGGGGACAATCTAACGCCATCCAGCATCGGTTATGTGGTTCTGCGGAAATCCGGTATATAGAAAATTCACTACCGGGACGCAGAGAACGCGGAGGATTGTTATTAAGAAGGATGACTAGACTGCTAGTTGGGGGGATTGAATCACGGCAATCACGGATGGGACACGGATGACACGGATGACACGGATGATTGAATGCGGTTTGGGTGAAAGTAGGGGCGCGTTATACCGTGCCTCTACGGTAGTGGGCGATAGGTTTTAGTAGGGTGGATGAGTGTGCGCAGCAGCACCTAATCCATCAAGCCCACAACCTCCCTTTTCTGCTTCCTCTCCCTCTGGGAGAGGGTCGGGGTGAGGGAAAAACCTTGCGGAAATGGCAATCCTTTGACCGTCAGAAAAACCTGAGTTGGTTGCGGGAGGGCGAGGCTCCCGCCGAGCCGCTGGGCAATCCAAATCCCATGGGTTATATGACGGCTCACCAGGAGGTCCGCCCTTCCGGATCTCCTATCCCTGCTGATCACGCAGTTTCTGAAAACTCCATAATCCAACTCCCTGTAAAATCTTGTGAAACAGCGCGTTGGAGTAATTGGCTAGCGCCTGTTTTCAGGTAAGATCATGGGAGAACCACTGGCGCGAAAGGCACGGGCTCCATGGAAATCCATCCGGATCACCAGGATACGCTACCCAAGTTGTCGATCATCGTTCCGATCTACAATGAAGAGGAACTGTTGCCCGAAGTGCTCCGGCGGGTGCGGGCCATCGATTGGAAAAACCGCGAGATCATCCTGGTCAACGACTGCTCCACCGACACCACCGCCGCCATTCTCCAGCAGGAACAACAACACCCGGACACCAAGGTGCTCACCCACGGACGCAACCAAGGGAAAGGGGCGGCCATCCGCACCGGCTTGCAGCATTTTACGGGGGACATCGTCATTATCCAGGACGCGGATCTGGAATACGATCCGAACGAGATCCTCCATGTCGTGCGGCCGATTGCCGAGGGGAAGACACTGGTTTGTTTCGGTTCGCGGTTCATCGGCTCGGTGGAGGCCATGCGCCTGCCCAACCGGATCGCCAACTGGATTCTGGCTCAGCTGGTGTCCTGGCTGTTCGGCCAGCGCATCACCGACGAAGCCACCGCCTACAAGGCCTTTCACCGCTCCGTGATCGAGAAAATTCCATTGGAGTGCCACGGTTTCGAATTTTGCCCGGAAGTGACCAGCAAGGTGTTGAAAATGAAATACGGGATTCTCGAAGTGCCGGTCTCGTTCAAGGCCCGGACCATTGCCGAGGGCAAAAAAATCGGCTGGCGCGATTTCTTCACCGCCGTTTGGACGATTCTTCGAGTGCGCCTGTTCTGGAAAGCCGAAAATCCAGTCCCGCCTTCGTCATCCCATCATGAATGAGCGCGCCTCGAACCTCGTGATTCTCGGAGCCGGCATCGCGGGCCTGGCCACCGCCTGGAAACTGTTGCGGGAACAGCCAGGGCGCGCCGTGACCTTGATCGAACGCGACGCGCAGCCCGGCGGCCTGGCCAAAACCATCACCTGGAATGGATATAAACTGGACCTGGGCCCGCACCGGTTCCATACCGATATCCCCGAGGTCAAGCAATTCATCAAAACCTTTTGCCAGGAGCGGATGATCACTGTCAAACGTTCCAGCCGCATGTACCTGAATGGGCGGTATATCCCCTACCCGATCAAGGTGCTGCCGACTCTTCAGGCGCTGGGATTGGCATCGACGGTCTCCTTCACCGCCTCCGCCCTCAGCGTCCTGTTCCGGCGCAAACAGGCTCAGGCCCGATCGTACGAAGAGTATGTCATCGGTTACTACGGCGAGCCGCTCTACCGCCGGATTTTCCTGCCCTTCGCCGAGAAGGTCTGGGGGATTCCCGCGAGCCGGATCACCGCCGAGACCGCCCGGGTCCGCCTGCGGGGCGAGAATATCTGGCATGCCTTGCGCGATAGCTTGTTGTCCAGCGGTAAAACCTACGTGGCGGAGTTTCTCTATCCTCCCAACGGGATTGGTGAGATTCCACAAAAATTCGCCCAGGAAATCGAAGCCATGGGGGGTCTGATCCATTACAGCCATGACGTGACCGCCGCCGGTTTGGGGAACTCCGGTGTGGAGTATGTCGAAGCGCGGGGACCGGAAGGTCTCCGCCGTTTCCCCTGTGAGGCCGTTGTTTCGACCCTCCCCTTGCCGGCCCTGGCAGGGTTGTTGAAGCCTGCGCCCCCGCCGGATATCCATTACGCGGCAGAATCGCTGCGGTTCCGCGCGCTGGTCTTGCTTTACCTGTTGTATCCGGAAGATTTAAGCATCCCAGACACTTGGCTTTATTATCCTGAGGACCATGTTCCTTTTTCACGGATCAGCGTTCCCGGCAACTTCAATCCCCGCGGAGAACGGGACTGCCGGACGTGCCTGTGCGTGGAGTTCCCTTGTGCGGTGGATTCAGAGACCTGGCAAGCCGCGCCGTTGGATTTGGCCCGCCGGGTGGACGAAGTGCTGCTTGCCTCCGGTCTGGTGGCCACGCGCGCCAGCGACGCCCTCACGGTGCGTATCCGGGAAGGGTATCCTTTGTATGAGATCGGATATGAACAGCATCGGCGGGATTTATTATCGTATCTGCAATCGTTGAAGAATCTATTGACCGCCGGCCGCCAGGGTTTGTTCCGCCACAACAATCTCGATCAATCCATCCAGATGGGTATTTTGGCCGCGGAGGAGATACTCCAGGCCAGGGGTGATTTTTATACCTGGTATGACCAGGTGGACCGGTTCAACCAGTACCGAATCGTCGATTAAGTCCTGGTGAAGTACGCATTTCACTGCTCCAATATCCTGGCAGGTGATTAAACCAGGATGCAAACCCGGTAACAATTGTGATCCAGGGATTGAGGCGGAATCCCGGGAATGAATTCCCTCTCCCTCTGGGAGAGGGCCAGGGTGAGGGTAAGAATATCCTGAAAGGGCGCTATCCCTGCTATCCGCACCCTCGAGCGAATATTCGCATGTAATTATTTCAAGATACTCTGGAATGACTCAACCGAATCCAGGAGGTGGCCCAATTCGGTGTTGCAGCGAAAGTGGAAGAAAGCGTTTCTCATCGTTCCCCCCACCGGGAAATACATCCGGGAGGAGCGGTGCCAAACACCCCTGGAGGAGCTCCATACCGTGGCGCTCCGGCCTCCCATGGACTTGCTCTACATGGGAGCGGTGCTGGAACGGGCGGGGGTTGAGTGCCGGATCGCCGATTATCCCGCGCAAGGCCGGGGGTGGGACGATTTTGTCCAGGATCTGCAAGGATACCAGCCGGACGCGCTGATCCTCTCGATCACCACGCCCACGCTGGAGGACGATATGATCGCCGCCGCCAAGGCCAAGGCCCTCGATCCCGGCATCGTCACGGTGACCAAGGGCGCGCATTTCATCAAACTGGATACCGCCGCGCTGGATCAATACCCCCCTCTGGACGTGGTCATGCGCGGGGAATACGAAGAGACAGTGGTGGAACTCGCGGAAGGCAAGCCCTGGGAGGACATCGCGGGCATCACGTACCGCACCCGCACGGAGATCCGGCGCAATCCGGACCGGGGATACATCCAAGACATCGATTCCATCCCTTTCCCAGCGCGGTCTCTAATCGACAATTCGGTATATATCCGCCCCGACACGGGCGAACCGCAAACCACGATCGTCGCCAGCCGCGGCTGCCCTTTCCTGTGCGTCTATTGCCTGGCCCCGGCGGTGTCAGGTTCCAGGACGCGCAACCGGACGCCCGAAAACGTGATCGCCGAACTCAAGGAATGCGTCGAACGCCACGGCATCCGCAATTTCCTGTTCCGGTCCGATCTTTTCACGGCCAACAAGCGCTGGGTAATGTCGCTCTGCCAGGCCATTCAACAGGAAGGCCTGGACATCCAATGGTCGTGCAACAGCCGCATCGACACGCTGAACGAAGAGATGCTTCGGGAGATGAAGAAAGCAGGTTGCTGGCTCATCGCCTTCGGGGTCGAGAGCGGCGATCCCGAAATGCTCGAGATGATGCGCAAGCAGTTGCAGTTCGAAAAGATCGAACCGGCCGTGAAACTGTGCCGGCGGACGGGCATCAAGAGCAGCGTGTATTTCCTGATCGGCCTGCCGTGGGAAAGCCGCGAAACCTTCAACCGCACCAAGGAATTCGCGCGGAAGCTGGATCCCGATTTCATCGAGTTCTTCTATAGTTACCCGTTCCACGGCACGGAATTTTATGACATCGCTGTAAAAGAAGGCTTGCTGCGTAACGGTGAACTGCCCAAGGCGGCGTATAACCATCCCGCGTTGCCCACCTTGCATCTGACCTTGGAAGAATTGGAGCCGCTGCGCAAGGAGGCGCTGCGCTCGTTCTACCTCCGGCCGCGTTTCATCCTGCGCACGCTGCTGCAAAATCCCTCGCCCAAGATCCTGAAGAACTACATGGTGTATGGCATGCGCCAACTACGGGATTTGTTGCGGTAGGGCGGTATAATAAAGAGCGAAAGCGTTCCGTCCGCATTCAATCCGGAAAGGATTGAAAGGGAATAGCCGGGGGTTACAACCCCGGTACGTAATCTTTAAAAAAACGACCCGGAAGGGATCGAATGTTGAGAGTTCAATCCCTAGGGGGTTGGCCGTTTCTCCCCAAAACCGTAGGCTATCGCCTACGGCTATTCACCTTGAATCCCCTTCAGGGATTCATTTGATGGGTGAGACAGGAATAAATCCTTCCCTCTCCCTCTGGAAGAGGATCAGGGTGAGGGTTGCCCTCAATGGGCGTCATCGGATAGCCAGGGACAACACCCCTGGTCATCCCGCCCACGAAGATAGAGCCAACGCTCCGCGAACGGTAACCGAAATGCGTGTCTTGTTACTCAATCCGCCCGGCGATAAACCCTACCTGCGGGATTACTACTGCAGCCACACGGCCAAGGCCAATTACTATTGGCACCCGTATGACCTGGTCGTGCAGAGCGGCATCTTGTCGCGGCGGAACGAGGTCGATTTCCTCGACGCCAACGTCCACCGGCTGACCTGCAAAGAAGCGGAGCGGCGTATCCATGCCCACCAGCCGGAGGCGATCGTCTTTCTCACCGGCGGGGTGTGTTGGAAGCAGGATTTCGACTTTCTCGAAAGCCTGGAGATTCCCCCCTCGGTCCCCGTCATCGGCACGGGCGACGTGCTGGTCAGCAAAGGCCGGGAACTCATGGCCCGCCATGGCTGGTTGACCGCCGTGCTGCTGGATTTCACCTCGGACGCGGTTGACACTTTCCTGCGTTCCTGGAATCCCCGGACTGGCCGCTCCGAGCACGAAGGCCCCATACCCAACCTGCTTTACCGGTCCGGCGAAGAATTCATCCGCGGCGTGGACCCCGGCAAACGCTACTTTTCATTCCCTATTCCCCGCTACGACCTGCTGGACCTGGCGAAATACCGCATCCCCCACGGACGCCGCAAACTCTTCGCGTCGTTTCTCACCGATTTCGGCTGTCCGTATACCTGTTCATTCTGCTTCAACGGCAAGTGGGATCACAAGCTGCGCGATCTCGACAACACCTTGCAGGAATTGCGGTATGTCCGGGAAATCGGCATCCGCGAATTGTGGATCAAGGACCTGACCTTCGGCGTCAACCGGCGCCATTCCACGGAGTTCCTGAACCGGCTGATCGAGGAAAAACTCGGCTTCGATTGGATCACCCTTTCGCGCGTGGACGTGATGGACGAGGAACTGCTCACGCTCATGGCCCGGGCCGGATGCCATACCATCCAGTTCGGCGTGGAATCGGCCGACCAGGGCATTCTGAACTCGATCGAAAAGGGCATCGCCCCCGAACGGGTGAAGGAAGTGTTCCGCCTGTGCCGGGTTTTGGGCATCCGGACGCTGGCGCATTTCATTCTGGGCCTGCCCGGCGAAACCGCGGAAACCGCGCGGCACACCATCGAGTTCGCCAAGGAACTCGATCCCGATTTCGTCTCCTTCAACGTGGCCGCGCCCCGGATGGGGACCGACATGCGCGCCGAGGCGATCCGGGAGGGCTGGGTGGACAAGGATGTCGATTCGGTGGACAACTCCAGCGCCAACGCGTTTCCCCAGATGGAGATCGGCTCGATTCCCGGCCGGCGGGTGATCGAACTGCGCAACCAGGCCATCCGCGAATTCCACACACGCCCCCGCTATCTCTGGCGCAAGCTCACCGATATCCGCTCGCCCCGCGAAGCCTGGCGGGCCGCCCAGAACGGCTATTACCTGCTGAAATCCACCTTGCGCCATCCTTCCCTGGAAGAGATTCTGGATGGAGATGCCTGAAGCCGCGGGATGGTTCAACTGGCCGGTCTATCCATTCCCAGCCAACAATTGGCAGTATTGATATCCGTCACGCCCGCGCCCTTCAGGTACAGGAACATCTGCATGCGGTAGGCGGTCAGAAATTTCAGCGCCAGGATCACCAGCCCTTCCCCCATTTTGATTGAGGTATTGATCACGGTGGTAGTATCCTTGTGCAGCAGATCCTCTTCCGTTACGGGCTGCAACAAGCGCTTGATCTCCTCGCATTGCCGGTCCATGGCCTCGCAGAACCGGTCCGCGGTTTGTGACTTGGACTTTTCGATGATTTCATCGACGTGGCTCCAATCATTCCGAAGGAGACCTTGGACAGTAAGGGAACCGATCACGGTCAGGTATTGCATCAGTTCCAGCAGGGAGCGTTGACCGGGCGTGGGGCGGTAAGCCAGCCCGCCAGGCGGAATCTTGGTGTACAAATGCTTGCAGATATTGGTTTCATGCTGGATGGATTGAATGAATTGTTCCTTGGTAAACATGGGATTCCTTTCTGGGAACCATTTCCAGATTCACCAATGTGTTCGTATGAATGAGGGGAGGGCGAGGCTCCCGCCGAGCCGATATTTCATGACACCTCGGCAACCCATGCGGCTCACCCGGAGGTTCGCCCTCCCCGTTCCCTCTCCCTCTGGGAGAAGATCAGGGTGAGGGAAGAAGGAGCGACAAAAAATATAGTTGCAGGTTGGATGCCTGCGCTACGGCAAATAGAACAATTCAGGATCGTTTCTACTTTATGCCGCCACGTCTGGTAAGAATGCATGGGCGGACCAATCTGCCGGCCGGGTTCGCTTATTCCCCGTATGAACCAGATCCGTTTCCACCTCCGGCCTTATTTCGTGCCGCCGCCGGAACGGTACACGATTTCGCCGTTGGAGGTCAGGCCGTTGCTGCTGTCGTAGGGCACCCCCCAGGTGGTGCTGGGCATGTCGCCGTCGGGACCAAAGCCGAGCAACACCCATTCGAACGGGCGCAGGGGCTTCACGCCGTACATGTTGGTTGTGTTCTGTTTGGGATTGTAAAGCGGAACGTAAAACCCGCCGATATCGGCGTCCAGGATCTCCAAATCGCCATAAATATAGGTTTTGAAGTTCACGTTGTTCCCGCCGTGGACATCCACGCCGTAGCGCTCGATGAACGGGTCCTTGGGCACGCTGGACATATACGAAACCGGCGTGGTGAGCACCGCGAGGACATCTTCCCCCGTGCGCTGCAACTGGTTGGACCGGAATCCCACCCCGTTGAAGACATCCATAATCCGTTTGGTGGCCCATTCGTAGTCGTCGTCCCACAGGTCCACCAGCATGACGTTTTTATCCAACCGGAACGCCTCGATGGCGGTCCCGATGTTGCGCATGTCGGCGTAACTGCGGGCCACCTTGGCGCGGACCTGGGCGTTGAGGAAATTGGGAACGGCGATGGCGGCCAGAATGCCGATGATGGCGACGACAATCAGTAATTCGATCAAGGTAAAGGCATTCCGGAGTGGTGAGTGGTTTTTCATAGGCGTCCCATCGATGGTTGATATGGAAATCGAATCCGAATCCATGGACTGGATGATTTGAACGACCGGCTGACTGCGCGACCCTATTGGGATGGAAAATATCATACTCGCGAAGGTACATCTGGACTACGGCAGGAGCTTCAATAGCGAAGAGGAGCATCCATGGCTGGAACATCGATCTCTTGGGAGAACGAATACGAATTTCCGCTCGCTTATTCAATACACCGCCCAATCCTCGACGGACACGGGCAGCACGCCGTTCAGATAATCCCACCGTTGCGTCACGAAACGCTTGATGTCCGCGTACGAGGACCGGATGACGTTATACCGTCGGGACTGGCGGGTTCCCGTCTGCTGTTCGATCAGCTCCAGGTCATTCAAGAGCAGCGTTTGGATTTCATCCATTTTGTTCATGAGCTTGGGGATCGTGAAGCGCCGGCCCAGCTCGATCCGCATCCGGCGCTCATACTCCTGGTAGAATTCCGTGTCCTTGTGGAGTGGCGCGGTGATGGGGCCGGGCGCCCGCGACGCCTGCGGCGCGCCGATGGCCTCGCCGTCGATGGGGAATGACAGGGGCATGCGGGCGTACATCTCGGCGGTGGTGGAACCCCATAGCCAGTCGAGGTCCCACGGGATGATAACCCACCGGCTGCCCGGGCGCGGATCGAGGTACATCCAGTGGTTGTTCCAGTATCCGTCCCAATTGCTGGTCAATACCGAGGCCACGCTGTAGTTCAAAAAGTTTTCCTGATCGAGATAGCGCTCAATGGCCTCCCGCCGTTTTGCGGGATCCTTGACCTGAATCGCGGCCTCCAGCATTTTGATGCTGTCGGTTCCCTCATCCTTGTTCGTATGTTTCTCCCAATTGGGATTGGAATACACGCGCTTGTAGAGATCGCCCAGGGGATTCAGTCCGTTCATTTCCAGAAAATTCTCGTTCACCTGTTCAACGGCCAGTTGTTGCTTGTGGGCGGCTCCGGCTTGGGCGGGCAGCGTGATAATCCGGTAAAATTCGGCCCAAGGCGACAATACATTCATCTCGCGGTAAAACCAAAAACCGAGGTGTTCCCGAAAAGGCGAGCTGGCCCCGGGATTGGTGCCGCCGGCGGGTTCCTCGGGGATGATATTGATGGTGCGGTCCCCATAAAATTCGCGCCCCTTGATGAAACGGGCTTTCAGTCCGTTGCGGGAGTTACGAATTTCCGCCCCGTCGAACAAATCCGGAACCGAGGCGCCCCGCGGCAGGCACGCGACGGCGCTGACCGCGCCGCTGGGGGTGATCAACGTGGTGGATACCGGGGGCAGAATCCAGAGGATCGGCAACAGGGATGTGATCTCGCCGTCATAGACAAAATAGGAGAGAAAAGGATTCGGTTCGGCCGCGTGGGGCAGCCGGACGCTTTGTCCGTCCGGGCGGATGACCTCCACGTTGCAGCGGATCAGGGTTTGCGGCCGGGCCGGAGGGATGACCGCTTCATAGGTCACGCTCTCCGCTGATTCCGATTTTCGTTCCATGGGAACCACCCAGGGGGGGCCACCGGCGGCCGCGCTCATATCCACCCCTGCGCGTTCCCAACGCAGGTTGACGGAAGCCACCGCGCTGGGCGTATCGAGCTGAATCCGTAGGACTACCGAATCCCGGGAGGAAGGGTGAGGTGGATCGAACTGATACGCAACCAGGACGGGGCGGGACGGCACGGAAGCCACGGAATTTTTTCTCCCGGGCGTACCTTCATTCGTCAGGGATGGCCGCCAGGAATGATAATCCTCCGCGGGAAGATCCCACGAGATCCTTTCCAGGCTGGATCCATACCCATCGCAGCCGATCGGCCAGGGAGGGGAATCGCTGTAGCGAAAACTCTCCAATGTGGTCCCATCGGACTTCATGAACAGAATCACTTCGCCGCTGTCCGACAGTTTTCCCTCATATGGTCCTAAAATGGCATATGATTTGTTTCTCCACATCTCATGGGTGGGTACCCGGGCGATCACCAGATAGCCCCCCGGAGATAATTTCATGCCAGCGGGAAATTTGTAGGTGATCCCCGCCGCGAATTCATATCCAGTTAGATCAAGGCCTTCCGCGCCGGGATTGTAGAGTTCGATGAACTCGCGATACGAGCCGGCCTCGAGATCATTGTCCGGCGGATTGTAATGGATTTCGTTGATGACGGCTTCTCCCCAGATCACGGCGGGGGCTATCAGCCAGAGGAGAACGGGAAAACTACGTTGGATCTTCATAAGTTATAACGCCCGGAATCGAATCGCTTTAGCTTCTGGATAGGTTCCTGCCGGCCCCAAAACCGGAATCACCTTTTGAATACCATACTATATCATGCGGCGGCTGTTTATCCGGACATTATCGCTTTTCCCATCCTCCCACAACGGGAACACAAAAATGCAGTGCCATGGGAACGCGAATCGATTCCCTCTCTCCCTCTGGGAGAGCCTGTTTTTCCCCTCTCCCTCTGGGAGAGGGTCAGGGTGAAGGTAGCCTTGAAGGACGTAAGACATTCCATCTCTGAAATCGAGCAGACAGTTACACGTAACATATTCATTTACAATAGGCTGTTAATTGGATATTAATCCTTTTTATACGGAAAGCGTATTGAAACAATTCCAGCGAATGACAAGTTACCTGTTTTTATATATATTTTTCAGTTAAGGATAGCAACCGAAACGGCAGGCGTTTTTTGTCCAGAACCGGACCGGCCGCCGGCCGGGACCGATAAGCTGGCTTGATCAACTCATCCAGCGGATACGCGGAAATGGGATGTGGTCTTGAAAATTTTGTGGAGCCGGGGCAGACTGGAATGTCTGCCGGATTTCGTGGATATAACTATATGAGAGAGGAGATAGGGAGAAAAGTTGATCCAAACACGCCCCGGCGGGGCTTGGACCATCAGAAACTGATGGATGTTCGATTAAAATCCAATGAGAGAGGATAGATAAAGAAGTCCATATATGGGGCAGGTATATCTGGTTTTTTTAAGAGTGGATCGATGGATCGAATGAGATAAGATGGTTTGATGAACATGGACCAATTTCTTTATCACCCAGATAAAATGTGTCGAGATGATCATGTAACCCTTTTGACTCCCGGTGAATTCATTTTATTGCAGGCCGAGGAGATCCGTGAATACGTCAAGGAGCACCCGAAACTGTCCGAAAACGAAGCGGCGATAGAATGGATCAAAAAATATGGGCAAGCCTTTCGGGAAACCTGGGCGCCGTTCGTCGTCAAGAAAGAATTAATCCCCCGTGTGCGCGCTGAAATCGCCCGCCACCGGTGGATCGAGTCGGAGAAGAAAAAGCGGGATTTAGGCCGTGAAGCCGAACTGGATTGGATCAGAAAGCATGGTCCAGGCTTCTTTGGGCAGCATTGAGGTATGAAAAACTTTTGAATTGATTTTCTTCCCTTTCAAAAACCAAGCTCAGATGGATTGCGTTTCGCGAAATCCACCAACAAACCCTGGAATACCGGGGGGAATGCGCAGTTTACGCGAACAGTTCCATGACCGGGTTGCCCTTGCCGTCCTCGGTCACGTAGAACGGGCGTTTCTCGATCTCATAGCTGAGCGTGGGAGGAATGCCCATCGCGTGGTAAATCGTGGCGTGCAGGTCGGGAATGGTGACGGGTTTTTCGAAAATCCGGCAGGGCCGTTCCTCCGCCGTCGAACCATATAGAAATCCTTTCTTGATTCCCCCTCCGAACATCAGGATGGAACCGGCGTCGGTGAAATGCCGGTGCATCCCGTAATGTTTGAGTTCGGTGATCACATCGGGAATCTCCACCTGGTCCTTGACCTTTTTGTCCGGTTTGCCTTCCACCATCATGTCGCGGCTGAATTCGCTGGCGAGCACGATCAGCGTGCGGCCGAGCAGGCCCCGTTCTTCCAGGTCCAGCACCAGCTGGGCGATGGGCTCATCGACCTGGCGCTTGAGATCGGCGGCGCGCGTGTGGCCGTTTTCGTGCGTGTCCCACCCCATGAAGGGAATGTACTCGGTTGTGACCTCGATGAACCGCGCGCCCACTTCGGTCAACCGCCGCGCCAGCAAGCACCCCAATCCAAAACGGCCCGTGTTGTATTTCTGAAAACTTTCCTGGGGTTCCAGTGTCAAGTCAAATGCCTTGGCAGCCGGTGAACTGAGCAGCTGGTACGAATTCTCCAGGGACCGCATCAACGATTCCCGCTGATAATCGCTGCCGAACTCGCCGATGGGACTGGCCGCGACCATCTTCTTGAACATCGCGTAGCGGTTGGCGAACCGGCCGGGGCTCATCCCTTCCGGCGGCTGGATGGCGTCCATGGACCGCCCGGGATCAGGGATCATGAAGGGGCCGTATTCGCTGCCCAGAAAACCGGACTGGTGGAACGCCTTCAGTTCCTCGGCCTCGCCGTTGCCCTCGAAGCGCTGGCCGATGTCGATGAACGCGGGCACGGCGGAATTTTTCGGTCCCAGGGTGCGGGCGATCACCGCGCCGATATGCGGGGCGGCCACGGATTGCGGGGGCGCATAGCCGGTATGCCAATGGTACTGGTGGCGGGAATGGAGGATGAATCCCAGATCGCCCGCCCGGAAGGTGCGGATCAACGTTCCCCGGTCCATGACGCCCGCAATGGCTTCCAGCCCTTGCGAGAGTTGGATGTCATCCACGACGGTATCGATGGCCGGAAATGTGCTGAGGACCTCGGACGGCTTGATCCCCGGTTCAAACGGCGTGTAGCGTTTGGGATCGAAAGTTTCCGTATGGGCCATGCCTCCCGCCATCCACAAGACGATCAGCGTGTCGGCGCGCGGCTCGATCTTTTCCGGCGCGCTTTCTTCGCCCCGGACGGCCCGGGGATATCCGGCCGCCAAGGCAGACAGGGTGGCCGCTCCCGCGGTCCGCAGGAATTCACGCCGGTTCCAGGAATAATTGGTTATGGCTTTCATGATTCCACCTCGATCCATAATTGTTAATAGATTAATTGAAATTCCGGTTTCATGGCGATGATCCACAACAGGTCTTCCACGCCTTCGGGATTGACCTCGCCGCCGAGAACTGCTTGCGCGACTTCCAACTCCGCCGGTGCGGGATCACGCCCCAGGGCTTTTTGGAAAATTCGGGAGACCAGGCGCGAGGGTGAATCGGATTCCTCCTTCAGCCAGTTGCGTGCGCCTTGCTTGAGGATTCGTTGCAGCGTATTGCCGTTGCTGAGTTCGAGTGCCTGGAGAGTGGTGGCCTGGGAATCGCGGCGGGTGACGACCTGCTCGCGGTTCGGGCGTCCCAACGCTTGCATCAAGGGATTGGAATCGGCCAGCGAAGCCCGGACGTTGTCTTCACCGGTTAGTACATAAAATTTCGCGTCAAATGCGATTTGCAGATCTCCTGGTTTTTCCAGCAAGACCGCCACGCATTGGAACGACGTGTATCCCTCGGGAATTTCGAACGTAAGCGCCGATTGGCTGTGCGTCACCCAGCCCCGTGACAGGACTTCCTTGATATCGTCAGGCAGTTCAATGGAGGAGTTCAGCGTTTCGGGGAAAGCCGCGTCGGCCGTGACGGCGTTTTTCAGGGACAAGGTGGTCAGATCCACTTCTCCTTCGGGCCCGGTGAGTTTGGGATCTCCCCAGAGCACCTGGGCCGGCAAGCGGCCGTCCTGGTTGTCGGTGGAGACCAGACGGAGAATCGAGGCCCCGCTGATATCTACCTCTATGGCCACGGTGCCCGAGTGGATCCGGCCGCTGGCATAGCGCAGGAATTTGTGATCCAGAAAATGCTGGGGCGCCGGGCCGCGCCCTTCAGTTTGAAAGAAATAGTGCGGCGCGGGCGGCCAGGTCCCGGTGAGGGTGGAAACGGCGTCGGAGAACTGCTCGGCGGTCATGCGGCGGACGATCGGCCCTTGGAACACGAAGGATTTGTCATTGGCATCAAAATCCACGGCGTGGAGCTGATACGCCTTGGAGGTGAGGATCAAACGGATGGCGCGCTTGACATCAAAGTCGTTCTTCGCGAAATCGTAGGCGAGCCATTCCAGCAGCTCCGCGCTCCAGGGCGGGGCGTCCATGTCGTCGACCGGTTCCACGATCCCCCGGCCGAAAAACTGCGCCCACAGCCGGTTGACGAAAGTCCGGGCGAAGCGGCCGTTTTCCTTGCGGGTGAAGATATAGGCGAGTTGTTTTCGGCGTTCGGGAAGAGTTGAGTTCGGATCGATTTCTCCCAATTCGGGATACAAAAACTTCACCGGCGCGGTGATGCCCTGGGGTACATCGCAGCGGACCATTTCGAGCGGTTTTTCGGAGAAGACGCCCGCCAGGCCGTAGGCGTCTTTGAGTTTCCAATTGTTGATGAAACTGTCATGGCAAGAGGCGCATTTCAGGTTGATGCCCATGAACGCCTGCGAGAGGTTCTGGGCTGCTTGCATTTCTGGGGTCTGGCTGGCGTTCACCACCCCCCGCCAGATGATCCCCTTGATAAAACCTTCCGAACCGCTGACGGGATCGATCAGTTCGGCCACCATGACGTCGTATGGTTTGTTTTCTTCCAGAGACCGGTACAGCCACTGCGAGATCTGTTGGCGGCCGCCGTCGATGAATCCCGTGCCGCGGTTTTCATTGCGCAGCAGGTCGTTCCAGAAGGTCATCCAATGCTCGGCATAACGCCGGTTGTCGAGGAGCAGCTTCCGCACCAGACGTTCGCGCTTGTCCGGCCGGTGATCGTTCAAAAAATTGGCCAACTCCTCAGGGTCGGGAAGTAGGCCGATCACGTCCAGGTACACCCGCCGGGCGAAGATCCGGTCGTCCACCACCGTACCGGTGTCGATTTGATGCTTCTGATAATAATCCCGCAATAACCAATCGATGGGATTCGAAAACTCCGCCTCGGACCGGGGATCGGGCAAGCGGGGTGGGTGGAGCGTGAGTTTGGAAGTTCCCGCGGCCGCATTGGCGCCCAGGACCAAGCCTTCCTCCCAGGCCGCGCCCTGGTCGATCCAGGCACGGAGAACACTGATTTCCTCCGGGGTTAACTTGTCACCGGATAACGGCATGAACTTATCGGTCACCAATCCGGAAACGAGGTGAATGAGCAGGCTTTGGCGGCTGTCGCCCGGAACCACCGCCGGGCCGGATGTTCCTCCCTGCAGAACCCCTTCCCTCGAGGAGATGACAAAATTGCCCATCTTCAGGTTCTCGCCGTGGCATTGCAGGCAACTGCGCTCCAGGATGGGCTTGACGTCTTGTTGAAATCCGATGGCGCGGGTGGCAGCCGGGGGCAATTGATCCAGGGGCAGGTTGGAATCCCCCGCGAAAAGCGCACAAGGGAAGAGGGATAGGATGAGATTCAGGATAAGAAATGGTTGGATCGCGGTGTGAGAACGTCTGGTCATGGGGGGATCTTCTCCTGGGTCCCAAGGGTCATGAATCGAATGAACGGAATTGTGTCGGACATTATATACTCGATTTAATTTATAAATAAAGTCAAGTATGGGGAAATGTGTGATTAAATGATCCGATTTCGATCAATCAAACTATGGTTTTAAGGGGGCAACTTATTTCCAGCAGAATGAAACCCACTTCAAGAGAAACAGCATAAATTATTACGTCACAATGAGATAAGAGACATTTATTGCGCCGATGAGGAATCAAGCTTCGAATTGAATCCTCTGAGGGATTGGAGTCAGGATGGGAGTTGAAGTGGTTCAGGGATTTCTTCCACATCTTCCGTGTGACAAAACACTTCTTCGTGGATGACGCGATCGGTTATGGAATCGAGGTAAGATTCCAGAACGTTATCCAACTCGATAAATTCCGGCCATAGCACGTTATCGAGAAAAGAGCGGGGAACCATGATCATTACGGTGGTATACTGTTGGCCCACATATCGATAAGGCTTCAAGGAATAACGGCGGCATAGCGCGACAAACAATCGATGTGACCAGCGGTTTTGCATATAAAATTTCATTTCGGCCGGTTTTTCATTTTGGAATGTGGACTGCAACCGCCGTTTGATCCGTTCCAGCGCTTCTTCGGCGGCCAGTCGTTTGCCTTCGGTTCCCGCGCGGGCGAAGAGGGCTTCGATCTTCTGGGTTTTTTCGCGCAGTTCTTTTTCGTCCATCATGATAGGCCATGAATTCCCGGCTGCAGGGGTTTACGGAGAAGGATACGGGAAAAATCAGATAAACGGAACCATTTCGCGCGGAAAAAAATCGCCGAATGAATGAATCAAGGCCGGGGAACGAGTCCGGTGTTTCATTCTGGAGAGGGACGCGTTCCGATGATATGATGGTGTTGTGTCAGCTGATGGAATGCACCTGGATTTGAAAGAAACATGGGAGGAATGGTTCTAAACCATGCCGATTTACGAATACGCATGCTCAGATTGCCGGACGGTGTTTCAATTCTGGACGCAGCGGATCGGGGAAACCAAGGTACCCGATTGTCCCCATTGTGGAAAACCGGACCGGATGAAGAAACTGGTATCCGCTTTTGCGATCGGGAGGAAGCAGGCCTCATCGGGCCCGGGACCGGATGTCGAGCCGGATTTGGGACCGGGTGGCGGGCCGGACGCGGGCGGCGGGAATTTCGATCCCTTCGCCCAGATGAGCCCCGAGCAGCAGGCCCATGCCGAGCGGGAGATGATGCGCATGATGAGCGAGGCGGAGAGCCTGGATGAAAACGATCCCCGCCAGATGGGGGCCTTTATGCGCCGGTTGACGGAAAACACCGGCATGGACCTGGGGCCGGAGATGCGCGAGGCCATCCGGCGGCTGGAGAGCGGCGAGGATCCGGAAAAGGTCGAGGAGGAGATGGGGCATCTGTTCGGCGCTATGGAGGAAGGCCCCGGCGGCATGGGCATGGGCGGCGGAGGAGGCTGGAACTACGACGACACGCTGTACGACATGTGAGGGATCTGGAGAACGATACAAAAAAGGCTTCATCCGGTAAGTGCGTACTTTTTATCAAGCGTGTCCGGCCGCTCTTCAATCGGGCTGGCTGGGGAGATCAACCCCCTAATCCCCTCTCCCTCGGGGAGAGGGCTAGGGTGAGGGTATTTTTGTAGGGGCGGACCTTGGTGTCCGCCCGAATCATCGAGTGGATGGAATGCCTTT